>NZ_JAKFDJ010000211.1:0-1853 GCF_036676215.1 Devosia sp. | reverse complement strand
TGGGCGCGCAGCGCTTCGGCAAGCTGGGTGCCGGCCGAACCGGCGCCATAGATCACCACCCCGCCGGTGTGGCCAACGTTGCGCTCGGGCAGCCACAGCAGCGCCTTGGCGAGGAAGCGGGAGCCGGCGACAATCACCGTGCCGAAGATGAAGTAGAACAGCGCGGTGCGCACTGCCTGCACGATAGCCATGAACATCTCCCCACGGCGTCTGGCCGATTTGAGACCGATCGGCATTCCGCTGATGCTGGCCTGCAAATGCCGGTTTCCTGCGCTTCCGGTCCTCACGTACAGAACGTACGCTCCGGTCCGGTTGTCGAAAACCACCATTTTCGGCTCAGCCTGAGCGGACTGCCGGTCGGTCCCCGCGTCATAGCGGGCAAACGCGGGCTTGGCGAGGGGCGTTCCCCCGGTGTGTCGGGGTTCACGTGAAGGCGGCCTGCAAACGGCGGCCTTCTGCGCTTCCGGTGCTCACGTACTGATGCACGCTCCGCGCCGGTTCTTTAATGCCACCATTTTCGGCTCGCCTTGACCGCAGCACACCGGTCTAGGAGGTTTCGTTGAGGAAGCGACGAACCGTCACGCGCGAGGTTATGGCGGTGAGCGCGGCAATGACCGGCACCACGGCCAGGATCCCCACAATGCCATCGATGCCCAGGGCAAAGCGCCCGAACAATATGCCGACCTGCGCCCCGGCCTCGCTCGACAGGATATTGCCGGCAGCCGTGCCGATCAGGGTGAAGAACAGCATGGCCGCGATCGTGCCGAGCAGCCCGCCCTGCAGCCCGATGGAGAGGAACCGTCCCTGGAACTCCCCGGCGATAAAGCGGTTCGAGGCGCCGATATAGTGCAGCACGTCGACAATTTCGCGGTTGGTCGCCATGGCGCCGCGGGTGGCGAAGACGATTGCGAGCACGGTAGCGGCGCCGATCAGGATCAGCACGAGCAGGCCCGAGACCACGATGGTGCCGGCCATGGTGTTGAGCTGCTGGCGCCAGGCGGCGTGAGTGTCGAGGCTGGCGCCCTTGACGGCGGCCAGGTTGCGCTCGAGGCCCTCGATATCGGCCTCAGCGGGGTCGGCCAGTTGCACCACGACCAGCCGCGGGATCTCGATGGCGGTAAGGTCGAGGCCGGCCCCGAGCCAGGGCTCGAGCAGCTGCTGGCTTTCCTCGATGGTGAGGGCCCGGGCCGAGGCGACACCGGGCGTCGATTGGGCCAGCGAAACCGCGGTACGCAGGTTGCTATCCATCACCTCGCCCTCGACGGGGCGAATCTGGATGGTGACCTCGCGGCCGACATCGGCCGACCAGGCAATGGCTGATTTCTGCACCAGCACCACGCCGCCCAGCGTCACGGCGGACAGGAAGCCCATGATGGTGATGAGCAGCAGCAGGGTGCGGCCGGCGACGCTTTTTTCAGGAACGATAGGGGCGGCACCCTTGCGGGCCGGCCACAGGCCGAGGATGCGCTCAATCATGGATCACCAACTCGCCCTTGGAGAGCAGCATGCGCGGATAGTTGAACTTGTCGAGGAGCGGCAGCTCGTGTGTGGCCAGGATGATGGTCATGCCCAGCGTGCGATTGAGCTCGGCGAAGAGATGGACCAGTCGGCTCGACAGATCGGGATCGACATTGCCGGTTGGCTCATCCGCAAGGAGGATCTTGGGCCGGGCGATGACGGCCCGGGCGATGGCGGCGCGCTGCTTTTCGCCACCCGACAGCAGCGAGGGCAGGGCGTTCATGCGTTCACCCAGCCCCACCCATTCGAGCAGTTCGGTGACGTTGGGCCGATATTCGCTTTCCGGCTGCCCCAGCACACGCAATGGCAAAGCGACATTCTCGAACGTCGTCAGG
>NZ_JAKFDJ010000210.1:0-2590 GCF_036676215.1 Devosia sp. | reverse complement strand
TTCTGAGCCCGGCGCAGATGCGCCTGGTGTTCGACGGCGACCGTGGCTTGGCGCGGGTCTCCGGCCTCGACCGCCGCGGTCGGCGCGAGGGCGCGATAGTCGAAGTGATTTCCCGTGCCCACGAAAGCATCGTCGGCCGCTACTACGAGGAAAGCGGCATAGGTTTCGTGGTCGCCGACAACCCGAAAATCCAGCAGGAAGTGCTGGTTACCCCCGGCCGTACGGCCGGCGCCAAGATCGGCCAGTTCGTCGAGATCAGGATCACCCATTGGCCGACTCCGCGCTTCCAACCGCAGGGCGATGTGGTCGAGGTGGTCGGTAACTACATGGCGCCGGGGATGGAGATCGACGTAGCGCTGCGCAGCTACGACATCCCCCATGTCTGGCCGGAAACGGTGCTCAAGGAGGCGGCCAAGCTCAAGCCGGAAGTCGAGGAGAAGGACAAGGAGAAGCGCGTCGACTTGCGTCATCTGCCCTTCGTCACCATCGACGGCGAGGATGCCCGCGATTTCGACGACGCGGTCTACTGCGAGAAGAGCGGCAGCAATTGGCGCCTGTTCTCCGGTGGCTGGCGGCTGTACGTGGCGATCGCCGACGTCTCCCATTACGTCAAGGTCGGTTCGGCACTGGACGAAGAGGCGACCAGTCGCGGCAACTCGGTGTATTTCCCCGAGCGCGTGGTGCCGATGCTGCCCGAGCAGCTGTCCAATGGCCTGTGCTCGCTGAATCCGCAGGTCGACCGCCTGGCGATGGTCTGCGAGATGAGCATTTCCAAGACCGGCAAACTGACCGACTACCAGTTCTATGAGGCGGTGATCCACTCCCATGCGCGGCTGACCTACAACAAGGTCAGCGCCATGCTGGAACATCCGAAGAGCGCCGAGGGCAAGCAGCAGCGAGCCCAGTACGCCGAGGTGCTGCCGCACCTCAAGCAGCTCTATGCGCTCTACCAGGTGCTAGTGGCGGCGCGCCAGACCCGTGGCGCCATCGACTTCGAGACCCAGGAGACGCGCATCATCTTCGGCAGCGGGCGCAAGATCGCCGAGATCCGCCCGACGATACGCAACGATGCGCACAAGTTGATCGAGGAGTGCATGCTGGCCGCCAACGTGGCCACCGCCGAGTTCCTCAAGAAGCACGAAATTCCCGCGCTCTACCGGGTGCACGACGGTCCGCCGCCGGAGCGTCTGGAGAAGCTGAAAGCCTTCCTGACCGAGCTGGGGCTGTCCTTGCATCGGGGCAAGGAGGGGCCGTCGCCGAAGGACTATCAGGCGCTGCTCGAGACCATCCGCGAGCGCCCGGACTATCACCTGATCCAGACGGTGATGCTGCGTTCGCTCAGTCAGGCGGTGTACAGCGCCGACAATCAGGGCCACTTCGGTCTGAATTACGAGGCCTATACCCACTTCACCTCGCCGATCCGGCGCTACCCGGATCTGTTGACCCATCGCGCCATTCGCAGCGTGATCCGTTCCAAGATGGACACTCCGCACGTTCGCCGCGCGGGCGCCATGAGCATCCCCAGGGCGCGTATCTATCCCTACGACGAGCCGGCGCTGGAGCAGCTCGGCGAGCAGTGCTCGTTGACCGAACGCCGCGCCGATGAAGCCACGCGTGATGTGGTCAACTGGCTGAAGTGCGAGTTTATGCAGGATCGCGTCGGCGAGACCTTCGCCGGGGTGATCAGCGCGGTGACCGGTTTCGGCATCTTCGTCGAGCTGACCGACATCTACGTCGAGGGCCTGGTGCATGTCACCGCCTTGCCGGCCGATTATTACCACTTCGACCCGGTGCACCATCGCCTGGCCGGCGAACGCAGCGGGCGCAGCTTCCGCCTCGGCGACAGCGTCGAGGTGCGGGTGATGCGGGTCGACCTGGACGAGCGCAAGATCGACTTCGAAATGGCCGCCAGCGTGGTCAGTGCACCGGTCGGCCGTAAGCGGCGCGGCGCGACCGCTGAGCCCGCTGCCGACCTGTCCTTCGCGGCGGCCAAGAGTGGGCGGCGGGGCAAGTCGGAGAAGGCGGCGCAGCCTCTGGCCAAGGACGATGCGCAGCTCGGCAACACCGACGTGAGAAAAAGCCGTGAGCTGAAGCAGGCGTTGCTGGCCGAGGCCAAGACGGGGGCCAAGGCGGGCAAGGGCAAGCCGGCCAAACCGGCGAGCAAGACCGCTAAGCCCAGCAAGCACCGCAAGGGGCCTGCCAAGTCGGCTTCGGCGCCGGCGGCCAGCGGCGCTCCGCGCAAGCGTAAGGCGAAGTCATGAGTCAGTTGGAGAAGATCTACGGCGTGCATGCCGTGGAAGCCTTGCTGCGGCACCATCCCAAGCGGGTCAAGCAGGTCTGGCTGGCTGAGGGGCGCAGCGACCCGCGGGTCCAGGTGTTGCTCGAGCTGGCTGGCCAGGCGCGGGTCGCGGTCGGTCAGTGCGAGCGCCGGGAGATGGATGCCTGGGTCGAGGGCGTGCACCAGGGCGTGGTGGCCGAAGTCAGCCCGAGCCAGGTGTGGGGCGAGGCGATGCTCGAGGAGTTGCTCGACCGCGCCGAAGGTCCGCCCCTGCTGCTGGTGCTGGATGGCGTGACCGATCCGCACAACCTC
>NZ_JAKFDJ010000209.1:0-3038 GCF_036676215.1 Devosia sp. | reverse complement strand
ACCGATGTGGTGATGGAGACCTTCGGCGAAGGCCGCCGCGCCAAGCATTTGACCTCGGGCGAGGCGATTGCCATCGGCTCGATCGAAAAGATGAGCAAATCCAAGAAGAACGTGGTCGACCCCGACGAGATCGTCGCCACCTATGGCGCCGATACGGCGCGCTGGTTCATGCTCTCCGATTCCCCGCCGGAACGCGACGTGCAGTGGACCGAGGCCGGCGTCGAGGGCGCCAGCCGCTTCCAGCAGCGCGTCTGGCGCCTGGTCGGCGAAACCATCGCATTGACGGAACAGTCTGCGGGAACTGTTCGTGCTTCGGACGACAGTGAGGCCCTGGCGCTGCGCAAGATCGTGCACCGCGCCGTCCACCAGGTCGGTGGCGATATCGAGGGCCTGCGCTTCAATCGCGCTGTGGCCCAGATCTATGAGCTGACCAATGCGCTGGTCCGCTCGGCGGGCCTGGTTGCCGCCGCCCCGGCGAGCCGCATTGGCGCCCTGGCGGAGGGCGTGGAGCGGCTGATCCAGCTGATCGCGCCGATGATGCCCCATCTGGCCGAAACCTGCTGGGAGGCCCTGGGCAAGCCCGGGCTCGTCGCCGATGCGCCCTGGCCCGAGGTCGATCCGGCCCTGCTGGTCGACGACAGCGTCACCATGCCGATCCAGATCAATGGCAAGCGCCGCGGCGAAGTCACCGTGGCCAAGGGAATGCCGGCACCCGAGGTCGAGAAGCTGGTCTTGTCTTTGGACGAGATAGTCCGCATTCTTGGCGGGCATGCACCCAAGAAGATCGTCATCGTCCCGGACAGGATCGTCAATGTCGTGGTCTAGACGCACGCGTCCCATCGCTTTTGCCGCCATCCTGCTCGCCACCGGCGCTGCTTTGAGCGCCTGCAGCTTTTCGCCGGTCTATAGCGGCACCCTGGCCAGCCAGCCCCTGCTGAACCTGGCCTATGCCAAGCCCAACAGCCGGCTGGAGCAGATCGTCTATCAGGAACTCGCGCTGCGGTTGGGCTCGTCCGAGGCCGAAACCGCGCCGCTGGCGACGGTAACGGTGTCATCGTCCGCCGGCGGCCTGGGCTTCCTCACTGCCACGGCCAATCCGAGCAAGCCCTACCGGGTCACGGTCACGGCGAACCTGACCATTGCCCGGCGCGATGGCAGCGACGTCGAACCGATCAGCTTCACCCGCCGGGCGACGGCAGAATATACCGCCAATAGCCAGGTGCTGGCCGATACGACAGCGGCGACCGAAGCCACCGAGCGCGCTGCCAAGGCTGCTGCCGAATCGCTGCGGCTGGCTGTATTGGCCGCGCTCAGCCGCGGATGACGGCTCTCAAGGCCCATGAAGTCGCGCGCTTTCTGGCGCGGCCGGACCTCACCGAGGGCATTTTTCTGGCCTATGGGCCCGATGCGGGCCTGGTGCGCGAGACGGCGCAACGCCTGATCCGCCAATTGAGCGGCGATGACCCCGAATCGGTGAGCCTGGTGACGCTGGATGGCGCCGAAGTGGATGCCGATCCTTCCATTTTGGCCGTCGAGGCGCGAACCATGTCGCTGTTCGGTGGCAAACGCATCGTGCGGGTACGCGGCGCCGGCAAATCGCTGGTGATGACCCTGACTGAGCTGCGCGACGACCCGGCCGGGGCCGCCATCGTGCTCGAAGCCGGCAATCTCACCCCCAAGGACGCGCTGCGCGCCCTGGTGGAGGCCGCCAAGCTCGGCCGAGCCCTGCCCTGCTACCCCGACAGCGACGAGACGCTGCAGGCCCTGATTCGCGAGACCTTCAACCAGCAGGGCATTCGCATCGATGCCGATGTGGTGACCACCTTGCGCGAAATCCTCGGCAATGACCGCGAGATCACAAGGCGGGAGCTGGATAAACTCTGCCTCTATGCGGCCTCGAGCAAGGTACTGACGCGCGAAGACGTGCTTTTATTGTGTGCTGACAATGGCATGCTGGTGATCGACGCCATTCTCGACGCCACCGGCGGCGGCCATGCCGAGCGGCTGGAGCTGGCGCTCAATCGGGCGCTGTCCTCGGCGGTCGATCCGCAGCGGCTGCTGGCCATGTGCAATATCCACTTCGCCAACCTGCGCCGCTGGCGCACCGAGGTCGATGCCGGCAAGGCGCCGCGCATGGTGCTGGATAATCTGCGGCCCAAGCCGCATTTCTCGCGAATTTCCGCGCTGGAGCAGCAATTGCGCCTGTGGTCGGACAGCGCCCTGGCGACCGCCTCGGAGCGCATCCTGCAGGCCACGGCCGATAGCCGCCGCCGTCCGGGCCTGGCGGAAGCCGGATTGCGCCGCGCGCTGCTGGCCATCTGCATGATGGCGGCCGCGCACTAGGTACAGTGCGCCATTCGGGCATAGCCCTCATGGCCTTCTCGCCTAAAATCGCTCCACCGGAGCGATTTGCCTGCCGCCGGCTCGACGTTTCACGTGAAACGTGGTCCCCCGAGGGTGACGATCGAGTTTGATCAGGCAGTCAGGAATCCGACTAGTTTGCGTAGCCCGTCAGCTTGATGCAGAGGCCGTCGAGCTGTTCCAGCGTCTTGTAGCGGATTTCCAGTCTGCCGCCGCGCTCGCTATGCGCCAGCGCCACCGACAGGCCCAGAGCGTCGGACAGGCGGCGTTCCAGCGCCACCGTATCGGCATCGCGATCCACGTGAGACTCGCTCGGCTTCTTCTTGCCGGCCACTTCGCGCTGCTGGCTCAAGGCCTCGGCTTCGCGCACCGAGAGGCCACCAGTGACGATCTGGCGCGCCAGCGTCGCCGGGTCCTCAGCGGTGATCAGCGTACGGGCATGGCCGGCGGTCAGCGTGCCGCTGGCGACCATTTCGCGCACATCCTCGGGCAGGCGCAGCAGGCGGAGCGTATTGGCGACATGCGAGCGGCTTTTGCCGATCACCTGGGCCAGATCCTGCTGGGTATAATCGAACTGTTCGATCAGCTGGCCGTAACCCATTGCTTCTTCAAGCGGATTAAGATCGGCGCGCTGCACATTCTCGATGATGGCGAGCTCGAGCGCTTCCTTGTCGCCG
>NZ_JAKFDJ010000208.1:0-11109 GCF_036676215.1 Devosia sp. | reverse complement strand
CAGCACCGCGCTCGGATTCAATGCCCATGGCGGCCATGGCTGCATCTCGGTGACGTCCAACGTGGCGCCGCGCCTGTGCTCGCAGATGCAGGAACTGTCGCTGGCGGGCGATTTTATCGGCGCCCGGGAGATCAACGACAAGCTGGTCTATCTGCACAAGGACCTGTTCATGGAGCCCAACCCGTCGCCGGCAAAATATGTCGCCAACCGGCTCAACCTCTGCGCCAACGAGATGCGGTTGCCCCTGGTCCCCATCAGCAAGCCGACGCAGGACGCCATGGACTTTGCAATCGCCCATGCAGGTCTTATCTAACCCTGATGGCTCCAAAGAACGACAAAGCAAAGAACGGTGTGATCAGCCACGGTCTCGTGGCTGAAAACCGCCGCTCGCGCTACGACTATGAGATCGGCGAGACACTGGAAGCCGGCATCGTACTGACCGGCACCGAGGTCAAGTCCTTGCGCCTGGGCAAGGCCCAGATCACCGAGTCCTATGCCTCTCCCGAACGGGGAGAGCTTTGGCTGATCAACGCCCATATCCCGGAATATCTGCAGGCCAACCGCTTCAATCACGAGGAAAAGCGCCCCCGCAAACTGCTGGTCTCGCGCAAGCAGCTTGCGCACCTCGACCAGGAAGTTTCCCGCGCCGGCAACACTATCGTGCCGCTCAAGCTCTTCTTCAACGACCAGGGCCGCGCCAAGATCCTGATCGGCATCGGCAAGGGCAAGAAGAACTACGACAAGCGCGAAACCGAGCGCAATCGTGACTGGAACCGCGACAAGTCCCGCATCATGAAAGAGGGTGGGCGCGGGTAGGGCCGGGCCCTATTCCTCCGCCACACCGACCACGGGAGCCGCAACCGGCCTTGCGCTCGGCGGCCGGCCGACGCTCTTGGCCAGGTCGGCGACATCCATGAAGAAATCCGCCTGCCGCCGCAGATCGTCGGAAATCATCGGCGTGGACGTGGTCAGCGTTGACACCACGGTGACGCGCTTGCCCTTGCGCTGCAGTGCGGCCACCAGGGCGGTGAAATCGCCGTCGCCGGAAAACAACACCATGTGATCGTAATAAGGGGCCAGCTCCAGCGCATCGACGCAGAGCTCGATGTCCATATTGCCCTTGATCTTGCGGCGGCCGGCAGCGTCGGTGAATTCCTTGGCCGGCTTGGTGACCACTGTGAAGCCATTATAATCCAGCCAGTCGATCAGCGGCCGGATCGAGGAATATTCCTGATCCTCGATCAGCGCTGTGTAGTAGTTGGCCCGCAGCAGATAGGCTTTGGCGCTGAATTCGGCGAGCAGGCGCCGATAATCAATGTCGATGCCGATGGCCTTGGACGTCGCGTAGAGATTGGCGCCATCGATGAACAGAACGATCTTTTCTCTGGAGTCGATGGGCATCTCAAATCTCCCATTTGCGGCTCGTACCGCCAAATGCTGCGCCGTGATAAAAGCAGTCTCGAAACTTCAAATTTAAATTCCGCCGAGAACCTTATCTTAACTTCGCTATTCGCACGTTTTCCGCAGCCCGGCAAGACATGTGGTCGTGATGGCTTTCGCAGGCTAATAGCCGGGCCGAGCCACGCCAACCTTGTGCCCGCGGGGTCGCTCGTGTATGGGAAGCGTTCATTCCATAAATTTTGGAGACGTCTGTGGCACGCGTCACCGTTGAAGACTGCATCGAAAAGATCGAAAACCGCTTCGATCTCGTTCTCATGGCCGCGCATCGTGCGCGCATGATTTCGTCCGGCGCCCAGATCACCGTTTCCCGCGACAACGACAAGAATCCCGTTGTGGCGCTGCGTGAAATCGGCGACGGCGCTATTTCGCCGGATGACCTGCGCGAAGACCTGATCCATTCGCTGCAGAAGTATGTCGAGGTCGACGAGCCCGAAGAGCACGCCGCTCCGCTCATCGAAAGCGCCAATGGCGATGATTCGATCAACTTCGACACCATCAGCGAAGAAGAACTGCTGCGTGGCATCGAAAGCCTTGCCCCGCCAGAACGCCGCGACGACTAAAGCTCGTTGCTCAGTGCATTTGGCACCCTCGGCGCAAGCCGGGGGTGTTTTCGTTTGATCGTGCCCAACCGCCCCCCATCAAGGGGAGGTGCTGCCCGGTGGGAGGAGCGGATCGAGCCCAAAGAGTGGAGAGAAACCTCCCCCTTGATGGGCTTGTGAGCGACCCGAAGGGGCAAATCGCTCCAGTGGAGCGATTTGAGCGATCAAGAGTAGGGGGTGGGGCAACGCGCACAAAGCAATGGCCATCCCTTCCCATCCCGCTGCAATTCAGATACTCCCGCTGCCACCCTTTCCATTTTCTTTCAAAGCGCTAAGCTCATTCTTTAAGCGAGCGGCGACCACCCCATGATGCGTCAGTACGAGCTTGTCGAACGCGTTCAGGCCTACAACCCGAACGTCGACGAGCAGTTGTTGAATAAGGCCTATGTCTACGCCATGCAGAAGCATGGCTCGCAGAAGCGCGCCTCCGGCGACCCCTATTTCAACCACCCGCTCGAAGTCGCGGCCATCCTCACCGAGCTCAAGCTCGATGATGCATCCATTGCCGTGGGCCTGCTGCACGATACCATCGAGGACACCGACGCCACTCGCGCCGAGATCGACCAGCTTTTCGGTCCCGAAATCGGCGCCATCGTCGATGGCCTGACCAAGATCGAGCGTCTGAACCTGGTCTCGCGCGAGGAGGCCCAGGCCGAAAACCTGCGCAAGCTGCTTCTGGCTATCAGCCAGGACGTGCGCGTGCTGCTGGTCAAGCTCGCCGATCGCCTCCACAACATGCGCACCCTGCAATACATGCCGCCCGAAAAGCGGATGCGTATTGCGCAGGAGACCATGGATATCTACGCCCCGCTCGCCGGCCGCATGGGTATGCAGGACATGCGCAACGAGCTGGAAGATATCTCCTTCAAGATACTCCAGCCCGAGCATTACCAGGCCATCGTCGCGCGCCTCGACGAGATGCAGGCCGAATATCGCGAGACCATTTCCACCATTTCGACTGAACTCAGCGAGCGCCTCGCCGCCGAGGGCATCACCGCGCGCGTCAAGGCGCGGGTGAAGTCGCCCTTCTCGATCTTCAACAAGATCGAGCGGAAGTCGATCGCGCTGGAACAGCTCTCCGACATGATCGGCTTCCGCGTCATCGTCGGCTCGCTCGAGGAATGCTACCGCACTGTCGGCGTGGTTCACACCCGCTGGAAGGTCGTGCCCGGGCGTTTCAAGGATTACATCTCAGTCCCCAAGCACAACGATTACCAGTCCATCCACACCACCATCGTCGGCCCCGGCCGCCAGCGCGTGGAACTGCAGATCCGCACCGAAGAGATGGACCGCGTCGCCGAATACGGCATTGCCGCCCACGCCCTCTACAAGGATGGCGCTTCGGCCGATCTGAGCCGCATAGAAAACGAGAGCCAGGCCTATGGTTCGCTGCGCTCCACCATTGCGCACCTGACGGCCGGCAATTCGACCGAGGACTTCCTCGAATACACCAAGCTGGAGCTGTTCCAGGACCAGGTGTTCTGCTTTACCCCGCGCGGCCGGTTGATCGCGCTGCCCCGCGGCGCCACGCCCATCGACTTTGCCTATGCCCTGCATACCGACATTGGCGACACCACGGTCGGCGCCAAGATCAACGGCTCCATCCTGCCGCTGGTGACCCAGCTGCGCAGTGGCGACGAAGTCGAGATCATCCGCGACCAGAACCATCTGCCGCCGCTCAACTGGCTCGGCATTGCCGCCACCGGCAAGGCCCGCGCCGCCATTCGCCGTTCGGTGCGCCAGGCCACCGCCCAGCGCGCCTTCGCCTTGGGCGAGCATGTGCTCAACATGATGCTCGAGCGGGAAGGCGTCATGCTCGACGATGCCGAGGCCAAGGCCCTGGCCGAAGCGCTGGGCTCAACCAGCCGCCGCGACCTGCTGATCGCAGTGGGCGAAGGCAAGATCGGCTCCGAGCCCCTGGCCGCCGAGCTGGCCAAGCTCAAGGGCCTGCGCAAGCGCCGCCGCAAGCTCGACCTGCCGGTGGCCGACACCGCCGATGGCTGGTTCGCCCTGCGCTCCACCGATCTCTTCCGCTTCCGCGTGCCTGGCGGCCAGCGTTCCGGTCCGCGCGCCAAGGCGGCTTTGGCACAGCTCGATTTCCACATGCCGGTAACGGTATCGGGGGAGGGGGTCGTGCCCGGTGATCGTCTGGTAGGCATCCTGCAGCCCGATACGGCCATGCTGGTCTATCCCATCCACTCCGATGCGCTGATCGACATGCACGACAGCGATGTCGCCTGGGTGGACGTGCGCTGGAACCTCGTCGGCCGCGAGGACAAGCTCTTTCCTACCGTCATCACCATGGAATCGGTCAATCGCCCAGGCTCGCTGGCGCAGATTTCCTCGGCCATCGCCGCCTGCGACGCCAATATCAACAATCTGGTGATGCGGATGATTTCGCCCGATTTTCACCAGTTGATCTTCGAAATCGAGGTGCGCGACCTTGCGCAGCTCACCGATGTTCTGGCAACGCTCAAGCGCAGTCCCGGCCTTTCCGCCGTCCAGCGCGCCGGCATTCGCGAAGCGGGCATGATTTCGACCCTGGAATGGGATGGCAAGGTCGACCGGAGGTTTGTCGATGACGAAAGATGACGTACTGACCATTTTCCGCGAATGCGGTGCCATGCTCGAAGGCCACTTCATCCTGTCCTCGGGCCTGCGCTCACCGGTCTTCCTGCAAAAGGCCAAGGTGTTTCAATACGCCGCCCAGACCGAAAAGCTCTGCAAGGCCCTGGCCGAAAAGATCCACGCCGATGGCTTTGGCGATGTGACCAAGGTGGTCTCCCCCGCCATTGGTGGCATCATTCCTGGCTACGAAACCTCCCGGCACCTCGGCGTTCCAGCCCTCTATACCGAGCGCGTCGACGGCAAGTTCGAACTGCGTCGCGGCTTCGAGATCGCCCCCGATGACAAGGTGATCGTGGTCGAAGACATCGTCTCCACCGGCCTCTCCATCCGCGAATGCGTCGAGGCCTTGCGCGGCATCGGAGCAAACGTAGTCGCCGCCGCTTGTCTCATTGACCGCTCGGGCGGCGAAGCCGATGTCGGCGTCCCGCTCGTCAGCCTCATCGAGTTCAAGGTCCCCGCCTATCCCGCCGACCAGCTGCCCCCCGAGCTGGCCGCCATCCCGGCCGTCAAACCCGGCAGCCGCGGCATCCAGGGTGTGAAATGATCATCGGCCTCGGCTCCGACCTCATCCAGATCCATCGCGTCGAGCAGACCCTCGCCAGATATGGCGAGCGCTTCACCAACCGCTGCTTCACCGAGATCGAGCGCCGCAAATCCGATCGCCGGGCGCAGCGCGCCGCATCCTATGCCAAGCGCTTCGCCGCCAAGGAAGCCTGCTCCAAAGCGCTCGGCACCGGCCTCAGCTGGGGCGTCTACTGGCGCGACATGGGCGTGGTGAACCTGCCCTCGGGCAAGCCGACCATGCACCTGACCAATGGTGCGGCAAAAGCGCTGGCCCGCCTTGTGCCCCCCGGACACGTTCCCCACATCCACATCACCATCACCGACGACGCTGGGCTCGCCCAGGCCTTCGTCATCATCGAGGCGCTGCCGCAAGATGGGCCCGAAAAGTTGTAGACTTTTCGGATCAGTCCATCGACCACTGCAATTGACCCGACCGGGACAAACGCCTAACGCTTCGGCAGCGTATTCCCGGGGAAATCCATGAGCCAGCCCGTCGACAAGCCCATCAAGAAGTCCGCGACCAATGAATGGGTTGAAACCATCGTTGTCGTGGTCGAGGCGCTGCTGATCGCCATCGTGCTGCGCTCCTTCCTCTACCAGCCCTTTTCCATTCCCACTGCCTCCATGCAGCAGACCCTGATGATCGGCGACTACTTCGTTGCCAACAAATTCGTCTGGGGCTACGGCAAGCATTCCTTCTCGCTCGGCCGCTACGGCGATTTCACCGCGCTCGATTTCGAGCTGCCGATCGGCAACCGCATCTTCGGCCGCGAGCCCAATCGTGGCGACGTCGCCGTGTTCCGCCCGGTGCCGCAGAACATGGAATATATCAAGCGCGTCGTCGGCCTGCCGGGCGATACCATCCAGGTCCGCGAAGGGCGCCTCTACATCAACGGCACCATGGTCGAGCGCGAAGAGATCGGCACGGCGCAGGATACCGACAGCGAAGGCCAGACCCGCGAGGTTACGGTCTACCGCGAGACTTTCCCCGAAGGCACGGTCCACACCATCCAGGAAATCTCCGACAACGGTCCGCTCGACAACACCTCCGAATATGTCGTTCCCGCCGGCCACTATTTCATGATGGGTGACAATCGCGACCGCTCAGCCGATAGCCGTGTGCTGAGCCAGGTGGGCTACGTCCCGGCCGTCAACCTCATCGCCAAGGCCGAGGCGCGCTTCTTCTCGATCAAGGACAATATTCCCCCCTGGCAGCTCTGGCAGTGGCCCGCCAATGTCCGCTGGGACCGCATGTTCCAGACCATCGATCGATGAGCCGTGCCGCGCGCAATCATGACAAGCTCCAGTTCCGGCTCGGCTACAAGTTTGCCGATCCGGACCTGCTGAACCGCGCGCTCACCCATTCCAGCGCCATCTCGCCGGCCAAGCGCATCGAGCAGTCCTATCAGCGCCTCGAATTCCTCGGCGATCGGGTGCTCGGCCTCGTCGTCGCCGACATGCTCTATCGTCGCTATCCCAAGGCCAATGAGGGCGAGCTGAGCCGCACCCTCAATACCCTGGTGCGCAAGGAAACCTGCGCCATCATCGCCCGCACCCTCGACCTCGGCTCCGCCATGATCCTGGGCGACAGCGAAGCCCGCACCGGCGGCGCCGAAAAGGAAGCCATTCTCGGCGACGTCACCGAAGCGGTGATTGGCGCCATCTATTGCGACGGCGGGCTGGGCAAGGCCTATGAATTCGTCGAGCGCATGTTCGAGGAATTCCTCGCCGATGGTCAGGCCAACAAGGCCGACGCCAAGACCACCCTGCAGGAATGGGCCCAGGCCCGCGGCCTCGAGCCCCCGACCTACACCCAGACCGAGCGGCGTGGTCCCGACCATGCCCCTGAATTTACCATCGCCGTCACCCTGGGTGATTTCGAACAGCTGAGCGCCACCGGCCCATCCAAGAAGATCGCCGAACACAAGGCCGCCGAACTGTTCCTGATTGCCCAGAAGGTGTGGAAGGAAAACCAATGAACACGCCCGAACAACTCTCCGATACCTCCTGCGGCTTTATCGCGCTGGTCGGCGCCCCCAATGCCGGCAAGTCGACCTTGCTCAATTCCCTGGTCGGCACCAAGGTCTCCATCGTCACCCACAAGGCGCAGACCACCCGCAGCCAGGTGCGCGGCGTGGTGACGCTCGACAAGGCCCAGCTGGTCTTCATCGACACGCCCGGAATTTTCGCCCCCAAGCGCCGGCTCGACCGCGCCATGGTCGATAGCGCCTGGGGCGGGGCGGGGGACGCCGACATCGTCGCCCTCATCGTCGACGTCGACCGCGGCCTGACGCCCGAGCTGGAAGCCCTGCTTGAGGGCCTCGAAAACGTCCGCCACCCCCGTATCCTGATCCTCAACAAGATCGATACGGTCAAAAACGAGGAACTGCTCAAGCTCTCCGAAGCCATCAATGCCAAGCTGCGCTTCGAAGCGACCTTCATGATCTCGGCCCTCAAGGGCTATGGTGTGCAGGACTTCATGGACTGGTGCATCAAGCACATTCCGCCCGGCCCCTGGCATTTCCCCGAGGATCACCTCACCGATCTCACCATGGCCATCACCGCCGCCGAGATCACGCGCGAGAAACTCTTCCTGCGCGTCCACGATGAGATCCCCTACAACTCCACGGTCGAAACCGAGTCCTTCAAGATCCAGAAGGACGGCTCCTACAAGATCGACCAGGTGGTCTATGTCACCCGCGACAGCCACAAGAAGATCGTGCTCGGCGCCGGCGGCCAGACCATCAAGGCCATTGGCCAGGAAAGCCGCAAGGAACTGATGGCCATGTATGAGGTGCCGATCCACCTCTTCCTGTTCGTCAAGGTTCGCGAAAAATGGGGCGACGATCCCGAACGCTACCGCGAAATGGGCCTGGAATACCCGCATGGGAAAGGCTGATCGCCTCTCCCACCTGCAGGCGTCGCCAGTCAGCGCTCTACGGCGCTCAGCACCAGCGAGGCATTGACCCCGCCAAAGCCGAAGGCATTGACCAGCACATGCTTGAGCGCCTTGGCCTTGGCCGTGTTGGCGACCAGATCGAACTGTGCCGCGCTCGCATCGGGTTCGTCGAGATTGAGCGTGCCCGGCACGATTCCGTTCTGGATCGATTTGATCGCCATGACCGCTGCCAGAGCGCCGGCCGCACCCAGCAGATGTCCGGTCGATGACTTGAGCGCACTGAGCGCCAGCGTCTTGCCCCGCCCGCCGAAAACCGCCTCGATCGCTGCCACCTCTGCCGCGTCGCCTACCGGCGTCGACGTGCTATGCGCGCTGACGAAGTCGATATCCTGGCTCGTGAGGCCACTCATGTCGATGGCCTTGCGCATCGCCACCTGCGCGCCGGCGCCGTCGGGCGAACCGGCCGTCAGGTGATAGGCGTCAGCGCTGGTGCCATAGCCAGAAAGAATCGCCAATGGCGTGGCGCCGCGTGCTCGGGCATGGCTCAGTTTCTCGATCACCAGCACTGCTGCGCCTTCTGACAGCACGAAGCCGTCCCGCTTGCCGTCGAACGGCCGCGAGGCTTTTTCCGGCGCGTCGTTGAAGTCCGTCGACAGGGCGCGGGCCGCTCCGAACCCCCCAATCGACAACGGATCGACCGATCCCTCGGCGCCCCCGACAATGGCGATTTCGGCCTCCCCCGTCAGCAACAGGCGCATGCCGTCGCCAATCGCCTGTGCCGAGGCAGCGCAGGCCGTCACCGGCGCCCCGATCGGCCCCTTGAAGCCGTAGCGAATGGAGATCCATCCCGCCGCCAGATTGGCGAGAAACGACGGCACCGTGAATGGAGACATCCGCCTGGGGCCCTTTTCGGCCACCAGCACTGCCGATTTCGCCATCACCGGCGAGCCACCCACACCTGAACCTATGATGGTCGCGGTGGCGTTCTGCTCATCCTCGGTCTGCGGCTCCCAGCCCGATTGGGCGATCGCTTCGGCCGCGGCGACCAGGCCATACTGGATGAACAGGTCCATCTTCTTGATGTCCTTGGCGTCGATTGCCACCAGCGGATCGAAGCCCTCCGCGTCGCTGTCCTTGCCCGGCACCAGGCCCGCGACCCGCGCCCCATAGGCCTCGGTATCGAACCGGTCATTGTGCACCACGCCCGAGCGGCCGGCGAGCAGCCGGCTCCAGTTGACCTCGGTGCTGACGCCCAGCGGGCTCACCACTCCCATGCCGGTGACGACGATCGGATCGTTCGGGTCGGACTTGAGCATCTGTTTTCCTCGTATATTGCACGCCTGGTGCGAATGGGTTGATTGGTCTCGCGCGGCGCTAAAGCCGCGCGACTTGCCGCAAGGCCGAGAGGACGGTGGGGAAGTCAGGATTGGCCAGTGTCTGGCGCAGCTCGGTCTGCGAGGCCTGCCAGATAGGCAATGCCCGCTCCATCAGCGCTTCGCCGGCCGCCGTCAGATCATAGATACGGCCATTGCCGCGCTGGGCGGATCTGCCGGCTACGATTGCCTTGCTCTCCAGCAATTGCAGATTGCGCGACAGCGTGCTCCGGTCCATCGCAATGCTGTCGGCCACGTCGGTAATCGACAGCCGGTCCCTGCGCGACAGAACGCCAAGGATGGTGAACTGCGCCGCGGTGATGCCCACAGCGCGCAGCTTCTGGTCGGCCCGCCGCGTTATCGCGCGCGCCGCCATTCGGCTGTTGAGCACCAGACATTCTGAAAAATCGAATTCCATCGCAGGCAGAGATAGTCGTGCATATACACGATGTCAAATCACCCGCGAAAAACGCCTCGACGGCGCAGGCGATCGGGGGCAAGAACAGATTATGGAATGGACTGGTGAAGCCCTGCTGATCGGTGTGCGCCGCCACGGCGAGACCAGCGTCATCGCCGAGGCCATGGTCGCCGGCCGCGGCCGCCATTTGGGCCTGGTCCGCGGTGGCCGCACGCGCCGCCTCGCCGCGGTCCTCCAGCCCGGCAACACCATCCAGCTCACCTGGCGCGCCCGCCTCGAAGACCAGCTCGGCATGTTCTCCGTCGAACTGCTAGAGGCCCGCGCCGCCGCACTGATCGAGGATCGCACCCGGCTCTATCTCAGCCAGCTCCTCTGCGAGCACCTGCGCCTCCTGCCCGAGCGCGACCCGCATGATCGCCTGCTCGGCATGGCCCTCCGCCTCATCGATAGCCCCCCCGATGGCGCAGCGCTGGCGCGCTTCGAGCTCACCCTGCTCGAAGAGCTGGGCTATGGCCTCGACCTCACCGCCTGCGCCGTCACCGGCGTCACCGACGATCTGACCCATGTCTCGCCCAAATCCGGCCGCGCCGTCTCCCGCGCCGCCGCCGCTCCCTATCTCGACCGCCTGCTGCCGCTTCCCAGCTTCCTCACCAGCCGCGGCAATGCCAGCCCGCACGACATCAAGGATGCGCTGAGCCTGACGGGATATTTCCTGCAGAGCCAGGTCTGGGGCCCAAGGCAGCTGGAGCATCCCGCGATCCGGGATGGCCTGGTGGGGATTTTGTCGAAAGAGGACTAAGGCCGACCGCGAAGGCTGTGCTCAAACCGCTCCCACCCACAGATCGTCACCCTCGGGCCTGAGCCGAGGGCTCTTCACTTGCGGACATCGGATAAGTACAGTCCCCTCGGGTCAAGCCTGAGGGTGACGACTGTATTTGTTGCGGTTTTCTGCAATTGACACAAACTTATCCCCCTCCCCAAAACCTGCCGCATACTGCTCCCATCTTCCCGCCAGAGCGCGATCATGACGAGTGATGAGTGGGTAAGACTGCCGGGGAGCATGGGTCGCCAGGCTCCCGCATGTATGCTGACCACCGGCCGGACGCTGGCAGGAGGAGAGAGGGGCACAGCGCCCCGCCTCCAGCTCGACCGTCCAACCCGAAAGGG
>NZ_JAKFDJ010000207.1:0-21698 GCF_036676215.1 Devosia sp. | reverse complement strand
CCCATGGCGATGGCGGGGTTGAATGAATCGCGTTTAGCCCCGATCCTCCCTTCTCCCCTTGAGGGAGAAGGTGCCCGAAGGGCGGATGAGGGGTCAGCGGTCCCGCCGCATTCCCAATATGCGGAAACAACCCCTCACCCGTCTCGGCTGCGCCGATCCACCCTCTCCCTCAGGGGGAGAGGGATGCCGACCGAGGATTTTGTTGCATGCCCAAGAACTCCCGACAGATGCGCCTCACCGAGCGCCATGTCGGCTATCTGCAGCCGCAGAATCTCACCGACGAAACGCCGCCGCCACCCGCGGGCATGCGCGCTGCCACGCCGGACGACTATGTCAGCACCATCGACGCCCTGCTCGGCCCGACCCGCAGCGACGAGGTCTGGATCTTTGCCTATGGCTCGCTGATCTGGAAACCCGCCTGCGAATTCGTCGAAATGCGCACCGGCCTCGTCCGCGGCTGGCATCGCGCCTTCTGCCTCGGCTGGAACAATCGCTTTCGTGGTTCGGATGCCAATCCCGGCCTGATGCTGGCGCTGGACCGCGGCGGCGCCTGCAATGGTGTGCTCTACCGCCTGCCACCCGGGCGGACCGATGAGGCCATGACCAAGCTCCTGGAGCGTGAAATGGGCTGGCTGCCCTCGCCCTTCCCGCCGCGCTGGGTCAATGTGAAAAGTGGCGAGCGCGCCATCCGAGCCCTCACTTTCTGCATGGACCGCAATTCGGGCCGCTATGTCTCCGGCCTTTCGGTCGAAGCCATTGCCGATGTCCTCGCCACGGCCGTGGGATCGCGCGGCTCGATGGCGGAATACCTCCATGCCACCGTGCAGCACCTCGAAGACATCGGCATCCACGACCCCCACCTCTGGCAGCTGCAGGCCCTGGTCGCCGACCGCATCGAGGCGGCTTATGAGGCTGATCGATAAGTCTTGCTTTTGTTTTCCGGTGCGCTGGAATAGAGCCTAGGCACTTCCGACGGAGCCCATGGCCTTGGTCCACCATTTCGAACATCGCGACGGCACACTCTATGCCGAGGACGTCAATCTGAACGACCTCGCCGCCAAGGTGGGCACGCCCTTCTATGTCTATTCCAGCGCCACGCTGCGCCGGCATGTGCGGGTGGTCAAGGCGGCGTTTGAGGGCATCCCGACCCTGCTCGCCTATGCCATGAAGGCCAATTCCAATCAGGCTGTGCTCAAGCTCATGGCCTCCGAAGGCGCCGGCGCCGACGTGGTGTCGCTCGGTGAGCTCGAACGGGCCCTCGCCGCCGGCATCAAGCCGGAGATGATCGTCTTTTCCGGCGTCGCCAAGACCGTCGCCGAAATGCGCCGCGGGCTTGAAGCCGGCATCAAGTGCTTCAATGTCGAGAGCGAGCCCGAGCTCGAGCGCCTCTCCATGGTCGCCGCCGGTATGGGCCTGACCGCCAAGGTGTCAGTGCGCATCAATCCCGATGTCGATGCCCGCACCCATGCCAAGATTTCGACCGGCAAGGCCGAGAACAAGTTCGGCATTCCCTATGCCCGCGCCCATGAAGTCTATCGCCATATTGCCGACCTGCCCAATGTCGAGGCCGTTGGCGTCGACATGCATATCGGCAGCCAGATTACCGACCTCGAACCCTTCGGCAACGCCTTTGGCCTGATGGCCGAACTGGTCAGGACCCTGCGGGCCGACGGGCACAGGATCGACCATGTCGACATCGGCGGCGGGCTCGGCATTCCCTACCATCACGACCAGGAAGCCCCGCCGCACCCCGAGGCCTATGCCACGGTCGTGCGCGACAAGATCGGCCAGCTCGGCTGCACCCTGGTGATCGAACCGGGTCGCCTGCTCGTCGGTAATGCCGGTATTCTGGTCACCAAGGTGGAATATGTGAAGCAGGGGGTCACCAACTTCGTCATCGTCGACGCGGCAATGAACGATCTCATCCGCCCCACGCTTTATGAGGCCCACCACGATGTGGTGCCGGTCAATCACTCCAACCTCGCCCCGATCACCGCCGACATCGTCGGCCCGGTCTGCGAGACGGGCGATTATCTGGCCAAGGCCCGCACCATGCCTGGCGTCAAGGAAGGCGATATGCTCGCGGTGATGAGCGCCGGCGCCTATGGCGCGGTCATGGCCTCGACCTATAATTCCCGCGCACTGATCCCCGAAGTGCTGGTCGACGGCGACCGCTTCCACGTCATCCGCCCGCGCAAGTCGCTGGACGAGCTGATCGCCCTCGACAGCGTGCCGGACTGGCTCTGACTTCACCTCTCCCTCGAGGGAGCGGTCGGCGGCGCAGCCGACGGGTGAGGGGGCCTTCCCCAAAAACCGCGTTGGGCTTCCTATTGCAGCTGGGCCTGCCGGCCCAGCGACAGCACTTCCACCGGCTTGCCCACCAGCGCGTCATCCACCTTGGCCAGCAGGTCGGCCAGCGTGAACGGCTTGGTGATGACGTCGTAGATCAGCGCATCAAGCCCATGCGCCCGCTCGCGCTGATCGGCAAAGCCGGTCATCAGCACGATGATCATGTCGGGAAATTTGGCCGCGACATGGAGCGCCAGCCCGATCCCGTCCATGATCGGCATCTTGATATCGCTGAGCAGCAGGTCGAAACGTCCCGCTTCGGCCTCCGCCGTCTCGGCCGCCAGGCCGCCATCTTCCTCGGCGACGACCTCATGGCCTTTCATGGTCAGGGCGCTGACCACGAAGGCGCGCACGGAAGGGTCGTCTTCGGCTACCAGAATGCGGGCCATCAATCATGCTCCGGAGTGGAATTTGCGGTCACACCGGATGTTATGTCCGGCGCGCTCCGCACGTCTTGTCCGCCGGCAAAGCTGAGGCGAACGCGCGTCGCCTCGCCCGGCGGCATGGTAAGCTGGGTATCGAAAGTCGAGCGTTCGCCAGCCATCAGGTCCCGGACCGATGGGGTCACGCTCCACTCGTAGATCCCCTCGCCCTTGGCATTGAGCAGCGTCACCACCACCGAGGGCACGACGACCGGATCGCGCTTGATTCCCACGATCTGCGCCGAGACGACCAGCACTTCCTTGCCGTCGCGCAGCGTGCGCAGAGTGGTCACGTCGGAGAAGTCGAGCCCCACCACATTGACGCCCAACCCTATCGCTTCGTAGACGCCGGCCATCTCCGGATAGCGCTCCACCACCTGCACCCGCCCGAAATAGGCGGTCACAGCGAGCCCGCCGAGCAGCACGACGGCAGCGACGCGCAGGGTGCGCCGCAGCCGGGCCAGCGGCAGGTCCGCCACCATGGCGCTCTGCCGGCGCGTGAAATCCTGCTGCCGCTTGCGCAGCACGGCGGCCTCGGCTTTGCCCGCCTGCTCCTGTTCCAGCGCCAGGCGTCTGGCGATCTCGGCTGCAAATGTGCGCTCTTCGGCGGCCATGGCATCGTCGAGGCCATCCTCGGCCATCGCCTCGAACGCCGCTTTCTGTTCGGATGTGGGCAGGTCCGGCTCCGGATCCAGCGGGCGCTGCTGCCAGGCCTGCTGGCAATGCGCGCATTGCACCTTGCGACCGGCCGAGCCGATGGCCTCATAGGTCACCTGGTACTTGGTCTCGCAATGGGGACAGGTGATGATCATCGGGCCAGACACTAAGGGGATACGGACGTTTCGCCGGTGACCCTAGAGGGCGGGAGTTAAAACTCCTCAAACCCATACCCGGCCCTCACGCAATCCACCACATTTGTGCCCCTTTCATACCGGCAAGGACACCGCCATGCGCATGCGGCACCCATGGCTGTTATGATGCGCGCACGTTTTGATTCGCGTCGGCCGCGGACCAATTGGGGAGCCAAGCACTCTTGATCGAGTTTTCCGATGTCGGGCTACGCTACGGCAATGGTCCGGAGATACTGCGGGACCTGACTTTTTCGGTCGAACCGGGGTCGTTCCATTTCCTGACCGGCCCGTCCGGCGCCGGCAAGACCTCCCTGCTCCGCCTGCTGCTGCTCTCGCTCAAGCCTTCGCGTGGCCGCGTCACCATGTTCGGCGAAGATGTGAACAATCTCAGCCAGGATCGCCTGCTGCAGATGCGCCGCCATATCGGCATCGTCTTCCAGGAATTTCGCCTGCTCGACCATCTGACCACTTTCGAGAATGTCGCCCTGCCGCTGCGCGTGCTGGGCCAGCCCGAGAGCGAATACCGCCCCAATGTCACCGAACTGCTCGAATGGGTGGGCCTGGGCGAGCGCATGAATGCCCTGCCCTCGCTGCTGTCGGGTGGCGAAAAGCAGCGCGCCGCCATTGCCCGCGCCGTCATTGCGCGGCCCAAGGTACTGCTGGCGGATGAACCGACCGGCAATGTTGACCCCGACCTGTCGAGCCGCCTCGTCCATCTCTTCGCCGAGCTCAACCGCACGCTGGGGATGACCATTATCCTCGCCACCCACGAATTGCCTTTGCTCGACAAGTTCAACTATCCGCGCATGCTGCTGAGTAAGGGCGAGCTGGTGATCCATGATTGAGCGCATCCTCGCCGTCATCCCCACCCGCAAGGGCGCGGCGCCCATCGTCCCCGAAAAAAGCGTCGCCGGCCGCACCCTGCTGCTGCTGATCACCATCATGAGCTTTCTCTCGGCGGTGACGCTGGGCGGGGTCGTGCTGGTGCAGAAATCGGCCATTGCCTGGTCGGCCGATGTCGGGCGCGAGGTCACCATTCAGCTTCGTCCCGTCGAGGGCGAGGTGATGGACTCCAATCTGCGCACTGCGGTGTCGCTGGCCCAATCCACCCCGGGCGTGGCCTCGGCCCGAGCGCTCACCATCGAGGAAAGCCAGCAGCTGCTCGAGCCATGGCTCGGCGCCGGCCTCGATCTCACCGCCATCGAAATTCCACGCCTCGTCGTGGTGCAACTCGCCGACCCCGCCGAAGCCGATATCGAAGGGCTGGAGCGCAATCTGGCCGCCGTCCAGGGCGCCAGCCTTGATACTCACGCCGCCTGGCGGCAGCAGCTCAACACCATGGCCGGCACCATCGTGCTATCGGGCCTGCTGGTGCTGATCCTGATCGGCGCCGCGACCGTGCTGGCTATTGTCTTTGCCACGCGTGGCGCCATGGCGACCAATCGCGAGATTGTCGACGTGCTCCACTATATCGGGGCGTCCAACAAATTCATCGCCGGCGAATTCCAGGGGCGATTCTTGTCCATCGGCCTGCAGGGCGGCCTGCTCGGCACGCTTGCGGCCCTGCTGTTCTTCGCCCTGGTCGGCACCGCCGCCGGCAATATGCTGTCGAGCGAAGCCGGCGCCCAGGTCGGCGTCTTGTTCGGCCGCTTTGCCCTGGGCATGGCCGGGATTATCGGCATTGCCGCTGTGGTGCCGGTCATCGCCGCGCTCACCGCCATCACCTCGCGCGTCACCGTGCGCCGCTTCCTTGGCGAGACCTCCTAGCCTTGCATTGCCGGGAACGCCCTCGCCAAGCCGGCATTTGCCCGCTATGACGCTCGAAAATGCGGCAGGCCGCGGGAGAGACTAATGGCAATCGTGCAGGCGGTGCGGACGGCGCTGTTCTATTTCATCTTCATCGGCCAGACCGCCATCATCGCCATCGTCATCGGCACTACCGCCCTGATCAGCGGCCGTACCCCGCTAAGCTGGGCCCTGGCCGTCTTCTGGTGCCGCTCCAATCTGGCCTATCTGCGCGCCATAACCGGGGTCAAGACCAAGGTCAGCGGCGAGGAGAACATCCCCGAAGGCGGCTGCATCATCGCCGCCAAGCACCAGAGCGATTGGGATGTCTTCGCGATCTTTCCCTATACGGGGCGCCCGGCCTATATCGTCAAGAAGGAGCTGATGCGCATTCCCTTCTTTGGTTGGGCCGCACGCGCGCTCGACTGCATTGAGGTTGACCGCAAGCGCGGCGCCGAAGCCGTTCCGCTGATGATGGCGCAGGCCCATGCCGCCATTGAACGCGGCTGCCGCATCGTCATCTTCCCCGAAGGCACTCGCAAGGCACCGCTTGCGCCTGCCGACTACCGCCAGGGCATCGTCCGGCTCTATATGGAGCTCAAGGTGCCCGTGGTGCCAGTAGCGCTCAATTCCGGCCTGTTCTGGGGCCGCAACAGCCTCATGATCTGGCCCGGCACCGCCGAAGCAAAGTTCCTGCCTGCCATCGAGGCGGGCCTTGCGCCCGACATTTTCCTCGAACGACTCAAAAAAGCCATCGAATCCGGTTCCGATGAACTGATTCTCAAGGCGGCCGAACAGGGCCTTGCCCGCCCCGCCAGCCCCGAGTTCCAGGCCAAGCTCGACGCAATCAAGCAATCGCGCGCATAGGCCCCTGACCACTACATATTGACGAAACATCCAAACTCCACCATACATCTAGTCATCGAACGCAGAACCGCTTGACGTCTATCCGATTTTGTTCTATTTTTGTTCTTGTTCGATGATCGCTGGAGATGGCGTGAAATGGCTGGCACTGTCGAGAACAACGTCCTGATCCATGGTTTTGGCCGGCTCAGCAATTGGCAGGGCCGCTCTGGCCGGACCTATGGAATGGTCAGCGAGAATTTCGACCATTTCGCCATGGGCGATGCCGATCTCTATCTCATCGCCAAAGGCAGCCATGTGCTCTGGGTTGGCTCGACCAACGAACTGGTCAGCGATCCGATGAGCCGCACCCGCTTCCGTCTGGCGCTTGATTGTGCCGACCGCGCGTTCCGCCTGTTGTCCCCCGCCGCCGCCGCCCAGCGGCTGGCCACCATCTGGGATCTCGAAGGCGCCGAACCGGCAGCAGGCGCCCAGGCTGCATAGGCGGCATGGCCTGGCCGGTGCCATTCGCCAGCTCCACCCTCCCGCTTGTGGGAAGGGCGCCGACAGGACCTCAAAAGTCCCGCGCGACTCCTGCAAAACCCCCTAGCCAAGGCCCGATACTTGCTCTATAGAGCCGGTCAATCCCTTACAGAGATGAACTCTCTGGGCCGCTCCCGCGGCGCAACGATATTGAATTCGGAGTACCGACCATGGCAGTGCCAAAACGAAAGACCTCGCCGATGAAGCGTGGCTTCCGCCGCTCGGCCGACGCTCTTGCCACCGCATCCTATGTTGAAGACAAGGATTCCGGTGAGCTGCGCCGTCCGCATCACGTCGACCTCAAGACCGGCATGTATCGCGGTCGCCAGGTTCTCGACGTCAAGAAATAAAACGAAAGACGAGGCGCGCCTTGCGCTCGTTTCTGTTATGCCGACGGCCGATCCCTACCAGGGTCGGCCGTTTTGCTTTGCCTGCCGCCGGAAAGAGCGGCCAATACCGGAGTTGAGCCATGAGCATGCGCGTTGAATCGGACACGATGGGCACCATCGAGGTTCCGACCGATAAATACTATGGCGCGCAGACGGCCCGCAGCCTCGCCAATTTCGACATTGGCGGGGAAAAGATGCCCAAGGAAATCGTCACCGCCTTTGGCGTGCTGAAAAAGGCCGCGGCCTTGGCCAACCACAAGCTGGGCCTGCTCGACGAAAAGACCCGCGACCTCATCGTCGCCGCCGCCGACGAGGTGATCGCCGGCAAGCTGGACGATCACTTCCCGTTGGTGGTCTGGCAGACCGGTTCGGGCACCCAGTCCAATATGAATGTCAACGAGGTCATCTCCAATCGCGGCATCGAAATGGCCGGCGGCACCATGGGCTCCAAGAAGCCCGTGCATCCCAATGACCACGTCAATATGAGCCAGTCATCCAACGACACCTATCCCACGGCCATGCACATTGCCGCGGTTGAGGCGTTGGAAAACTATCTCTTCCCGCGCGTGGCCCTGCTCCGCGACACGCTCCACGCCAAGGCCGAGGCCTATATGGACGTGGTCAAGATCGGCCGCACCCATCTGCAGGACGCCACGCCCCTGACCCTGGGCCAGGAGATCAGCGGCTGGGTCGCCCAGATCGACTATGCCATCGCCGCCATCAAGGTGAGCCTGCCCCAGCTCAAGGAACTGGCCCTGGGCGGCACCGCCGTCGGCACGGGGCTCAACGCCCATCCCGACTATGCCGTGGCCGTGGCCAAGGAAATCGCCACCCTCACCGGCCACGACTTCGTCACCGGCCCCAACAAGTTTGCCCTGCTGGCCGGGCATGATGCCTTTGTCGGCACCTCGGGCGCCCTCAAGCAGCTCGCCGTGGCTTTCATGAAGATCGCCAATGACGTGCGCTGGCTGGCCTCGGGCCCGCGCTCGGGCCTGGGCGAAATCATCATTCCGGAAAACGAGCCCGGCTCGTCCATCATGCCGGGCAAGGTCAACCCCACCCAGTCCGAAGCCATGACCATGGTAGTCGCCCAGGTCATGGGCAATGACGCCGCGATTGGTTTCGCAGCGAGCCAGGGCAATTTCGAGCTCAACGTCTTCAAGCCCGTCATCGCCTACAACTTCCTGCAGACCGTCCGCCTGCTGGCCGATAGCGCCAAGTCGTTCAACGACAACTGCGCCATCGGCATCGAGCCCGACCGCGCGCGGATCAAGGAACTGGTCGACAAGTCGCTGATGCTGGTCACCGCGCTCAACCGCAGGATCGGCTATGACAACGCCGCCAAGATCGCCAAGACCGCGCACAAGAACGGCACCACCCTGCGCGAGGAGGCCATCGCCCTGGGCCTGCTCACCGGCGAAGAATTCGACGCCGAGGTAAAGCCCGAGCAGATGGTCGGTCCGCTCAAGCTCAAGAAGTAAGCGCCGTCTATCGAAGCACCGGACAATCTGGCATGTTCGGCCAAACGCCACTCGAGGAGAGTTTGCCTTGGTCGAACATGTCTATGTGCCGCCCGCCGGCGCGCGGCCGTCAAAGGGCCCCTTCATTCCGCCTCTTCTGGTGATTCCGTTCCTCGTCTACAATGTGGTGGCATTCCTGTTCCTGGGTGGCCTTCCGGCCGGCTGGAACAATACCATCTTCACCATCGCCATGGTCTCCGGCACGCCCTGGGCCGTCTCGCTGGGCGACCTGCTGATCATCGGCTCGCTGGTGCTGCTGTTCCTCGAACTGCTCAAGTCCACGCGCATCGGCACCGTCTCCATCGTCGAGCACATGCTGTCGATGGGGCTTTTCGTGGTGATTCTCGTGGAGTTCCTGCTGGTGGGCGCGGCCTCCAGCACAGCCTTCTTCATCCTGCTCGTCATGGCCCTGATCGATGTCGTAGCGGGCTTCACCATGTCGATCACCAGCGCCACCCGTGACATGTCGATGGGTGGGCACTGAGTCTTTAGGCGACGATACTGGTTCGGTAGCCCATCGGCATCCGCTTCACCGCAACCTTGGCGCCGTCGGCATAAGCCCCTATGGCGCCTTCCGCACTGTCCCGGCGGCGGCTCCGCTGCGGCGGCAGATGGTTGCGTTCGGCCAGTAATTGGCTGACGAAGGCAGCCCCCGTCTCGTTGCGCTGCAAGGACGGCCGCGGACGCGCAGCGCCAACCAGCACGGGCAGTCCGCCAGCTTTGGTATCAGAATTGGCCATTGCGTGCCTCGCTTGTCTCAAAGCGGGCCAGCCTGTCTCACAATGAAACACATGATCTGGCCCTATGCTCTATTAGGAGCAATCGGCGTGCCAGATGATAACGCTTTTTTAACGCTTTGGGCTTCCAAAGCACGGCATGGTTAAACTCAATCGAGCGTGAGGCGCATGACATGGCGCCGCTTTCCCTCGCGGCCCACCGCTTCGAACCCCTGCCGCTCGAAAGCCGGAACAAAACCCATGAACCGGTAGCTCGGCGAATCGGGATCGACCGGATAGGCCTCCAGCACCGCGGCACCTTTCTCCCGGGCATATTCGGCTGCGGCGGCAATGAGTTCGGCGCTGAGGCCCGTCTTGCGCAGGCTCCTGGGCACGAACATGCAGGTCAGCGACCAGACCTTCAGCTCATCTGCAGACCCGCCAAGGCTACGAAACGTCTCCTTGGGCGCCACCGAGACCCAGCCCACCGGCATGGCGTCGCGATAGGCCAGCAGGCCGACCTGCACCTTGCCTTGGATGCGTCCGAGCATCTGCCGGTGACGGCTGCCGCTCCTGGTATCCTTGAGTTCTTCGCTGGTCGCCCGCCAGGCCATGCACCAGCAATATTTCGGCGCACCCGGCGCGCCGAACAAGGCCTCGAAATCGCCGACATTGCTGGCCGTCACCGGCCTGAACGTCAGCTTGCCCGGCATGGCTAGAAATTATCCTTGCCCTTGCGGATGGCGGCGAACACCTCGTCCGGGTCCGCGCCTTCCAGCCCGAAATGCCGCGCCAGAACCGGATCGTCGGCCCGCAGGAACGGGTTGGCCGCCTTGTCCTCGCCCAGCGAGAAGGGAATGGTCGCCTTGCCCGCCGCCCGCAGCGCCGTCACTTCGGCCGCCCGCCTTTGCAGTGCGGCATTGTCTGGATCGATCGAGAGCGCGAACTTGGCGTTGCTGGCGGTATATTCGTGCCCGCAATAGACCAGCGTGTCGTCGGGAAATTCCCGCAGCGCCTTGACCCCTTCCCACATCGGCCCGGGTGTGCCCTCGAACATGCGGCCCACCCCGAGCGAGAACAGCGCATCGGCGGTGAACAGATGCTTGCCCACCCTGTCGTGAAAGACGATGTGGCCCAGCGTATGCCCCGGAGCGTCATAGACGTCGAACGCGGTCTCACCCAGCGTCACCGTGTCGCCCCCGGCGACCAGCACGTCGAGCCCGGCGATCTTGTCGGCCTCCCCGCGCGGTCCGACGACGCGGGCTCCGAATTCCGCCTTGAGCTCGGGAATGGCTTCCACATGGTCGATATGGTGGTGGGTGATGAAGATGTCGGTGAGGTTCCAGCCGCGATGGAGCAGGGCATTCTTGATCGCGGCCGTTTCGGGCGCGTCGATCGCCCCGGTGCGGCCGGAAGCGGTATCGTGCACCAGATAGCCGAAATTGTCGCTCCGGGCCGGGAACACATCGACGATCAGACTCATGGCACCACTCCTGGGACAATAGAACAGCTTGAAAGCTAGGTGCGCCGCCCCCCCATGACAACCAGCCAATTGGACAAGTCTTTGGGAAACCGGCAGAGTTGTGCCCATGACCGCCGACGTCACCCGCCTCATTGCCTATTACAAATCCCCCCTCGGGCGCATTTCGCGCGCCTTGGTGCGCGAACAGGTCATGGGCCTCGCCGAAGACGTGCGCGGCAAGCGCGTGCTGGGGCTGGGCTTTGCCACCCCCTATCTGCGCTTTACGCTCGATGACGCCGAACGCGTACTGGCCTTCATGCCGGCCCGCCAGGGGGCTTCGGCCTGGCCGCGCGAAGGCCCGTCCCACACCGTGCTCTGCGATCCGCTGGAAATGCCGCTGACCGATGCGGCGATTGATCTCACCATCGCTATCCATGCGCTCGAGCACGTCGCCGACGCCGAGGAACTGATGCGCGAACTCTGGCGCATCACCGCGCCCAACGGGCATCTGGTCATGGTGGTGCCACGCCGCCGCGGCATCTGGGCACAACGCGACAATACCCCCTTCGGTGCGGGCAATCCCTATTCGGGCGGCCAGCTCGACAAGCTCCTGCGCGACCACAGCTTCGTGCCCGAGGCCTGGCGGGATGGCCTGTTCGTGCCGCCCTTCCAGTCCTCGCTGGTGCTCAAATCCACGCGCCTCTTCGAGCGCGCCGGCAGGCTGTTGGGCCCGGCCATGAGCGGCGTCATCTGCGTGCGCGCCCGCAAGGAGGCCTTCCCCGCCGTGCCGCGCCGCAAGCGCGAGGAACGCTTCGTCCGCGTACCGGGCATGAACACGGCGACGGCGCGACAGGGCTAGCGCATTCCGCTTTGCCTTCCGCCCGCGCTTTGACTATGGTCCGCGCGGTTTTTCCGCCCAGATTGGCATCATGTCCGACGACACAATCCGCCCCGTTCCGCAGCCCGGCATTCTCGACATCGCGCCCTACATGCCCGGCAAGTCCGGCGCACCGGGCAGCAATGCGGTCAAGCTTTCGGCCAATGAAAGCCCCTTGGGCGCCAGTCCTAAGGCGATGGAAGCGTTCCGCGCGGCCGCTGACCACCTCGATATTTACCCCGAGGGCTCGTCGCGAATCCTGCGCACCGCACTGGGCGAGGTGCATGGCATCGACCCCGAGCTGATCGTCTGCGGCAATGGCTCGGATGACCTGCTGCACCTGCTGGCGCAATGCTACCTGGGAGAGGGCGACGAGGCGGTCATGAGCCGCTACGGCTTTTCGGTCTATCCCATCATCACCCGGGCAACCGGCGCGGCCATCATCATGGTGGACGAGGATGACTATACCGCAGATGTCGACGCGCTGCTGGCGGCCGTGACCCCGAAGACCAAAGTCGTCTGGCTGGCCAACCCCAATAACCCCACCGGCACCTATCTGCCGGACGCCGAGATCCGGCGGCTGCATGCCGGCCTGCGCCCCGATATTCTCCTGGTCATCGACAACGCCTATGCCGAATATGTGACGGCCGAGGATTTCACCGTGGCCGCCGACCTCGTGGCTGAGGCCCAGAACGTCGTCATGGTCCGCACCTTCTCCAAGATGGGCCTGGCGGCGGCGCGCATCGGCTGGATGGTCGGGCCGGCGCCTATCGTGGACGCCATCAACCGCATTCGCGGCCCCTTCAACGTCAATCTGCCGGCCCAGCTGGCCGGCGCCGCGGCGGCACGCGATGTCGAATTCACCGCCCGGCTCAAGGCGCATAATGCGCAATGGCGTGACTGGATCACCTCCGAGCTCGATTCCAACCACATCCATGTCGTGCCCAGCCAGGCCAATTTCGTCATGGTGCTGTTCCCCGATGCTGACCACGCCGCCCTCGCGTTCCAGACCCTGATGGAGCGCGGCCTCATCGTGCGCGAGATCGGCGCGTCCTACGGCATCCCGGACGGGTTGCGCATTTCCATCGGTTCCGAACAGGCGATGCGCGGCGTCGTCGGCATTCTCAAGGCATTGGTCAAAATCGCATGACTGTTCACTTTCGCAAGCTGGCCCTGATCGGTATCGGGCTTATCGGTTCCTCCATCGCGCTGGCCGCGCGGCGCCAGGGGCTGGTCGAAGTCATCTCCATTGCCACCCGCAAGCAGGAGACGCTGGACGAAGCCCGCGAGCTCGGCCTGGGTGACATCTACACGCTCGACGCCGCCGAGGCCGTGCGCGGCGCCGATCTGGTCATCCTGTGTACGCCGGTAGGCGCCTATGACAGCGTGATCCGCACCGTCGCCCCGGCGCTGGAGCCCGGCGCCATCGTCTCCGATGTGGGCTCGGTCAAGGGCCATGTGGTCAAGGCATTGGAATCGCATATTCCCGCTGGCGTCAGCCTGATCCCCGGCCACCCCATTGCCGGCACCGAGCATTCCGGCCCCTCGGCCGGCTTTGCCGAACTCTTCTCCGGCCGCTGGTGCGTGCTGACACCCGGCCCCGAGGTCGATCCCGCCCAGACCGAAAAACTCGCCAGCTTCTGGCGCGCCATGGGCAGCCAGGTCGAGATCATGGATGCCGCCCACCACGACATGGTGCTGGCCATCACCAGTCACATCCCACATCTGATCGCCTACAATATCGTGGGCACCGTGGCCGATCTCGAGGCCGCCACCCAGTCCGAAGTCATCAAGTTCTCGGCCTCCGGCTTCCGCGACTTCACCCGCATCGCCGCCTCTGATCCGGTGATGTGGCGCGACGTGTTCCTGACCAATCGCGATGCAGTTCTCGAAATGCTCGGCCGCTTCTCCGAAGACCTCAGCGTGCTGCAGCGCTCGGTCCGCCTGGGCGATGGCCCGGCGCTCGAAGCCATGTTCACCCGCACCCGCGCCATCCGCCGCTCGATCATCTCGGCCGGGCAGGAAACCGCCGCGCCCGATTTCGGCCGCCCCCACGAAGCCCCGCCCGTACCCGACGTGCCTTTCGTGCGCGAACACGGCGGCGGGGATGATGCCTGAGCGCGACCCGAAGGGAAAAATCGCTCCAGTGGAGCGATTTTAGCGCGCAAGGCCATGAGGGCTAAGCCCGAATGGCACGAAGCCGCATCGTACTCGGCTCTGTTTCCCCCGAGGCTTCAGTAGACCTCATGGTGAGCTTGTCGAACCACGAGGTCGTGGCACGGCGCGATCAATACAGCGGCGGCACCGCCGCGATCGGCACCAGCCCCGAATAAATCCCGCCGGCCCGGAAATTGAGCTGGTTGGCATGCGACCCGTCGGGGGCGGGCGTGCCCAGCACCAGCGTACGCCACGGCTCCTCGATCAGCGGCCCGATGCGCTCGGCAACGCCCGTTGAGGTCACCGCGATCTGCCCTTCCGGAGCTCCCTGCGCGTCGAGCCGCAGCGCGCCACTGGCATCTAATGTTGAGCCGGCATCGGTGCCGCGGATGGAAACCACCTTCAGCTCGCCCCCCGCCTGCTGCAGCGCGGGCAACACCAGCGGATCGCTCCAGTTGCGCACGTCGTCCGGCAGGCCGGACAATTCGAGTTCGATTTCCGCATTGGTGTCCGCCAGGGTCAGCCCGGGCCAGGCCACATTCTGCGCTCGCCCAAAGAGCGCCAGCGCCGCCACCTGCCGTTCCGCATCGTGCTGCTCGGGAATGTCGAACAGATGCACCTCGACCACGGGGCTCTGCGCGATGACAGCATCGCCGAACAGCGTATCGGACCACACCACATCCTTGCCCGACACCGAAGCGCGGGCAATGCGCCAATTGTCGAGCCGCACACTGGCTTCCATGCCCGACCAGGCCACCGCATTGCGCGTTCCGGTGAAACTGTCGGTCAATTGCAGCGGACCGAGCGCCGAGACCAACATGTGGGTGGGCGCATAGACGCGCACGCTGGCCCGAATGCCGGGCATGTCCACGCTGACATCGCCACTGACAATGCTTGCATTGCTGCAATCGATATCGAAGCGGAAAGGGAAGCCGCCGATACCCAGCGCCTCACAGGCGAGACTGGGCGTCGTGACCCCATCAGCCGATGCCAACACCTCGATATTCTGCCGGACCATCCCGGCCAGCACCAGCCAGGCGGCACTCCACAGGATGATCACGGCCACGACGACGCTGCCGAGAATGATGATTCGTTTCTTCATGACGGGCAGTCATACCTTCCTCGGCAGGCGGACTAAAGTGTCATCGCCGCAGCCTGCATTTCATTGCCGGTAAATCCGGGTCGCCTTATGATCGCATGGCTTCTATCCAGAGCCCGCAATTGCCTCGCGCGGCAAGCTTGCCTAGGTTTCTGTTCAGGTTATGGCGATGCAAAGCTCAGATATGACAGCGACCCATTGGGTCTTCGGTTACGGTTCCCTCATCTGGAATCCCGGCTTCGCCCATGTCTCGGCGCAGCAGGGCCTGCTCCGGGGCGCCCACCGGAGCCTGTCCATCGTTTCCCACCATCATCGCGGCACCATCGAGCAGCCCGGCCTCGTCTTCGGCCTGACACGTGGCGGCTCCTGCCGCGGCATGGTGTTCGAGGTGGCCGACGGCGACTGGCTGGATGTGCGGGCCTATCTGCAGGAGCGCGAGCAGGTGACCGCGGTCTATCGCGACGTTATGCGTCCGGTGCATCTGGCCGATGGCCGCACCACCCGCGCCCTGACCTTCCTGGTCGACGAACGGCACGAGCAGTTTGCCGGCCGTCTGAGCCTCGAGCAGCAATTGGCCATGGTCCGCGCCGGCGTCGGGCTTTCGGGCCGTAATGTGGACTATGTGCTCAATACCGCCCGCCACCTCAACGAATTGGGAATCCGCGACCGCCAGTTGATGGCGCTGGCCGAACTGCTGCTACGCGACGGGGCCGCAGCCGCCTAGAGCGCCAACCGCCCGCCCTCGCCCACGCAATTGGCGCGCGCCCCGAATTCAGCCACCCGCGCCTCGATGATCCCGGCGATGCGCAGCATGCCGGCCGAAGGGCGGCCCGGCTGCCGCAGCATGGGATTGGGCAGCGCCGTCACCAATAGCGTTGCGCTGCGCCATTCCAGGTTCTGCGGCTCGACGCCGAAAGCCCGCTGCGCCCCGGCGGCCACGCCGAATTGCCCCTCCGGGCCCCATTCGGCAATGTTGAGGTAGATTTCCATGATCCGCTGCTTGGGCATTAGCAGGTCGATATAGAGCGCCAGCGGCACTTCGAGCGCCTTGCGGACAACGCTCTGCCCATTCCACAGGAAGAGGTTCCGCGCCACCTGCATGGTGATGGTCGAAGCGCCCCGCGCATCCTCCCCGGCCATGAAGTTCTCGACCTCATCGCGCAGTGCGCCCAGATCGACACCCCAGTGCCGGCAGAACTGGCCATCTTCGGAGAGGATCACCGATGCCTTGAGGCGATCCGAGATATCGCCCAGATCGCGCCACGCGCGCACCACCGGCCGGCCCGTCACATAGCGCTCCAGCATCGGTACCGAAACCGGATCGACCACGAGATAGACCGGTGTGAGAACGAGCGGGACGGCCACGAGAAGGACGAGGGCAATGCCGATGCCGCGCAGAATGCGCCAGATGCCCTTGGGTTTGCGTCGTCGTGCCATGCAACCCCAATAGCGGACGACACCCACACATTCCAGTGCCACGCCTCGTGGTTCGACAGGCTCACCATAAGGTCTACTTTGAATGAGGTGGTCCAGTAGACCTCATCCTGAGCCTGTCGAAGGACGAGGTCGTGGCAGCACCTTGCCGCCGCGCATATGACCGGCTAGCAACATGCCCATGTATGATTTCGCTGCCGACATGACCGACTGCGCCAACGCCGTGGAGAGGGCGCTGGACCATCAGCTCGATGCCGCGCGCCTCTCCGGCCCCGGTCCGGCCGCCGACCGGCTGGTCGCGGCCATGCGGCACGGCAGTCTGGCCGGCGGCAAGCGGCTGCGCCCCTTGCTGCTGCGCCAGGCGGCAGCGCTCTTCACCATTGCACCGGACCAGGCCCTCACGGCCGGGCTCGCGGTCGAAATGGTGCACTGCTATTCGCTGATCCACGACGATCTTCCGGCCATGGATGATGACGATCTGCGCCGCGGCCGCCCCACCGTGCACAAGGCCTATGACGAGGCCACGGCGATTCTGGCCGGCGATGCCCTGCTCACCCACGCCTTTGGTCTGCTCGCCGATCCCGCCTGCCATCCCGATCCCGCGGTGCGCATCGCGCTGGTGACCGAACTGGTCGCCGGCTCGGGCGCCGGCGGCATGGTGGGCGGGCAGATGCGCGATATCGAGGGCGAACAGGGCGGCTTTTCGGGTGATGACATCTCGACCATGCAGGCGATGAAGACCGGCGCCCTGATCCGCGCCAGCGTGCGCATGGGCGCGATCCTCGGCGGCGCCGACGCGCGGGCGCTGTCAGTGCTCACCGCCTATGCCGAAGCGGCTGGACGCGCCTTCCAGCTCGCCGACGATATCCTCGACGTCACCGCCACGACCCAGGCCATGGGCAAGGCCACCGGCAAGGATGCGGGCCTGGGCAAGCAGACCCTGGTGGCCCAGCTCGGTATCGATGGCGCCAGGGAGAAGCTGAACCAGATCGTGGGCGAAGCCTTGTCGGCGCTGCGCACCTTTGGTCCGAGGGCTGACGGCCTGCGCAGCACCGCCCGCTATTTCGCCGCCCGGGAGCACTGAGATGGCCATCCTGCTGAGCGTCAACCTGGGCAAGCCCGAACCCATTCCCGGCAAATCGGCGCTGACCGGCATTTTCAAGCGACCCGTCGAGGGTCCGGTCGAGATCGCTGCCCAGGGGCTCAAGGACGATGCCATCATCGACCGCAAGCACCATGGCGGGGTCGATCAGGCCATTTATGTCTATTTTGGCGATGACTATGAGTGGTGGTCAGGCGAGTTGGGCAAAACCGTCGCCCCCGGCACCTTCGGGGAAAATCTCACCATCGGCGGCGTCGAGGGACGCCAGGTCGCAGTGGGCGACCGCTTCGCCATCGGCGCCGTCCTGCTCGAAGTCACCTCGCACCGCACCCCCTGCGCGGTGTTCGCCGCCCGCATGGGCGATCCGGGCTGGGTCAAGCGCTTCCACCGCGCCGGCCGCCCCGGCGCCTATTGCCGCGTGATCGAACCGGGCATGGTCGAAGCCGGCAAGCCGGTCAAATATCAGCCCTTTGCCGGCGAACGCACCACGGTCGCCGAGCTCATGGCGCAGGACGGCATCCGCGAGATCGACCCCGCCTTCATGCGCCGTGCCCTCACCGCCCCCCTGCATTACAAAATGCGCGCCGATTTCGAAAACCGCCTCGCCCGCCTGTTGTGAAAGCGTCCCGATGAGCCTCCAATCCGTCCAGGCCGACCTGGCCGCCCGCGCCCCCGATCTAGTCGTCGAAGTCACCACCGATTCCACCGCCACTGTGCAGACCGCCGCTTTAGTGCATGGTTGCGAACCTGGCCAGATCGCCAAGACATTGTGCATCCGCGTCAATGGCGAGGTGCTGCTGCTGGTGACCCGCGGCGATGCGCGGCTCGACAATGCCAAATCCAAATCCGCCTTCGGCGGCCGCCCCCGCATGCTGGGCGCCGAGGAAGTGGCGGAACTGACCAGCCACCAGGTCGGCGGCGTCTGCCCGTTCGGCCTGCCCGGGCCGCTGCCGATCCATCTGGACGCCTCGCTAAAAGTCTATGACGAGGTGATCCCGGCGGGCGGGGATACCCATGCCTCGGTGCGATTGAGCGTGGACCGGCTGGCCGAGCTATGCGGCAACAGATGGGTGGACGCCTGCCAGCCGCCCTACCTAGAGTAAGTAATTGTTCTGACAACGCTTGAGATCGAGACTGGGCCGATGTGAGCGGCCTCAATGGCGGGCATTAGGTCGTGCCCATACAGGTTCAGTGCCTTCCAGACCTGCAGCAGGGCCTCGCTTCCAACGACATTTTTGGCCGTAGACATCCTATCGATTTCTATCCAGACTGCGCTTGTCCACCTAGAAGGACAGGGGACAAATTCATACCAATTGGACGATGGACAGCGACGCTCATAGTCGTCTGGCTGGAAGTCACTAAAGTCAAACAGACTTACCCCTCCCAAATGCCTTACAAGGGAATAATGTTCTGGCCCACCGCCCGTATGCCAACGGTCATGATCGTTGATTTCCGGTTCGGGCAGTATGGCGCCAGCAGACAAAATCCGATCGTAGCGTTCGGCGCTGGTTACGTGCCAAAGCCCGCCACCCAATCTCGACGCTATGAATTCTCGGCCCAGACTAGTCACTCACTCCGCCGCCGACTTCTGCCCAGCGCCGAACTTGCGCTCGATGTAATCCGCCACCATCACCTTGAACTGGTCCGCCACATCGGCCCCGCGCAGGGTCGCGACCTTTTCGCCATCGACGAAGACCGGCGCGGCCGGGGTTTCGCCCGTGCCCGGCAGCGAGATGCCGATATTGGCGTGCTTGCTCTCACCCGGGCCATTGACGATGCACCCCATCACCGCCACCGACAGCGTCTCCACGCCCGGATAGCGTTCGCGCCATTCCGGCATCGAGGCCGAAAGGTGGTCCTGGATATCCTTGGCCAGGTGCTGGAACGTGTTGGACGTCGTCCGGCCGCAACCTGGGCAGGCGGCCACTACCGGCAGGAACTGGCGAAAACCCATGGTCTGCAGCAGCTCCTGCGCCACCTTGACCTCGGTGGTGCGGTCGCCGCCCGGTTCAGGCGTCAGCGAAATGCGGATCGTGTCGCCGATCCCCTGCTGCAACAGGATGCCCATGGCGGCCGACGAGGCCACCACGCCCTTGGTGCCCATGCCGGCTTCGGTGAGGCCGAGATGCAGCGCATAATCGCAGCGCGCCGCCAGATCCTGATAGACCGCGATCAGGTGCTGCACATCCGAGACCTTGGTCGAGAGGATGATCCTGTCCCGGCCCATGCCCAGCTCCTCAGCCCGCTGCGCCGACAGCAAGGCCGACTGGATGATCGCCTCGCGCTGCACGGCAGCCGCCGAAATCGGCGCCGCCGACGCGGCATTTTCGTCCATCAGCTTGGTGAGCAATTCTTCATCCAGCGAACCCCAGTTCACCCCGATGCGCACCGGCTTATTGTAGCGGTTGGCAATCTCGATCAGCGTCGAAAACTGCGTATCGCGCTTGGCCTTGAAGCCGACATTGCCCGGATTGATGCGGTACTTCGCCAGCGCCTCGGCACAGGCCGGATGGTCGGTCAGCAGCTTGTGGCCGATATAGTGGAAATCCCCCACCAGCGGCACGTCATAGCCCATGAAGGCCAGCCGATCGCGGATGATCGGCACGGCAGCGGCGCTCTCGTCGCGGTCGACGGTAATGCGCACAATCTCCGAGCCGGCGCGCGCCAGTTGCATCACCTGCTTGACCGTCGCATCGATATCGGCGGTATCGGTATTGGTCATCGACTGCACGACGACGGGCGCCCCGCCGCCGACCAGCACGCCGCCGATATCCACACCCACCGATTGCCTGCGCATTACCGGGCCAGCCATCAAACACCTCTGAACTTCTGAGGGAGAAATAAGCCCGCCAGCCTAGAGACGCAATGTTTCTCGATTGTGTCGAAGCGACGCTGCGCGGATCGTCGTCTGCCTGAACACGCAAGGAGACCGCCATGAGCTTCCAGGCCTATCTCGACAACATCGAAAAACAGACGGGCATCGGTCCCGACGAATTCATCCGCCTCGCCACCGAGAAGGGCCTGACCAGGCCCGGCACCAAGGCGACGCCGATCACCGACTGGCTCAAGGCCGACTATGGGTTGGGCCACGGCCACGCCATGGCGATCGTCAAGCTGCTGCGCGACCGGGGCGTGCTCACCTGATTGCGGAATGACCGACACGCCGAACAACGCGATCGCCCAGCCCTTGAACCATCCCTAGTCGGGCCCATTTATGGAGCATGATCAACATGCTCCTCCCCCGCCTCGTTCTGTTCCGCAAGGAAGTCGTCCAGCTCTGGCAGGCCTTCTTTGCGCCCGAAACCCCGCTCTTTTTGAAGGCCGCAACGCTGTTCGTTGCCTTCTACCTGGTCAGCCCGATCGATCTCATGCCCGACTTTATTCCCCTCGCGGGCTGGATCGATGACATCATCCTGGTGCCCATGATGGTGAGCTGGATCGTCAGCCGCCTGCCGATCAAGGTTCGGGCGGATCACCGCGAGCGTAATGGCCAGACCATCGACGGACGGGCGCGCCGGGTTTAGGTTTCTGCTTCCCTCTCTCCCCTTGAGGGAGAGGGATAGAAAATCCGCGTTCAGCGGATTTTCAAGGGTGAGGGGTGCTGCGCCATCCCATGCTTTGATGCTCGCGGATTGCGCAGTACCCCAAATCCGCCCTTCGGGCACCTTCTCCCTCAAGGGGAGAAGGGAAGGGTCATTCGAACCGCACCAGCAAATCCTTGGCGTCGATCTGGTCGCCCGGCTTGATCAGCAGTTCCGCGATCACCCCATCCACCTCGGCATGGATGGCGGTTTCCATCTTCATCGCCTCGATCGAGCAGATCACGTCCCCGGCCGTCACCGACTGGCCCTGCTTGACCGCCAGCGTCGAGATGACGCCCGGCATGGGCGCACCCACCTGCTTGATGTCGCCCGGCACGGCCTTGGCCCGCACCTTGATCTCGCCCGCCTTGAGGCGATCGGGCACCACGATGGTGCGCGGCTGCCCGTTGAGGTCGAAGAACACCCGCACTTCGCCCTTCTCATTGGTCGGCGCGCGACCGAGATATTGCAGCACCAGCGTCTTGCCCTTCTCGATGTCGACGAACAGCTCGTCGCCTTCCGAGAGGCCATAGAAATAGACCGGCGTCGGCAAGACTTCCGTGGGGCC
>NZ_JAKFDJ010000206.1:0-14132 GCF_036676215.1 Devosia sp. | reverse complement strand
TCCATCGTCTCCCTCCCCCTTGTGGGGAGGGGACAGGGGTGGGGGTATGCCTGGTCCATCGCGGAATGCCCCCTCACAGCGGAATATTATCGTGCTTCTTCTTCGGCATGGCGTGCTGCTTGTGCCGCAGCGTCGCGAAGGCCCGGATCACCCGACGCCGCGTCCCATGCGGCAGGATCACGTCGTCGATGAAGCCCCGCTCCGCCGCCACAAACGGATTGGCAAACCGCGCTTCGTACTCGGCCGTGCGCTGGGCGATCTTAGCTTTGTCGCCCAGTTCGGAGCGATAGAGGATTTCCGTCGCGCCCTTGGCGCCCATCACGGCGATTTCGGCGGATGGCCAGGCGTAGTTCACATCGGCCTTGATGTGCTTGCTGGCCATCACGTCATAGGCGCCGCCATAGGCCTTGCGGGTGATGACGGTGACCAGCGGCACAGTGGCTTCGGCATAGGCGAAGAGGAGCTTGGCGCCATGCTTGATGATGCCGCCATATTCCTGCGCCACGCCGGGCAGGAAGCCGGGCACGTCGACAAAGGTCAGAATGGGGATTTCGAAGCTGTCGCAGAAGCGGATGAAGCGGGCGGCCTTCTTGGAGGCGTTGATGTCGAGGCACCCGGCCAGCACCAGCGGCTGGTTGGCGACGACGCCGACGCTTTCGCCATCGAGCCGGATGAAGCCGCAGAGGATATTGCCGGCATGATCCTTCTGGATCTCGAGGAAATCGCCCTCGTCGGCGACCTTTTCGATCACCTCGCGCATGTCATAGGGCTTGTTGGCGCTGTCGGGGATGATGGTGTCCAGACTCATGTCGCGCCGGTCGACCGGGTCATGCGTCGGCTGGCGCGGCGGCTTCTGCCCGGCGGCGAGCGGTAGGTAGGCAAAGAGGCGCCGCACTTCGAGCAGGGTTTCGATGTCGTTTTCGAACGCTGCGTCGGCGACAGAGGAGATTTTCGTGTGGGTCGAGGCGCCGCCGAGTTCTTCCTGGGTGACCGTTTCGTTGGTCACGGTTTTCACCACGTCGGGGCCGGTCACGAACATGTAGCTGGTGTCCTTGACCATGTAGATGAAGTCCGTCATCGCCGGGGAATAGACCGCGCCGCCGGCGCAGGGCCCCATGATGACGGAAATCTGCGGAATGGCGCCCGAGGCCTGCACATTGCGCCAGAACACATCGGCATAACCACCGAGCGAGGCCACGCCTTCCTGGATGCGCGCCCCGCCGCTATCGTTGAGCCCGATCACCGGCGCGCCGTTTTGCAGCGCCAGGTCCATGATCTTGCAGATCTTCTTGGCATGGGTCTCGCTGAGCGAGCCGCCGAAGACGGTAAAGTCCTGGCTGAAGACATAGACCAGGCGTCCCTCGATCATGCCCCAGCCGGTGACCACGCCATCGCCCGGAATGATGGTTTCGGCCATGTCGAAATCCGTCGCCCGATGGGTGACGAACATGTCGTATTCTTCGAAAGAGCCGGGATCGAGCAGCACGTCGAGCCGTTCGCGCGCCGTCAGCTTGCCCTTACCATGCTGGGTATCGATCCGCCGCTGCCCGCCGCCCAGCCGCGCCTGGGCGCGCTTGTCTTCGAGTGCGGCGATGATCTCTTGCATGGGCGGTCTCCCGGACTGTGGCCGCACCTTACGCCGATGTGGTTCGCGCCCCAAGACAGCAAAGGGCGGAGCTGTTACAATTACACAAGATCGGTTCTGTGATGTTGTGGAGTTGTGAAGATGGCGGCGCGCAAAGTCTTTGCCGGGGCCCGGCTGCGGGCATTGCGGGCGCAGCACAAGCTGACCCAAAGCGAGCTGGCGGCGCGGCTCGATATCTCGGCCTCCTATATCAACCAGCTCGAATCCAACCAGCGACCGCTGACCGCCTCGGTGATGCTGGCCCTGGCCGACGGCTTCAATCTCGACCTTTCCGAACTGATGACCGATGCCAGCGATCGGCTGGTCGCCGATCTGCGCGAGGCACTGGCCGATCCGGTGTTTGGGGAAAGTGCGCCGAACCTGCAGGAACTCAAGACCGTCGCCACCAATGCGCCGGATATGGCGCGGGCCATGCTGCGGCTCTACGAGAGCTATCGCAAATCCAACGAGCGCCTGGCCAGCGTCGACGCGGCGCTGACGCGCGACCCGCAATCGGGCCTGCAGACGGCCTATGAGGAGGTGCGGGATTTCTTCCATTACGCCGACAACTATATCAACCCGCTCGACCGCGCAGCCGAGTCGCTGGCGGGCGAGTTAGGCGAATTCGGCCCGGACCGGCTGCGGCGGCTGATCGTCTATTGCGCGGAAACGCATAATATCCGCGTCGTGCTGACCCCGCCGGCCACAGGCGACGCCATGGTGCAGTTCGACCGGGCCAATCGCGATCTTTGGGTCAACAGCCGGCTGGAGCAATCGACCCAGTTCTTCCAGATCGCCGCCGTGCTGGGCGGGCTGGAACAGGCGACGCTGCTGAGCCAATTGCTCGACGCCGCCAGTTTCAAGACCGAGGAGGCGCGCGCGATTGCCCGCATGGGACTGACCAATTACTTCGCCGGCGCGCTGCACATGCCCTATGGCGCCTTTCTCAAGGCGGCCGAGGCCTATCGCTACGACATCGAGGAACTGGCCCATGTCTTTGGCGCCAGTCTCGAACAGATCGCCCATCGCCTCTCCACCATGCAGCGGCCGCGGGACCGCGGCGTGCCGTTCTTTTTCGCACGGGTGGACGCGGCGGGGACAATTACCAAGCGCCATTCGGCCACGGCTTTGCAATTTGCCCGCTTCGGCGGCGCCTGCCCGCTGTGGAACGTGCACCGCGCCTTCGAGGCGCGGGGCGAGATCATCAGGCAACTGGCCGAGACGCCGGACGGCAACCGCTATCTGTGCCTGGCCTGGTCATCCGAAAAGCGCTCGGGCGGCTATCACGGCACCACGCGCCGCTATGCCTATGCGCTGGGCTGCGAGATGAGCCATGCGGGCCGCACTGTCTATGGCGCCGATATCGACCTGGCACGGGCGGCCTTCGACCCCATCGGCATTTCGTGCCGCATCTGCGAACGGCGCAATTGCCCGCAGCGCTCGGTGCCCCCGCTCGCCGCCAGCATCAGCGTGCCGACGGACCGGCGATCCATTGTGCCCTACGAGATCGGCTAGGCCGGGTCGAACCCGCCGGGCCCGGCGGTGACCTCGACCAGCCCCGAGGCATAGCGCCTGGCATTGCGCACATAGCGGTCGGCCGAGGCAGTCAATGCCTTGACGCCGGCATCGTCGATCTGGCGCACCACCTTGGCCGGCGCACCCATGACGAGGGAATTGTCGGGGATTTCCTTGCCCTCGGTGATCAGCGCATTGGCGCCGATGAGGCAGTTTTTCCCGATCTTGGCGCCGTTGAGCACGGTGGCACCCATGCCGATCAGCGTATTGTCGCCGATGGTGCAGCCATGCACGATGGCGCTGTGGCCGATGGTGCAGTTCTCCCCGATCACCAGCGGGTTGTTGCCATCGGTATGCAGCACGCAATTGTCCTGTACATTGCTGCGCGCGCCGATGCTGATGCGCTCGATATCGCCACGGGCGACCACCCCGAACCAGATGCCGACTTCGGCGCCGACGACAATGTCGCCGGTCAGCACGGCGCTCGGTGCGATCCAGCCGACGTCCGGGCTGATCTGCGGCGCGACGCCGTCGAGGATGTAGATGGGCATGGGCGTTCTCCTCAGGGCTTTATGCCATAGGCATCGCGCATCTCGGCGATTTCGGAAAGTGTGGTTGCGAACAATTGCCAATCGTCGCGCTCGGCTATGGGCGCCCAGATGGCTTCCATCTCCTCGATCAGCATGGTGCGCGGCGTGTTGCGGGCGAAATAGGCATGGCCGAGATTGAGATCGTCGGCCGGGCCGTATTGCTCGAGGCCAGCGGCGATGGGGCGGAACGCTTCTGTGGCATAGAGGCCGGCCGATGGGCTGCGCGCCGCCCGTTCGGCGCTGAGCGCCCCGCCGCGCCAGTCGAAAAAGAACTGTTCGTAGGGCGCCTTGCTGGATGAGAGAAAGCCGAAGAGATCGGTGACGAAGGCACCATCGGTCTCGGTGTCGCTCGGCTTGAGCCCGAGGCGGCGCAGGATCTGCCGGGGCAGCTCGGCCCGGAAGGTCGGCCAGATGGTGTTGAGCGCCGGCTCCAGGGCTTCGATGCTGGAAAGGGGCAAAAGACATTCTGCAAGACGGGTAAGGTTCCACGCGAGGGTGTCGGGTTGGCGGCCGAAGCTGTAGAGGCCGGTTTCGTCGAAATAGGCGGCGGTAAAATCCGGGTCGTAAACGGGCAGGAACCGCCAGGGGCCGTAGTCGAAGCTCTCGCCGGTAATGTTGATATTATCCGTATTGAGCACCCCGTGGACAAATCCGGCCGCGATCCATTGCGCGCCGAGCCGGGCCACATTGCCCACCACCGCTTCGAGAAAGGCGGCGGGCCTGTCGGGGGCATCTGCCAGTTCGGGATAGTAGTTGGCGATGGCGTAATCGAGCAGCCGCAACAGGCTTTCGCTGTCTTCGAGATAAGCGAGGCGCTGAAAGGTGCCGATGCGGATATGGCTGTGACTGAGCCGGACCAGCAAGGACGAGCGGGTGGGCGAGGGTTCGTCGCCGCGATAGAGCGCTTCGCCGGTTTCGATCAGCGAGAAGCTCTTGGAGGTATAAACGCCGAGCGCCTCCAGCATTTCGGTGGCCAGCACTTCGCGCACCCCGCCCTTGAGGGTGAGTCTCCCATCGCCACCGCGCGACCAGGGCGTCTTGCCGCTTCCCTTGGTGCCGAAATCGAGCAGCCGCCCATCGACAAGGTCGTGGCCCTGGGCGAACAGGAACCCTCGGCCGTCGCCGAGATCTGGATTGTAGCTGCGAAATTGATGGCCGTGATAGCGCAGCGCCAGCGGCTGCTGCAGCGAACCGGGCAGGGGCACGAAGCGGCCGAAATGAGCGAGCCATTGCGCTTCGCTGAGATCGCCCAGGCCCATGCGCTGCGCCCAGCGCTGGTCGCGGTGTCGCAATATGGTCTCGGGGAAATCGGCGGGGGTGACGCGATCGAAGAAGGCGTCGCCCAGCGACAGGTGATTTTGGGAGGGCTTGAATTCGGACATGACGGCTCAACGCTAGCACATGCCCTGCGTTGCGCCAGCACGCCATGGGAAGGATATGCTGCGCCGGTGCGCAACGCAGCCTTTCACCCGCCCGCCTAGCAAGCGGGGACAAATCGCCCTATATCGAGCGGGATGAAACCCCAGAGCGACATCCTGCGCCTCGCGCCCTTCCGGGCCGTCATCTTCGATATGGACGGCACGCTGCTTGATACCGAAAGCGTGTTCCGGACCATCGTCTTCGAAGTCTGCACCGACCTCGGCTTCGAGATGACCGACGCGGTGCATATGTCGATGGTAGGCGGCAGTCACGAGCGCACCAATCAACTGCTGATCGAGGCCTATGGCGTCAGCTTTCCCTATTCGCTGTTCGATGAGCGCTGCCGGGTGATCATGCGCGAGCGCAGCCATGGCGGCGTACCGGTCAAGCCGGGCGCCCGCGAACTGGTCACCGAACTGCGCGAGCGCAACATCCCCACCGCCGTCGCCACCTCCTCGCGCAATCCCCATGCCCACCACCACTTGGGCGCCGCAGGCCTGCTGGACCTGTTCGAGACCATCGTGACGCGCGACGACGTGATCAATCCCAAGCCGCATCCGGAGCCCTATCTGACGGCGGCGCGGCGTCTGGGCGTCGATCCGCTGCATTGCCTGGCGCTCGAGGACAGCGATGCCGGCGTGCGCGCGGCCCATGCGGCCGGCATGCAGACGGTGATGGTGCCCGACCTGGTCCATCCCAGTGCGGAAATCCGTGCCCTGGGCATCGCCGTGATGGAAAGCCTCGACCACGTCCGGCTGGCCGCTTTCGACAAGTAGTAGCCTGTCATTGTCATTCCTTGCGGCTGCGTGTGGCGGTGCGGCCGAGGCACACGCATTTCTCCTGCAGCGATCTCTCAGTCGACACCCTCCCCCTTGCGGGGAGGGATCAAGGGAGGGGGGTGTTTGGCCCGGATATTCGGGCCAACCGACACCCCCTCCCAGCCTCCCCCGTCGAGGGGGAGGTGCCGCTCGGCGGGTGGGCAAGACTGTGCCCTCCCGCCGGGGCATTGGGCCGCTCCTCGACCAGCACCACTCTCCCTTTGTTTCCGGCCCACCACACTTCCACAACAAAGCGCATGGGCCGCGCCGCCAGTCCGTAAACTTTTATCGACTGCCTGAGGCCCCTCTTTACTACGTGCCAAGTCCTTCTGGTTCTTGGGTTTTCATCCGGGGCCGTCTCAGTTAACCGTACTTTAAGATGCTAACGGCTATGGTTAAGCGCTGGTAAATTTCGACTTCCATCGGCTGCCGTCCTTGGATAGGGTGCCGCCGGGAAGTGACGGGGGTCTGGCAACGGATCCGAAAAATAAGGCCCGCCGGATACGGCCGGACGGGCTCAGGGGCAAGGACGACGCATTGGGGCAGACCTGGCAGGATATTGCGGTGCGTGCGCTCTTGCATGCTCTTGCCCTGTGCGCGGTCGCGCTTGTGCTGTTCGTCACCCTTGCTCCCGCCCATGCCCAGACAATTCGCATCGCCGATGTGACGCCGCTGCAGGTGCCGGCCGAGCTGGTGGCCGTGCGCGCCCAGCCGGCCATCGGGCCGACCATGATGCCGGTGGCGCCCGGTCAGCAGCCGCTGACCCCGGCTCTGCTTGCCAATTATGTCGAACGGCAGAAGACGCTGCGCGCCACCAATGTGCTCGCGCAGGAGGCCGGCGAGCTGACCTCCGACGTGCTGCTGGGCTACATTGCCCGCGGCTCGCTGGGCGGCAACAGCGCCGTCTCGGCCATTGCCAGCTTCACCAGCCCGGCGGCCCGGCCCCAGCCGGCGCTCAACCCTTCGGCCCTGGCCGCCTATGTCGAGACCAGCTACCAGCCGCTGTCCAGGCGCCTCGACCATGCCAATGCGGAACGTGACTGTCTTGCCCAGGCGATCTACCACGAGGCGCGCGGCGAGAGCGCAGCGGGCCAGCTCGCGGTGGCCAATGTCATCGTCAACCGGGCCCGCTCCAACAAGTTCCCCTCGACCCTGTGCGGCGTGATCTACCAGAACGCCGACAAGGGCCGCTATCGCTGCCAGTTCACCTTCGCTTGCGATGGCCGTGGCGACGCGCCGGGCGAACGCCGCGCCTGGCTCCGATCGGCGGCGCTGGCGCAGCAGGTCTATGCCGAATTCGCCCTGGGCGAGCAGGTCGGCGCCGTGCCCGGTTCGGCCCTCTACTATCACACCACCAATGTGAGCCCTTCCTGGTCGAACACCTACAATGCCGTCGCCCAGATCGGCTCGCATATCTTCTACTCGCCCAACTAGGGCGTCCCCTCTCTCCCGCATCGTGACACGACAACGCCCGCCCTGGCCTGACGCCGCGCGGCTACGACTGTACGAGCGGACCCCGAGACGACTGTCGCCTCTGGAAATTTAAAAACGAGACGATTGCCGCCTCGGGGCGCCGGTTTTTGGAACAGTTCCGGTTGTCGCGCAGCATGAACGCTCGCCATGCTGCGGCCGGCACTCGAACCTGCGCGAGAGGCAAAGCCCGCGCCCGGCTCACTCCGCCACTGTTCGCCTGCAGGCCGCCCATGCGGGGTGATGGGGAGGAGTGTGCCACAGGTTTTGGGGAGGGGGATAAGATGGAGACAAGATGGAGATAGTTGGTCCTATTCCGGGGCCGGCGCGGGTGGCCCCACCCCCTCCCAGCCTCCCCCATCAAGGAGGTGTCCGCTCCACTCTCGGGGGCACGAATCGGGTCACAATCTCTGGACGGCACCCTCCCCCATGATGGGGGAGGCTGGGAGGGGGCGGGAGCCCCGATGTCAGGGAGGGATCAAGGGTGGGTGAGGCGCATGCGCCGCGGTGGATGCCATAGGGCAAGATGCGACCCGATGCCGGTCGCCCGGTGCCCCGCTCCTGAGGTCCCGATCGGGCGCCCTCGCTGGTTTTTCTTCGCGACGGCCCGGCGGGCGGTGACGCCATTGGAGAGGGTCAACGCGCCAAAGGCCCTTCTTTTGCCGCGAAGCACGTCCTGAAATGCGCGCGTTGATTCCTTGGAGGACATGAGATGAAGAAATCTGCTTCAGTGGCGCTGGTCGTGGTCGCCGCGCTTTCCCTTGCCGCCTGCACCACGACCCAGCGAACCGTGAGCGGCGCGGCCTTGGGCGGCGCAGCCGGTGCTGTTGTCGGCGGAGCGGTCGGTGGCTATGGTGGGGCCATCGTTGGCGCGGCGGCTGGCGGCGCGGGTGGTGCGCTCATCGCCAACCAGTAAGATCGACATTTGTCAGAAGAATTGGCGGCGGCGCTGATGCACCGTCGCCAATTCCATCTGCCTGTCTCTACTCCGCCGCCTGGGCCAGCCGCGGTCCTGGTGCGGCGTCGGCTTCGGCGCCGAATTTCTCGAAATTGGCGCGGAACAGGCCGGCCAGGTGGATGGCCTGCCGGTCATAGGCTTCGCCATCGGCCCAGGTGAGGCGCGGGGTCAGCAGCCTGGCATCGACACCGGGCACGGCCAGCGGCACCTGGAAGCCGAACAGCTCGTCAGTCCGCATCTCCGCGTTGTCGAGCGAGCCGTCGAGCGCCGCGGTCAGCAGGCGCCTGGTGGAGGCGATGTCGATGCGTTTGCCCACGCCATAGCCGCCGCCGGTCCAGCCGGTATTGAGCAGCCAGGTCGATGCGCCGGTGCTGCGGAGTTTGTCAGCCAGCATGTCGCCATAGACCGTGGGGTGCAGCGGCATGAACGGGGCGCCGAAGCAGGCCGAAAAGGTCGCCTGTGGCTCGGTGACGCCACGCTCGGTGCCGGCCACCTTGGCGGTGTAGCCGGACAGGAAGTGGTAGACCGCCTGCTCGGGCGTGAGCCGGGCGATGGGTGGCAGGACACCAAAAGCGTCGGCGGTGAGGAACACCACGGTCTTGGGTGTGCCGCCCACACTGCCCTTGGCGATGGCCGGCAGCACATGGATCGGGTAGGCCGCGCGGGTGTTTTCCGTCAGCGACACGTCGTCGAAATCGGGCACCCTGGCTTGGTCGAGCACGACATTTTCCAGCACTGTGCCGAAGCGTTTTGTCGCCGCGAAGATTTCCGGCTCGGCGGTGGCGCTGAGCTTGACGGTCTTGGCGTAGCAGCCGCCTTCGAGGTTGAAGACGCCGTCCTGGCTCCAGCCATGCTCGTCGTCGCCGATCAGCGGGCGGTTGGGATCGTTGCTGAGCGTGGTCTTGCCGGTGCCCGACAGACCGAAGAACAGGGCCGCTTCGCCGTCCTTGCCCAGATTGGCCGAGCAATGCATGGGCAGCACACCCTGGCGCGGGGCATGGAAGTTGAACAGCGAGAACACGCTCTTCTTGATCTCGCCGGCATAGGAGGTGCCGGCGATGATGACGATGTTGCGGCTCATGTCGAGCGCGATCACGGTATCGGTGCGGCTGCCATGGCGGGCCGGATCGGCCTTGAAATGGGGGACATGCACGATGGTGACTGGCGTCGGATTGCTGCCGGTCTCGACCATTTCGCCGGGGCGGATCAACAGGTTACGGATGAAGAGCGCGTGCCAGGCGCTGGGGGTCAGTACGGTGACGCCATATTGGTGACGCGGATCGGCCCCGGCCAGCAGGTCCTGCCGGAACACGCCATGCCCGCCCATCGCCTCGACGGCATCGGCCAGCAGCACGTCGAAATGGGCCGGGCTCATGGCACCCGAATTGTCCCACCAGACGGTTGTATCGGTCAGCCCGTCGCGCACGATGAACTTGTCCTTGGGCGAACGGCCGGTAAAGGCGCCGGTGCGCACCGACACCGCGCCATCGGCGGTCAGTTCGGATTCCTCACCCTGCAGAGAGCGTGCAACCAGTACCGGCGCGATATCGTTGAGCGACAGCGATCCGGCCCGGGCGGCGATTCTGCTCCTCAGCGCTTCGTGGTCGAACAGGGTCATCTCGTCTTGCTCCGTCGCTCGCGGCAAAGGCACCGCCTGCATGAAGCTGAAAATACCGGGCCAAGGTGTGTTACAACCATCCCGAAATCGGTCGTAAGACTGAAGTTGCATCGCGTCCAAAGATCGCACCGGACGTTGTGCTGCCCTTGGCCGCGCCTTATTTAGTGCGTAATTGTCCCCTGCAAGCGTGCATCCGGCCAATAGTGCCGCATGTTTGCAAGCGTCCGAACAAGAAAGGCAGCTCATGCCAAAGATCGCCCTGGTAGATGACGACCGTAATATTCTGACCTCCGTCTCACTGACGCTGGAGGCCGAGGGTTACCAGGTCGCCACCTATACCGATGGTGCCTCGGGCCTCGAAGGTCTGACGACCGACAAGCCGGACCTGGCCATTCTCGACATCAAGATGCCGCGCATGGACGGCATGGAACTGCTGCGCCGCCTGCGCCAGAAATCGGACGTGCCGGTGATCTTCCTCACCAGTAAGGATGAGGAGATCGATGAACTCTTCGGGCTCAAGATGGGCGCCGACGACTTCATCACCAAGCCGTTCAGCCAGCGCCTGCTGGTCGAACGCGTCAAGGCCATCCTGCGCCGCGCCGCGCCGCGCGATCCCTCGACGCCCCCGGGCATGCAGGAAGTGGGCGCCAAGGCGCTGATCGAACGCGGCGCGCTGGTGATGGACGAGGAGCGCCACACCTGCACCTGGAAGGGCCAGCGCGTGACCCTGACCGTCACCGAATTCCTGATCCTGCAGGCCCTGGCCTTGCGGCCGGGCGTGGTCAAGTCGCGCAATGCGCTGATGGACGCCGCCTATGACGACCAAGTCTATGTCGACGACCGCACCATTGACAGCCACATCAAGCGGCTGCGCAAGAAGTTCAAGGCGACCGACGACGACTTCGAGATGATCGAGACGCTTTATGGCGTCGGCTATCGCTTCAAGGAGCAGTAGGCACAAAAGTGGCCATCCTCGATCCGGAATTGCAGGAAAAACCCGACGCGTCGTCGCAATGGCGCGCGCCGGGGCCGGACGAGCCTGCGGCCAAACCGGAGCCCCGCTCCTCGGCCAGTCGCTGGCGGCTGGTGCTGGCACCGGCCTACAAACTGTCGAGTGCTATCGGCCGGTTCCTCAACTTCACCATCTTTTCCAGCCTCACCCAGCGTATCATCGTGCTCAACCTGGCGGGCCTCCTGGTGCTGGTGGTGGGCATTTTGTATCTCAACCAGTGGCGCGCCGGGCTGATCGACGCCCGCGTGCAGTCACTGCGCGTGCAGGGCGAAATCATCGCCGCCGCGATCGCCGCCTCGGCCACGGTCGACAGCGACGTGATCTCGGTCAATCCCGACCGGCTGCTGCAATTGCAGGGCGACGGCACGGTTTCCACGCTCTCCTATTTCGATCCAAGCCTGGAATTCCCGATCAGCCCCGAGCGGGTGGCGCCGCTCCTGCGCAACCTCATCACCCCAACCCGTACCCGCGCCCGCATCTACGACCAGGGCGGCCTGATGATCCTGGACAGCGACAATATCTATGCCCGCGGCGAGGTGATCCGGCAGGTCATCGAGACCAAGGGCAACGACTTCTTCCTGTGGGACTGGTGGAACGCCGTGCTGAGCTGGGTGCCGGGGGATAATTTCCCCAAATACCAGGAATATGGCATCAACGAAGGCAGCCGTTATCCCGAGGTCGCCTCGGCGCTGGCGGGCGCGCCGGCCGATTTCGTGCGCGTCGATGCCCAGAACCAGCTCGTGGTGTCGGTGGCCGTGCCGGTGCAGCGCCTGCGCGCGGTGGTGGGGGCGATCCTGCTGTCCACCGCCCCGGGCGACATCGACTCCATCGTGGCGCAGGAGCGCTGGAGCATCCTGCGCATCGCCATGATCGCGGCCGGCGTGCAGATCGTGCTGTCGCTGCTGATGGCCGGTACCATTGCCGGGCCGATGCGGCGGCTGTCGGAGGCCGCCGAACGGGTGCAGACCGCCGGCAATGCCCGCGCCGAAATTCCCGATTTCACCGACCGCCCCGACGAGATCGGCCATCTGAGCGGCGCGCTGCGGCGCATGACCGACGCACTCTATAACCGCATCGAGGCCATCGAACGCTTCGCTGCCGACGTGGCCCATGAGCTGAAGAACCCCCTGACCTCGCTGCGCAGCGCCGTCGAAACCCTGCCTTTGGCCAAGCGCGCCGAGGACCGCGAGCGGCTCAACGCCATCATCCAGCATGACGTGAAGCGCCTCGATCGCCTCATCACCGATATTTCCAGCGCCAGCCGGCTCGACGCCGAACTGGCGCGCGAAGGCTCCGAGCGGGTGGATGTGGAAAAGCTGGCCGAGGCCATGGTGTCGATCCAGAAGGACATGGCGCTGGGGCGCGGGATAACCGTGGTCATGGACAAGCGTGTCGGCAGGGGCGCCGCCGTCATCAACGGGCACGAAAGCCGACTGGCGCAGGTCTTTGCCAATCTGATCGACAACGCTGTCTCCTTCTCGCCCGAGGGCGGGGTGGTGCGCGTGGCGCTGTCCACCGACCCCGAGCAGATTACCGTGACCGTGACCGACGAAGGGCGCGGCATCACCGGCGACTTCGGCAAGATCTTCCAGCGCTTCTATACCGACCGTCCCGATACCGAGAGCTTCGGCGACCATTCGGGGCTCGGCCTGTCCATCTCCAGGCAGATCGTGGAAGCTCACAAGGGCACGATCCGGGCCCGCAATCGTCAGGATCGCTCCGGGGCGGTGTTCACGGTTGTGTTGCCCCGCGCCCGCAAATAGATTGCAGGCATGAGCAAACCAACAAATGTGCACGGCACGGGACTGCTACTGGGGTCCACCGGCCTGATGCTGCGCGGCCAGTCCGGCGCCGGCAAATCGGTCCTCGCTTTGTCCCTGCTCGATCGCTGGGAGGGCCGCGGCCTGCCGGCCTTTCTCGTCTCCGATGATCGCGTCGACCTGGTGCAGACCGGGCGCGAGCTCAGCATGCGGGCACCCGAGAACCTGGCCGGGCTGATCGAGCTGCGCGGACGCGGCATCATCCGGCGCCCGCACAAGAGCCTGGTGACGCTCAATCTGGTGATCGATCTGGTCCCCGACCTCGTACGCATGCTCGAAGAAGACGCGATGGTGACCGAGATTTCGGGGGTTCGCCTCGCCCGTGCGCCGGTACCCTATGGCGACGTCATCAGCCTGGGCCACCAGGTGTTGCTGGTGGTCGAAGCCATCGCGGCCCTGGCAGACGAGACCACTGCGCCGTGACAAAATACCACTTGAATCGCCGGCCATCCGGACCGAAACTGCACCATGCTCGTCCTTCTGGGCCGGGTTCGGGTTCGCGTGACGGTCGCACTGAGTGTCATGTGGACAGGGGGCAGAATTTACTGGAATGCCGTGAGAGCCATGTCATTGGTGTGGTCCGGCAGGCTGGGGACGTTGCATGATTGGTCTGGTTCTGGTGACGCATGGTGCGCTCGCCAATGAATTCAAGTCGGCTCTCGAACATGTCGTGGGGCCGCAGGATTTCTGCGAGACCATCGCTATCGGTCCCGATGACAATATGGAAAGCCGGCGCGAGGACATCCTCGCCGCGGTCGACAAGGCCAATGACGGCGCCGGCGTCATCATCCTCACCGACATGTTTGGCGGCACCCCATCCAACCTCGCCATTTCCGTGATGCAGAACCGCGAGGTCGAGGTGATCGCCGGGGTCAACCTGCCCATGCTGGTCAAGCTCGGTCGTGTGCGTGGCGAAATGGCCATCAGGGATGCGGTAAACCTGGCCCAGGAGGCCGGGAGGAAGTACATCACGGTGGCCAATTCAATTCTCGGGGCCAACTGACCATGGCCCGTGACCTGCGGAGGGCGCCCTGATGGATGGGGCTGCCGGCGGAAGCCGGGCGGTCGCTCAACAGCTGACCATTGTCAACCGCAAGGGCCTGCATGCCCGCGCCTCGGCCCGCTTCGTGCGCACAGCAGAATGCTTCGACGCCACTGTCAGCGTCATCAAGGACGGCACCTCGGTCAACGGCAATTCCATCATGGGGCTGATGATGCTGGGCGCCGGCCCGGGCAGCACCATCCTGGTCCAGGCCAGCGGCAAACAGGCCCGCGAAGCGCTGGAAGC
>NZ_JAKFDJ010000205.1:0-29970 GCF_036676215.1 Devosia sp. | reverse complement strand
CATACCCCCACCCCTGTCCCCTCCCCACAAGGGGGAGGGAGACGATGGAGCCCAGAACTCGGTGCAGCAACTTTGCCTGGCAGATTGGGAGGGTCTCCCTCCCCCTTGTGGGGAGGGGACAGGGGTGGGGGTCTTGAGCATCGAACGAGCGCGGCAACTGCGTCGCGACGCTACCGGACCCGAGCGAGCAATGTGGCAGTTGCTCTATCCGCTGCGGGAGAACCACAACTTCCGCCGCCAGGTGCCGCTGGGTTCGTACTACCTCGATTTTGCCTGCCACAGCCTGAGGCTGGCGATTGAGATCGACGGTGATACTCACGGCTCTGACGAGGCCATTGCTTACGACGCCGTCCGGACCCGCTTCATACAGTCAGAAGGCTACCGCGTGCTGCGCTTCACCAATGACGATGTGCTGAAGAACCCCGAAGGCGTCTACGACGCTATTTTGCGCGCGATCGAGGAAACGAAACCATGATCACCAAGCTCCTCATCGCCAATCGCGGCGAAATCGCCTGCCGCGTCATCAAGACGGCCAGGCGCATGGGCATTGCCACCGTCGCGGTCTATTCCGATGCTGACCGGGAAGCCCTGCATGTCCGCATGGCCGACGAGGCGGTGCATATCGGCCCGTCGCCGGCCAAGGATTCCTATCTCCAGATCGACAAGATCATCGCCGCCTGCCAGCAGACCGGCGCGCAGGCGGTGCATCCGGGCTATGGCTTCCTGTCGGAAAATCCGAAATTCGCCGAGGCACTGGAGGCGGCGGGCATCATTTTCGTCGGTCCGCCGGTCAAGGCCATCGAGGCGATGGGCGACAAGATCACGTCCAAGAAGCTGGCGGCCGCGGCGGGCGTCTCGACCGTGCCCGGCCATATGGGGCTGATCGCCGATGCCGACGAGGCCGTGACCATTGCCCAGCTGATCGGTTATCCGGTCATGATCAAGGCTTCGGCCGGTGGCGGCGGCAAGGGCATGCGCATTGCCTGGAACGACGTCGAGGCGCGCGAGGGTTTCGAGCGCTCCAAGTCTGAGGCCGCCTCGTCCTTTGGCGACGACCGTATCTTCATCGAGAAATTCGTCACCGAGCCGCGCCACATCGAAATCCAGCTCATCGGCGACGCCCACGGCAATGTGCTCTATCTCAATGAGCGCGAATGCTCGATCCAGCGCCGCAACCAGAAGGTCATCGAGGAGGCGCCCTCGCCCTTTCTCGACGAGGCCACGCGCCGCGCCATGGGCGAGCAGTCGGTCGCGCTGGCCAGGGCGGTGGGCTATACCAGCGCCGGCACGGTGGAATTCATCGTCGACGGCGAGCGCAATTTCTACTTCCTCGAGATGAACACGCGGCTGCAGGTGGAGCATCCGGTGACGGAGTTGATCACCGGTCTCGATCTGGTCGAACTCATGCTGCGCGTCGCCAATGGCGAAAAGCTGCCGCTGACGCAGGACGAGGTGCAGCGCAATGGCTGGGCCGTGGAAAGCCGGCTCTATGCCGAGGACCCCTATCGCAGCTTCCTGCCCTCCACCGGCCGGCTGGTTCGGTACCGCCCCCCGGCCGAAAGCGCCTCCGAAACTCTGGCTGTGCGCAACGATACCGGCGTCTTCGAAGGCGGCGAGATTTCCACCTTCTACGATCCGATGATCGCCAAGCTCTGCACCTGGGCGCCGACGCGTCTGGAGGCCATCGACGCCATGGCGGTGGCGCTCGACAGCTTCGAGGTCGAAGGCGTCGGCAACAACCTGCCCTTCCTATCCACCGTCATGGACCAGGAACGCTTCCGCGACGGGCGCCTCACCACCGGCTATATCGCCGAGGAATTTCCCGAGGGCTTCCACGGCGCCATCCTGCCGCGCGGAAGGCTGATCGAAGTCGCGGCTGCCGCGGCGATGATGCGGCTGACGCAGGAGGACCGGAAGGGCCTGGTACGCCACTCGGCCATGGGGGCAGCCATCGAGGCCTATGGCGAATGGGTGGTGGTGATTGGCGGCGAGCAGATTCCGGTCAAGCTGCATCGGCTCGACCCCTCGGGCAGCTGGGAGCTCAACCTCTTCGATACGGCCCTCACCGCCAACAGTTTCGAGTGGCTGCTCGGCGGAACGCTGGCCACGATTCACTGGTCGACCGGCGAGACCGCCGTGCTCAAGGCCAATGCGACCACGTCGGGTTTCCGTATTCGCTATCGCGGCGCCGATCTCAAGGTCATGGTGCTGCGCCCCCATGTGGCGGCGCTGCTCAGACACATGCCGATCAAGGTGCCGCCGGACATGAGCAAATACCTGCTCTGCCCCATGCCGGGCCAGGTGGTTCGCATCGATGTCGCCGAAGGCGATATTGTCGAAGACGGGCAGACCCTGGCCATTGTCGAGGCGATGAAAATGGAAAATGTGCTCAAGGCCGAAAAACGGGCGCGGGTCAGCAAGGTTCACGCAGCGCCCGGGGCGGTGCTCGCGGTGGATCAAGTAATCCTCGAATTCGAGGCGGTATGATGGGACTCCATATGGTCGCTTGCACCAGACGGCACCTCCCCCTTGACGGGGGAGGCTGGGAGGGGGTGCGGCAGCCCAGATATCCGGGCCAAACGCCCCCCTCCCTGACCCTCCCCGCAAGGGGGAGGGTGTCGACTGAGACATCGGGTTCCGTGCGCGAGGCGTTCAATGGCTGACCAGGAAAAATCCCCCTTCGCCCACTGGGCTGCCCTCGCCCAGAAGGAACTCAAGGACACACCCGTCGCCTCACTCGACCGCGACTATGGCGGCATCACCGTCAAGCCGGTCTATTTCGGCGACGATGCCGAAATCCCCGGGGTCGAACCCTTCACTCGCGGCGTGCGCGCCACGATGTACACCAACCGCCCCTGGACCATCCGCCAGTATGCCGGCTTCTCGACGGCGCGGGAGTCCAACGCCTTCTATCGGCAGGCGCTGGAAAAGGGACAGAAGGGGCTCTCGGTCGCCTTCGATCTGGCCACCCATCGCGGCTATGACAGCGATCACCCGCGCGTCGTCGGCGATGTCGGCAAGGCGGGCGTCGCCATCGACTCCGTTGAGGACATGAAGATCCTGTTCGACGGCATCCCGCTCGATCAGATGAGCGTTTCCATGACCATGAATGGCGCGGTCATCCCGGTGCTGGCCATGTTCATCGTCGCGGCCGAAGAACAGGGCGTGAAGCAGGCCCAGCTCGAGGGGACCATCCAGAACGACATCCTCAAGGAATTCATGGTCCGCAATACCTATATCTATCCGCCCGAGCCCAGCATGCGGATCGTCGGCGACATCATCGCCCATACGGCGCGGCACATGCCCAAGTTCAATTCGATCTCGATTTCGGGCTATCACATGCACGAGGCGGGGGCGACCGCGGTGCAGGAGCTGGCCTATACGCTGGCCGATGGCATGGAATACGTCCGTGCTGCCCAGGCCAAGGGGCTCGATATCGATGCCTTTGCCGGCCGGCTGAGCTTCTTTTTCGGCATCGGCATGAATTTCTTCCTCGAAGTCTCCAAGCTGCGCGCCGCGCGGCAGCTGTGGAGCGAGATCATGACCGGGCTGGGGGCGAAGGACCCGCGCAGCAAGATGCTGCGCACCCATTGCCAGACCTCGGGCGTGTCGCTGACCGAACAGGATCCGCACAACAATATCGTGCGCACCACCATCGAAGCGCTGGCCGCGACGCTGGGCGGCACGCAGAGCCTGCATACCAACAGCTTTGACGAAGCCATCGCCCTGCCGACCGAATTCTCCAGCCGCATTGCCCGCAATACCCAGCTCATCCTGCAGCACGAAAGCCGCATCACCGACGTGGTCGACCCGCTGGGCGGCTCCTATTATGTCGAGGCGCTGACGGCGCAGCTGGTCACCAGCGTCAAGGCGATGATCGGCGAAGTCGAGGCGATGAACGGAATGACATCGGCCGTTCAGACTGGTGTTCCAAAGATGGCAATCGAGGAGGCCGCGGCCCGCCGGCAGGCCCGGGTCGACCGTGGCGAGGACGTCATTGTCGGGGTCAACCGCTACCGGCTCGACGTGGAAGACGCCATCGATGTGCGCGACATCGACAATGCCAAGGTGCGTCTGGAACAGATCGCCCAGCTGCAGCGCATCCGCGCCAGCCGCGACGAGGCCCGCTGCCAATCCATGCTGTCAGCTTTGCGCGAATATGCCGCCAAGGACGAGGGCAATCTGCTCGAAGCCGCAATCGAGGCCGCCCGCGCCCGCGCCACTCTGGGCGAGATCAGCGCAGCGATGGAAGACGTCTTCGGCCGCCATGCGGCAATTACCCGTGTTATTTCAGGGGTTTATGCCGACGGCTATGGCGACGATCCGGAATTCGCGGCCATCACCGGCCGTATCGACGCCTTCAAGGCTGCCCGCGGACGTGCGCCGTCCATCTTCATCGCCAAGATGGGCCAGGACGGGCACGATCGCGGGGCCAAGGTGATCGCCTCGGCCTTCGCCGACCTCGGTTTCGCCGTCCATATGGGCGACCTGTTCGAAACCGCGCCGGAAGTCGCGGCGCATGTCGACGAGCTCAGGGTCGATGCCGTGGGCGTCTCCTCACTCGCCGCCGGGCACAAGACGCTGGTGCCCGAACTGATCGCAGCGCTCAAGGATCGCGACATGGGCGAGGTCACCGTCATCGTCGGCGGGGTCATCCCCGAGCAGGATTACGAGTTCCTGTTCGACGCCGGTGTCGCGGCCATTTTCGGGCCGGGTACGAACGTGCTCAGCGCCGCGTTCTCGGTGCTCAGCCAGATCGAGGGGAGGCTGAGCAACCGATGATCGGCCGCCTCAACCACATCGCCATCGCCGTGCCCGACCTCGCTGCGGCCTCCGCAAAATACCGGGACCTGCTCGGCGCCCATGTCGGACAGCCGCAGCCATTGCCCGAGCATGGCGTTACCGTGGTCTTCATCGATACCGGCAATACCAAGGTCGAGCTGCTCGAACCCTTGGGGGATAATTCGCCCATCGCGGCCTTCCTCACCAGAAACCCGGGCGGGGGCATGCATCACATCTGCTTTGAGGTCACCGACATCCGGGCCGCCGCCGCCACGCTCACCGATGGTGGCGCGCGGGTGCTTGGCGATGGCACCCCGAAGACCGGCGCGCATGGCAGACCGGTGCTGTTTTTGCATCCGAAAGATTTCGATGGCACCCTAGTCGAACTCGAAGAGGTTTGATTACGCCATGAGCGACGTTACCGAACGGCATCGGGCCATACTGGACCTGGCCCGCACACAGAACCGTGTCACGGTCGAACAACTGTCGGCCTATTTCGCCGTTTCGGTACAGACCATCCGCAAGGACCTCAACGCGCTCTGCGACCAGCGCCAGTTGAGCCGCGTGCATGGCGGCGCTACCCTGCCCTCGGGCGTCGAAAATCTCGAATACGAGGCCCGAAGGCGCATCGCTGCCGAAGCCAAGGACGCCATCGGCAAGGCCGCCGCCGCGCTCATTCCCAACGACGCGTCGCTCTTCATCAATATCGGCACCACCACCGAGGCGGTGAGCCAAGCGCTGCTGGACCACGCGGGCCTGCTGGTCATTACCAACAATATCAATGTCGCCAATCGCATGCGGGTCTATCCGCGTTTCGAGGTGGTGATTGCCGGCGGGATAGTGCGTCCCTCCGATGGCGGCATTGTCGGCGAAGCGGCGGCGGGGTTCTTTTCCCAGTTCAAGGTGGACTATGCAGTGATCGGCGCCTCGGCGCTCGACGAAGAGGGCGCGCTGCTCGATTACGACTATCGCGAGGTCAAGGTGGCGCAGGCCATCATTGCCAATGCCCGCCATGTCATCCTTGTCGCCGACCAGGGCAAGTTCGCCCGCTCCGCCCCGGTGCGGATCGCCCGCATCGACCAAGTCACGACCTTCGTCACCGACCATTGCCCGTCCGAGCGCTTCCGGGCGCAGTGCGCGGCGGCAGGGGTCACCCTGGTCGAGGCGCAATAGGCAGGCCGCATTAGTCGGGCGCTAACCACAAGGGCAGTTCGCGTTCGCGCCGTGGATAAGCCAAACATAAACCGTGGCGGCCCATATGGGCAGGCCGGCCTGGTGGCTGGCAAACCAACCAATGGCAGGTCTCCTGGGTTTGAATGCGACACATATGCAGAAACATCGTCTGAGCTGGCTGCGGCCGACGCTGCTGCCAGCGCTGGTGGCGCTCGCCGTGCTGGTGGCGGGCGGGCTTATCCTCGACCGTCAGACCAATGTGCTCGATGAGGAGCGCGCCCGGGCTGTCGTGCTGGCCCAGGCCTCGCTGATCCGCGCCAAGCTCGAAGGCAATATCAACGGCAATATCCAGCTGGTGCGCGGGCTGGTCTCGACCATTTCTACCGAGCCGCGGATGGGTCGGGACCGCTTCGCGGCCCTGGTGTCCAATCTCTTTGAAGAGCAGAGCCAGTTGCGCTCGGTCACTGCCGCACCCGACCTTGTCGTCGCCATGACCTATCCCCTCGCCGGCAATGAACGCGCCGTCGGCCTGAACTACCGCAACACTCCGGCACAGCGCGACGCTGTGCTGCGCGCGCGCGATACTGGCAAGCTGGTGCTGGCAGGACCGGTCGATCTGGCGCAGGGCGGCCGCGGCTTTGTCGGGCACTTTCCTGTCTATACCGATACGCCCGCCGGCCGCAGCTTCTGGGGCGTCGTTTCCGCAGTGGTCGACGTGGAGCGGCTCTATGCCGACAGCGGCCTGGCCGACAGGTCCCTGAGCATTAAGGTCTCGATCACCGGCCAAGATGCCATCGGCGGCGCCGGAACCCGCTTCTTCGGGCCCGACCTCAGCGCACAAAACCCCGTCACTGCCTCGGTGATCCTTCCCTCCAGTTCATGGGAAATCGCCGCCATACCCAAGGATGGCTGGACCGCGACACCGGGCAGTTTCTGGCGCCGGGTGGCGATGATCGCCGCAGGCGCGCTGGTCTTGCTGCCCATGTTCATCACCGGACGGCTGCAGGGCGAACGGCAACAGCATTTTCGCGAACTCAAGTCCCGGGAAGCTGAATTGGAGCGGCTGTCGCGCCGGCTGGGGCTGGCGCTGGATGCGTCGAAGGTCGGCGTCTGGGAAATGGACCTGGCCAGCGGCCGGGAGACCTGGGACGACAGAACCAACGAACTCTACGGGCTGCCCAGCGATGGCGGACCACGGAGCCACGACCACTGGAAGGCGGCCGTGCATCCCAACGATCAGGAGCGGGCCGAAACCGATTTCCGCCAGATGATCGCGTCCGGGCGCTATGAATCGAAATATCGCGTGCTGTTGCCGCACAAAGAAGTGCGCCATGTCCGATCCGTGGGGGCCCTCTACCGCGAACCCGGCGTGCCAGACAAGGTGGTGGGCGTCAATTGGGACGTGACCGCCGATGTGGCGCTTAACGAGGATTTGCGACGCGCAACCCAACTGACCGAGGCCCGCAACAAGGAACTGGAAACGGCCCGCATACGCATTGAGCACAACGCCTTGCATGACAGTCTGACCGGCCTGCCTAATCGGCGCTATCTCGACGAAATGCTCAACCGCCACGCTGCCTCGGGTTACGAGGGCACGGGCAGTATGGCGCTGCTCCATATCGATCTCGACCGTTTCAAGCAGATCAACGACACCATGGGCCATGCGGCGGGCGATGCCATGCTGATCCACGCCAGCGGCGTGTTGCGCCGCAACTGCAACGACACCGATTTCGTCGCGCGCATCGGCGGCGACGAATTCGTGGTACTGACTACCGCCAACGACGGCGATATCTATCTTGGCACGCTCGCCGAGCGCATCGTCCGCGAGATGCGCCTGCCGGTCTCCCATGAGGGCCACCAATGCCGCTTCGGGGTCAGCATCGGCATCGCCGCCGACCGGCAGGAGACACTCGACGTCAAGCGCCTGATGATCAACGCCGACATAGCGCTTTATCGCGCCAAGGCGCGGGGTCGCAATCGTTTCGAATTCTTCTCCGAGGCCCTGCAGGCCGAGGTCGTCAGAACCAAGCGGGTGGCTGACGAAATCCTCAGCGGCCTGGAACGCAACGAATTCGTTGCCTGGTTCCAGCCCCAGTTCGATGCCAAGACCCACGACGTGGTCGGGGTCGAAGCGCTGGCGCGCTGGCAGCATCCGACGGAGGGCATAAAAACGCCAGACGCCTTCCTGCAGATTGCCGAAGAACTCAACGTCGTCGCCACCGTCGACCGGCTGATCCTCGAGCAGTCCTTGGCCGCGCTCAGCCGCTGGGACGCCATGGGTCTGGGCGTGCCCCGCGCGTCGGTCAATGTCTCGCTGCGGCGCCTGCATGACGAGGATCTGATCACGGGCCTGCGCGAACTCGACATCCAGCCTGACCGCATTTCGTTCGAACTGGTGGAATCGATCTATCTCGACGAGGGCGACGCGATCGTCGGCCGGAACATCGACCAGATCAAGGAACTGGGCATCGACGTCGAGATCGACGATTTCGGTACAGGCTATGCGTCGATCGTTTCGCTACAGAAGCTGCGGCCCACCCGGCTCAAGATCGACCGGCAGCTGGTCAATCCGATCCTGGTCGAGCCCGCGCAACGCCGACTGCTGGCCTCGATCGTCGATATCGGCAAATCCATGGGCATCGAGGTGGTGGCCGAAGGCGTCGAGACCATGGCGCATGCGGCAATCCTGCGCGATCTCGGCTGCGATATTCTGCAGGGCTATGCCTTCTCCCGACCGCTCAGCGCCGCGGACTTTGAAACCTTCCTCACCACCAAGGCCTGGCGCAAGGCGTCCTGACGCCCTTCTCAAACCGGCCCTCATAGGGCATTGATCGGTCCCGCAAGGGTGCGTGAGCGAGGAGTGCTGGCATGAGTGACGAGCAGGGGCGGTTCGGGATTGGCGTGATCGGCGCCGGCATGGGCGCCAGGCCGCATGCCCTGGCCCTGCAATCGTTGAGCAAGGATATCGCCGTGCTCGGTGTCTATCGGCGCGACGCCGCCCAGCGCGCCGCGTTCTGCAGCAGCTACGGCTTCCCGGAAGCGGAAAGCTACGAGGCGCTGCTGGCCGACCCGCGGCTCGACGCCGTGCTGGTGCTGACTCCGCCCAACGCGCGCGAAGCCATTGTGGCGGCGGCGGCCAAGGCGGGAAAGCATGTGCTGCTGGAAAAACCGGTCGAGCGTACGCTGGCGGCGGCCGAACGGATCGTCGGGCTCTGCGACGCGGCGGGCGCGACGCTCGGCGTCATCTTCCAGCACCGGTTCCGCCGCGCCTCCCGCTATCTCGCCGAGGCAGTTGCCGAAAACCGCTATGGACGGCTGGAAGCTGTGCATCTGATGGTGCCGTGGTGGCGGCCGCAGCAGGGCTATTACGACCAGCCGGGTCGCGGCACCTTTGCCCAGGATGGCGGCGGCGTCCTCATCACCCAGGCCATCCACTCGCTCGATCTGATGCTCAGCCTCTGCGGCGAGGTCAGTGCTGTCACTGCCATGGCCAAGACGACGCGATTGCACGAGATGGAGACCGAGGATTTCGTCTCGGCCGGGCTGGAGTTTGCCAATGGCGCAGTCGGCGCCGTCATGGCGACCACCGCCAGTTTCCCCGGCGGCCCGGAGAGCCTGACGCTCAATTTCGAGAAGGCCAGCGCCACGCTGACGGCCGGCAACCTGACGGTCCGGACCATGGCGGGCGAGACGATCACCGAGGGCGAGGCCAGCCAGGGTGGGGGCGGCGCCGATCCAATGGCCTTCCCCTTCGACTGGCACGCCGCGCAGATCGCTGACTTTGCCGATGCGGTCCGCCATGGCCGACCGCCCGTCAGTACCGGCCACACGGCATTGCAGGTGCATCGGCTGATCGACGCAATGATGGCATCGGCCAAAGCAGGCCAGCGGATGGTTGTTGGCTAAGACGCAGGCGGGGCACTACCCCGCCATCGCCGCCTTCCTGGCCAGGCGCGCCCTGATGCTCTCGACGCTGGCATTGGGCGTCGCGGCGAACAGGGTGCGCGTATATTCGTGCTGCGGATTGCCGAACACCTCGTCGCGCGTGCCGTGCTCGACCACATCGCCGAAATACATCACCATCACCTCGTCGGCGATGTAGCGCACGACGCTCAGATCGTGGCTGATGAAGACATAGGTCAGCCCGAACTCGTCCTGCAAATCCTTGAGAAGGTTGAGAATCTGCGCCTGCACTGACAGATCCAGCGCCGAGACCGGCTCGTCCAGCACCAGGAAACTCGGATTGAGCATCAATGCCCGGGCGATGGCGATGCGCTGGCGCTGGCCGCCGGAGAACATGTGCGGATAGCGGTTGAAGTGCTCGGGGCCGAGGCCGACCTTGAGCAGCATCTGCATCGCCTTTTGCCGGCGTTCTGCTGCCTGCATGCTGGTGTTTAGCAGCAAGGGTTCTGCCAGCACGTCGCCGATCTTCTGGCGCGGATTGAGCGAGCCGTAGGGGTTCTGGAACACGATCTGCACCTTCTGGCGCATTTCGCGGGTGACGTGGTCGGCATTGACCGGCAGGCCATCGATGAGGATCTCGCCCGAGGTCGCCGGATCGATCAGCGTAATCATGCGAGCCAGGGTCGACTTGCCGCAGCCGCTTTCACCGACCACGGCCAGGGTCCTGCCCTTTTGCAGCGTGAAGTTCACGCCCTTGACGGCACGGACCACCTTGGCCGGTCGGAGGAAGCCGCCGGAGGTGACGTAGTCGCGCGTAAGGTTGCGGACTTCGAGAACGGGTGTGGTCATGTCTCAGCCCCCCGACGCCGGTTCGAAGACGAAGTCGGAGACCGTGGGCAGGCGATCGCCGACCGCGTTTTCCGGCAGCGCAGAGAGCAGCGCCCGCGTGTAGTTGGATTTGGGGTTCTCGAATAGGGACAGCACGTCGGCCTCCTCCATCTTGTGCCCCTTATACTGCACGATGACGCGGTCGGCGGTTTCGGCGACCACGCCCATATCGTGGGTGATCATGATCAGCCCCATGCCGTGTTCGGCCTGTAGGCGAACCAAGAGATCGAGGATCTGCTTCTGGATGGTCACGTCGAGCGCCGTGGTCGGCTCGTCGGCGATCAGGAGCTTGGGATTGCACGAAATGGCCATGGCGATCATGACGCGCTGGCATTGGCCACCGCTCATCTGGTGCGGGAAGGCGCCAAGCCGTTCGGCACCGTCCTTGATGCCCACGAGGTTGAGCAGTTCGATGGCCCGATCGCGCGCCGCTTTGCCACGCAGGCCCAGATGCCTGGCCAGCACTTCTTCGAGCTGAAAGCCCACGGTGAAGCAGGGATTAAGGCTCGCAACCGGCTCCTGGAAGATCATGGCAATGTCCTTGCCGATGATCTTGCGCTTGTCGTGCGGGCTCATCTTGAGGAGGTCGACGCCCTCGAACTCCATCTTGTCGGCGGTGACCGTTGCGGTCGAGGGCAAGAGCCCCATTACCGCCAGCATGGCGACCGACTTGCCGGAGCCGGATTCCCCGACAATGGCCAGCACTTCGCGGCTATCGACCGACACGTCGATGCCATCGACGGCCTTGAACAGGCCGATGGAGGTGTCGAAGGCGACGGTCAGGTTCTTGATATCAAGCAGGGGCATGAGTCAGCTCCTCTTGAGCTTGGGATCGAGTGCGTCGCGCAACCCGTCGCCGACCAAGTTGATGGCCAGCACGGTGATGAGAATGGCGAGGCCCGGGAACGTTACGATCCAGGGGGCGCTGCTGATGAATTCGCGGCCCCTGGCCAGCATGGTACCCCATTCGGGGGTTGGCGGCTGCGCCCCCATGCCCAAGAAGCCCAAAGCCGCCGCGTCCAGAATGGCGTTGGAGAAGGAAAGCGTGGCCTGAACGATCAACGGCGCGACGCAATTGGGCAGGATGGTGACGACCATAAGCCTGAAATGGCCGGCGCCCGAAAGCTTGGCGGCCGTCACATACTCACGGTTCTTCTCGGCCATGACCGATGCCCGCACCAGACGAGCAAAGTGCGGCTGCAGCACCAGGGCGATTGCCAGCATGGCGTTGAGCAGCCCCGGCCCCAGGATGGCCACGAGCACAAGAGCCAGCAGCAACGAGGGAAAGGCCAGGATGATATCCATGACGCGCATGATGGCGACATCGACCCAGCCGCGGAAATAGCCGGCCAGCAGACCCAGGATAACGCCGACCGTGGCGGCAATGGTCACCACAACCAGGCCGATGGAGAGCGAATAGCGCGCGCCGTGAATGAGACGCGACAGGATATCGCGACCAACTTCGTCGGTGCCCAGGAAGAATCTGGCGTCACCGCCACTCATCCAGGACGGCGGCATCTTGTCGAAGCCGCGGAACTGTTGCTCGGGCACATAGGGCGCGATCCACGGCGCCAGGAGCGCCAGGACGATGAATATGGCGACCACGGCAAGGCCGATCACGGCCCCACGATTCATCGAGAAATAGTGCCAGAATTCGGCAAAGGCGGCGCCGCGAGTCCCCCTGGGACTGGTTGCGACCGGTTTGGGGATGTCTGTCATCATCGCACCCGAATGCGCGGATTGATGACCGCGTAAAGAACATCGACGATCAGATTGACCGCCATGATAATCAGCGCGATCAGCAGCAGCCCGCTCTGGACCACAGGATAATCACGCTTGAGGATGGATTCGATCATCCACTTGCCGATGCCGGGCCAGGAGAAGATCGTCTCGGTGAGGATAGCGCCGGCCATTAGGGCGCCCACCTGCAGGCCAATCGTGGTGACCACGGGAATGAGCGCATTGCGCAAGGCATGCACATTGACGACGCGCCTGGGTGAGAGACCCTTGGCGCGGGCGGTACGCACATAATCCTCACCCAGCACTTCGAGCATGGCCGAGCGGGTCTGGCGAGCGATCACCGCCAGCGGAATGGTGGCCAGGACGACCGTGGGCAGGATCAGGTGGCGCAGTGCCGAAACGAAGGCCGGCCAATTGCCATAGAGCAGACTATCGATGGTCATGAAGCCTGTAATCGGCCGCAGGAAGAAATTGAGGGCAATGCGGCCCGAAACCGGCGTCCAGCCAAGATAGCTGGAAAAGAACATGATCAGCAGCAGGCCCCACCAGAAAATCGGCATGGAATAGCCGGTGAGGGCCACACCCATCGTCCCCTGATCGAGCCAGGAGCCGCGTTTGACGGCAGCCAGAACGCCGGCCGGCACGCCCACGACGGTGGCGAGGATGATCGCGCAGAGCGCCAATTCGACCGTGGCCGGGAAAAGGGCCCGAAATTCGTTCAACACCGGGCGCTTGGTGCCGAGGGAAACGCCAAAATCGCCAGTCAGCACCTGGCCGAGATAATTGAGATATTGCTGCCAGATCGGCAGATTGTAACCGAAGGCTTCCTTGAGAATTTCATAGCGCTCGGGCGTCACGCCGTGCTCGCCGGCCATGGCGAGGATGGGGTCACCCGGCAGCAGCCGGACAAAGGCAAAGGCGCAGATCGAAATCCCGATGACGGTGGGAACGATCAGCAGCAACTTGCGGAAAATGTAGGAAATCATGGGCTGTTTCTTGAGCGGAGGCGCCGGACCAAAGCCCGGCGCCGCCTGGTCTAGTTATTCAGTGACATCGACATTGTCGAAGACGTGATCACCCAAGGGGCTCTGGACGAAGCCCGTCACGCGCTTGTTCATCGGCACGAAGACCTTAGAATGCGCGAGGGTCAGAGCTGGTTCTTCAGCCTTGAAGATCACCTGCGCCTGCTCATAGAGCGCGGTCCGCTCGGTCGCGTCGGCAGTCACCTTGGCCTTCTGGATCAGGTCCTCGAATTCCTCGTTGCACCAGAACGAGTAGTTGGAAACGCCAATGGCCGAGCATGAGAACAGGGTGGCAAAGAAGTTGTCCGGATCACCATTGTCGCCAGTCCAGCCGATCTGGAACGGACCCTTGCGACCCTCGGCCTTGCCGCGTTCGCGATATTCGGTCCATTCATAGGTCACGATATTGGCCGTAACCCCGACCGCGGCCCAGTCGGCCTGGATCATCTCGGCAACGCGCTGGGCGTTGGGATTGTAGGGACGGCTGACCGGCATGGCCCAGAGGTCGGTGGTCAGTTCGGTGACACCAGCTTCAGCCAGCAGCGCCTTGGCACCTTCGACGTCATAGGTATCGTCGGCGACTTCGTTGTTATACGACCACATGGTGGGCGGGATCAGGTTCTTGGCGACCTGGCCGGCACCCTGATAAACGGCTTCCACGATGGCCTGCTTGTCGATGGCCATCGAAAGCGCCTTGCGCACCTTCACATTGTCGAACGGCGCCTCAGTGACGTTATAGGACATATAGCCGATATTGAGGCCTTCCTGCTCCAGCACGGTCAGGTCCGCATTGGCCTGCAGCATGGGAACATCGGCCGGAGCCGGATAGGGGATGATGTCGCATTCACCGGCGATCAGCTTCTGCGCCCGCACCGACTGGTCGGGCGTGATGGCGAAGATCAGGTCGTCGATGGCGGGCTTGCCGCCGAAGTAGTCAGGGTTGGCGGCATAGCGGATAACCGAGTCGAGCTGATAGTCGACGAAGCTGAACGGACCGGTGCCGATCGGCTGGGTGGACAACAGTTCCGGCGTGCCGGCAGCGGCGAGCTGGTCGGCATATTCCTTGGAGACGATCGAGCCGAACGGCATTGCCAGGTTGGCGATCATCGGCGCATTGGGCTCGCTGAGCACGAACTTGACGGTCAGGTCATCGACCTTGACGATCTCCTTGACGTAGCGCGGCATATCCATGCCCTGGTAATAGTCCCAGGTCAGGTTGGCCAGATACGCGAAAAACGGGTTGTCTTCCTTGTACTGGCGCTCGAACGAGAAGATCACGTCGTCGGCGTTGAAGTCACGCGTGGGCGTGAAATAAGGCTGGGTGTGGAACTTGACGCCCGCACGCAGCTTGAAGGTGATTTCCAGACCATCTGCGGAGACTTCCCAGCTTTCGGCAAGACCGGGTTCCACGTCGGTGCTGCCGGGAACGAAAGCGGCAAGGCCGTCATACATGGTGTGCGCGGATGCGTCGAAATCATTGCCACCAGTGGTCGGACCGGGATCGAAATGGGCAGGCGAAGCTTCAGAGCAAAATACCAGCTGCTTGGCCTGGGCCGCACCAGCTGCGAGCGCCAGCATAGCGGTTGCCGCCAGCAGCGTTTTCATCAATTTCATGATTGTTGTCTCCCGAATATTATGCGCTCCCGGCTTGCCAACCGGGGCTTAAGCGCCAACAAAGCGTAGAATCCAAAGGAGCGCAATGGGATAGTTTGACCATTTGGTCAATCTGATGACTGCTAGAACAGCCTTCCACAGGATTGGACGGTTTTGAAATGAACCGTTCGGCACGTCCGCGATGGCTTGACCCGGACGACCGGCTGGTGATCCATGCGTGCCATGACCCAATCACTCGCCACCGTCGCGCTCCTGGTCTCCGACTATGATGATGCCATCGCGTTTTACTGCGACCGCCTCGGATTCAATCTCGTCACCGATACCGATATGGGTGGCGGCAAGCGCTGGGTGCTAGTGGCGCCGCCGGGACAGAATGGCGCCCAATTGCTGTTGGCCAAGGCCGACGGCGAGACCCAGCGTGCCGCCATAGGCAAGCAGGGCGGCGGGCGCGTCATGTTCTTTCTCAACACCACCAGTTTTGCGCGTGACCACGCCGCCATGGTGAAGCAGGGTATCCGCTTTCTCGAGGCGCCACGGCACGAGGCCTATGGTTCTGTGGCGGTATTCGAGGATCTCTACGGAAACAAATGGGACCTGATCGAACCCAAAAAGCCCTGATCCTGACGCTCTGCCTGGTGGCGGGGCCGGCCGCTGCGCAACAGGCGGGTTGGCACTATTCGCCACTGCCGGGCGAAGGCGACCGCGCCACGCTGGGCTGCGATCGGGAAACGACGCCGGACAGTTTCACCTGCCTCGTCGTGCGCTGCGAGGACGATTTCACGACTGGCATACATATACACACCAGCCGGCCCGATGTGCTTGGTGCCTGGGAGATGACGCTCGATCGCGAGAATGCCAGCTTCCTGGCCGAGCCCTCCAGCGCGCCCTATGGCGGTCAGTTCTTGGAAGACGCCGATTGGCTGCTGGAGCGTATCGCCCAGGGCACATTCATCTATCTGCGTCATGCAGATGATCGTGCGGGCAGCTTTGCCTATATCGACCTGACTGGCTCGCTTCACGCCGTGACCAGCGCACTGGCCTTCTGCGCGCCGCGCGTGCCAGCGCCAAACGAACCGAATGGTGAGGCAGGCGTTTAGCCCGCACATCTAACTGGAGAAGCATCATGGATCGCCGCCCGCTCGGACGCAGTGAACTGGTCATTGAACCCCTGGTGTTCGGGGGCAATGTCTTCGGTTGGACGGTGGACAGGGAGGTCGGATTTGCCGTGCTCGACGCCTTCGTGGATGAGGGCTTCACCGCCATCGATACCGCTGACGTCTATGGCAAGGGCAAGTCGGAGACCCTGATCGGGGAATGGCTCAAGGCGCGCGGCAACCGCGAGGCCATGTACATCTTCACCAAACTCGGCTCGGACATGGCGCCGGACAAGAAGGGGCTCAAGGCCGCCTATGTGAAGCTGGCGGTCGAGGATTCCCTCAGGCGCCTGCAGACCGACTATATCGACCTCTACCAGAGCCACCGGCCGGACCCGGAAACGCCGCATGAGGAAACCCTCGAGGCGTTCGACATGCTGATCCGCTCAGGCAAGGTGCGGGTGATCGGCTCGTCCAATTTCACGCCGCAGATGATCCGCGACGCGCATGAGACGGCCGTGATCAAATCGCTGCCGCGCTACGAGACCGAGCAGCCTGAATACAATCTCTATGACCGCTCGGCTTTCGAGGGCGAGTTGCAGGATCTGGCGATCAAGGAAGACATCGGCATCATCCCCTATTTCAGCCTCGCCGCCGGCTTCCTGACCGGCAAATACCGCTCGACGAGTGACTTCAGCAAGAGCCCGCGCGGCGCGCGGATGGAGCGCTATCTCAACGACAAGGGCTTCCGCATCCTCGATGCGCTGGATCGTGTCGGCAAGGCCAATGACGCGACGCCGGCCGAAGTGTCCCTTGCCTGGCTCGTCGCGCAGCCGGGTGTCGCCGCGCCCATCGCCTCGGCCACCTCGGTGGACCAGCTCAAGAGCCTCGCCAAGGGCGTGCGGCTGAAGCTGAGCGAGGAGGACTTGCAGACGCTGACCGATGCGGGGAAGTAGGCCGCTCAGCCTACCATTCGAAGTCAGGCCCGTTTTCGCGCGCGCCCATCAGGAAGACGTCGCTCATCAGCCGCAGCGGGGTGGCGTCCACGTCGCTTTCGTGGCGGTCGAGCAGATCGGCGAAATGATCATACATGGCGGCATACTCAGCATCGCCATGCTCGAGCACCAGTTGGTCGTTGACCAATAGCCGCCGCCCGCCGCCTTCCAGCTTGAGCACATCGCCGGTGCCGGTCTCGAAGCGGATGGTCCAGATCTCGCCGCTCTCTTCCAGCCAGTTGAAGCCGGCCGACATTTTGGGCTGATGCAACTGGCCCGACTTGAAGGCGATCTCGACATCGATCGGCGTCTGCCTATTGGCCGGAAAGGTGAGCCTGGCGCTTTCGACGAATACCGGGAATGGCATCACCTTGGTGAAGATCGACAACGCATTGATGCCCGGGTCGCACACGCCGAACCCGCCCGGCTCCCAAACCCAGTCCTGGCCGGGATGCCATTTGCGCACGCTCTCGCGCCAGTCGATACGGACCGATTTGACACCCTGTTCGGCGATGATCGCCTTGGCCCGGTCGACAGCAGCGTTATATTGGGAATGCCAGGTCTGGTAGAGCACACGGTCGAGCCGTCGCGCATGGGCGATCAGGTCGTCGAGCTCGGAAATCGTCGTGGTGGGGGGCTTTTCCATCATCACGTCCTTGCCGGCATCGAGCGCCTCGCGGACATATTGATGGCGGATGCCGGGCGGGGTGCAGATCGAGACCAGGCCAATGTCGGGCAAGGCCGCATAGAGCTCGGCGGGTGTCTTGAACACCGGCAGGCCATCGTGGCTCAGCCCACGCATCGACACGGTCGCTGCCAGTTCGAAATCGTGGGATGCGTCGATCACCGGCAGGTGCTGGTCCTGTGCGATCTTGCCGACGCCAATGACGGCGATCCTGCGTTTGGCCATGAGGCGGCTCTCCCTGAAAGTGCCGCGTATAGAACAGAGCCACCCCACCCCTGCCAAGGGGGCCGGGCGTCGAATTGTATGATTTTTTGTTTTCAGGCGGAGGGCGGCTGCCACAATTCGATGTGGTTGCCTTCCGGATCGATAATCCGTCCGAAGCGACCCGTTTCAGCGGTGTCCCATTCCTCGGGCCGTGTTTCGACCGCAATGCCCGCCGCGGTCAATTGGGCAATCAGACCATCGAGGTCATCGACACGGAAGTTGAGCATGGTCTGCCGGTCGGCGGGAAAATAGTCGGTATCGCCCTTGAATGGCGCAAAGACGGTGGGGCCTGCTTCCTGGTTCCAGAAGCCGCTGATGCCGAGATGCGTCTCATACCAGGCCTCGAGTATCTTGGTGTCTCGAGCGCGGAAGAAGACGCCGCCAATGCCCACTGCCTTTGCCATTCCCATCCCCGGATCGAGGTCGTTGGTGTCAGCCTATCGCGTCTCGCGCCACGCATAAACGCACTAGCGGATTACGATGGCCCGGAAGTCATTCACATTGGTGCCGGTAGGCCCGGTCACCAGCAGGTCGCCTATGGCGTTGAAGGCACCCCAGGCGTCGTTGGCCGCCAGTGCCGCCAGCGGATCGATGCCCGCCTTGCGCAAACGCGTTGCCGTGCCGCCGTCGACAAAGGCGCCGGCATTGTCCTCGGAGCCGTCTATCCCATCGGTATCGGCCGCCAGCGCACTGATGCCATCGACACCGTCGATGGCGATAGCCAGCGCCAAGAGGAATTCGGCATTGCGGCCACCCCTGCCGCGGCCGCGCAGGGTCACCGTGGTTTCGCCGCCCGAAAGCAGCACAACCGGTTTCTTGAAGGGACGGTTGCGCTGCGACACCTCGCGGGCCATGGCCGCCAGCACCTGCGCGACGTCGCGCGATTCCCCTTCGATGGAATCGGACAGGATTGCCGCCTCGATTCCCTGTCGGCGCGCCAGCTCCGCTGCGGCATCCAGCGACAATGCCGCCGAGGCAATGGTGCGCACGCTGTTGCGGGCAAAAACCGGATCGCCCGGCAACGGCGCCAGATTGTCGTCGCCCGTTAGCAGGGCATGGGCATGGGGCGGCAGGTCGATCCGATAGAGATTGGCATATTTGCGCGCCAGCTCGCGCGTGCCAGCCATGGGAATAGTGGGGCCTGAAGCCACTACCGCCGGATCGTCGCCGGGGACGTCGGATACCACCAGGGTCGCCACGCGCGCTGGAGCGCAATGGGCCGCCAGACGCCCACCCTTGATGACGGAGAACTGGTTGCGGATGAGGTTCATCACCGAAATCGGCGCGCCCGAGGCCAGTAGCGAGCGATTGATCGCCTGTTCGTCGTCGAGCGTCAGGCCCGGCGCGGGCGCCGGCAGCAGGGACGAACCGCCGCCCGAAATCAGTGCCACCACCAGATCGTCCGGGCTCAGCCCCGACACCGTCTCCATGATGCGCCGCGCCGCGAGGAAGCCTGCCTCGTCGGGCACCGGATGGGCCGCCTCGACGATTTCGATGCGCTTGCAGGCCTCGGCATAGCCGTAGCGGGTCACCACCAACCCTGTGAGCGGGCCGTCCCAGGCCTCTTCAAACGTCCGCGCCATCTGGGCCGAAGCCTTGCCGGCCCCAATAACCACCGTGCGGCCCGCAGGCCGCTGCGGCAGATGCAGACGGACACCAAGTGCGGGTTGCGCCTGCGCCACGGCGCGGTGAAACATCTGTTCAAGCAGGGCGCGATCCATTGTTTCTCTCGGCTTGCGATTCGCTGCGGGCAAGGGTAGCCAGCATGGGGCTGCGTGCACAGGTGTCAAACCACAGACATAGAGTACGCATAGCGGCAGGGGTGAGGAGTTTTCATGACAGAACGATTCGCGATCTATTTTGCCCCGTCCGCCACCAGCAATCTGTGGGAGCGGGCCGCCACCTGGCTTGGGCGCGACGCCAGCGATGGCGATCTCGTCAATGGTCCGGTTGCCGGCATTGACCGGGACCGCCTGCTCAACCTCACCCAGTCCGCCAATCGCTACGGATTCCACGCCACGCTCAAGGCGCCGATGGCGCTGGCCGAGGGCTGCAGCGAGGCCGACCTGCACGCCGCGCTGGCCGATTTCGCCACGCGGCACCGGCCCATCAACCTGGGCAAGCTCAAGCTCGCCTCCCTGCAGGGGTTCCTCGCCCTGATGGTCGACGGCGAGAACGAGGCGCTGGCCGATTTCGCCGCATATGTGGTGGAAGACTTCGATCCCTTTCGCGCGCCAATGTCGACCAAGGACCGCGCCGCCCGCGCTGGCAAGGGTCTCAGCGAGCGGCAAACCGAACTGCTCGGCGCATATGGCTACCCCTACGTGTTCGAGGAGTTCCGCTTCCACATGACGCTGACCGACCGGCTCACCGCCGGTGATGCGGTGGAAATCGCCCAGGCCGCGACCACCTGGTTCGGACCGGTGCTAGAGGACGAGGTGCTGCTCGACCGCTTGAGCCTGTTTCATGAGCCGGACGCTGGCAAGCCGTTCCGCCGGGTGGCCGATTTCAAGCTAGGAGCGGGCGTTTGATGGGCGTGACGAACTTTCACAATGCCCGCGTCGTGCTGGCGGGGGAAATGATCGAAGGCAGTGTTGCTGTGCGCGACGGGATCATCGCCGCCATCGAGACCGGACCGGCCCAGGCCGGCGAGGACCTGGATGGCGACTATCTCATCCCGGGCCTGGTCGAGCTGCACACCGATCACCTCGAAAACCATTACCGCCCGCGACCGGGCGTGTTCTGGGATGCGATGGCATCGCTGCATGCCCATGATGTGCAGATCGCCGGTTCGGGCATCACCACCGTGTTCGATGCGGTGCGCATCGGCTCGGACCTGGACATGCCCGAGATGCTCCAGCATGCCGGCCGGCTGGTCGATGCGGTGCGTGATGCGCGCGCCAAAGACTGGCTGAGGGCCGACCATCTCATCCATCTGCGCTGCGAGCTGCCCAGTGCTGATGTCATCGAGCATTTCGAGAGCTTCGCAGAGCACCCTACCACCCGGCTCGTCTCGCTGATGGACCATACGCCCGGGCAGCGCCAGTTCACCTCAATGGAAACCTACAAGCTGTTCTACAAGAAGCAGCTCGGGGTGACCGAGGAAGAGGTCGAGCGCTACCTGGCCGCGGCATTGGCACAGCATGAGCGCTATGCAGCCCCTAACCGCCGGCATCTGGTGGACCGGGCGCGCGCCATGGGCCTGGCTATGGCGAGCCATGACGATGCCACCCTGGCACATGTGGAAGAGGCGGTGCTGGACGGCGTCGCCATAGCCGAATTCCCGACCACGCTCGAAGCCGCCGCCGCTGCCCATGATGCGGGACTCGCAATCCTGATGGGGGCGCCGAATGTGGTGCGCGGACGCTCGCATTCAGGCAATATCTCGGCAACGGATCTGGTGCGGGCGGGACTATTGGACATATTGAGCTCGGATTACGTGCCATTTGCCCTGTTGCAGGCCGCTTTCATGCTGCCGGAGCGGGTCGATGGCCTCTCACTGCCCCAGGCCCTGGCGACCGTGACGCGCAACCCGGCCCGCGCTGCCGGGCTCGATGATCGCGGCGAGATCGCTATCGGCAAGCGGGCTGATCTGGTGCGCGTACAGATGATCGGCGGCATGCCGGTCGTGCGGGGTGTCTGGCGGCAAGGCAACAGGGTAAGCTGACGGCATGGTGCGATCGCTCGGTTCACTTGTCCTGGTCGTAGGCCCCTCGGGGGTCGGCAAGGACACGCTGATCGGCGGCGCGCGTCATGCGCTGGAAAACGACAAGCGCTTCGTCTTTGTCCGGCGCCTCGTGACGCGCCCCCCCGATGCCGGTGGTGAGGAGCATGACAGTCTTGATGCCGAGACCTTCCGGCAGATGGAGGCAGCTGGCCGTTTCGCCCTCTCCTGGGACGCGCATAATCTGCGCTACGCCCTGCCCCTCAGCGTCGACACCGATCTGGCGCTGGGCAAGGTGGTGGTGGCCAATGTCTCGCGCCATGTGGTGGCCGAGGCGCGCGCCAAGTACCCCGCCTGCGCCGTGGCGTTGATCACGGCCGAGATTTCCCGGCGCGCCGAGCGGCTGGTGCGCCGCGGGCGCGAAAATGCCGACCAGATCACGGCGCGCCTGGCACGCGAAGGCGCCCCGGTCCCCGCTGGCATAACCCCGATCATCATCGACAATTCCGGCCCGCTGGCCATCAGCGTCACCGCCTTCGTCATGGCGCTGCGCGCCATCGCCGCACAGGAATAAGAGTCGAGGTGAACCAGTCTCGTCTTGGTGCGTTGCATTAGATGCAAGCGTCAGGAGTTTTCTATGAGCCGCAATGGATTATATGCCGTGATCGCCGTCCTGCTGATCGTGATCGTCGGCTTTGGCATTTATTCGTACCAGCAGCAGCAGGCGCGCCCCGGCGTGGAGGTGCGGATCGACGAGCAGGGAGTATCCATTGATGGCAATGGATAGCGAGGATGGTATTCGCCGCCAGGCCATCGCCACAGCCATAGCGGCGGAACTGCAACGGCAAGCCGGCGTGGGCGCGATCCGGGTCGATATCGAGGCCCTGGCAGAGGCCATCGACATAGCGCTGGACCCGGTGCCACCCGCCAGCGAAGGCAAGCACCCGCAGGAACTCAACGCCACCAATGACGACTGAGGCGCTCGGCGCTATTTGGGGAAACAAAGGCGAGGCCATGGCCTCGCCTTTTTTATGCGACGTCGGGGCTGCCGTTGCGAACGGCCTGGGACACGGCGAAGTGCGCCTTTTCAACCGTTTCGAAGTGCTGGCCGTCGATGGCAAAGGCCGGCAGCTTGACGGCAAGGAAGCGATATCCGTCGGCGTGCGGCACCACGACGCCGAGCGGTTCGCCGCCGACTTCTATGACGATGGGCTTGTGGGCCTTGGCCCGGTCGAGACTGCTTTCCTGCATGGGTGGATTCTCCACTTGCGCATTGCACAGACCAATATTGAGGTGAGCTAGTGGGCTTGCACCATCCTGGCCGGCAACGCTGGGGTTCTATCGAAAGAGTGAGACGAAGGCGTGACGGAGGTCACATTCGTTTCGAGCGACAGATCCCTTGCCAGCGTTTGGCGTGGAGGCCGGTGCGTACGTACGAGCAACCTGCATGGATGGTGAAGGTATTCGATGTGGTCATCTTCATTCCTTTCCCGCTGGTTGAACGGCAAACATCGGCATGTGCCGATGCAGTGACGGCAAGATAGGAGCGTTTTGGCGCAATTGCTAGAGCGCCAGCCACCAGAGAATGCAGAAATCTCGAAAAAGACTGCTCGACATTGGTCGTAATTCAAAACATGATTTTTTACGTCATATTTGACGTACGCACCTCATCGACCGCCGGTGGAATGGGACGCTTGAAGTGGACAGGACAATCTGGTGTTGTCCCTGCTCAACAAGCGTCACCGCCCGCCGAAGGGCGGGTCCGAGGGGTAGATAAATTGTCCGAAGACGACGTGCCGGCTGCCAGCAAAGGCAAGCGCGGCGTCAAGCCATCCGGCAAGCCGACGCTCAAGACCATCGCGCAGATGACCGGTTTTGCCGTAACCACCATTTCCCGCGCCCTCAACAATGCGCCCGAACTGGCGCAGGATACGCGCGACCGGGTGCAGAAGATCGCCGCGGAGATCGGCTATCTGCCCGACCGGGCGGCGCTTCGCCTCAAGACCGGCCGCACCAATGTCATCGCCTTGGTGCTGGAGCCGGACGAACAGATCTATGGCTTCGGGTCTGCTATCGTCACCGGGTTGAGCGAAGCGGTGCGCGACACAGCCTACCACATCGTCATCACGCCCCTGTTCCGCAATGTGCAGCCGCTTGAGCCGATCAGACATATCGTGCGCAACCGCATGGCCGATGGCGTCATCTTCTCCAAGGCGGAAAGCTTCGACGAGCGAATCCGCTTTCTCATCGACAATGACTTTCCCTTTGTCAGCCATGGCCGCACCAACTGGCCGGAGGCTTATCCTTCGGTCGATTTCGACAATGAAGCCTATGCCTTTGGTGCAACGATGCGGCTGGTCAGCAAGGGCTGCCGAAAAGTCTCGATCATCCTGCCCGACAGCGCGCTGACCTATACCGACCACCTCAAGACCGGCATGATCCGCGCCGCCAAGGAGGCCGGCATCGAGTACGAGTTCGCCGCAGACGTCAATCTGGGCAGCGCCACCGATGCGATCCGCACCTATGTGATGAAGCGCACCAAGCGTCCCGACGGGCCCGATGGCTGGGTTTGTGCCTCGGAAGTCTCCGCCCTGGCGGTGATCGGCGCGTTGAATGACAGCGGCAAGGTCGTCGGCCAGACCGTTCACGTCGTGTCCAAGCAATCGTCGGAAATGTTTGCCCAGTTCCAGCCCGGCGCCGAAACGGTATTCGAGGATTTCGTCGACGCCGGCCGCCGGATGGGCGCGCTCCTGCTTCGCCGCATCAGCGGCGAAGCGCCCGAAGAGCTACACTATCTGGCAAGGCCGAAGTTCGACTGGGAGGCCTGACGGGCCAGAGGGCCCTAGCCTTCCAGTTCTTCCCGCAGCAGCTCGAGTTCCATCCACTGCTCCTCGGCGGCGGCCCGCTTGGCTTCGGCCTCGATCAGCGCTTTCGACTGGGCGGCAAAGCCAGCCGGGTCGCGCGTATAGAAATCGGGCGCCGTCAGCGCGGCGTTGATCGCCTTGATCTCGGCCTCGATCCGCTCAAGCTCCTTGGGCAGTGTTTCGAGCGCGTGCTTTTCCTTGAAGCTGAGCTTGCGCTTGGTGTTGGCAGTCGGAGCGGCTGCGGTCTGCGCGAGGCTGGTCTTGCCGGCCCGATGCGCCTTGGCGCTTCCCCGCGCCGTGACACCTTCACCACGCTGGATCACCATGTCGGAATAGCCGCCGGCATATTCGATCCACTCCCCCTCGCCCTCTGCAATGATCACCGAGGTGGCCACGCGATCGAGGAAATCACGGTCATGGCTGACCACTATCGCCGTGCCGGCATAGTCGCTCACCATCTCTTCGAGCAGGTCGAGGGTTTCGAGATCGAGATCGTTGGTCGGCTCATCCAGCACCAGGAAGTTTGACGGCAATGACAATGCGCGCGCCAGCGCCACGCGGGCGCGCTCGCCGCCCGAGAGCTTGCCGATCGGGGTATTGGCCTGTTCGGGGCTGAACAGGAAGTCCTTCATATAGCCCACGACGTGCTTGGGCTGGCCGTTAATCTGGAGCGTATCCGATCCGCCTCCGGTCAGCGCATCCTTGAGCCTGGTATCGGGATCGAGCTTGGCGCGACCCTGGTCGAGCATGGCCAGTTCGAGCGCCGAGCCGAGCTTGATGGTGCCGGCGTCGGGTTGCAGCAGGCCGGTCAGCATCTTGATCAGCGTGGTCTTGCCCGCGCCATTGGGGCCGACAATGCCGATGCGATCGCCGCGCAGCACTCGGGTCGAGAACTCGCCCACCACGGTGCGGTCGCCATAGCTCTTGGATATGTTCTCGGCTTCCACCACCAGGGCGCCGGAGGTGCGGCCCTCGGAAACCTGCATATTGACCGAACCGGTGACCCGCCGCTGTTCGCGCCGGTCCTGCCGCAGCCCGGACAACCGTTCGAGCCGCCCCACATTACGCTTGCGACGCGCGGTGACGCCATAGCGCAGCCAATGTTCCTCACGCACGATCTGGCGGTCGAGCTTGTGGCGGTCGCGCTCTTCTTCTTCCAGCACATCGTCGCGCCAGGCTTCGAAAGCGGAAAAGCCCTTGTCGAGCCGGCGGGTAACGCCGCGGTCGAGCCAGACGGTGGCCCGCGTCAGGTCGGAGAGGAAACGGCGGTCGTGGCTGATCAGGACCATGGCCGAGCGCAGCGAATCGAGTTCGGCCTGCAGCCATTCGATGGCCGGCAAATCGAGATGGTTGGTGGGTTCGTCGAGTAGCAATATATCGGGTTTTGGCGCCAGCACCCGTGCCAACGCAGCGCGACGGCCTTCGCCGCCCGACAGGTTCTTCGGGTTTTCGGCGCCGGTCAGGCCCAGCGAGCTCAGCAGATATTGCGCACGATATTCATCGTCGCCCGGTCCTAGCCCCGCTTCGACATAGTCCAGCGTCGTGGCATAGGCGGAGAGATCAGGCTCCTGCGGCAGGTAGCGCAAGGTAGCGCTGGGCTCGACGAAGCGGACGCCGCTGTCATGGGTCACGTCGCCTGCGGCGATCTTGAGCAGGGTCGATTTGCCAGAGCCGTTGCGACCCACCAGCGCGATGCGCTGGCCAGGTGAAACGATAAGCTCGGCGCCCTCCAGCAGCGTGGTGCCGCCAAAGGTCAAACGGATATTCTGGAGCGAAAGAAGGGGTGCTGCGGCCATGGGCGCGGTAGAGCATAGCTAGCGGACAAAGAAAAGGCAGGTCAGGGCGTTGAGGACCCTGACCTGCCCGGGGAGACGGAAGCAGCAAGCCCCGTCGTCTCGGCGCAGCGCTGTCAGCCGGACCGCGCTCTGCAGTGACGGGAGAAAACCATAAGATATTATGAGTGTCAAACTCATAATAACCTTCCTTTGGGGAGACGTAGGAAGGCTAGTGGGCAGGTTCCATAACCGCTTCGAGTGTGCTGAGGCCGAGGCGGTCGCGGATGGAGCGCTTCTTGCTGGCGAGGTCGGCAATGGTGTAGCTGGCCAGAACGTCGAAGAAGGCGCCCAGCGCCTCGCGCAGCGCGCCATTGAGATCGCATTCCCCGATCAGCGGGCAATCGGCGCCATCCTCGAAGCACTCGGCCATGGCAAAGCTCTCTTCGGTCAGCTTTATGGTGTCGAGCAGGGTGATGTCCTCGGCCTTCTTGCCCAGCTTTATGCCGCCGTGGCGGCCGCGCACGGTGGCCAGCAGGCCATTTTCGACCAGTGGTTTGATCAGCTTGAACAGGAACAACTCGGAGATATTGTAGGCCCGGGCGATATCGGCGACCCGGCTCAGCCCTGGCTCGTTGACGGCACAGTAGACCAGGGTACGGATCGCATAGTTGGATTGACGCGTCAGTCTCACTGCGGACCTCTCTTGGGCGAAACGGGAGGGCTAGGCGCCCTCGAAGCTATGCATTGCTGCTTCATAGAACGGTCACCAGCTTATAACCATTCTAAAATATGTCAACTTAACTTGATCGAAAGGTTCAGCTTTCATCAGGTCTGCGCCCGACTCGACAGGAGCTTAACTTCCACCTATGAATTTAAGAGCTGGGGGACATAGCTTTGAACAAAACAATCACGCGAGCCATGCTCAGCGAAGTTGCCGCGCGCCGTGCCGGCGTCAGCAAGGCCGATGCGGCTGCCGTCTGCGACGCGATGTTCGCGATGCTCGGCGCGGCCCTGATGCAGGCCGAAACCGTCAAGCTCACCTCGTTCGGTTCGCTTCAGGTCCGCTCGCGGGCCGAGCGGCTGGGACGCAATCCGCGCACCGGCACCGAGCATCGCATCCTGCCCCGGCACACGGTGGTGTTCACGCCAAGCGGGCACTTGCGCGACAGCCTTGATAGCGCCGCATCAACCGGCCAGGTCCGCCAGCGTGCGTGAGAAGTGGCGCCGGTAAAGCGTTAGCTGGGCGGCGCCCATGGCCGGCGCCAGCGCGCCAAGATGGCCCGGCAGCACCTGGGGTGGCACATAGGGGGCAATGGGCAGGCGCTGCAATTCGGCTTCCAGCTGCGTCACCAACCGCGCAATGATCGGCGCCGGTAACACGCCATCGAGCACCACCAGCCCGCTTTCGATCACCGTCGTGGTGTTGAACACCACTCTGGCGAGGGCCTTGGCGCTGTCGGCGATCCATTGATCGAGCACATCGCCGAAGCCGGCCCAGTCCCAGCGATCGATCTGTGTGGCATCGACAGCAAAGCCGGCCGCCGTAAGGCGCTGCTCGAGAGCGGTTAGCGAAGCGACGAAATGGGCCGCCTGCAGACGCCCGTCGCCGTCGCTCACCAGCATGGATCCAAGATTGGCCGAATTGCCGCTCGGCCCTTCCCACAGGGTGCCCTGCCCCACGATGCCGGCCGCGATATAGCGGGAGATCAGGAAATAGATGAAGTCGGCGGGCCGCGGCCGGGGGGAGGCGATCAGCTCGGCCCAGCAGGCGGCATTGCCATCATTGCTCAGCGTCACCGCCAGTCCGGTCAGACGCGCCAGCTCGTCCGCGACATCCAGCTTGTCCCACAGGATACGCTGCGTCTCCGGGGCGTCCACCAGGTGCAGATTACCGGCAATATTGGTGGGCATGGCCACACCGATATCGCGCAACCGAGCACGCTGCGCGTCAGGCAGGGGCGCCAGCATGGCGCCGATCATGGTGGCGATATCGGCCGGCAGGGTGCTGGCGTCTGGGAAGACATGATCCCGATGCTGGCGCTCCAGCACCTGCGCATGCAGGTCCACCAGCACCACTTCGACATGACGCCAGCCGATTTCGACGCCGATGGCAAAGGCGCCGTCGGCCCGCAGGAAGATCGGGGTGGCGGGCTGACCGCGCCGCCCCCGCAGCACCTCGCCCTTGGCCGTCAGGCCGGCCTGCTCGAGATCAGTCAAAATGGCCGAGACCGTTTGCGGCGCCAGCCCAGAAAGACGAGCGATGTCGGCATTGGATACGCCGGCATTGAAGGCGATCACGGTCAGCACGGCACGCTCATTGGCGCGGCGCAGCCCGTGATGCTGCAGCCCGCGGCCCCCGGCATCGAACACATCACGCACCGGTTCGGAGGTCATCGCGATATCCCATAATCGCCGGCGCAACGCCGGCATCCCACGCGCGGTGTGCGCCCGCGCGGCCTGGCCTAATAAAATGAAAGTATCCGCGGCGCCGCAAACGCTGCGAAATTGATCTTCAGAAAAACGTCCGGCAATCTGCCGGACGGGAGTCCGCCGCACCGGTCCCGTGGCGAATGGATCGGTAACCCCGGCGCGGATGTCTATTGGGAGATTTACGGGCCCGGCGTGATCTTGCACGGATCGCGGGCCTCGAGATACCCACGGCACAAGCGTGAAAGTCGAGGCAATCCGGTGCCCTCTCGTCCATGAAATGACGAATGCTCATTGCTTGGGAGCGACGCCATCAAGCAGGAAGCCAAGGCCTTTCCGGAAAGCACCATCCCAATCGCTATCCAGCAGCAGACGAGAGCGTTCGATTGTCGGGTAGCGTTCGCTGAGACGCGTAAGGCGCTGCTGCGCGGCGGCCCTGTCGTCGTCCGAGACGTCGAAGCTCGCCCGGGTGATGGTGGCGCCCATCACATAGTTCCAGAGCGACCATAGCGCGACGTTCAGATCTGCGTCCGCAACACCGGCTCTGGACAAGGTCTTGCTCAGCAGTTCCAGGCGGCCGAGGATGCTCGGGCCGAGCGCCCGGCGCGGCAACAGCGATGCCGACCAAGGATGGCGCAGCATGATGGCGCGCCAGTCTTCGAGCATATGAACGACCTCCCCGCGCCAGTCTTGAGTCTCAACTAATTGCTGCGGTCCGCGATATGCCAGCACCGAGTCCAGCGCCAGATCAAAGACCTCCTCTTTGTTGTCGACGTGCCAATATAGGCTCATAGCGCCCGAGCCGAGGCGATCGGCCAGCCGACGCATCGTCAATCCGTCGACTCCTTGGGCGTCCAGCAGGTCTACCGCGGTCGCCACAATGCGTTCCAGAGAGAGAGGTGGTTCCGCGGACTGAAGTGACACACTCGCCCGTTGAGGCCGTTTGCCCTGGGCACCGCTACGCTTGGCTGCCATCCGTGTTCCTCGCTGTCAGAACGTCACCTTTGACCGGCAATGCGACAAGTGTCGACCCTGAGCGGTTGACTCGTACGCCGTACGATGCGATCAAACGTACGTCGT
>NZ_JAKFDJ010000204.1:0-4610 GCF_036676215.1 Devosia sp. | reverse complement strand
CTGGTCGACGAACCGGCCATGCTGGAACTGCTGCAGAATGGTGGCTTGGGGGGGGCCGCACTCGATGTGTTCGAAAAGGAGCCGCAGGTCCCCGCTGGCTTCCTCGCCCTCGACAACGTGGTGCTCAGCCCCCACCAGGGCAGTGCCACCGTGCAAACCCGCGACGCCATGGGTGCCCTGCTGGTGGCCAACCTCGACGCCCACTTCGCCGGCGAGCCGCTGATCAGCGCGGTGGTGTGATACGGTGCCGGGCGACGAACGCATGGTCCGGATTGCCGAGATCGACGTCGATCCCGACCAGCTGAATGCCTATAGCCTATTGCTCGCCGAGGAAATCGCTGCCTCGGTCGAGCGTGAGCCGGGTGTTCTCATGCTCCATGCCGTGGCGCACAGGGATTCGCCGCATCACATTCGCATCCTGGAAGTCTATGCCTCCCAGGCCGCCTATCAGGCTCACATCCAAACGCCGCACTTCCTCAAATACAAGCTTGGCACGGCCGACATGGTGACGGCGCTTCGTCTCATCGAGGTTGACCCAATCCTTCTCGCGGCCAAGTAGCTACTCCAGATCCTCCTGCACCATCGTACCCGCTGCATGCACGCAGAAGATCACCAGCCGGTCGTCCCCGATATTGGTGAATTTGTGCGGCACCCCGCCTGGCACCACAGCAATGTCGTTTGGCCCGACCTCGTAGGTCTCGTCTCCTGCCACGATCCTCGCCCGGCCTGATTTGACGATCCAGGTTTCAGGGTAGGGGTGAACATGCAGCGCCGGCCCTTGCCCGGGTTCATTGTCCACCGCGAAAAACGAGATATCGGTGCCATAGGCCGCGCCTTCGAAGCGGATCGTCCGGCTGGTGCTCGGGGGCCGATCTGCCGCTCGCAACACATGTGTCATGCTGTCCTCCTGTTGCCTCTTGCCCACACGACGACCAGACTCGAACGATTTCGACATCGCGCATGCCATTCCTGCGTCGTCGCGGATTCCCTTCCATGCCGCGACCCGCTAGCGTCCGGCTGCGAACATTGGAGACGGCAATGACTGAATGGTGGCGTGGCGGCGTAATTTATCAGGTCTATCCGCGCTCGTTTCAGGACAGCAATGGCGATGGCGTGGGTGATCTGCCCGGCATCATCCGGCGGCTCGATCACATTGCCGGCCTCGGCGTCGATTGCATCTGGCTGTCCCCGATCACCCAGTCGCCCCAGGATGACATGGGCTATGACGTTTCCGACTATCGCGAGGTCGATCGCCTGTTTGGGTCCCTCCAGGATTTCGACAGCCTCGTCGCCCAGGCCCATGCGCGCGGCCTCAAGGTCATCATGGACCAGGTGGTGAGCCACACTTCGGACCAGCACCCCTGGTTCGCCGAATCCCGCCTCAACCGCACCAATGCCAAGGCCGACTGGTATGTCTGGGCCGATCCGCTGCCCGATGGCTCGCCGCCCAACAATTGGCCCGCCGTGTTCGGCGGCCGCGCCTGGGAGTGGAACCCCACCCGCGGCCAGTATTACCTGCACAATTTCCTCGCCAGCCAGCCCGACCTCAATTTCCACAATCCCGACGTGCAGCAGGCCGTGCTCGACATCATGCGCTTCTGGCTGGAACGCGGCATCGACGGCTTCCGGCTGGACACCGTCAACTACTATTTCCACGACAAGAAGCTGCGCTCCAACCCGCCCAACAAGCTCAAGAACGAGCACCTGGCCTATGCGGTCAATCCCTATGACATGCAGGAACACCGCCATTCCAAGAGCCAGCCGGAGAACCTCGCCTTCCTCAAGCGGGTCCGCGCGTTGCTCAATGAATTCCCTGGCGCTACCGCGGTGGGCGAAGTCGGGGACAGCCACAAATCCGTGCAGTTGATGGCCGAATACACCTCCGGCGGCGATACGCTGCATATGTGCTACGGCTTTGATTTCCTGGGGCCGCAGTTCACCGCCGCCCACTTTCGCAAGTGCATTGAGCAGTTTTTCAAGACTGGTCCCGATGGCTGGCCATGCTGGAGCTTTTCCAACCACGACGTGCCCCGCCACGTCACGCGCTGGGCGCCCTTCAGCCGGTCCGCCGGGGATCTCGCGCGCCAGACGGCCGCCCTTGTTCTCTCGCTCAAGGGTTCGGTCTGCCTCTATCAGGGCGAGGAACTTGGCCTGCCCGAAACCGACCTGCTGTTCGAGGAATTGACCGACCCGCGCGGCATCCGCTTCTGGCCCGAGGACAAGGGCCGCGATGGCTGCCGCACGCCCATGCCATGGGATGAGGGCAGGGCGCCCAATGGCTTCACCACCGGGAAGCCCTGGCTGCCGGTCAAGCCCGCCCAGTCCGCCCTCAATGTCGCCGGCCAGAATGCCGATGCCAATTCCACCCTGGCATTCTACCGCACCATCCTGGCCTGGCGCAAAACCCATCCGGTGCTGCAGACCGGCGATATCACCTTCTACAAGACTGCAGAGCCCATCCTGGCCTTCCGGCGCGGCAAGGGCGAAGACGCGATGCTCTGCGTCTTCAATCTCTCTGCCGATATCCACACCGTATCGGTCGGCGGCGTGCCCAGCGGTGCCGAGCTGGAGCCCATCTCCGCCAATGCTGCGCTCGCCCGCGACGCGATGAAGCTGGGCGCTAATGGCTATGCCTTCCTGCGCCTGCCTCCTGGCAAAAAGCCTCGGGTGAGTTTCAAGGGCTAGTTGGCCTATTCCACCCGGCGGAAGTTGGTCGGCTCGTAGAATTCCATCTGCTCGCTGCCATCGGCCTGGATCACGAAGGCACGGATGCAGCCGCCCCAGATCTCCACGCGGGTCACGTCGACGCCCTTCGAGCGCAGCATGCTGTAATTATAGTCGTTGATGTCGGCCTCGCTGTACAACTCGCGCGACAGGCCAAAGGTGCCGCTGCAGATGGGGGCGGCAAGCGTGGGGGTGGCCAAAAGGGCCGAAAGGGCAAGGCCCAGCGCAATGGACTTGTTCATGCAATATCTCCTGGTTCGATTCTATCCTTGCCGCGCAATTGTGGCGAGCCCGCGCCGGCGGATCAGCACCACAACAGTGGGAATTGCAAAGCTCAGTAACAAGAGCCGGATCACATGATGTGCCGCTATGAACGCCGTATCATAGCCTAGCGCAATGCCCAGCGCGCCCATGCCCTCCAGCGCCCCCGGCGCCAGCCCCAGCCAGATCTGCCCATAGGGCATGTCGACGATCAGGCTCGCCACCCACGCGACCAGCGTCACGATGCCGACAGTCATGGCCGTGGCGATGACGCCGCCCTTGGCCGCGGTCAGAATTTCCCGCCGGCTGATCCCGGCAAAGCGCGAGCCGATCAGCGCCCCGGTCAGTACGAACGTCACCAGCACTAGCGGCGCCGGCATGGCCTCCGTATAGAGCCCGCCCAGCTTGGCCGCTGTCGCCGCCGCCATGGCGCCCAGCACGAAGCCGGCCGGAATCTTGAGCCGCATGAAGATCAGCCCAATTGCCACGCACGCGGCGGCCAGCGCGAGCAACTGCCAGAGATTGAGGAATTCGGTCGCCACCGGCGGCGCAAAATGGTCGATCGGCAGGAACAAGGTCCCGATCGGCACGCAGATGGTCAGCATCAGGATGCGGATCACCTGGATGATGACGATCTGCCTTGCATTGCCCACGCCCGCCGAGGCGATCCCCATCACGAACGACAGATGCCCAGGGAACGAGCTGAGATAGGCCGTCCCGGTATCGAGCTTGAAGAACCGCGCCAGCATCCAGCCGGTCAGCGCGATGATCAGCACCAACTCCAGCGCCAGCGCCGCGATGGTTACGGGCCAACTGGCAATCAGGCGCAGACTGTCGGGCGCCACGCTGGCGCCCATCGACATACCGATCAGCAAGAACGCCACATCGCGCAGCCGGTCCGGCATGGCGATCGGCAACCCCGCCATTGCCCCGGCCATTACCGCCAGCACTCCCCCCACCATCCAGCTCGCCGGCAAGCCAAGCAGTGTCGCAATCCCGCCGCCGACGGCGGAGAGGGCAAGGGTGAGCAGGACGGGGTAGAGTTTGGAAAGGTTCGTCATGAATCTCGCAAAGCCCACGATAACCCCCTCTCCCTTGCGGGAGAGGGACGATCCGACGCGTTCAGCGGAGGATCAGGGTGAGGGGTTCTGCGCTCGCCCCAAGCTTTAGTGTGTGTGGCGCCGCCCCTCATCCGCCCTTCGGGCACCTTGTCCCGCAAGGGGAGAAGGGAAGAACTATGTCACCGGCAATGCCCTCTCCGCCAGCCGAACCCAATAGCTCGTTCCCACCGGTATCACGTCGTCATTGAAATCATAGGTATCGGTATGCAGCTCCGAGCTGTCGCCATTGCCGAGGAAAATATAGGCTCCCGGGCGCTCTTCCAGCATGAAGGAGAAATCCTCCCCACCCATCGAGGGGGGCGCATCGGCGTCGACACGCTCGGGCCCCACCACTTCGCCAGCAACCTGCGCCGCAAAGTCCGTCTGTTCCGGCGAATTCACCGTCACCGGATAGCCTCGTGCATAGCGAACCGTCGCCTCGGCGCCAAAGCTGGCCGCAAACTGCGGCACGAAATCGGCCAGTCGCTGTTCGATCTGGTCCTGCACGGCAAGATCGAGCGTCCG
>NZ_JAKFDJ010000203.1:0-29994 GCF_036676215.1 Devosia sp. | reverse complement strand
GTGGCGATCAGCGGTGAATGAGCCAATTTTGCGGCATTCCCGGTGCATCGCAGATATGCAGCCTCGGGGTTGCTACCTACAGGCAATCATGTTCCCCTTCTCGTGACGATGGTCGATCGGCGCGCCATGCTATGCTCATGGCATTGATGAGGTGCGCCTCTCGGGCTTTCCCAAGTCTTGTTTGGGAGAAATGCGTCAGATATATTGTGCTAGCCAATGGTGCCCCGTGCGAGTTGTGAAAAACCCGTAAATTTTTACTTATGCACCAGGAAAGAATGGTTCGGACAGCGAAATTGTAACCCGCCAAGCACCTCTATTTAGTGAGATAGCGACATGTCGATCGTAAATGCCGAACTTGATGTATCGAGCCAGACATCCAAGACGAAAGTGCCGAAAGGGGGGGTGGCCAAGCGGGCCTTCGATGTGATTGCCGCATCGACCATGCTGTTCTTCGCGCTGCCGGCGATGTTCTTCATTGCCGTCATCATGTTCTCGACCGACCGCGGGCCCATCCTCTTTGGTCATGAGCGCATCGGCCACAACGGCAAGCGGTTCCGCTGCCTGAAGTTTCGCTCCATGGTGGTCGACTCCCAGCAGGCGCTGGCGCGGCACCTCGAATTGTTCCCCCAGGCCCGCGCGGAATGGGAGGCCACCCAGAAGCTGCGTAACGATCCACGCGTTACTCCACTCGGCCGTTTTCTCCGGGTCACCAGCCTCGATGAACTTCCTCAACTGATCAATGTCATTCGCGGCGAGATGAGTCTGGTCGGCCCGCGTCCGATCGTGCATGATGAAGTCGTACGCTATGCTGGCGAGATTGAAGCCTATGCCGCAACGCGACCGGGCATTACTGGCCTCTGGCAGGTAAGCGGTCGCAGCGATGTCGACTACGATCAGCGAGTTCGCCTCGACAGCCAGTATGTGCGGGAATGGACATTTGCTGGTGATCTGATCATCTTGGTCAAGACGGTCAAGGTCGTGATTTCGCGCACCGGCAGCCGCTGAGGATCGATCATGGCACGCATTCCGCCCCTGCCGCCCAAGCTGTTTCGCACCCGCAATTCCCAGCGTGACGCCAATACGGACCTGGATCGTCTGATGAGGGTTCGGCGCACTATCGCCGCCGCCATGGACGAGGCTGTCCGCGAGCGGCAGGGTTTGGAGCAGCGGCTTGATGCCTTTCACGCCCAGGCGACGAGCCTGCTGGATAATTCCGGTGACTACGCCGAGCGCCGTAGCGAGGACGAACAGGCTATCGGCGAGGCCGAAGCCAACGCCGCCATTGCCACCAGCCGGATTGGCCAGATCGACGCGCAGATCGCCAGGCTTGGCGACATGCTCGCCGAACTCGATCGCACCTTGGATGGCGGCGCGGCCTAGCCGCGGCCAGTCGGACGAACAAATGGTGACATCATGAGATCGACCGGCCCTCAAACGGCACGCGTCGCCACGCCACTGATTTCGGTGGTGATGGCCAATTACCAGGCGGGCGACAAGCTCGTTCCAGCCATGGAGTCGGTGCTGCGGCAAAGCGTCGGGGATCTCGAGCTGATCGTCTGCGACGATGCCTCGGGCGATCATAGCGTCGCATTGGTGGAGCAGTTCATGCGCGCCGATCCCCGTGTCAGCCTGATCAGCGCCAAGGCCAATGGCGGGCCGGCACGCTGCCGCAATCGCGGGCTCGACGCGGCGCGGGGCCAGTGGATCGCCGTGGTCGACGCCGACGACATCATCCATCCTGAGCGCTTCGAGCGCCTGCTCGCCGCCGCCGCCCATCGCGGTGCGGGGATCGTCGCTGACGATTTGCTGCATTTCTACGAGGACGGTTCGCCCGTGGGCCTGCTGCTTGGCGCCGATCAGGACCGGTTGTTTTCCGTCACGACCGAACAATGGGTCGGCGCGGGTGTCGATGGTTCCCCGGCCCTCGGCTATCTGAAGCCCCTCATCCGCGCGGACGTCCTGGGCGCTCTGCGCTATGACGAAAACCTGCGCATCGGCGAGGATTATGACCTGGTGCTGCGCCTGCTGCTGGCCGGCGCTGCCATGGTCGTAGTCCCCGAGCCATATTATCTTTATCGCCGCCATAGCGGCTCCATCTCCCATCGGCTGTCCGTCCCCGATCTGGCTGCCATGATCGATAGCCAGGAGAAAATGACCAGCCAGCTTGGCGCCCTGCCGCCTCCGCTTGCCGCGGCTTTCGCTGCCAGGCATGCCCAATTGCGCCAGGGGCTGGCCTTTGAGCGCCTCGTCGCTGCCATCAAGAGCCGGAACTTCGGTTTGGCACTGTCCCTGTTGGCGCGGGATCCGCGATTGGCGCCACGACTTTGGCGCGCCTTTCTCGAAGGCCGTCGTTGGACGGTGGCCGTCCCAGCCGCTGGCCTATCGCCCGCAAAAACGCTGCAGCTTGGTCCATCCGGGCTGCGCGTGCCGGACTACGTTCCCGTCAGCGATATGGACTGGACCTCGCCACGCCCAAGGCGGGCCTGGCATGATCTGGCCGATCTTGCCCGCGGGCAGCCCATTGACGTCATCTGCCCCGATAAGTCCTCTCGCTATGCCGCTGGCTTTATTCCCCTGGCCCGCCTGCGCGAGCCCGTGGCGAAAGCCAATCTACAGGCGCAAGTCTCATGATGGCGTCGATGCCCGGTCGTGGCCATTACATTCCGATCAACGTCGCGGCCATCCTTACCTTTGCGGCGCTGGCCGCCTTGGTGCTCAACGCCATGCTGGGCTCCATGGCCGCCCTGGTCTTCGTTGCCTGTGGCGGGCTGCTGATCGTCAGCAATGTGCCGCAAAGCCTCGACAGCGTCATGCGCTGGTGGGTGGTGCTGCTGCTGCCGGCCTATTGCCTGCTGACTGCGCTCTGGTCGCAATACCCCGACAATAGCCTGCGCTACGGGTTGCAGCTGGCCTTCACGCTGGTCGTGGCCGTGGTGATCACGGGACGCATCTCCACCACGACGCTGATGCGCGGGCTATTCGTGGTCTATGTCATCGGCGTCGTGGCCAGTGTCGTCATCGGCCGCAATGGCGGGGCCGCGTGGCTGGGCATCTTCGGCAGCAAGAATGCCTTCGCCGCGCATATTGCGGTTTTCGCCTTGATCGCCATGGCCATGGTATCTGACAGGGGCGCCCATCCCCTGCTGCGGATTTCCGCGCTGGGCGGGGTGTTGATTTCCGGGCCGCTGCTGTTGCTGGCGCAGTCGGCGGGCGCCATCCTGATGGTCGTGCCCTGTTTGGCGATCATCGGGCTGGTCATGCTGACCGGTCGGTTGAGCCCCTATCAGAAGCTCTTTCTTGCCGCCCTCCTCGCCATCGCCCTGGCAGCGCTGGCGCTGCTCGTGCTCACCATGGGCGATGCCCTCTTGGCCGATGTGCTGGAAGGCTCGGGCAAGGACCCCACGCTGACCGGACGGACCGAGCTGTGGGCGACGGGGTTGAGCTTCATTGCCGAGCGGCCGCTGCAGGGTCTTGGCTACCGGGCGTTCTGGGTCAGCGGTTTCGCGCCGGCCGAGGAATTGTGGGCCATGTTCCTGGTCCCCTCCGGCGCCGGCTTCAACTTCCACAATACCTATATCTCCAACGCCGTGGAGATCGGGCTTGTCGGGCTGCTGCTGCAGATACTCATCATCTATGGCGGCGGCTTGATGATCGCCGCCTATGCCCTGCTGCGGCCCAATGCGCCCAATGCCATGCTGCTGGGCCTGCAGGTGCTGATGATCCTGCGCAGCTTCATTGAGGTCGAGGTCTTCTTCGAGTTTTCCGTCCGCTCCATCCTGGCGGTCTGCACCTTCATCTATGCCGCCCAGGGTCTGTTGGCGCTCCGTGCCCAGGCGCAGGCCCGCGCCCGGGCCGCCTCCCCCTTGTCCCACCAGCATAAAGGACTGATCGATGCGTGAACTCGCCGCCGGCCTGGTCCATATCCGTACCCCAACCTACAAGCGCCCCGCTGCTCTCAAGCGGGCGCTGCAATCCATGATCGCCCAGACCTGGGAAAACTGGGTCTGCGACGTCTATGACGACGATCCTGCTCAATCGGGACGGGCCGTCTGCGAGGCGCTGGGCGATTCCCGCATCCACTACACTCACAATGCGCCGCAGCTTTTTGCCTCGCGCAACATCGACTCCTGTTTCACCGCCAAAAATCCGCATCGCGCCGACTACTTCTGCGTGGTGGAAGATGACAATTTCATCCTGCCCACCTTCTGCGCCGAAAACATCGCTTTGTGCCGGACGCATGACATCGAGATCGTGCTGCGCAACCAGCTGGTCGAGCACGCCAGCGCCACCGCTTCTGCCCATTTGAGCGAGAAAGGGGTACTCGATGATCTGTTCTTCGAGGGGCTCTATGAGGCGCCCAATTTCCGCCTGTCGCTGCTGATCGGGATCGGCGTCTCCAATGGTGGCCTGTTCTGGTCGCGCAATACCAGCAGCCAGCTGGAAATCCAGTATCCCTGCACCGCGACGCTGCAGGAATATCTGCGCACCTTCGCCATTGCCGAACCTGTTTATGTGGCCATGACGCCGCTGGCGGTCTGGGCGGAAAACGCCGAGCAGACGACGCGCAATGCAGAGCTCAAGAGTTCCTATCTGCGGCGTGAACTCGATCTCAAGCGTTCCATCCAGGCACTGCAACGCCAGGTGTGGCACGACGCGACGCCCGCGCAACGCGCCGGCTTCCTGACCAATCCGCTCTTTGCCGCTCCGCCCCAGGCGCGCGCCCAGGGCGTCACCAAGGCCCTCCTGGCGCCGGGCATCGCCGGCCACCTGCCACCGCGCGATGCCTGGCGGCTGCGCGGGCGGGGCCTTGCCATCCGCCTACTCGGCCGCGTGACCCCCGAGTTCAACAGCTTCGTGCGTGAGCGCGGCGCCGCGGCCCTGTCGGGACACTGAGACGAAACGGCATGCAGCTTCACCGCCGCGCCTCAAAGGAGGGGAGCCGGCCAGACTATCGATCGGTTCAACCATGACAACCATGAGCGGCCTTGCCGCCGGGCCGGACCTCGGCCACGTCAAGACCGGCCGCGCCGCCGCCGCCATGCGGGGCGCGCTCTGGTCCATGCTGTCGAACTTCGCCCCGGCGGCCTTCGGCATGATCGTGTTCATGGCGACTTCGCGCGTGCTCGGCCCGGCCGAGTTCGGCATCGTGGCCTTCGCCGCCAGCATCGCCACCGTCGGCATGGCGGTGGCTCCTGCCGGCTTCCGCGACGCGCTGATCCAGCGGGACACCATTACCCCGCGCCATCTCGATGCCGTGTTCTGGCTCTGCATCGGTGCGGCGCTCATGATCTACGGTGTCATCCTCGCCGCTGCCGGACCCTTGGCCGCGAGCTTTGCCGAGCCGGAACTGGCCCTGCTCATTCCGTTCATCGGGCTGCGCGTCGTCTTCGACATGGCCGCGGCTGTGCCCAATGGTCTGCTGGTGCGCACCATGTCGTTCCGCAAGATCGCCCTGCGCACCACAATGGCGTCGCTGGTGGCGGCAATCGGCTGCCTTACCCTGCTGTGGCTCGGCTTTGGCCTCTGGGCATTGGCCTTTTCGCAGCTCGCGACCTCGATCGTCACCTGCATCGGCGCGCTAGTCGCCGCGCGCTGGCGGCCTGGCCTGACCTTCGATCTCAAGGCGCTGAAGGACTTGCGGGCCTTTGGGCTCTTCTCCACCGGCAATCACTTCATCACCACGATCACCATCGACCAGCTGCTGATCGGTGCGCTGCTGGGGCCGGCAGGTCTGGGCCTCTACAGCTTTGCCCGCCGCATCTTCCAGATCCTCACCGATCTCATCACCGGCGCGCTCAATCTGGTGTCTTATTCGCTGCTCTCCTCGATGCAGCAGGAGCCCGACAAGCTGCGCGAGGCCTATCTCTTTGGCACCTTCGCCTCTTCCATCATCGCCTTTCCCGTCTTTGCCGGCCTGGCGCTGGTCGCCGCCGACCTCATCCCCTTCGCCTTCGGCCCGCAATGGACCGAGGCCGTGCCCGTGGTGCAGGCAATGTGCGCGCTGGGGCTGCTGACGGCGGTGGGCGTCTTGCAGTCGTCACTGGTTAAAAGCCAGGGCCAGGCGGACCTTTGGTTTTACTACATGGCCGGCAAGCAGGCGGTGACGGTGCTCTACGTCTTCCTGTTCAGCAGTTGGGGCGTGAGCGCGCTCACCAATGCGCTGGTAATCCAGAACTTCATCATGTGGATGCCCACGGTCTACATGGTGGTGCGCCTGCTCCGCATCTCGCCCTGGGCCTATCTTGCCAGTTTTGCGCTGCCGGTCTTTGCGACAGTGGTGATGCTGGTTGCGGGCCTTTTGGTGCAGGCGCAATTGGCCGAGGTCGGTCCATTGCTCCGGCTAGGCGCGACCATCGCGGCCTGTGCCACGATCTATGGGGCGGTCGTGCTGTTGCTCGGCCGCCGCAAGATGATGGAAATCAAGGCAACCCTGGTTCGCCGCCGCTAGGCTCTAGCTCACCGAGACCCGGCTCTGCACGAAGCTGGCGACCGCATCCTGTGCCCGCTCGGTCGCCCGGGCGATTTTGCTGTCGGCGCTGAGCTGGGGCTCCAGCTTCGCCATCTCCTGCAGGTGCCGTGCTGCCGCCTGGGTCAGTATGCTATTGGGCAGGCGGGCGAGCGGCGACCGGCTCAGCTTGCCGACCTTGCCCTGTCCCCCGCCGCGCCCGGTGCGGCCGATATAGTATTCCAGCACGCTGGTGGGCTTGAGCAGGTTCATGCGCAAATCGATATCGAGCGCCCCGGCCCAGTCGAGCCACTTCATGTGGTGCCCGCCATAGATCGGCTTGGCCGCGATCCAGGGCGTGCGCAGCGCATCGGCGACGATGGCGCCATGCATGGCCTCGGTGATCAGGAGCTTCGCCCCGCGCAGCTGGCTCAATACCTTGTCTACCGGCTCGGTGGCGTCGATCAGCGTCATCCCGGCCAGCCGGCAGGCCTCGGCCCAGTTGCCACGCTCAAGGCTCTCATAATGCGGCATGAAGGCAATGCCGATACCCGCAGCAGGCGCCGGCAGCTCCATCGCCCGCAACAGCACGGCGCTGTCGCAGATCGCCAGTTCGGGTGCTATGTCGAGCTTCTTGGCCGTCTGCGGCCCCCGCACGAAGCGGATGTCCCAGCTGCCGTCATGCACGTCCGGTAGCCCCATATAGCCGGCATAGCCCGAGCCCATGACGAACTTGCGCGCCTTGGGATCGAGCTGGGTGCCGATGATCGAGCCGATGCCGACAAACAGCTCGCTCTCGTCTTCGTCGAGGAAGTCCCTGGGCAACAGCGCCGGCCAGACATGCAGGTTCAGCTCGTCGCCGAAATTGGGCACCTTGCCGCGAAAGAACACCAGTTTCATCTATAGGCCCTCGTTACATTTCCGGATGGTGGCGACCCTCGCCATGTTCAATCCGCGCACAGCACGGATTGGGGGAAAGCGCAGCTCTCGCCCGGCGCGGTGAAGGCGACCCAGTCGACTTCCATGGCGATGGGCCCGGCCGGCGGTGTAAACGTCCCCATCCAGTCGGTCAGCGTGTCCGTGCCCCAGAGGCTGAAAAAGATGCGCTGTGGATTGCTTGGGATCATCACCGGATCGGTCAACGTCCGCACCAGTTCGCCATTGATGTAATAGCGGATCTCGTCCGGCTCCCAGGTCACAGCATAGTCGATGAAATCGCTGTCCGATGGGTGGGGCAGGGTATGTTTCTGCCCGGCGCCGATCTCGCCATCGCCGCTCTTGCCGTTGACGAAGGTGGTGGTCTCCACGATCGATGTATCCTTGAGCAGGATTTCGAAGTCGATCTCGTCATGCGGCTTGCCCTGCTGGGGGCCGATATAGGTGAAGAAGGCGGCGTTGAGCCCCGATCCGGCGGGCGTCTTGAGGCGGGCCTCATAGGTGCCATAGCCATAGGCCTGCTTGGTCTGGATCTCGCCACAGCTATATTGCCGCTCGCCCTTCGGCACCGGGGCAAAGCCGACCTTGAGCATGTCGTCCGCCGCCGTTACCTGGCCGCTCGACCAGGTGCAATTCTGATGGGCCCCATTGGCCCAGCCATCCGAGACGTACCAGCGCTTGCTGTCGAGGCTGGCAAAATCGTCATGAAAGCTCGTGCTTTGCGCCATCGCGGCAACCGGCAGCAGTATCAGGCCCGTCAACAGGGGGGCGACAGCCCGCATTCGTCTCTGCATCGTATCAGTCATAGGAACGCCTTTACGCTGGTTGCCTGGAACGGCTCGGTCTCTGCCTCATGGAGAAAGGGCGAGCCGGGCCACGATGACGTCGCCCGCCTGCACTGCTGTGCTCATGTCCGCGGCGACTTCCTCGCCCTCGCGGATGATCGTGTAGCTGTAGCTCGGTTGCGTCCCGCCGGTGGCAACCTCGACCCCCGAATAGAGCGCCGCTTCCTGCAGTAGCGCCTGCTGGCTGGAAATCCTGAGCGCCAGGGCGGCGATCTGCCCATCCGCCGCCTGTCGCTCCAGCGACAGGTCGGAAATCCGCATGTCGCCCAGCTCGGCCCGCTCGCGCTCGGCCGCGCCGATATCCTGGCGGGCCTGCAGGCTCGCCGTATCGATGTCGAGAAGGCGCCCTTCGAGGTCGGCCACATTGGTTTCCAGTGCCGTGACGCGCGAGGCCAGCGCCAGCCCGTCATCGGAGAGCTGGGTAATCTTGCCGAGCTGTTCGCGCGCCTGCTCGAGCTGCCGCTCCATGGCTGCCCGCTTCTGCTCGAACGTCTCGATCTCGCGGGTCAATAGCGCCACCTCCTCATCGAGCGAGGTGGTCTGCGCCGCCATCTGGCGTTGCCGGGCCAGCAGGATGGCCACTTCGGCACTCACCAGCGATTGGGCGCCCTCCACCTCGGCAAGTTCGGGCGGCAGCGTCACGGTTTCGGCTGCGGCGAGTTCCGCGTCGAGCCGCGCCCGCCGCACCAGCAGGCGCACATGTTCGTCCTTGAGCACGTCGAGAGCGCCGGACGTGGTCAGCAATTCCCGCTCCGGCCGGCCGCCGGCATCGGCCCCGCGACGCTCTCCACCGGCCAGGCTCAGCGCCTTGATCACGGTGAGGCCGGGGGCAAAGGGATATTCCCCGGGCGTACTGACATCGCCGCTGACATAGATCGGGCCATAGGTGGCAATTTCGATGGTGACGTCGGGCGCCACCGGCAGTCCCAGGGCCTGCTGCAGTTCGGCCCCCAGCGTCGCTGCAAGGTCCGTCGTGGTCTTGCCGGCGCCCTGGGTAGCGCCCACAAACGGGAACGACGCCTGGCCATCCGCGCCGATAACATACTCACCACCCAGCGCCGTCAGTTCCTCGAAGGTCGATTCGCCAGCTTTCCACTCGACGACCTTGACGGCGATCTTGTCGGAGACCGACAGCAGGTAGGGCTCGCTGGCAGTTGCACCGCCCACCAGGACCAGACTGAGCGCCAGCCAACCATAGTGACCGAGGGCTCGCCGTGTTCGCGTTGGTTCGTCTCGCATGGGCATGTCCTTGCTGCTCTGCATTGATGAGGATGGTTGACGCAGATGGTGCCCGCAATGGGGCAGGATCGAACCAAATCCCGAAGTCGGTTATGGCAACCAGTGCCGCAAGATCCCTTATTCTCTGGGGTTTTCAGAGCCATTGCGACCCTGCTGCCCGCAAGGCTCAAGGCAGACATGCGCGCGGCGGCGCCTTGTCTTGCGCCTTTTCCGGACAATCCGTCGGGGTCTCAGGCCACTGAATCAAGTCGTCAGCATCATCTCGCGCAGTGATGTGATCACCCATGCCGCGTCATAGGGCTTGTCCACGAACCGGCCGGCAAAGGGCAGGTCCTTATCGTGGATATGGCGATGTCCAGAGGTGACGAGGATCTTGATCGGCGGCCAGAGCCGGCGAACCACCTTGGCGAGTTCAATGCCGCTATATCCCGGCAGCATGTCGACATCAGTGAACATGGCGGCAACCGACGGATTTTCCGTCAGCATCGCCATGGCCCCGTCATAGTTCGAGGCTTCGAGAACCGCAAAACCCGCTTCCTCCAGGCTTATCGCAATTGCCATGCGGACAAGCGCTTCATCCTCGACGACGAGGATGGTGGTTTTGCCGGTAATCATTGAAGGCGCCAACTTTCTTTGCAGGCCCAGGATTGCCCATTCCTCGTTGACTGCATGCTGGGAACTGTGTTGCTCAACGCGCCGATAGGGCATTCGATCCGCCGACCGGTCACCAAGCCAGCCGTATCCGTGCACGCCGTCATGCTATAGAGTTGATCCTAGGATCGGCAATGGCAGCGCCAACCGCGCTTACCGCCGTCCGGATTGGCCCCCCTCAAAATGCTGGATCCGCTGAACGACATCAAAGATGCCCAGACGCTTGCGCAGGCCATCGTCAATACCATCCCCGAGCCCTTTCTCGTGCTGGATGAGCAGTTTCGCGTCATGGCGGCCAGCCGGTCGTTTTATGAGACCTTCAAGGTCGACCCAGCCCAAACCAGCGGCCGGCTGCTCTACTCCTTGGGGGATGGACAATGGGACATCCCCAACCTGCGACTGCTGCTGGAAACCATCATTCCGGAAAAGACCTCGATGGACGGCTTCGAGGTCGAACACGACTTTCCCAATGTGGGGCGCCGCACCATGCTGCTCAATGCGCGCAAGGTGATCTACGAGACCGGTACCAGCGCCACCATGCTGCTGGCCTTCATGGATGTCACCGTGCGCCGCGGCATCGAGCGCGACCGGGAGGCGTTGCAGCTCCAGACGGAAGAGCTTCTGCGGCAGAAGCAGGTGCTGCTCGATGAAATGCAGCATCGCGTTGCCAACAGCCTGCAGATCATCGCCAGCATCCTGATGCTCAAGGCTCGCGCCGTGACCTCCTTGGAAGCGCGAGGCCATCTGCAGGATGCGCATCAGCGGGTCATGTCGGTGGCTGCGGTGCAGCAGCATTTGCATACCGCGTCCGGCATCGATCAGATCGAGGTGTCGTCTTATCTGTCCCAGCTTTGCGGCGGCCTGGCGACCTCCATGGTGGGCGAAGGCCAGCCGATAGAGGTCAAGGTCATTGCCGATTCGGTAACCATCCCCTCCGCCCGGGCCGTCAGCATCGGTCTTATCGTCACCGAACTGCTCATCAATGCGATCAAGCATGCCTTTCCCAAGGCGCGGGCTGATGCGCGTGTTCTGGTGACCTATGAGACCGAAGGCGACGACTGGAACCTGGTCGTGTCGGATAATGGCGCGGGCAAGCCTGAAAACACTCCGCCGGACAATGGCCTGGGCACCGCCATCGTCAAGGCGCTGGTGGCACAGCTCGAGGCCCGCCTGGATGTGAGCAGCGGACCGGCCGGCTTCAGCACGACGATTACCCACGCCACCTTTACATCAAGCATGCCGTTGGCGCGCTGAGGCCCGCCCCGTCACTTACCCAAGGAACCGCCATGTCGACCGCCTATCTGGTCCAGGGATTTACCCTCAAGGGCTCCAAGCTCATCGCCGACGTCGTCAGACCCTGCAAGACTGAGGCCCTGGCCATCGCCACGGCGGAACGGCTCGGGCCCATTCGCGCCGGTGTCGTCGCCTTCTCCCAGGAGGTCGACATCGAAACCGATGCCTATGACACGCCGATAGTCTTGTTGGAGATCGGCCGTATTCCACCCGGCCTGTTCGAATAGGCTGCAGGCCAGCGAGGAGATATCAATGCGCCAGGGCAAGAAGCCAAAAGCCGTGTCGTTTCACGCCGACGATGAGTTCGAACTGGCGCGCGGAATATTTCTGCCCGCCGGCCGCTATGACGGCTGGGAGCGCGCCTCCGCCTTCAGCACCATGCAGTCGGGGCGCAAGTCACCGCCGCGCTATGAGCTCGAATTCACCGGCGAACAGCTACGGGATCTGGGGGCTTTCGCTGCGCGCGATGAGGCGCCGGCCACTTTCGATGTGACCCATCAGGTGTCTGAGGGAATGCTCGTTCTGCTCTAGCCTGGAGGAGGGCCGCGCGCCCGTGATTCGCTGCGGCCTTGTTATCTGCGCCATTAGCGCCTATATAGCCCTCATACGTTTGAGCTCACATGGCTATCTGATCGCCGGTTTTCCGGTTTTCGCTACCCCCCTGTTTTTGAGAGCGTGTTAGACCTGCCCCTACATGTTGTGGGGCAGCAATGATGCTTTCTGGCCATTTGATTTGGCTGGGGCACGACCAGTTAGGCTTTAGCCATGATCACCGGCACCGTTAAGTTTTTCAATTCCACCAAGGGCTTCGGCTTTATCTCCCCTGAAGATGGCAGCAAGGACGCTTTCGTCCATGTTTCCGCTGTCGAACGCTCGGGCCTCAATGGCCTCTATGAAGGCGACAAGGTTACCTATGAGCTCGAGACCGGCCGTGATGGCAAGGCTTCGGCTGCCAACCTGACGCTCGTTCAGTAACAAACTGCCGGGCCCGCCTCGCGCGGGCCCGATCTCTCCGGCATGTTGCCGGAGCATTAGAAAGAGATCCGAGCGCATTGCCGGATCACCAGAGAAAACATGACATATCCAGACTTCCAGGCTCGCGCCGAGCTTTTTCTCGGCAGCGACTGGCAAACCGCGTCGGCACAGGGAGCGCGCAGCTTCCGCACCGCCGCCCAGGCAATCCGCTTCGCTCTCGAGGAAGCCGCTCCCGTCAGCCTTCGTGGCGCCCGTCTCACTATCGGCGACACGACGTTTTCGCCCGAGCAGTTCACCTGGCTCTATCGTAGCCCCGACTACCCGCTTCCCCGCAAGCACCAGGACAATCCGTCCCGCTCGCGTCGCCGCCCGGCAATTCATTCCAAAGGAGATTCCAATGGTGGACATCGACTACAACGCCAGAGCCGAACTTTTCGTCGCCAAGCGCTACGCCAAGACCGCGGCAGCGCAGTATCGGCGCTTCGCCAAGGCGTCTGAAGCTATTCAGTACTGCATGGAGGAACTGCCCGAAAACGCTTTGGCCGGCTCCTTCCTTGAAGTCGACGAACGGCGATTTGAGGGCAAGGCCATCAGGGCGCTTTACGAGGCAGGGGGCTATCCCCTGGCACGGGCAAAGGCCGCGACGGCCCGGGCAACCGTCCATACCGCACCGGCGCAGGCCGCCGCTGGCATGTAGCTACACTCTCCCGCGCGCCAAGTAAGCTTGGCGCGTGGGATTAGCCTGCACTGGCCGCCGACCTGGGGTTCGTTGTCTCGGTTGCGCTAGCAGTTGCGGCCAGCAGCATCGCCTCCAGCTCCATCGGCGGCAGCGGCCTGGCCAGCAAATAGCCCTGCAACTGGTCGCATCCCATTGCGCCCAGCAACTGGCGCTGGGTCTCGGTCTCAACGCCCTCGGCGGTGACACCCATATGCATGGCCCGACCCAGATCGATTATCGAGCGCACAATGCCGTCGATTTCGCCATTCTTGCCGAGCTGGGCAGTGAATGATTGATCGATCTTGAGCTTGTCCACGCCGTGGTTGCGCAGATAGCTGATCGAGGAATAGCCCGTTCCGAAATCGTCGAGCGCAATTCTGATGCCCCGGGCCCGCAGCCGCATCAGCGTTTCCTGCACCATTGGCGAATTCTGCAGCAACAGCCCTTCGGTTATCTCGATCTCGAGGCGCTTGGCCTCCAGCCCGGTCTCAGCCAGTATCTGGAATACCCGGTCGGCGAACCGCTCGTCGCGAAACTGCAGTGGGGAAGCGTTGACGGCCACCCAGGGCAGTTGCGATTTCACCGCATAGCTGCAGGCCTCGCCGAGCACCCACATGCCCAGCTGCCCGATCAGGCCGCGTTCTTCGGCCAGCCCGATAAAGCTGGCGGGTGACAAGCGCCCGCGCTCCTGGTGTTCCCATCGCACCAGCGCCTCCGCACCGATCACGGCGCCCGAATGCGTGCCAAAAATCGGCTGATAGACGAGATGCAGCCCGCTGCCCGCCGCCAGGGCGGACCGCAGGTCCATCTCAAGCGCCCGCTTCTCCCTGACGGCATCGTCGAGTTCGCCGGCAAACAACTGGCAGCGGGCGCGGCCATTGTCCTTGGCCTCGTAGAGGGCGATATCGGCCTGCCGCATCAGGTCCTCGGCAGTGACATCGGAATCTGATGCCACGGTCACGCCGACGCTGGCCCCGACGCGCGCCTCTGAACCGGCGAGATCGAATGGCGGTTCGAAGGCCGCCACGATCTCCTGGCCAAGGGCCACAGCCGACTGGATGTCGGTCACTTCGAACTGAATGACGGCAAATTCGTCGCCGCCGAGCCTGGCCACGGTGTCGACTTCGTCCACGAGTGCGGCGAGCCGCTTGGCGCTACGCCGGATCAGCTCATCGCCGGCCGGATGGCCCAGCGTGTCATTCACATGCTTGAAACGGTCGAGGTCAATGTAATGCAGGGCTAGCCTTGAGCCCGTGCGGCGCCGGTTGGCCAGCGCCTGGTCAAGGCGGTCTTCGAACAGTGCCCGATTGGGAATGCCGGTCAGGGAGTCGTGAAAGGCCAGGAACGAGGCCTGCGCCTTGCTGATTTCGAGCATTGTTGAGGTTCGTCGCAGGCGGCCCAGAAGCATGATAACGGCCAGCGCCGCGATCGCCACGCCGCCGCCAATCACTGGCGCGGTGTCCCGGATCAATTCGTAAGCCGGCTCCTGCGGCACCCAGGAAAAAAAGCCGACAATGCGGTTCTGCGCATTGAGCAGGGGCGCGGCGATCCGCTCGTCATTGGTCTGGGCGGTGCTTTCGAAGGCCAGTCCATGCACCTCGAATTTTCTGCCAATCTCTTCGGCGACGGACTGGTCAACGAAACGAAGTGAAATATGCAGGAACTCCGATCCCGGCGCCTGCTGCACCGCATCGCTCGATGGAACGATCGGGCGTACGCTGGCGAGCGCCGGCATATCGCCCGCCAGCACGACAAGGTCGCGCACGCCCATCCCGGTCACCGCTTCAGTCGAATCTGGCAACCCCTGGGCGGCGGCCGCCATCTGCTTCCGCAGTCCGGACACCAGTGGTGCGAGTGCGTTCCTGTCCTGGTCGTAGATCAGGCCATCGGCCGCCACACCTTTCTCCACCGCGCGGACAGGCCGGCTCTGCGCGTCGAGAATGTAGACCCGGTCATGCCCGAAATAGCTGCTCATCCATTCTGCGAGATTGTCGGCGATCCAGGGCCGGTTGTTGGCGCGCAGATTGATGACCGCATCATCCCAGATCGCCGCGCTGTCCTGCTCGACTGGCAGCCGCTGAGCGATCTCGGACAGGCCCACATTCACCGCCCGCGCTTCCCGCGCGATCGATCGGTCATCGATGTTGGAGGCTGCCCACCACCCAAATCCCGCCAGGCTCGCGATCAGCACCGTGGCCAGCGCGAAGGAGAGATAGGTGATCTGCTTGGACAGCGAGGTGGTCTGTAAGCTCGAAGAGGTCAACTGCGCACACCAGTTTGGTGGGCCAGCATACCCCACCGATCACTAACGATGGCTGACCGGGCAAAGGCAAAAATGGACCATTCGGCGCCTAGCTGCGCCAATGCGGCTGCGGCTCAGCCATGGTCTGCAGGCCGGTGATGTCCGCCCCTTCGATGCGCTTGAGCAGCAGGCGCGTCAGTTCACCGCCGGCGGCGAACACGTCCTCGCGGATGCTGTCGAGCGAGGGGAACAGCGTCGGCAGTATGCCTGAGGTCTGCTTGTAGATCAGTTGCACGTCGCGCCCCAGCACCAGCCCGCCCTCCTGCAGCCCGCCCACCAGCGCGATGGTGCGCATTTCGCTGTCGCAGATGATCCCGTCCGGCCGCTCCGTCCGACCCGCCAGGTCGAGCCCGACCTTACGAATCTCCCCCGGCGTCAGCCCCCTGGTATCCTCCAGCACTTGGCCCTCCATGCCGGCCCGCGCCGTCGCCCGGTGAAAGGCGGTGACGATATTGTGGTAATTGGTCGTGCTGTCATCCCCGATCACCAGCATCGCCTGGCGGCACCCCTTGCTGGCCAGCCGCTCCACCGCCATGGCAGCGAAAACCTCGGAATGAAAGTCGTGATAGGGGTGCGGCGTGAAGAATTCCGTTCGCCCGTGGCTGACAAAGGGGAAGTCCGCGTCGATCATCATCTGCACGCGTTTGTCGCGCGGCCCGGTATGGGTGATGATGACGCCGTCGGCCGTGCGGTTGTCGAGAATATAGCGGATCGTGTCGGCGCTGAGATTGCGCTCGAATTCGGGGATCACCGTCAGGTGGTAGCGCGTGCCCTTGATGGCATGGCCGATGCCCTGGATCATCTGCCGCGCGAAATCGATCGAATCCTCGGCTCCGTCCAGCACCAGTGCGATGACATTGGTCTTGCCTGTGCGCAGCCGCACGCCGGCGCGATCGGGGACATAGCCCAGCGCCTTGGCCGCCTCGGCCACCTTGTCGCGCGTCTCCTGCTTGAGCGTCGTGCCCCCGCGCAGCGACAGCGACACCGTCGACAGGCTCAGCCCGGTCACTTCGGCAATGGTGCGCAGCGTGACGCGCTGGTTGGCGCCACCCCGGCCCTTGCCGCCTGCTATGGTCTTCTGGCTCATGCGCTCATTGTCCCCACGCCTCCGCTTTTACACCGGCAGACGCGGAAACCAAACCACCATGTTTTGCAACGATACATATGGCATCAGTCGGAACTTGAAACGATTGCAGAACATTAACATACTGATTTATAAGCAGATTTATTAAGGAATGTCATCGTTCCTGTCCAAACGCGATTCTCAATTGCAACGTTGCATCACCTGTGGTTACCTCACGGCGCGCTGAATGAGCTTCCGCGCAGGCCGCTCACAGAGGCGGCGCGAGCAGCAGAGGAGGAGTTGATGCTCAAGCAAGGTTTTCTGACCACGGTGGCCGCAGTGTCGCTGCTGGCCGCCGCCGCGATCCCCGCGAAGGCCGAAGTGTCGATAATGTATATTGAAGCCTTTGGTGCGCTGATCGAGTCGGGCATCGAGGCCTTCGAGGCCGAGACCGGCGAAACCGTCAAGGCCATCAAGCTGCCCGGTCAGGGCTATGACCAGCGCATCGCGCTCGATCTCAGCGCCGGCACTGCCGCCGACGTCAATCTGGTCGATAGCTTCATGGTGTCCGAACTGGCCGCCGCCGGCTATCTGCATCCGCTCAACGAGCAGGCCGCCGCCTGGGATCAGTACCAGTACTACATGCCGGGCCTGCTCGAGGTCGCCTCCTACCAGGGCAATGTCTATGCCCTGCCCACCGATACCGACGTCCGCATGCTCTGGTACGACAAGTCCAACTTCGAAAAGGCAGGCATCGCCATGCCATGGCAGCCCAAGAGCTGGGCCGACGTGCTCGATGCGGCAACCAAGCTCAAGGATGCCGGCGTGCAATATCCGTTCCAGCTTCCTGCCGGCACCAAGCAGGCAGAGGCTGCCACCATGCAGGGCGTCTATATGGCCCTGCTCGGCGCCGATGTGCCCGAGGACGATCGCAACCGCCTGCTCAACCGCGAGACCAACCAGTGGATCGGCGACAGCCCCGCCTTGCGCCGCACTTTCGATCTCTACCACCAGGTCTATGTCGCCCAGCAGCTGAACCCGGCCGATCTCAACTACGCCACCGATATCGGCGCCGCCGTCCGCCAGGCCCTGGCCGATGACAAGCTGGGCATTCTCGCTTCCGGCTCCTGGGAAGATGCCTGCCTGTGGGATTGCAACAATCCCCCCAGCCGCGAAGACCGCGACGCCCAGGTCGGCTGGACGCCATGGCCGGGTTCGGGTGAACCGGGCACCAAGGAAACGACCAACATCTCCGGCGGTTGGACCATCGGCATCAATGCCGCCGCCGCCGACAAGGAAATGGCCTTCAAGCTGGTCACCGCGATCTTCGATGAAGCCAATTTCAAGGCCTGGACCTTGGCCAATCACCGTATGGCGGTCCGCACTGATATTTCGGAAAGCCCGGAATATACCGCCGATCCGTTCCTGGCCGAAGCGACGGCGCTTGCTGCCGATACCACCGGCCGCGACACGGTCCCCGGCTACCAGACGGTCTCTGCGCTGATCCAGCAGGCCACGTCCGACCTGCTCGATGGCGTCGAGGTCGAGGAAGTCGTCCAGAACTACCATGACGCTCTCGTCGACGAATTCGGCGAAGAGAACGTCATTACCTACGAATAGCGAGTCCCCTCCCGACGCGACGGCGCCCGAACTGTCCTCCGGGCGCCGTCGTGACGGGGAGGCTTGATCCGGATGGTGCAGCACCCACTGCGCGGCACCTCCCCCTCGACGGGGGAGGTTGGGAGGGGGTGTGAGAGCCCGGATATTCGGGCCAACCGCCCCCCTCCCCAGCCTCCCCGCGAAGGGGGAGGGTGCCCATCGAGTTCGTGGCGCCACCACGCCAAGCGAGTGAGCGAAAGGCCAAAAGAATGAAAAACCAGGCCAATCCCTGGCTCACCAGCAATCTCCTGGTTCTCGGCCTTGGCATGCTGCCGGCGGCGCTGCTCATCTGCGCGCTGCTCTATTTCACCGTCTGGGCCTTCGCCTTCAGCTTCACCGATCTGGCCTTGGTCGGCCGCAAGTCGGTGGAATGGAGCTGGGTCGGCCTGCAGAATTTCGAGCGGCTATTTACCCGCCGCGGCTTCCTGGAATCGCTCTGGACCACCGTCATATTCGTCTTCTTCTCGGCCATTGTCGGCCAGTCCGTCCTGGGCTTTCTATTGGCGGCCCTGCTGCGCGGCAGCCAGTCCGCCATCCGTACCGTGGTGGAAGTCTGCATCATGCTGGGCTGGCTGCTGCCCGATATCGTCGCGGCCTTCCTCTGGTCGGCCACCACCGCGCAGACCGGCCTGATCAATCAGCTCATCGTCGTGCCGTTGGGCTTTGCGCCGATCAATTTCATCAATGAATATGCCCTGCCCGTCGTCACCATTGCCAATGTCTGGAAGGGCACCGCCTGGTCCTACCTGCTGTTCTCGGCAGCCTTGGATTCGGTGTCGCGTGAGGTCGTCGAAGCAGCCACAGTCGATGGCGCCACCCCGTTTCAGCGCATCTGGCTGGTGCAGCTGCCGATCATCCGGCCGCATATCGCCACCAACATGCTGTTCATCACCATCTGGACCTTCACCTATTTCCCGCTGATCTACGCCATGACCGGCGGCGGTCCGGGCCGGCAAACCGAGACCCTGGCGGTCTTCCTCTACAATCAGAGCTTTTCACGCGGCAATCTTGGCTTTGGCAGCGCGATTTCTGTCGCCATGCTGGTCATTGTCGGGCTGTTGTCGCTGGTCTATCTGCGCATGCTGCGGGAGCCGAAATAATGGAATCCAGTCCCGCCACCTCGCGCCTCACCGCCATTGCACTCAGCTTCATGGCCATTATCTGGGTCAGCCCGTTTTCCTGGCTTATCCTCAATGCCTTCAATCCTCTCTCGACCGGCCAGCTCGAAATCCCGCGCAGCATCGGGCTGGACAATTTCGCCCTGGCGGTTAGCGGCAATGCCGGGCGGCAATTCCTCAATTCCATGCTGATCGCCGCCGGCACGGCGACGCTCAGCGTCGTGGTCGGCATTTCGGCTGCCTATCCGCTGTCGCGGCTGCGCATTCCGGGGCGCAATGCCTTCCTGTGGACGCTGGTGCTGCTGCGCATGCTGCCCTCGGCCGGTGTCCTGGTGCCGCTCTATTTTGCGGCCCAGCGCGGCGGACTGCTCAACCAGTTCGGCGTCATCATCGCGCTGACCATTCTCAATCTCCCCTTCACCCTGCTGCTGCTCAAGAACTTCTTCGACACCGTACCGATCGAGCTCGAGGAAGCGGCCTATGTGGAAGGGGCGAGCCTGTTCCAGATCGTCACCCGCATCGTGCTGCCCATGTCGCGGGCCGGCATTGCCGTGGTCTGGTTCTTCAGCTTCACCGGCGCCTGGAACGAGTTCCTGTTGCCGCTGATCTTTGCGCGGGTGCAGGATGCCTTCCCCATGTCGGTGGGGCTCTACGCGGCCTTCGGCCAGCAGGGCGCCATCAACTATGGCTTCCTGACCGCCTTCTCGATCATCTACGCAGCGCCGGCGATCGGCGTCTATTTCTTGTTGCGGCGAAACATGAACACAGGGTTCGCCGGTGTCGGAGTCAAAGGATGACCTATTCCAACCCCCTTTCGTCCAAGCTTGCGCTGCAGGACGATGACCTCAAGATGGAAGGCAAGCTCATCCGGCTTTGCGCCGATCTGGAGCAGAAGATCCTGACGCCCATCGCCGACGCTCCCTTCCAGTGGCATGTGCAACGGGCCGACACGACCGCCGAGGCGGCGCTGGGCGCCGACTGGCGCAAATGGGAGCGGTTCGGCCCCCATTCCGTCTGGGCCAAGAAGCAGGGTCACACCTGGTTCGCCGCCGAAGTGGAAGTCCCCGAAGCGGCGCGCGGCCAGACCCTGGTGCTCAAATTCACCAGCCAGTGGCAGGATCGGCCCGGCTCGACCGACCCGCAGTGCCTCGCCTATCTCGATGGCAAGATTGCCCAGGCGCTGGATGGCAACCACACCGAACTGGTCATCGAGCGCAAGGCCAAGCCCGGCAGCAAGCACGCGCTGATGGTCAATGCCTTCACTTTCTTCGATCGGCCGCTGGTCGGCTTTACCGTCCAGTTCTTCGTGCGCAACGAGCGCGCCGAAAAGCTCTATTACGACCTGCGGACCCCGCTCGATGTCGCCATCCGCCTGCATCAGTCGGACTCGCGCCGGCACGCCATTCTCGCCATCGTCGACCGCGCCCTGCGCGCCCTCGATCGTCGCGGTGGCCATACCGAGGCTTTCGCCGCCTCGCTGGGCGCTGCCGAAAAGATCGCCGCCGGGATCTACAAGCTGGTCGATACCGAGACCCAGCCGCAGATCACCGCCGTGGGCTCAACCCATCTCGATGTCGGCTGGCTCTGGCGCGTCATGCATACCCGCGACAAGACCGGCCGTAGCTTTGCCACGGTGCTCAACCTCATGGAAGAGTACCCCCAATTCGTCTTCATGTATAACCAGTCGGTCCTCTTCGACTTCCTCAAAAAGGACTATCCCGAGCTCTGGGATCGCCTGAAAAAGCGGGTGAAGTCCGGCCAGTTCGAGATCGAAGGCGCCATGTGGGTGGAGCCTGACGTCAACATCGTCTCGGGTGAATCTCTCGTCCGCCAGATCATGCGCGGCCGCCGCTTCCATCTCGAGGAATTCGGCGTCGACCCCAAGACCGTCTGGCTGCCCGACACCTTCGGCTATTCCGCCAATCTGCCCCAGGTGATGGAAAAGTCGGGGCTCAAATACTTCGTCACATCCAAGCTCAGCTGGAACGACACCGACCGCTTCCCCTACGACACCTTCTTCTGGCGTGGCATCGATGGCACCGTCACCAAGGCCCAGCTCATCACCGCCCAGCGCTATGAGAGCGAGGAGATTTTCACCACTTACAATGGCGATCTCTCGGTCTCAGAAACCATGGGCGCCTGGAAGCGCTACGAGCCCAAGGCCGTCAACAACGAAGTTGTCATGTCCTATGGCTATGGCGACGGCGGCGGCGGCCCCACTCGCGGCATGATCGAGCGCGGCATCCGCCTCGAACGCGGCATTCCCGGCGCGCCGCGCGTCAAGCTCGAAGGCATCGTTCCCTTCCTTGATCGCCTCGGCAAGCGCATGGACGCGGCCGGCTCGAAATTCCCCACCTGGAATGGCGAGCTCTACCTGCAGTACCACCGCGGCACGCTGACCTCGGTGGCCAAGAACAAGGCCAACAACCGCAAGGCCGAGCGCCTGCTGCGCGAGCTGGAATTCCTCGGCGCCATGGCGCTGACCCAGACCGGCGCCCCCTATCCCGGCGCGATCCTGGCCGAGTTCTGGGAACTGGTGCTGATCAACCAGTTCCATGACATCCTGCCCGGCACCTCCATCCCCGAGGTCTATGTCGACAGCGACAATGAGTATGGTCAGATCTTCTCGACCCTGGGGTCCGAGAACGGACCCTGGCATTCGGCCGCCCAGGCTTTCGCCAAGCCCGGTGCCGATCAGCTGCGCCTGTTCAATTTCACCGGCCAGACCCGTTCATCACTCGTTCATCTCGGCGGCGAAACTGTGTTGGAGGGCGCCTCGCTCGCCATTGCCGAGGGCATCCAGCCCATCCAGAAACTGGTCTTTGCCGACGGTTCGAGTGGCTTCGGTGCCCCCGTATCCGACATTTCTCCCCTCGGCTGGACAGGGGGACAAGTTGTAGCCGGCGGCGCGGCCAACCACACCTCGCCCCTCTCGGTCTCGGCAACTCATCTCGAAAACGAACTGCTCAAAGTCAGCTTCGACAAGGCTGGTGAGATCACCTCGGTCTTCGACAAGACGCGCAATCGCGAGACCCTGGCCAAGGGTGAAAAGGCCAATCGCCTCATCGCTTATGAAGACAAGCCCATGGAGTGGGACGCCTGGGATATCGACCGCTATTTCGAGGAACAGTTCTGGCCACTGTCCGACGGCAAGGCCACCATCTCGGTGGTCGAAACCGGCCCGCACCGCGCCGCCGTCCGGGTCGAACGCAAGTATCAGGCGTCCACGGTCGTCCAGGTCATTTCGCTCGAGGCCGGCGCAAGGCAGGTCGAGTTCGACACCTTCATCGACTGGCAGGAACGCCATACCGTGCTCAAGGCGCAGTTCCCCTTCGATCTCAATACCTCCGAAATCCGCTCGGAAATTCAGTTCGGCCACGTCAAGCGCCCAACCCACCGGAACACCAGCTGGGACAAGGCCCGCTTCGAAGCGTCGATGCACCGCTGGGTCGATCTCAGCGAAAGCGACTTCGGCGTCGCGCTGCTCAATGATTGCAAGTATGCCTATGATTGCCTTGAGCAATCCGTGCGGCTGACGCTGGTGCGGGGCTCGACTTTCCCCGATCCGCAGGCCGATCTCGGTGAGCATCGCCTGCGCTATGCGCTCTTCGTGCATGATGGCGTGGCTGACCTCGCCGATGTGCATCGCGCCGCCGAGCGCTTCAACAACCCCGTCGCGGTGGTCGGTTCGCGCCAGCATGCCGCAAGTCCGGCGAGCGAGTTTCCCAGCTTCAGCTTTGCCAGCGTCGATCAGTCCAACGTCACGCTCGAGACCGTCAAGAAGGCGGAGAAGTCCGATGCGGTGGTGCTGCGCCTCTTCGAGCACGCCAATATCCGGGCCGAGGCCACCATCAGTTTCGGCATCCCGGTCAAATCGGTGCGCAGCGTCAACCTGATGGAAGAGGGCGATAGCAAGCTGCTGGAGCTCAAGGACAATAGCGTGACCCTGTCGTTGCGGCCCTTCGAGATCGCCACGCTGTTGATCGAAAGCTGAGGAGACGACAATGGCCGATGTTTCGCTGCGGGGCGTCCGCAAGTCCTATGGCTCGGTCGAGGTGGTCCATGGGGTGGACCTCGAGATCAAGTCCGGCGAGTTCGTGGTCTTTGTCGGGCCTTCGGGCTGCGGCAAGTCCACTTTGCTACGCATGATCGCCGGGCTCGAACCGATCTCGGGCGGGGATATCTCGATCGGTGGGAAAGTTGTCAACGACATACCCTCGCCCCAGCGCGGCATCGCCATGGTGTTCCAGAGCTACGCCCTCTACCCCCACATGTCCGTTTACGAGAACATGGCCTTCGGCCTCAAGCTCGCCAAGACACCAAAAGACGAAGTAGATCAAAGGGTTAGGGAGGCTGCGAGAATCCTCCAGATTGAGGGATATCTCGATCGTATGCCCAAGGCGCTCAGCGGCGGCCAGCGCCAGCGCGTCGCCATTGGCCGCGCCATCGTGCGCAATCCCAGGGTATTTTTGTTCGACGAACCGCTCTCAAATCTTGACGCCTCCCTGCGCGCCCAGACCCGTATCGAGATCGCCAAACTGCACGATACGCTAACCGCCACAATGATTTACGTCACCCACGACCAGGTCGAAGCCATGACCCTGGCCGACCGCATCGTCGTGCTCAATGCGGGTAAGATCGAACAGGTCGGCACACCGCTCGAACTCTATCGCAACCCCGTCAACACCTTCGTCGCCGGCTTCATCGCCAGCCAGCGCATGAATTTCACCCCGGTGACCATCGAAGCCGGAAAGCTGGTCCTGCCAGGCAACAAAAGCCTCGCCCTGACCCACCCGCAACTGGCCAATGTTCGAACCATCGGCATCCGCCCCGAACATCTGCTCCTAGCGGATGCGAACAGCGCCGACCTGACCGGCACCTTATCGGTGATCGAGCAGTTCGGCGAATATGCCCTGGCCTATGTCGAGCTGCCGAGCGGCGACCTGGTGACGGTCAAGCTCGATGGCGCTCCCGACCTGCAACTGCACCAAACCGTCCATATCGGCGTGCCGCCCGACGCAGTTCACCTCTTCGACGAGGCCGGCCGCGCCCTGCGTTAGCAGGCGGACCGGCCATGCCGGTCACCCCCGGTGGCTTCTGACGATCTTGGCGATCACCACCAGCGACGACAGCACGATCGCCCCTGCCATGGATGGATGCAGCATGGAGGAGAGACTGGCTTCGGGATCGGCCCGGAACAGCCAGCCAACCAAGGGGATGGCAAAGAGACCGGCGGTGAGCCCGACCCACCAGCGCAATGCCTTGACCCGGGCGTCGCGCAGCACGCCATAGCTCATCAGCACGATGGGCAGGGTGGTAACGAGACCGAAGCCCGTGAGAATTAGCACGGGGACGGCATAGGCCGACCAGGCGACATAGCGCGGAGCGACTTTGCCAGCCTCGCGGTTGGACCTCGCGGTGGATTCGAGAGTGGTCATTTTGATGTTCCTTTGAGAATAGGGGACTGCCGGCACGCCATTGCGCCAGCAGCAGGATCAGCGGACCGCCTTGGGTCCGAAAGCGGCGGTGACGGCGGCGGCGAGCAAAGCAAGGCCCGCGGCGGTTAGGAAACCCCAGCTATGGCCGGCGCTCAGCGCTTCGATCTGCGGCATGCCGGTTTCGGCCAGCGCCGTTGTTCGGGTGGCCGAGATGGTGAAGATCACCGCGAGGCCAATGGCCGCCCCGATCTGCTGGCTGGTATTGACCAATCCACTGGCGAGGCCAGCATCGGCTTCGCTGACACCCGAAACCGAGAGTTCGGTGCCGGCAACGAAGGCGCCGCCCAGGCCGGTGCCGATGAGCAGGCTCGGCCCCAGTAGATGAACGAGGAAGCTCGCATCGGTCGGTGCGAAGGAGAGCCAGACGAGGCCTATGGCAAAGATCAGCAGGGAGGCAACCAGTGTGTCGCGCGAACCGAAGCGGGCGATGGCGGCAGGAGCGACGCCGGCAACGACGACGAGTGTCATGGCCAGCGGCAACTGGCTGAGGCCGGCGGTCATCGCGTCATGGCCCAGCACATCCTGCATATAGAGTGAGAGCGCGAAGAAGAGACCCGTAACGGCGCCGCCGATCAGCATCACCGCCACATTGCCAGTGCTGACGGCGCGATTGCCGAGAATGCGGAAATCGACCAGCGGCGCCTTCGACCTCAGTTCGATGACGATGAAGGCAATCAGCAGGGCCATGCCTGCGGCGAGCAGGCCCAGGGTCAGTGGAGCGAGAAAGCCCAGCTCCAGCACCACCGAGAGCGCGGTGACGATGGCGATGAGGCCGGCGGTAACAGTTAGGGCGCCTGGGATATCGAGCGGGTCACGTGCTGCGGCGACCTGGTCGCGACCGATCAGAAAGGGAATGCTGGCGAGGACGAGGAGCCCTACGGGCACATTGATGAAGAAGATCGAGGCCCAGCCGAACTGCGCTGTGAGCACGCCGCCGAGCAGCACGCCGGCAACGCTGCCGAGGCCCGCCACGGCGCCCCAGATGCCAAGCGCCTTGTCGCGGCCCTGGCCGGTGGGGAAAAGCTGCATCAGCAGAGATAGGGCACCCGGCGCGAGGAGCGCCGCTGAAGCGCCCTGCGCGGCGCGGGCCGCCAGCAGCGCACCGCCATTAGGCGAGAGGCCGGCCGCCAGCGAGGCGGCGATGAAGCCGGCCGTGCCGACGAGGAAGATGGTGCGGTGCCCGATGCGGTCGGCGAGGCGCCCGCCCAGTAGCAGCAGGCCGCCGAAGGGCAGCACATAGGCGGTGATGACCCAGCTCAGGAGGGACGGATCGAGCCCGAGCCCCTGGCCGAGTCGGGGCAGGGCGATATTGACGATGGACGCATCCAGCACCACGAGGAACTGGGCGAGGGCGAGGACGGTTAGCGCCAACCAGCGACTGGTGCGGCGGGCGGCGCGGAGCGGTTCGGCGAGTGTAGTCATGGTACTTCTCCAGAGTAGAGTGATCAATCACTCACTAAGTTGACAGTGAAATGCCCGAAATGGGCGCCGCTGGCGGAGCCTGCGGATAGTGGTGGTTGGCAATGGTCTGCTTCATGTGGAAGCAAGAGCGACTCCGAACGCTGTCGCGTCAGCGATGGGTCCGACAAATCGGGGCTCTCCCCGGCCGCTCCCCGGGAGCGTTTCTCAATAGTGGCTCATCCCCTTCCATAGCGTTTGTGCCCAGTCGTCGGTCAGCTCGGTCAAGTCCGTGGTGACGATCAGATGGCAGAGCTGGCCGTAGGCGATGAAGCTTTGCACGGCCGTGTCGCTGGCACTCGAGCGAGATTTGGCAAGGCGCACGAACTTGGCCAGTCCCCGCCGCACCACCGCCTTGACGGCGGGAATATCGGCAGCGCTCTGGGCGTGGACCTGGATCATCAAGATGTCTCGGTCGACGATCAGCCGCGCATAGGCCTCGCCCATGGCTTCGAGAATGCCCTCCGGACTGGGGTCGGTTGCCGCATCGGCTGCGGATGCCAGCGTTTCGAGGATGATCTCGTAGCAACGCTCCATGGCGGCGACGAACAGCACTTCCTTGGTCGGATAAAGCTTGAACACATAGGCCTGCGAAATACCCGCCTTGGCCGCCACCGCCGCAACCGGCGTCGAGCCATAGCCCGATTGCGCAAAGACCGAGAGCGCGGCCGCGATGATACTGGCGCGGCGGGTGTCGGCATCGGAGAGTTTGAGGTTCGTATTCATGCGTAGAGTGTGTAGTCACTCACTATCGAGGAGTCAAGCGCATGTTTTGGATTTCGCGAGGAACGGGTGCTGTTGCGCGTGATTGGGTCGAGACATCGACGCTGGTCAAAGTCGACAAAGCGATTCCGGCAGAACTCTGCGCCGCTCACCCGGTTGCTCTGCGGTCGGGCAATGCAGAAATCATGATTTCTGCACCGAAAGTCCGCTTTGCGCCACCAGCCGACACTACAGCAAAGGTAGGACCAGGTCGGGTGAGCGCGTCTACAGCGCCATGGCGGCTTCGTAAGCCGACTGCATCTTTGCGAGGGCCGATGCCTCGGGCAGTGGTGCTCCCAGGTGGAGATGCCTCGTATCGACTCTACCTCTGCCCTGTTGTGCTCGGTTCCGGCAAGCCCTGCTTCGCCGGCCCTCCGCCGCTCCGTCTTGCAGCCAGCGAGCGATTGGACGAGGACGTGATCAGGTTGGCATATGTTCCGGCCTGATCACACAACTCGACTGACGCCGTCACGCCCGACGGCCCATGCGAGCTACTGCCGCAGGATCTTCGGCATTGGCTTCCCCTTGGCGAGTTCATCGACCAGTTTGTCGAGATAACGGATTTCCCGCATCGTGGGTTCCTGAATGTCCTGCACGCGGACGCCGCAAACCACGCCGGTGATTAACGAACGACACGGATTCATCTGCGGCGCCTGCACGAAAAAATCCTCGAAGTTGGTCTTCTTGGCCAATTCACTATCCAGCGACGACTGGCTGTGTCCCGTCAGCCAGCGGATGATCTCGTCAACCTCCGCTTTCGTGCGCCCCTTCTTCTCCGCCTTGGCGACATAGTGCGGATAAACGCTCGACACGCTGGTCGCATAGATGCGGTGGTTCTTGCTTTCCATGCACCCTCCTGCAGGTTCCGGAACGGCGTTTAATGATAGGCAAGCTCGGGAAATTGTCGATAGGAAGGAACGCTGGCCGGCCGCCATGCTTGTCAGCCACAAGCCAGACTTGGCGGGTTGTCGTTCAGGTTGAGGGTGATATCAGGCTCACCTTCATGTCCTGGGCCAGGTAGACGCAGGCATCGTCGGCAAGCACGCGGCCATCCGCTATCCCGACGACCAGTTTGCCGCGCCTGACTTGACGCATGTCGATCTCGTAGCGCACGCGCTGGGTTTGCGGCGTGATCTGTCCCCTGAACTTGACCTCCCCGACACCGGACGCGCGGCCCTTCCCCGGCGAGCCGGACCAGCCAAGCCAGAAGCCGATGATCTGCCACATGGCATCCAGCCCGAGACATCCGGGCATCACCGGGTCGCCGGGGAAATGACAGCCGAAAAACCAAAGATCTGGCGTAATGTCCAACTCGCCGATGACGTGACCCTTTCCGTATTTGCCGCCATAGAGGCTGATTTCCGTGATGCGATCCATCATCAGCATGGGTGGCGCCGGCAACTGCGCATTGCCTGGACCGAAATAGCCACCTCTGCCCGATTTCAGCAGGTCTTCCTTTGTGTAGGACGATTGCGGTGTGTGGAACTCGTTGAGATCAAACAATGAACTGGCCTTTGGTGCGGGGCATGGCGGACGTCAGCTGTCGTGATCGCCGAAATCGACGCCTGAATTCTCGTTCAGGCGCAACGCGGCCGCTATGAAGGCCCAGATCTCGTTGGTCAGGTTTTCAGGATCGGGCCGTGGTTCTCGCATCAGGGCGCCGATCAGCGCCTGCCGAATTCCCCCGCTCATCAACGCAATGGTGAGGTGGGGGTCCATGTCACTGGGAACCATGCCGCCGCGCTGTGCCGCTTCGAGCATTTGTGCCCCGGCGGCAAGGTTCCGGTTTGTGAAATTTGCCTCGACATCCAAGACTTCGGGAGAACGGCTCAAGGCGCCTATGACGAGAAGGGCGAAAGGATGGGCATAGTGAAACCTGACATAGGCAGCTATTCGCCCCTTTTCCCTATCGACCCAGGTTTTCGAGGGCCACTTGGCGGCGCTGAACACTTCTATGTCGAGCCGACTGTAGAACGCCTCCACCACCGCTGCGATCAAACCCGCCTTCGAGCCAAAGTGGTGGTATGCCAGCCCAACTGAAACCTGCGCCCGCTTTGCAACCGCCTGCATTTCCAGGTGCCCGTGGCCCTGGATGAGCTCTTCCTGAGCCGCATCAATTAGTCTCTCGCGCGTCCCGATGCTGACAGCAGGCATTTTCGATCCAAAGTGCTAAATTGAATTCAATTCAGACGACGTGTGCGATCTTGTCAAGCGTGACGATTGCCTCCACGGCGCATTTCACCTTCGCTCGACGCAACGGCAACCGCCCGCCATAGCCAGAAGCGGTCGCGGGTTGATGTCCGACGTGCCATTCCGTGAAGCCCCGAATGCCTAGGAGCCGGTTCCACCAGCGGGACGCGGGTTACACAACCCGACCAGCTCCACCTCCTCCTGCACGTCCCCATGCGTACTTATCGGTAGCATTCTCATAGTTGGCGACCGTGCCTGACCTGGCTGCGCCACTATTCCAGCATGACCACGGCTTCGACCTCGAAGAGCATGGGCTCGACTGCAAGCTTGGGGACGGGGATCAGCGTCTGCGCCGGGAGCGTCTCGCCGAACATTTCCTTGACGTTCTTGGTCAAGACCTCAAGCTTTGACATGTCGTGATCAACCACGAAGACCGTGAGCTTGGCGACCTGGTCGGGTTTCGCACCGAGTCCATCGAGAGCGGCGCGAAGATTGGCGTAGGCCTGCTTAACCTGGACCGCGAAGTCGGGCGACAAGGCTCCCGTGCTATCCTGGCCGCCCTGTCCGGAAATATAGGCCACCTTGGCTCCGCCTGGTACAATCACCGCCGTGCTGTAGCCATTCGGCGTCGGGTCGTAGAGGTTCTGTGGATTAACGATGGTCAGCTTGAGATCATTCTCGTTCGCTGTCGTCGCAGCGGAAACGCCCATGGTCATGATGATTAGCCCTCCGATAAGCAGATGTTTGACTGTCCGTGACATGGTTTTCTCGTGGCTCTGCGAACTGCGAGCAACTTACCTCGCGGCCGGCAGGATTGAACTTTAACCTATCGCCCGCACGAC
>NZ_JAKFDJ010000202.1:0-1583 GCF_036676215.1 Devosia sp. | reverse complement strand
CGCTGCCGCGCGAGGTGTTCATCGGCGCCAACAAGTTCGGCCGCGGCGGCTGGGACCCGGATTTCGCCGGCGGCAAGGAGTTGGCGGCGGCGGCCGGCGGATCGCTGCCGCCGGTGCTGTGGGACGGCACGCAAGCGTGGATGATCAACGGCGAGACCCGGCGCGAGGCGGTGAAGCTCGGCTTCGCCGGCGGCAAGCTGTTCAGCCTCGGCCTTCCCGTTGCGCCGAGCGACCGCCGCAACGCCAAGCCCGAGCTGGTCGAGGTGCCGACGACGCCGGTCGGCTATCCGGCCGAGATCAAGCTGCCGGCGGATCAGCCGACGGTGATGTGAGCTTTTTTCGTCATCCCCGCGAAGGCGGGGACCCATTCTCACAGCAGCCGAAATGGGTCCCCTGAGTTCACGGAACAAGTGCAACACCTGGTAGAGGTGTTGTGGCGATGGGAGAAGATTACGGGCAGCTCTGCCTTGAGGAGCGGGTTGAGATTTACCGGCTGCATGCAGCCGGTAAATCTCAAAGGGCGATCGCGGCGGCGCTGGGCCGTGCGCCCTCGACGATCAGTCGGGAAATCAGGCGCAACGGCAAGAAGACCAAGGCCTGGTCGGATGGCTATGCGCCGGTTCGCGCTCAAAAGCTCGCCGAGCGCCGACGACGATGGGACGGCCGCTTCAAGCTGGTGCGCCAGCCGGACCTGCGCGAGCTGGTGAAAGGCCGCCTTGCGATGGGATGGTCTCCCGAACAGATCGCCGGCCGGCTGACGCTCGAGCAAGCAGAGCTGCGCATCAGCCACGAGTCAATCTATCGCTACGCCTATCATCGATCGGGCCAGAAGGATTATTGGCACCGCCTCCTGCCCCGGCAGAAATGGCGCCGCGGCCGCAAGGGGCGCAAAGGCGGCAGCGCCGTCGACCGCATCAAGGACCGGCAATCGATCGACTTACGGTCCGCCGAAGCCGACGACCGCGCGGTCCCCGGCCATTGGGAAGCCGACTTCATGCTGTTTGCCACCTATGGCCAGAACCTGCTCGTCCTCCACGAACGCAGCTCGCGATATCTCTTCCTCGATCATCCCCCCGATCGCAAAGCCGAACCCACCGCCCAACGCATCGCGACAAAGCTCGGGCGCCTCCCCAAGCGCCTGCGCCGCTCCATCACCTTCGACAACGGATCCGAGTTCGCAGCCCATGGCCACATCGCCCGCAAAACCCGTACCCCAACCTTCTTCTGCGACCCCCATTCCCCCTGGCAAAAAGGCGGCGTCGAAAACGCCATCGGACGCCTGCGGCGATGGCTCCCCAGAAAAACCAGCCCCCACCAGATCGCCCCCAACCTCCGCCAAATCGCCCACGCCTACAATCATACCCCCCGGAAATGCCTCGACTTCAAAACCCCAGCCGAGGCATTCTCCAGCTTCCACTCAACCGTTGCACTTCAAACGTGAATCCATCTCCCCGCCTTCGCGGGGATGACGATAATTAGGGACATTTCGAGGTGGTGAGGGTGTTGGCATGATTTCGCGGGTCACGCGATGTCGTGTAGGAGACGGCCATGCGGTACGGCGGCTATGTCTACATCCTGGCGAG
>NZ_JAKFDJ010000201.1:0-1503 GCF_036676215.1 Devosia sp. | reverse complement strand
CCGTGCCGTGGTGCCGCATATGCGGGAAAAAGGGTATGGACGCATCGTCAATATAGCGTCCATTGCCGGCAAAGAAGGCAACCCGAACGCCTCGGCCTATAGCGCCTCCAAGGCGGGCGTTATCGCCCTGACAAAATCCCTGGCAAAAGAACTGGCCCAGGCGGGCGTCAGTGTCAACTGCGTTACACCGGCCGCGGTACGCACCGGTATCTTTGCGCAGATGACGCAGCAGCACATTGATTTCATGCTTTCCAAGATTCCAATGAATCGATTCGGCACCCCGGACGAGATCGCTTCTGTCGTGGCCTGGCTCTGCTCGGAGGAATGTTCGTTCTCGACGGGCGCCGTCTTTGATATTTCCGGCGGAAGGGCGACATACTGATGACTGAAAATCGATATTCCGCACCCGCCCTGGTTCGTTACGCCACCGATCTGCTTGGCGCCGCCGGCATGGACGCCGCACTCGCCGCTGTCGTGGCCGAAACCTTGGTGGAGGGCGACCTGTTGGGCCACGATACGCATGGACTGGCGTTGCTCGCGCCTTATATAAAAGAGATACAGAACGGCGCCATGACGCTGGCCGGGTCGGCCGACGTGGTGTCCGACCGGGGAGCTTCGCTATTGTGGGATGGTCGCCGCCTGCCGGGACCATGGCTGGTGCGCCAGGGGCTGGACACACTGGTGCCGCGCGCCCGGCAATTTGGCAGTGCAACCCTGGTAATACGTCGCAGCCATCATATTGCCTGCCTGGCCGCTTATCTTTTACGTGCCACCGAGCAAGGAATGATGCTGTTGCTGGCCAGTTCCGATCCGGCAGTCGCCAGCGTTGCGCCATTCGGTGGGCGTAGGGCGGTATTCACTCCCGACCCCATTGCCGCAGGCATTCCCACTTCCGGCACTCCTTTTCTTGTCGACATTTCATCATCCATCGTGACCAATGGCATGAGCGGGCGTTTGCAAAAGGCCGGCAAGCAGTTCGGTCACGATTGCATGCTCGATGCTCAGGGCCTGCCCAGCCGTGATCCGGCGGTGCTTAATACCGATCCACCGGGCACCATCATGCCGCTGGGCGGCCAGGAGTCCGGCCATAAGGGTTTCGGGCTGGCGCTGATCGTCGAGGCACTGACCGGCGGGTTGGCAGGACATGGCCGCGCCAACCCGCCCGCAGGATGGGGCGCAACAGTGTTCATGACGCTTTATGATCCGACCGCGTTCGCGGGCTCCGAAGCCTTTACACGTCAAACTGACTGGATTGCCGAATCCTGCCGCAGCAACCCTCCTGTACCGGATGTGGAGGCCGTGCGCCTGCCGGGGGATCGGGGTATGGCAAGCCGAGCCGCGCAGATGCGCGACGGGGTCGCGCTGCACGCTACCATAGCGCCCATGCTGGTCGAGCACTCCGAGCGTTATGGCATACCCTTTCCATCCGCGATCAATGGTTAAATGTACGCCCCTATAGCAATATCATTGCGGTGAATTCCCATCATGCCTATCAAGGTTATC
>NZ_JAKFDJ010000200.1:0-16583 GCF_036676215.1 Devosia sp. | reverse complement strand
TCCTGCTGGGTATAATCGAACTGTTCGATCAGCTGGCCGTAACCCATTGCTTCTTCAAGCGGATTAAGATCGGCGCGCTGCACATTCTCGATGATGGCGAGCTCGAGCGCTTCCTTGTCGCCGACATCGCGCACGATAACCGGCACATCATGCAGCCCGGCCTTCTGCGCCGCACGCCAGCGGCGTTCACCGGCAATGATCTCGAAAATATTCGGATCGTCGCTCGGGCGCACCAGCAGGGGCTGCATCACGCCCTTTTCGCGAATCGAATTGGTCAGCTCTTCGAGCTGATCATTATCGAAAGTGCGGCGCGGATTGGCGCGGTTGGCGATGATAAACTCGACCGGCAGTTTCTTGACGCCGCCCGATTCGGTGACGCGAGCGCCCTCGACGGTGGCCATGTCGCCGATCAATGCCGCGAGCCCGCGACCAAGACGTGTGGGTTTGTCGTTCATATCCGGGCTCCTATGCCGCGTTGAGCTGCCGCTCGCGGCGGATCACTTCGGTGGCCAGCCGCAGATAGGCCTGGCTGCCGGCACATTTCAAGTCATACAGCAGAGCCGGCTTGCCATAGGAAGGCGCCTCGCTCAGCCGCACATTGCGGGGAATGACCGTGTCATAGACCAGGTCGCCCATTTCGCTGCGCACGTCCTGCAACACCTGTTCTGAGAGGTTGTTGCGCTTGTCGAACATGGTCATCACCACGCCCTGGATCGACAGGTTCGGATTGAGCGTCGAACGAATTTGTTCAATGGTTTGAAGCAGTTGGCTCAGGCCTTCCAGCGCAAAGAACTCGCATTGCAGCGGCACCAGCACCGCATCGGCGGCCACCAGGGAGTTGATGGTCAGGAGGTTCAGCGAGGGCGGGCAATCGATCAGGATATAGCTGACCGGCTTGTCATTGATGGAGAGCTCGCCCAGGCGCTTGAAGGCATTGCGCAGCTTGAAGGCGCGGTCGGCATGGCCGGCAATGGTCAGCTCGACGCCCAAGAGGTCCATGGTCGAGGGCACGATAGCCACATTGGGGACGCTGGTCATGATCGCGGACTGCGCCACAGTGGCTTCGCCGACCAAGAGGTCATAGGACGACACCTCCCGATCGGTGCGTGAGATACCCAGCCCCGTCGAGGCATTGCCCTGCGGGTCGAGATCGACGATCAGCACGCGCTCACCGATCGCGGCCAGCGCTGTCGCCAGGTTGATGGCTGTCGTGGTCTTGCCCACGCCGCCCTTTTGGTTGGCCAGTGTCAGGATACGGGGTGCCACACAGGCCTCCAGCTCGTTGCCGCTAACGCACTGATTTCAAACGGAGATTGCTTAATGTAAGCAGGACTCCGCTCGCATCGGTGTCACTGGTCGTTACTAACACGTTAAAGTCCCAATGCGTAGCGGCTTCGGCAAGTTCTTCAACATGTTCCCTGCCTTTATGCAGAACGGCCCTTGTTTGCGGCGCAAAAAATGGCGCCATCCAGCTGCAAAGTTGGGGCAAGGGGGCCAGAGCACGGGAGGTGATGACATCGGGCGGTGGTGTTTCACGTGAATCAATCTGGTCGCTGCGGGACCCTTCCACCGCCACGATCAGCTTGAGTTCCCGCGCCACCGTGCGCAGGAAGCTGACCTTTCGGCCGTTTGGCTCGACCAGCGTGAAGTGGTGATTCGGTCCCCGCAGGGCGATGGCCAGCGGCAGGGCGGGCAGGCCGCCGCCGCTGCCCAGGTCGAGAAAGGCGTGGTCGCCTTGTTTCAGCAACGACAAAACCTGCAGGCTGTCTATAAAATGGCGTGACCAGACGTCATCCAGTGTTTCACGTGAAACAAGATTCTGCACCGCCTGCCATTTGCGCAGCAGCTGAGCATAGGATTCCAGATCCGCCGCGACCTCAGCCAGGGGTCGAGTGAAATACTGCGCATAGGGCGCAAGCGCTTCAGAACTGCTCATCAACCGGCCTTGCGGAATTCGCCGCGCCGGATCACCGCCAGCAGCAGCGTTACAGCGGCGGGGGTCATGCCATCCATGGCCTGGGCCTGGGCAATGGTCTGCGGCCGGTATTGCGTCAGCTTCTGCCGCAACTCCATGGAAAGCCCGGGTATCACCGCGTAATCAAGACCATCGGGAATCGGCTTCTGCTCATCCCGGCGCACGGCGGCGATATCGTTCTGCTGCCGGTCCAGATAGACGGCATATTGCGCATCGACCGTCAGTTGCTCGACTATACCCGTCTCGATATCGGCGACCTCTGGCCAGAGGCGGATGACGTCGTCAGCCGTAACCTCGGGATAGGACAGCAAATCAAAGGCCGAGCGCGCCTTACCGTCTTCATTCACGGCAATGCCGGCCTTGCGGGCGGCATTGGGCGATGTGGTGAGGCCCATCAATATGGTCCGGCCACGATCCAGTGCCTCGGCCTTGCGCGCGAAGAGGTCACGCCGCTCGTCATCGACGAGGCCCGTCGCTACCCCTAACGGCGTTAGGCGCTGATCGGCATTGTCGGCCCGCAGATGCAGGCGGAATTCGGCGCGCGAGGTGAACATGCGGTAGGGCTCGGACACGCCACGCGTCACGAGATCGTCGACCATGACGCCGAGATAGCTTTCGGTACGCGACAGAATCAGGGGCGCCGCACCCGACGCCGCCAGCGCGGCATTGGCACCGGCCAACAGGCCTTGCGCACCGGCCTCTTCATAGCCCGTCGTGCCATTGATCTGGCCGGCCAGATAGAGACCGGGCTGGCGCTTGACCTCCAGCGTCGGCCGCAGCTCGCGCGGATCGACATAGTCATATTCGATGGCATAGCCGGGCCGCACGATACGGACATTTTCCAGCCCCGGCATGGAGCGGAGAAACGCCTCCTGCACGTCGGCCGGCAGCGAGGTGGAGAGGCCGTTGGGATAGATCGTCTGGTCGTCGAGGCCTTCGGGCTCCAGGAAAATCTGGTGGCTGTCGCGATCGGCAAAGCGCACCACCTTGTCCTCGATCGACGGACAATAGCGCGGGCCCCGGCTCTGGATGCGGCCGGAATACATGGCCGACCGATGCAGATTGTCCGAGATGATACGGTGGGTTTCGGCCGTGGTCCGGGTTATGTGGCAGCTGACCTGGCGCGTGGTGATGGCGCGGGTGAGCGCCGAGAAGGCCTCGGGCGGATTGTCGCCGGGCTGTTCTTCAAGCGATGAGAAATCAATGCTGGTCGCGTCCAGCCGCGCCGGCGTGCCGGTCTTGAGGCGGCCGAGCTGCAGACCCAGGGCTTCGAGGCGGGTGGAGAGGCCAAGCACCGGCTTTTCCCCGACGCGGCCGGCCGGGGTGGTTTCCTCGCCGCGATGGATAAGGCCGCGCAGGAAGGTGCCGGTGGTCAGCACCACCGCCTTGGTGCCGATACGGCGGCCATCGAGCAGGACGACGCCGCTGACGACACCGTCCGTGACTTCGATATCATCGACTTCGCCCTCGATCACCTCGAGATTGGCTTGCGCCGTGATGGCGGCCTGCATGGCCTGCCGATAGAGCTGGCGGTCGGCCTGGGCGCGGGGTCCACGCACGGCAGGGCCCTTGCGGCGGTTGAGCACGCGGAACTGGATACCGGCCTGGTCGGCGACACGGCCCATCAGCCCGTCCAGCGCATCGATCTCGCGCACCAGGTGGCCCTTGCCCAACCCGCCAATGGCCGGATTGCAGCTCATCTCGCCGATGGTGGCGAACTTGTGGGTGACCAGTGCGGTTGGCACGCCCAGACGTGCCGAAGCGGCCGCAGCTTCACAGCCAGCGTGTCCGCCTCCTACAACGATGACAGCGTAGTCGGTCATGCTTGATCTCCGACCGGCTCAATAGGCCAATGTTTCACGTGAATCAATTCTTGGGTGATCACGGCTGCCATTCGAGGCCTACCGAATGTTCCACGTGAATCATTTGCCGATGCAAAAGCTGGCAAACAAACGGTCCAGCACGCGTTCGGCATCCAGCCGGCCAACCAGACGCTCCAATGCCTGCGACGCAATGCGCAGACTCTCGGCTGCGAGTTCGGGAACTGCAAGCTGCAGACCAGCCGCATCGAGCGCACCTGTGGCTGCCTCCAAAGCCAAGCGGTCCCGCTCGCGGCTCAGCAGGGCAGGCTCTCCGCTGCTCAATGAACTGCCGATGGCTTCGATACGTTGCAGCAAGGTGTCGAGGCCAAGGCCTGATTGCGCCGATACCGCAATGTCGACGCCCGCAACGACGCCAAGATCCAGCTTGGTACCGACGCGAATGTGGGTCGGAGACTGCGACGTCGGTTCATCGCTGACCACGTCCGGGGCAGCAAGCCACAGCACGATATCGGCTTGTTCAATGGCCCGTCTGGCACGGCGCACGCCCTCGGCTTCGGCCTTGCTTTCGGTGTCGCGCAGGCCGGCGAGGTCGAGTAACACATAGAGCTGGCCGCCAATATCGAGCGGCACTTCGCGCACGTCGCGGGTGGTGCCGGCCTCGTCGGTGACGATGGCGATATCGGATTTTGCCAAAGCGTTGAGAAGACTGGATTTTCCGGCATTGGGTGGGCCAGCCAATGCGACCCGGATGCCCTCGCGCACGATGCGGCCGTGTTCGATTGACGCAAGGGCATTGCCAATGTCGGCGCGCAAGGCTGCAATCGACTGGCCAAAGCTTTCCGGCAGGGCTTCGTCGACATCGCCTTCATCGGAGAAGTCGAGCCGCGCCTCGATCTCGGCGCGCAGGTCGAGGAGTTGATCGCGCCAAGCGTCGATACGCTGGCTGAGGCCTCCTTCGAAGCGCGCCAAAGCCTGGCGGCGCTGGTTTTCGGTTTCGGCCTCCAACAGGTCGCCCAGGCCTTCGATCTCGACCAGATCAAGCTTGCCGTTCTCGAAGGCGCGGCGGGTGAATTCCCCAGCCTCCGCCAGGCGGGCACCCTTGCTGACCAAGAGCTTGAGGATGGCGCGCACGCCGGCGGGCGAGCCATGCACCTGCAGCTCGGCGCAGTCTTCGCCGGTAAAGCTATGAGGCGCAGGGAACCAGGCGACAAGGCCGCGATCGAGCAGGCTCTCCTGCCCGATGGCGCGGAGCGTTAGTTTGCGCGGTTCCGGGAGGGCACCGGCCACGGCCTGCAGCAGGGGGCCGGTTTGTGGGCCGGACAGGCGGATCACAGCCACACCGGAGGGCGGCGCGCCGGAGGACAGCGCCACGATCGTATCGCCGCTCATCATAGGATCCTCCGAAAGCAGAAAGCGACACGCTGATGCATGTCGCTCTCGGTAGCATCGTCAATCGCCGCTGTGGCGATCAGGTATTCATCGAGTCGAAGAAGTCGGAATTCGTCTTGGTCTGGCGGACCTTGTCCATCAGGAATTCCATCGCGTCGATCGTCCCCATTGGATTGAGGATACGGCGCAGCACATACATCTTCTTGAGGATGTCCGGCTCGACCAGCAGCTCTTCCTTGCGGGTGCCCGACTTGGTGATGTCGAGGGCCGGGAAGATGCGCTTGTCGGCGACCTTGCGGTCAAGGATGATTTCCGAGTTACCGGTGCCCTTGAACTCTTCGAAGATCACTTCGTCCATGCGGCTGCCGGTATCAATCAGCGCCGTGGAAATGATGGTCAGCGAGCCGCCATCTTCGATATTGCGCGCGGCGCCAAAGAAGCGCTTCGGACGCTGCAGGGCGTTGGCGTCGACACCACCGGTCAGCACCTTGCCGGAGCTCGGAACGACAGTGTTGTAGGCGCGGCCGAGGCGAGTGATGGAATCGAGCAGGATGACCACGTCACGCTTGTGTTCGACCAGGCGCTTGGCCTTTTCGATCACCATTTCGGCGACCTGGACGTGGCGCGAAGCCGGCTCGTCGAAGGTTGAGGAGATGACTTCGCCGCGCACCGAGCGCTGCATGTCGGTCACTTCTTCCGGCCGCTCATCGATCAGCAGCACGATCAGATAGCATTCGGGATGATTGGTGGCGATTGACTGTGCAATATTCTGCAACAGTACCGTCTTACCAGTACGCGGCGGCGCAACAATCAGGGCGCGCTGGCCCTTGCCCAATGGAGCAACGAGATCGAGCAGCCGGGCCGAACGATCCTTGAGGGTCGGATCGGGCAGCTCCATATGAAGCCGTTCTTCGGGATAGAGCGGGGTGAGATTGTCGAAGTTGACCTTGTGGCGGACTGCCTCGGGATCTTCGAAATTGATGGTGTTGACCTTGAGCAGCGCGAAATAGCGCTCGCCATCCTTGGGAGACCGGATCTGGCCTTCAACCGTGTCGCCGGTCCGCAGGCCGAAGCGGCGAATCTGGGATGGGCTGACATAGATGTCATCGGGGCCCGGAAGATAGTTGGCGTCCGGGGAGCGCAGGAACCCGAAACCGTCGGGAAGGACTTCAACGACGCCTTCGCCGGTGATGTCGACTTCCTGGGCGGCGAGTTCCTTGAGAATGGCAAACATCAATTCCTGTTTGCGCATGGTCGAGGCGTTCTCGACTTCGTGTTCTTCAGCGAACACCAGCAACTCGGCCGGAGATTTGGCCTTGAGCTCACTGAGCTTCATATTCTGCATGTAGCGGATAGACCCTTGAGGGAAATCTGGAAGGCTGGGTATTTGGAGGGGTAGGCACCGCGCAGCGACCGGGGAGGTCAGCTTGTTTTTTGGGATGCGTTGTCAGCCATGTAACGCGAACCGGCCGCTTATTCAAGAATGAAACCGCGGCCTGATCGGGATTCACGTGAAACTTCGAACCGTCCCGAAGGGAAAATCGCTCCGGTGGAGCGATTTTAGGCGAGAAGGCCATGAGGCCTATGGCCAAGTGGCTGACCTAAGGAAGTACAGAGCCCTCGGGTCAAGCCCGAGGGTAACGTGTCGTGAGGCCCGAATATCGGGGCTTCCACCACCCCCTCCCAGCCTCCCCCATCAAGGGGGAGGTGCCGCCCGGTGGACGTGGCACGATAGTGCCCTAGCATGGCCAGCCTAGAACGGCTTCACGATCACCGCGATGACGATAACGATGGCGATCACGAAGGGTATCTCGTTGATGGAACGGAAGAATTTGTCCGATTTGACATTCCGGTCCTGCTGGAAGGCGCGCAACAGCGAGCCGTACCAGCCATGAACGCCGCTCAATGCGATCACCATCGCCGCCTTGAGCCACATCCAGCCCATGGAAAAATCGACGATGCCATAGCCGAAAGCCAGCCAGAGGCCGAAGATCCAGGTGGCGAGCATGGCCGGCGTCATGATGCCGCGATAGAGCCGGCGTTCCATGAGCTTGAAGGTCTCGGACTTGTCCGAACCCACCTCAGCATCGGCGTGATAGACGAAGAGGCGCGGCAGATACATCATCCCCGCCATCCAGGCGATGACCGAAATGACATGCAGCGCCTTGACCCATTCCATGGTCCAAACTCCCCAACAATTGGCTCGTGACTAGCCGTTCTTGACCCGGTCAACCAGCCGCGCCACGTGCTCGATCGGGGTTTCCGGCACGATGCCGTGACCCAGATTGAAGATATGCGGACGATTGCTGAACGCCGTGATGATCTCATCGACGCGGGCATCCATCTGCGCACCACCGGCCACCAGCCGCAGCGGATCGAGATTGCCCTGCACCGGGAGGGAACCCGGCAGATGCTTGCCGGCAAAATCGAGCGGCGTCGCGTAGTCGAGGCCCAGGGCATTGACCCCGGTCACTTCGGCATAGCGCGCCAGGTTGCCGGCGGCGCCCCGCGGAAAGCCGATGATCGGCGCATTGGGCACCAGAGCCCGCACGCCAGCGACGATGCGGCGATTGGGCTCGATGACGTGACTGGCAAAGGCCGCGTCGTCCAGATTGAGCGCCCAGCTTTCAAAAAGCTGCACCACGTCGGCGCCAGCTTGCAGTTGCGCGACCAGATAGTCGACGCTCGTCGCCACCAGGACATCCATCAGCGCCGCAAAAGCATCGGGATGGCGCAGAGCGAACAGCCTCGCAGCCGCCTGGTCGGTCGAGCCGCGGCCACCGATCATATAGGTCGCCACAGTCCAGGGAGAGCCGCAGAAGCCGATCAGGGTCTTGTCAGGCGCAATGTCCGCCCGCAGCCGTCGCACGGTCTCCAGCACCGGCGCCAGATGATCGAGAGCCCGTTCCGGCTTCAGCGCAGCAATGGTTTCAGCAGAAACCGGATCGAGGACTGGTCCCTCGCCCTGTTCGAAGCGAACCTTTTGTCCCAGCGCGTCGGGAATGACCAATATGTCCGAGAACAGGATGGCTGCATCGAGATCGAAGCGCCGCAATGGCTGCAGCGACACCTCAACAGCCAGGTCGGGCGTATAGCAGAGCTCGAGGAAGTTCTTCGCCTGGGTCCGCGTCTCGCGATACTCGGGTAGATAGCGGCCCGCCTGGCGCATGATCCAGATCGGTGGCCGTTCCTGGCGTTGTCCCAGCACCGTTGCCAGCAGAGGTCTGTGGGTCACGTCGTCCTTCCCTTCCAAACCCCTAAAGAGTCTTTCTGACTTAGTATTTGTATTATCATGGCGGTGTTTTGAGCCAATTCAGCATCGTCCACAATCGGGGTCGTGGCGGCACATGCGCGCAGGGCTATGGTAAACAGACCATTAACACAGCCTGTGAATCCATTCCTCGCGACCGGCAGCATGGTGATTAACGAAGCCTTAATGAGCCGACTCCGGAGTCAACGATTCGTCTGGCGCTGTGCAAAACCACTTGGCGGGGCCGCTGCCGCCCGAAAGGGTTTTCCCCAGACCTATCCATGGCACGCTGGGGGATGGGCGCGGGGTTGAACTGTTAACGCTTCGGTAACCAAGTCGAACAAATCGGGCGGGAGGCCAAAGTCATGAGTCATTGTCACAGGTCGGGCTTGAGCTGGGGATGACAGTGTGGAAAACATGGCCACCATGTTGATCCTTGCCAGCCAGAGCGACACCCGCAAAGCCTTGCTGCAGCAGGCCGGATTGGAGTTCTCCACCGCGCCGGCGCGCATCGACGAGCGCGGCCTTGAACGCGCCGCTCTGGAGGCTGGCGGCGATGGCCGCGACGTCGCGCTGCTGCTGGCCGAACGCAAGGCCGCAGCCGTAGCGGCGACCCATCCCGGCGCCATTGTGATCGGCGCCGACCAGACGCTGAGCCTGGGCACCGAACTTTTGCACAAGCCGGCCGACCGGGCGGAAGCCGCCGCCCAGCTCGACCACCTGCGCGGCAAGACCCATCGCCTGCATGCCGCGGTGACCCTGGTGCGTGACGATCTGCTGCTGTGGTCCGATATCCAGACGGCGGAATTGACGATGCGCGATTTTTCTCCTGCCGAGCGCGATGAGGTGCTCGACCGCGAAGGCGAGGCTGTTCTGGCCTCGGTTGGTGGCTATCGGCTCGAAGGGCCATCCATCCGCCTGTTCGAAACCGTCACCGGCGACTATTTCTCCATTCTGGGCCTGCCGCTGCTGCCCTTACTGGCTGCCTTGCGCAGCCTGGCCCCCGAGACCCTCACGTGACCATCAAAGCCTTTGTCATCGGCCACCCGATTGCCCATTCCCGCTCGCCCCTGATCCACGGCCAATGGCTGGCCGAACATGGTATCGACGGCAGCTATGAGGCGATCGATGTCGCGCCTGACGCCTTGCCCGGCTTTTTCGAGCGGCTGCGCAGCGGCGAATTTGCCGGCGGCAATGTCACCATTCCACACAAGGAGGCGGTGTTTGCGCTGTGCGACAGCGTCGACCCGCTGGCCACCACCATTGGTGCCGTCAATACGCTGGTGGTGCGCGACGGCAGGATCCATGGCACCAATACCGATTATCTCGGCTTTCTCGGCAATCTCGACGCGGAGGCGCCCGGCTGGTCCGATGGCCCCAATGACGCGATGATCATCGGCGCGGGCGGCGCGTCCCGGGCCATCCTGGTCGCCCTGCGCCGCCGCGACGGCGGCAAGGTGCATGTGCTCAATCGCACCCTGGAAAAGGCCCAGGCGCTGGTTGAGGAGATCGATGGACCCTTCGAGGCGCATGGCTTTGATGGCTTCCCCGAGCTGGCGGCGCATACCGGCCTCGTCGTTAATACCAGCTCTATCGGCATGCATGGCACGCGGTTCGATTGGCTCGACTTCGGCCTACTGCCCAAAACGACCCTGGTGACCGATATTGTCTATGCGCCGCTGGTCACCCCCTTGCTGGCCGATGCCGCGGCCCATGGCCTGCGGACGGTGGATGGGCTGGGCATGCTGCTGCATCAGGCCGTGCCGGGCTTTGAGGCCTGGTTCGGGGTGCGGCCGAGCGTGACGCCGGCGCTGCGGGCGCGTATCGAAGCCACGCTGGAGCATTGAGCATGTGGCGCATTGGCATTACCGGCTCGATCGCGACGGGTAAGTCCACCGTGCTCAAGGCCTTCGGCGATCTCGGCGTGCCGGTTTTTTCCGCCGATGAAGCCGTGGCCGAACTCTATCAGGGTGAAGCCGTGGCGCCGGTCGAGGCGCTGTTTCCGGGCGTTACCCGCGATGGGGTGATCGACAGGGCCACCCTGTCGCAAAAACTCGCCGCCGATCCCACCGGCTTCAAGCGGCTCGAAGCGGTCGTGCATCCCATGGTCCGCGCCCGCATTGCCCGCTTCATGGACGAGGCGGAGGCCGCGGGGCATGCATTGGCCGCGGTGGAAGTGCCGCTGCTGTTTGAAAGTGGCTACGATTATGGCTTTGACGCTATCGCCGTCACCTGGGTGGACGAGGCCATCCAGCGCCAGCGTGCCCTGGCCCGGCCCGGCATGACGGTGGAAAAGCTCGACACCATCCTTGCCCGCCAGCTGCCACAGGCCGAAAAGAAGGCACGCGCCACCTATCTCTTCGAGACCAGCGAGTCGATCGAGGAGACGGCGGCCATGGTCGCGGCGCTCGTCGCCAGCATCCGGGCCAAAGGGCCAAAAAATGAATCGTGAGATTGTGCTCGATACCGAAACAACCGGCTTGTCGCCCGCCATGGGCGACAAGCTGGTCGAAATCGGCTGCGTCGAGCTGATCAACCACATTCCCTCGGGCCGGCACTATCACGTCTATCTCAACCCGCAGCGCTCGGTGCCCGAAGAGGCCTTCCGCGTGCATGGGCTGAGCGAGGAATTCCTGGCCGACAAGCCGCTGTTCAAGGCGGCGGCGGGCGACTTTCTCGACTTTATCGGCGACGCCACGCTGATCATCCACAATGCGCCCTTCGACATGGGCTTTCTCAATGCCGAGCTGGAACGGTCTGGACAGCGCCCGCTGGCCAACATGGTCATCGATACGGTGATGCTGGCGCGGGAAAAGCACCCGGGCGCCCGCGTCAGCCTCGATGCGCTGTGCAAGCATTACGGCATCGACAATTCCCGCCGCACCCTGCATGGCGCGCTGCTCGACAGCGAGATACTGGCGGAGGTCTATCTCGAGCTGATCGGCGGCAAGCAGGTGAGCCTGGCGCTGATCGCCGAGACGCGGATTTCGGGCGCCGAGGCGATAGCCACGCGTATGGTGGTGGCCCCGCGGCCCACCCCGCTGCCCTCACGCCTGACGGCAGACGAGCAGCTTGCCCATGAACGCCTGGTTGCCACTCTGGGAACGGAGTCGATCTGGGCGCAGTATGCCGATGTCGGCAGCCCGCTTCGCGCGACCCAATAAAAAAGCCCCGGTCTCCCGGGGCTTTTGCGTCAATGGCAAAAAGAATCAGTTGAGCTTTTCGGGCTCGCTATTCGGGGCGGGCTGCGGGGCCGCGCCCTGCTTGGCGGCCAGCGAGGCCAGGTTCTGCCGGTAGATGGCAGCGAAATCGACCGGCTCCATCATCAGCGGCGGGAAGCCGCCCTGCTGGGTGACGCTGGCCAGCACCTGGCGCGCGAAGGGGAAGATCAGGCGCGGGCATTCAATCATCAACAGCTGGCTGAGCTGGGCTTCGGGAATGTTCTTGAGGCGGAACAGGCCGCCATAGACCAGTTCGACATTGAACAGGATGGTCTGCTCGCGATTGGCCTTGGCATTGAGCGTCAGCTCGACCGCATACATGTCATCGGCCTGCTTCTTGACGGCGACCGAGATCGAGACGTTGAAGGCCGGATTGCCGCCGCCCGCCATGATCGAGCCGGGTGCGCCCGGATTCTCGAAGGAGAGGTCGCGGATATACTGGCCCACCATGTTCATCGAGGGCGGGTTTGCTGCCTGGGGGGCGGCACCGCCCTGGGTTTCGTCAGCCATGAGCTTGCAGTCCTTTGCCGAAATATCGTTGCTGGGTCGCTACCATCTTTGCGCTGGAGCGACAAGCTGGCGCCAACTAGCGCGGGCGGTAGTCGTCATCGTCGAGATCGATCGTGCCGTCCTGGAGACGCGGATCGATATTCTCGCTGCGATGGCGGTAGCTGGCCGTCTCGACCACGCTGACCCGGCTGGCCAGCGCAGCATAGATCCAGCTGCGCACCGGCGGCAGCAGCAAGGCCAGCGCTACGATATCGCTGAGAAATCCGGGCAGGACCAGGAACAGCGCTGCCAACCCGAGCATCATTGCATCGGCAATGGTGCGGCCCGGCAAGCGCCCGGAATTGACATTGCTGCGCAACTGCGTGAGCACCGAAACGCCCTGCTGGCGCAGCAGCAGGCCGCCCAGAATGGCGGCGCCGATCACCAGCGCCAGGGTCGGCAACAGGCCGATGGTCTGGCCCACCTTGATGAAGATGGCGATCTCGATAATCGGCAGGGCGATCAGGCCAAGGGCGAAAAATCGTGCCAAGGTCGGGGTTTCCTTCTGTATGCGCAGCGGCAAAATCGGTCTCTCGCCCCATCGTGAACTGGTTTTGGGGTGAGGCTTTGCCTATATATAGGACAAACGAGGCGCTCAACGAGCGTCGCCGCGTCGATTTCTTCGGCGCGCTCACGCTAAGGTGCATTGCCCCATGGATGAATTTTTCGATCTGCCGACCCTCATCGTGATTGCCGTGGCCGTCTTCGTGCTGTTCCGGCTGCGCTCCGTGCTCGGCACCAGGACCGGCAATGAGCGCCCGCCGCTGGAACGTCGCAAGCCCGCGGCCGAAGCGGCGGCCGAGGATACGGTGGTGCCGCTGCGCCCGCGCGGCACGGCAGCGCCCGAGCTCGACGAGGATCACCGCAGCCGCAAGATTGAAGCCGAGATCGAACAGTTCGCCATGGGCAATGACGAACTGGCCGCCGGCTTCAGGACCGTGGTCGAGGCCGACCCGACCTTTACGCCCAAGAGCTTCCTCGAAGGCGCCAAGCAGGCCTATGAGATGATCGTCACGGCCTATGCCTCGGGCGACCGGCAGATGCTGAAGAACCTCTTGGAAAAGGATGTCTATGATGGCTTCCACCGTGCCATCACCGATCGCGAAGCTGCGGGCCAGACCGTGGACTTCACCTTTGTCGGCCTGCCCAAGGTCGAGATTTCCGATGCCGAATATGACAAGAAGAACGTGCTGGTAACCGTGCGCTTCCACGCCGAAGTGGTGTCGGCCACCCGCGACAAGGATGGCGCTCTGGTCGAGGGCAATGCCGATCAGGTGCAGACCGTCGCTGACGAATGGACCTTTGCGCGCAACCCCAAGTTGCGCGACCCCAACTGGAAGGTCATCGCGACCAGCCAGCTCGACTGATCCACGAAGCGGCGGGCCGGCGACCCATTCCATGTCCAAGCGTGATCCCAAGCGCCTGCCGCACGACTTCCACCTGTGGACGGCCGTGGCCTCGACCATCGATCCGCTGCGTCGCAAGGGCCTGCTGAAAATGGCGGTGGGTCCACTGCCGCTGCCGGTCGAGGAGAAGCCGGCTGCCGCGACGAAGCCCCCACCCAAGCGTAAGCCACCGCGCCAGCCCTTCCTGCCCCCCTATCAGGCGCCCCTGCCCTCCGCTGCAGCGCCGGAGAAAGCCGTCGATCCCTCGATCCGCAAGAAGGTTGGTCGCGGGCGCATCGAGATCGACGGCAGGATCGATCTGCATGGCATGACCCAGACCGAGGCGCGAGGCGCCTTGCATCGCTTCATCCATGCTCGTTTCTCCCGTGGAGATCGCACCGTTTTGGTAATCACCGGCAAGGGGGTCAAGACCGACAGCGATTACATCGCCGCCATGACCGAGCGGGGCGTGTTGCGCACGATGCTGCCGATCTGGCTCAGCGAACCCTCGCTGTCGCCCATGGTTTCAGGCTGGAGCGTGGCGGCGCGCGGCCATGGTGGGGAGGGGGCGTGGTATGTGCGCCTGCGACGCGCATGAGAACGCAACCATGACCCCGCTTGGTGCAAAGATCCGCGAACTGCGCGAGGCCCGCGGGGTCTCGCTCAAGGACATGGCCGCGGCCCTCAATGTGTCGAGCGCCTATCTCTCGGCGCTGGAGCACGGTCGGCGCGGCAAGCCAACGGGCTTCCTGCTGCATCGGATGATCGCCTTTTTCAACGTCATCTGGGATGAGGCCGAGGAGCTGCAGCGCCTGGCCGAAATGAGCGACCCCAAGGTGACCATCGATACCGGCGGGCTGGCGCCCGAGGCGACCGAGCTGACCAACCGGCTGGCGGCCGATATCGCCAGACTCGCTCCCGAGGATTTGAAATTCCTGCTCAACGAAGTGGTGCGGCGCTCGGGCAAGTCGCGGCCCTGAGAGGCGCTGGCAAACCCCTGCGATAGGGCGTATTTTAGGCCATCTGTGGAGGAGGCTATCATGCGCACACTTGGTGTCGCGGCTATCCTTGCCGCCCTGACCATGCCCGCTTTATCCGCCGATCTGACGCCCAGCGCCTTCCGCGCCCTGCTGGACGGGCAGGACGCGACGGCGGTTGTGCAATCGCTCGACGAAAATACCTGGAACGCGTTCCTGGCCCATGTCGAGGCCGGGCATCGCGGCTGGATCGACCTGGTGCCGCTGCTGGCGCCCGGTACGGCTGGCAGCACCTCGGAAAGCCTTGCCATCACCCTGTCCCGCGCGCTCAAGGCCAATCCGGCCGGCGTGCTGAGCGTGCTGGCTGCCAATCCCTATGGCCCGACCGACATCTGCGGGGAGATTGACAGCGCGGTCTCGGCTATCGAGGCGGCCAGGTTCATCGATGAGGCGCTGGTCAAGGTGGCTGCGGTGATGGATCCGGCGCTGAGCGAGGCGCGCGATGCGTGTCTCTATGCCCTGACCGACGCACGGATTGCGGCGTTGATGTAGCCAGACCCCCTCAGTCGTCTCCCTCCCCCTTGCCGGGGTGGGGGATGTTTGGCCCCGATATTCGGGCCAACTGCCACCCCCTCCCAGCCTCCCCCGTCAAGGGGAGGTGCCGCTCAGTGGTCGCTGCGGGTCCGGGCCCTTCGAGCGTAGCGGGCCCAGCAGCCTAAAATCGCTTCACTGGAGCGATTTTGCGCCATGGCGCCGTCTGCTAGAGCACGAACTTGCTCAGATCCGTATCCGCGGCCAGCACGCCCACCTTTTCGGCGACGAAGGCAGCGTCGATCAGAATGGTCTGGCCCTGCTTGTCGGGGGCTTCGAAGCTGATGTCTTCCACCAGCCGCTCCATCACCGTCTGCAGGCGCCGCGCGCCGATATTCTCGACCGAATTGTTGACCCTGACCGCTGCGTCGGCAATCGCTTCGATGGCATCCTGGGTGAAGTCCAGCACCACGCCTTCGGTGCCCATCAGCGCCACATATTGCTTGATGAGGCTGGCATCGGTGCTTGACAGGATCTGGATGAAATCGCCGCGCGTCAGCGCCTTGAGCTCGACCCGGATCGGCAGGCGGCCCTGCAATTCGGGCAGCAGGTCACTGGGCTTGGACACATGGAAGGCGCCCGAGGCGATGAACAGGATATGGTCGGTCTTGACCGGCCCATATTTGGTCGAAACCGTCGTGCCCTCGATCAGTGGCAGCAGGTCCCGCTGCACGCCCTCGCGCGATGGACCGCCCTGGGCGCCGCCCTCGCGTTGGGCCACCTTGTCGATCTCGTCGATGAAGACGATGCCATGATTTTCCACCAGCTCGATGGCTTCCGCCTTGAGCTGGTCCTGATCCAGCAGCTTGTCGGCCTCCTCGGCGATCAGCGGCTCATAGGCATCCTTGACCTTGATCTTGCGCTTGACCCCGCGCCCGCCCATGGCCTGCTTGAACATGTCGCTCAGGTTGATCATGCCGATGCCGCCATTGGGCATGCCGGGAATTTCGAAACCCCCGGTATTGGCCGCAGGCTGCATCTCGATGTCGATTTCGTTGTCGTCGATCTCGTTATTTCGGAGTTTTTTCCGGAACGAATCCCGCGTGGACGGCGCCGCCGAATGGCCGACCAGCGCATCGAGCACGCGGTTTTCGGCATTGGCATGGGCCTGCGCCTGCACATCGGCCCGGCGCTTGTCGCGCAAGACGGCAATGCCGGCTTCCACCAGGTCGCGGATGATCTGCTCGACGTCGCGCCCGACATAGCCCACTTCGGTGAACTTGGTGGCTTCCACCTTGATGAAGGGCGCCTGGGCCAGGCGCGCCAGACGCCGGGCGATTTCGGTCTTGCCGACGCCGGTCGGTCCGATCATCAGGATATTCTTGGGTGTCACCTCGCGGCGCATTTCGGGGCCGAGCTGCTGCCGGCGCCAGCGATTGCGCAGGGCCACGGCGACGGCGCGCTTGGCGTCGTTCTGGCCGAC
>NZ_JAKFDJ010000199.1:0-1981 GCF_036676215.1 Devosia sp. | reverse complement strand
CTGCAGATCAACTCCACCGACCTGGTCTTCGCCGCCCTCGGCCTGCCGTTCAACCCGGTGTTCGAGAGCGGTCACGCCACTAACCTCGCCGGCGCCGACATCCATGGCTACGAGCGCAAGCCGTTCACCCAGGCGCAGATCACCGCCATCCAGTTCATCGAGCGGGTGCTCGGCGCCAGCCGTCTGACCCTGGTCGGCGAGGTCGGCTACAACCACATCGGCGGCCTCAAGGACGACCCCAGCGAGTTGCGCTTCGGCCGCGATACGATCTTCGGCGCCGGCGAGTTCAGCGTGCCGGGCGTGTGCGCCGCGTTCAACGCCGCCAACCCGGACGAGTGCCAGGGCGACGGTTTCTATACCGACAGCTCCTGGGGCTACCGCCTGCGCGCCAGCGCCGAATACCCCAACGTGCTCGCCGGGGTCAACCTGACCCCGAGCGTCGCCTGGTCGCACGACGTCGACGGCAACGGGCCGAACTTCAACGAGGGCAGCAAGGCGGTCAGCGTCGGCCTCAACGCCGACTACCAGAACACCTACAACGCCAGCCTCAGCTACACCGACTTCTTCGGCGGCGACTACAACACCATCACCGACCGTGACTTCGTCGCCCTGAGTTTCGGTGTGAACTTCTGATCAACCACACGCAAAGGATCCGTATTCGATGAAAACTACAAGAATCCTGCAAACCGGTGCGCTGGCGCTGACCCTGCTGGCGACCAGCGTGATGGCCGCGGTCTCCGAACAGGAGGCCGCCCAGTTGGGCACCACCCTGACCCCGCTCGGCGCGGAGAAGGCCGGCAACGCCGATGGCAGCATCCCGGCCTGGGACGGCGGTCTGCCGACCAACGCCGGGGCCGTCGACGACAAGGGCTTTCTCGCCGACCCGTTCGCTGGCGAGCAGCCATTGTTCACCATCACCGCCGCCAATGTCGCGCAGTACCAGGACAAGCTGTCTGCCGGGCAGATGGCGATGTTCAAGCGCTATCCCGACAGCTACAAGATCCCGGTCTACCCGACCCATCGCAGCGCCGCGCTGCCGGATGAGATCTATGCCGCGGCGAAACGCAGCGCCCTGAATACCACCACCGTGGACGGCGGCAACGGCCTGCAGAACTTCGGCGACAGCCGCTATTACGCCTTCCCGATTCCCAAGAACGGGGTCGAGGTGGTGTGGAACCACATCACCCGCTACCGCGGCGGTAACCTCAAGCGCTACATCACTCAGGTCGCGCCGCAGACCAACGGCTCCTACAGCCTGGTCAAATTCGAGGACGAGATCGCCTTCCCCAGCGACATGCCCGACCTCGACCCGGCCAAGGCGAGCAACATCCTGCTGTACTTCAAGCAACGGGTGATCGCACCCTCGCGCCTGACCGGCAACGTGCTGATGTTTCACGAGACCATCGACCAGGTCAAGGAGCCACGCATGGCGTGGGTCTATAACGCCGGTCAGCGCCGCGTGCGCCGCGCCCCACAGGTGGCCTACGACAGCCCGGGCACCGCCGCCGATGGCATGCGTACCACGGATCAAAATGACCTGTTCAATGGTGCGCCAGATCGTTACGACTGGAAGCTGGTGGGCAAGAAGGAGATGTACATCCCCTACAACAGCTACAAGCTCGACTCGCCCAAGCTGAAATATGACGAGATCATCAAGGCCGGGCATATCAACCAGGATCTTACCCGTTATGAGCTGCACCGGGTCTGGGAAGTGGAGGCCACGCTGAAGTCCCGCGAACGGCACATCTACGCCAAACGCCACATGTACTTCGACGAGGACAGCTGGCAGCTGGCCCTGGTCGACCACTACGACGGTCGCGGCCAGTTGTGGCGCATCGCTGAGGCTCATGCGCAGAATTACTATCACAAAAAGGTGCCGGCCTACACCCTAGAGGCCCTCTACGACGTCATCGCCGGCCGCTACCTGGTCCTGGGCATGAAGAACGAGGAGAAGTCCGCCTTCGCCTTTGGCTTCAAGGCC
>NZ_JAKFDJ010000198.1:0-24133 GCF_036676215.1 Devosia sp. | reverse complement strand
GAGGTCGACTTCATGGAGGCCTCCTCTTACGGCAATTCCACCGAATCGAGCCGGGAAGTGCGCATCCTCAAGGACTTGCGCGGCGAGATTGCCGGCCGCGACGTGCTGGTGGTCGAAGACATCGTCGACACCGGCTACACGCTCAAGCATGTCCTCGAAATCCTCGGCACCCGCCACCCCCGCCGCATGGAAGTCTGCGCCCTGCTCAACAAGCCTTCCCGGCGTGAAACCGACGTCGTGGCCAAATGGATCGGCTTTGATATCCCCGACAAATTCGTCGTCGGCTACGGCATCGATTACGCCCAGCGCAATCGCAACCTGCCCCATATCGGCGCCGTCCGCTTCATGGACTTCTGAGCGGCCCGCAGGGTCAAATCGCTCCAGTGGAGCGATTTGAGCGAGGAAGGCCATGAGGGCTATGCCCGAATGGCCCGGGTGAGGGTCTTGCGCTGCCCGTCATGCCTCAGTTAAAACCACGCCACGGTCTGCAGTTCACCGAGGCGTTGCCGTCCCGCGAGGGAAGCTAAACCTGCTCTGGAATAATCCTGACAATGACCCCTTCCCTGGGTGCCCATTCGTAAGCCGGCGACCGACGAGCGATCTTTCGCCAATGGCACCCATGAGGATTGTCATGTCGAAACAACTTATCCCCTTCGCCACAGCAGATATCTCCACCCTGGCCCGCTCGCTGCGCCAGCATTTGGCCCAGCTCGAGCATGCCCCGACCCATGTCGAAATGCTCAACCTCCTCGCCAAAGCCAATGGCCACACCAATTTCCAGCATTTGCGCGCCGACGCACAGGCCCAGGGGCGTCTTGCCGCCGAAGCTTCGGCCGAACCACCGATCGACCATGCCCGCATCGAAAAGGTGCTGCGCCATTTCGATGCCGCAGGCCGCATGGTCCGCTGGCCCGGCCGCACCAACCATCAGACGCTGTGCCTCTGGGTAATCTGGTCGCGCATTCCCGCCGAGCAACGCTTCAGCGAGCGCGAAATCAACCAGTTCATCATCGACGGGCATCTGTTCGGCGACCACGCCATCCTGCGCCGCTCGCTGGTCGACGCCCGCATGCTGGCCCGTACGCCGGACGGCAAGCTCTATCGCCGCATCGAGAAAAAGCCCGATCCCGACGCCCTGGCCCTGTTGGCCGCCATCGCCCAGCGCGTCACGGCCTGAGCGACATCAAGCGGCGGTGAGACTTGCCTCACCGCCCACTTGCATTGGCTGCCCGCGCCGCATCGGCATCGACACCAAGGCCGAAGGCGTCGACCCGGCCAAGCGGCGCAGTCACCAATTGCTCCAGCGTGAACGGCGGGGCGCTGGCCGGAATGCCGCTGGCGGTCAACAGGTCTCCTGCCCGGGCGGGCACCCGGCTGATCGGAATGACCGCGCCGGCAACTTCGAGCAGGCGAATCTGCCCCAGCCCCTGATAGGGCGGGCGCAGCATGGCCGCTGCGTCCGTGCCCAGCAACGGGTCAGCCGCGGCCATCGATACCCCGCTGCCACGGTAGAAGGCACGAATGGTCTGGCTCAGATAGAAAGCAAGCTTGTCCGAGCCGGCCGAGGAGAAATGGATACCATCGTCCTTGCGCATCCTTGCGTTCTGCCCGTTCACGTCTGGCCCGTGGGACGAATATTTGCCGTCCTCGCCAAGGAAGCGCTCGTAAATGTCGAGATATTCGGCCCCACCTGAGAAGCTCGCCAGCCGCTGGATATTGCTGATCTGGCTGATGGCCGCCGAATATTCGGTCTTGGACATGGGTGGCAGGCCGATCCAGACCACCGGCTTGCGCGCCGTGCGCAACTTGCCGAGAAATCCCGCAATCCGCGCCTGATAGGCGACATTCCATTGCTCGGTCAGCGGCGCATAGCCGGTACCCCCGACCGTAAGTTCCTGCCGGTCATTGATACCGATGATCACCACCGCGAGGTCGAAACTGTCGGCCGCGATCTGCTCGGAGATCGCCTTGTCCCAATCGAAATAGTCATCGCGCACGAAGCCGGAGGAACTGACGCCCTGGTTGATGACCACCAGATTGGGGTCTTCAGCATAGAAGCGCTCCAGCGCCTTGCTGAGATCGATCGCCAGGGAGTCGCCGAACACGGCGAGGCGCGTGGCATCAGGGGCCTTTTCCACCTCCGGCTTGGGCGGCGGCAGGCTGGCTGCGGGCGCTCGCTGGCGCGGCTCCTGCCGCTGCACGGGCGGGGGCGCCGCCGCCTCCGGCTCGCCGAACAGCAGGTCGAACAGCGTGCGCCGCCGCGTCTCCTGGGCCACTACGATCCGTTCATCGCTCTGGGCAAAGGCAGGCGCCGCGTCGATGAAGACGAGCATCCCGACCAACAGGGCAATGGCGAAACGGATCATGATTTTCCCGCGCAACAACGCTTTACCCCTAGCAAAACCGCGGTCTCAAAGCCACCAGGGTCTCCACGATGTTACCGCGTGGCTGCGGCAAGAGCCTCGTAGGACGCCCGGGTGATGAACCCGTCGGCCACCTCGCCGCGCGCCGCCTGGAAGCGGGCATAGGCCTCCTGGCTGATCGGCCCCAGCCGTCCGTCGACGGCACCCTGATAGAGGCCGAGCCGCAGCAATGCCTGCTGAATGGCCTGGCGCTGGCTGAGATTGGGAAAGTCCGTATTGCGCGGCCAATCATCGACGAAACTGCCACCGCCCTTCAGCCGGTCGGTCATATGCGCCACGCTCATGGCGTAGCTATCCGAGAAATTGTAGCCCTTGAGCACGAGGTAATTCTGCGTCATCAGGAATTTCGGCCCGTCCTTGCCGGCCGGCACATAGAGAAAGACCGGCAGGTCCGCATCGGCGAACTGCCGTCCGGCCACCCGCGCCACCCCACGTTCGGCAAAGAACGAGATCGGCCGCAATTCAGTGCGCGTCGCCAGCAGATAGTCGAACCCTTCCGGCACTACCACTTCCATGCCCCAGTCGAGGCCCGGCTGGTAATCCAGTGCCCGCAGGAAGCGCGCGCTGGTCACCAGCGCGTCGGCCAGCGAATTGTGGAGGTCCACCTGCCCGTCGCCATCCCCGTCGCTGCCATGCGCCACCACATTGGATGGATTGACCTGCAGATGCCCGATCGCCCCGGCCCACGACCCCACCAGCGTCTGTGCGTCGCGCGGCCCGCGCTGCACCAGTTGCAGCGCCGCGATCAGGTCGGCCTCGTCCTCCAGCAATCGTGTGCGTCGCTGATGCACCAGCGTGGCCAGCGATCGAACGATTGGCCGGATCAGGTCGTCATTGCCAAGCACCGCGCCATAGTCGGTTTCCATGCCCCAGATCGCGCCCAGGATATAGGGATCAACGCCATAGGCCTGGCCCACCGAGGCAAACAGCGCCGAATGCCGGGCCATCGCCGCCTTGCCGCGCTCGATCCGGCCCTGTGTCACCCGACCCTCGATATAGTCCCACATCGGCGTGGTGAATTCGGGCTGGCTGGTCACCAGGTCCGGCACCCGCGGGTCGGGCGTCAGCCCGCCCATCGCCGCGTCATAGACCGACGCGCTCACCCCGGCGGCAAGGGCCTTGGCGCGGAAGCCGGCAATGAAACTGTCAAAGCTTTCCACGGGCTGCGCGAAGGCAGGGGTGCAGAACAGCAGAATGAGCGACGAAATCAATAAGCGCATCAGATGGGGTCCACACTGTTTCACAACCACCGCTCGTCACCCTCGGGCTTGACCCGAGGGCACTGCACTTGAAATGCATTCGTCGAATAAAGACCCCTCGGGTCAAGCCCGAGGGTGACGATTGAGTTTAGGAGGGGCGTTAGCGCACCCGTCCCTATCGGTTGCGCGTCATCAGGTGACGCTCCCACCAATAGGCGGATTCGACAATTTCGGTCAGGTCGTCATGCTGCGGCACCCAGCCCAGCAGCTTGCGCACCTTCTCACCCGTGGCCGTGATCGAGGCCGGGTCGCCCGCACGGCGCGGGCCTTCATCGGCACGCAGGTTGACGCCGGAGACTCCACGCACCGTTTCGACCACCTGCCGCACCGAGTAGCCCTGCCCATAGGCGCAGTTGAGCGTCGTGCTCTCCCCGCCCCCGCGCAAATGCTTGAGCAGCAGGGCATGCGCGGCAATCAGATCGGTAACGTGGATATAGTCGCGCACGCAGGTGCCGTCGGGCGTCTCGTAGTCCGTGCCGAAGATGTCCATCTTCTCCCGCTGTCCCAGCGCCACCTGGCACGCAACCTTGATCAGATGCGTCGCCGCCGGCGTCGATTGACCGCTGCGCTTGCCAGGGTCGGCGCCAGCGACATTGAAATAGCGCAGCACGCCATAGGTCATGGGATGGGCCGCGGCCACGTCGGACAGCATCCACTCGGTCATCAGCTTGGAGCGGCCATAGGGCGACATCGGATTGAGCGGCGTGCTCTCGACCACCGGGGCAAGCCCGGTCATGCCGTAGACGGCCGCCGTCGAGGAAAAGATGAAATGCTTCACCCCGCCCAGAATCGCCGCTTCGATGAGGTTGCGCGAGGTGGCGGTATTGTTGCCGTAATATTTGAGTGGATCGGTGACCGATTCCGGCACCACGATCGAGCCGGCGAAATGCACGATCTCGGTGATGCCGTGCTTGTCGATCAAGCCGCGAACCAGGTCGATATCGCCGGCATTGCCCGGCTCGTAGATGGCGCGCCCGTCGATGGCCCAGTCAAATCCGGTCACCAGATTGTCGAGCACGACGACCTTTTCGCCCGCATCGGTGAGGTTCAGCACCATATGGCTGCCGATGTATCCAGCGCCCCCGGTTACCAGAACGGCCATAGGATAAACTCCATATTTCAAGCGCTTATTCGCCCGGACGACATTCTATAGGGTGAGATGGCTTTACATGCCAACCCACCATGGGTGCCTCATGTGGCCGGATTGGGGAGCAGGTTTTAGCGTGAGAGCGTGATCCCCACGGTGACCCTGTGGGCCTCCTGGGTGCCATTGGCCGTGCTCTGGGAGTGATCGTAGCCGTAATCGGCCGTAAGCGCGGTGTGGGCGTTGACCTTGTAGTCGGCGCCCGCGCCAAAGCCATAGCCGGTCTCGACATTGGCGCTGCCTTCAAAGCGCGCCGTATTCCAGTCCGCCAGCGCCCGCAGTGCCAGCCAGGAATTGACCGTGTAACCGATCTCGGCATTTGCCGCATAATCCACCCGCGTCGTGCCGCCGGCATTGGGGCCGGGCGGAGCCACGGTCGTTGTGAAGCCGGCCGTCATGCGCCAGGTCGGGTCGGGCGTGAAGCTGAGCTGCGCGTCGTAAAGCTGGGTGACCACCTCGCCAAGGCTCGCCGCATCGAACCGGCGCAGGCTGACGCCGGCCGATGCCGTCGCCTCCAGAATGTCGTTCCAGCGGCCGGTAACGCCGGCCTCGAGCGACGTATCGGTGGCATCGGTACGCACCAGCAGCGCCGATGACGGCAAATCGGAAATGTCCCGCCCGAGGCCGGCCTGCCCGAAGACCTCGAAGATCGGGGTCGCCTGGAAGCCGACACGCAGGCCGGCATCGAGCGCCCAGTAGTTCTGCTCCGAATTGTCCGTGACGCGCCCGTCGGTCAGCGTGGTGGGTCCGTAAACATTGCGCTGCGCAGCGCCGGTCACCCCGATATTGAACTTGCCGAACTGCCGGGTGATGCCGACATCGGCCCCCCCGCTCGTCGTCTGCGGGCCAATGGCAATATTGCTGGCAAGGCCCGGCGTTCCGGCCACCGGCTTGCTCAGAGACAGACTGCCACTACCCGTCAGTCGCGTGACGCTGTCGAGATCATAGCCCGTCTGCAGCCCCAGCCGCAGCGCCCCGATATCGACATTGCCGCTCTCGCTGGGCCGCACGATTTCGGCACTGCCATCGAAATTGATCGCCGACCGCGCGCCGATATGTTCGAGGCCAACGCTTGGCACCAGCCTGATGTCGAACCGCTCGCCGGCCGTCGCCTTGCTATAGGTGCCGCGCAGCGCCACCGACCAGTCGACATCAAAGAACGGATCATAGGGCTCGCGGAGCCAATCGCCATTGGCCAGCACCGGGTCGGTCGGATAGACGTCGGGCAAGAGGCGCTCATTGTCGGCGTCCGAACCATCGCCGAGCGAATGGTCCGACGCGGCCAGCGCCGGCACGGCAAGCCAGAGGGCGCAAAGCGCTGCCGCGCCTGCCCGTCCGATTGTCTGCCGCCACCGCAAGGGCAATATCTGCTCCGCCGAACTGGAAATGGCCCGCGGCATGACGCCCCAGGCTCGGCGCGATCCTTCCACCTTATGGTTAACGAAACATTGCCAGCGGGGCCCTAAGCCCCCGCCACCGCCTCGACCTTCAACACCGCCCCGTCATGGCCGACAATGCGCACGCGCTGGCCCACCGGCAGGTCGGGACCGGACACACGCCACACCGTGTCGCCGAGCACCACCCGGCCGAAACCCTGCGCAATGGGCTGTTCGAGGACCGCCTCCTGCCCGACGAACTGGTCGGCGCGCTGGTTGAGATAGGGCCGGTCGGTCCGGGTCGGACGGCTGCGGGTCCAGCGCACCCAGAGCGCGATGCTGACCAGCGACAGCAAGCCGAAGACCAGCCATTGCAGTGGCCAGCCAATGGGCTGGAACAGCACAATGACGCCCGTGACAATGCCCGAAATGCCCATCCACAAGAGGAACCCGCCCGGCACCACCAGTTCGAGCCCGAGCAGGATCAGCCCGGCCACGATCCAGGCCCAGGGCCCGTTGCTGCCGATGAACTCGATGACCTGCATGACGGGCTCCCGTTATGACTGACCCGCCGAGGGCGGCCGGCCCGAGCGTACCGGCGTGGTCGGACCACCGCCCCCAAACGTCTCGCGGGCGATTTCTGCAATGCCGCCGATCGATCCGATGACACTGGCCGCCTCGACCGGCAGCATCAGGATCTTCTGGTTGGGCGAGGTGGCAATGGCTTCCAGCGCCTTGATGTAATTGTTGGCGACGAAATAGTTGATCGCCTGCACGCTGCCCGACGAAATAGCGTCGCTCACCATCTGCGTTGCCTTGGCTTCCGCTTCGGCCGACCGTTCGCGCGCCTCGGCATCGCGGAAGGCGGCTTCCTTGCGACCCTCGGCCTCCAGCACCTGCGCCTGCTTGGCGCCCTCGGCCTGCAGGATCGCCGACTGCCGGCGGCCCTCGGCTTCGAGAATGGCGGCGCGCTTCTCGCGCTCGGCCTTCATCTGCCGTCCCATCGATTCCACCAGATCCTTGGGCGGATCGATATCCTTGATCTCGATGCGGGTGATCTTGATGCCCCAGGGCGAAACCGCAGTATCCACCACCTTGAGCAGGCGATGATTGATCTCATCGCGGTTCGAGAGCAGCTCGTCGAGGTCCATCGAGCCCATTACCGTTCGGATATTGGTCATGGTCAGATTGAGGATGGCGTTTTCGAGGCCCGAAATCTCGTAGGCCGCCGCCGCTGCATCGAGGATCTGGTAGAAGGTCACGCCATTGGCGGTGATCGAAGCATTGTCGCGGGTGATCACCTCCTGGTGCGGCACATCGAGCACCTGCTCCATGACGTTGATCTTTTTGCCCACGCTGTCGATGAACGGCACGATCAAGTTCAGGCCGGGCTTGAGCGTGCGCGTATATTTGCCGAACCGCTCGATCGTGTAATTGTAGCCCTGCGGCACCGTCTTGGCGCCGGCGAACAGCACCAGCAGCGCCAGTATGCCAAGGCCGATCAGCGTGATGCTGAATCCGTCGAGCGCAAAGCCGTCCACGATTTCCATCGCTGATTCTCCCTTGGTCTTCATTGCCGTGACCTTATGGATGCTCCGGGTTCCGCGCAACGCCGTCCAAATCGGAACGAAGCCGCGTCGGGACTCGTTGGAATGGCAAATTTGTCAGCCCCGAGTGCCCATCATGCCTGCGTCCCGTCCCATCTGGAAAGGCCAGTTGCGCCTCTCCCTCGTCACGATCGCGAGCTAGACCATGGCCGTCAAAGCCGACACGCTGCTCAAGGAATATCAGGCCAAGCGGGACTTCACCAAGACGCAGGAGCCCGCCGGCACCGCGGCCGGCAAGGCCAGGCCGACCGGCTATCGCTTCGTGGTCCAGAAGCACGACGCCACCCGCCTGCACTTTGATTTCCGCATCGAGCTCGATGGCGTGCTCAAGAGCTGGGCGGTGACCAAGGGCCCCTCCAACAATCCCGCCGACAAACGCCTCGCGGTGCGCGTCGAGGATCATCCGCTCGACTATGGCAGCTTCGAAGGCACCATTCCCGAAGGCGAATATGGCGGCGGCACGGTCATGCTGTGGGACGAGGGCACCTGGGAGCCGATCGGCGACCCCCATCAAGGCCTCGAAGGCGGCGACCTCAAGATGAGGCTCAACGGCCAGCGCATGAAGGGCGAGTGGGTGCTGGTGCACATGAAGGGGCGCGACAGCAAGCGCAAGTCCGGCCTTGCCCGCGAAAACTGGCTGCTGATCAAACACAAGGACGACCACGCCAAGGACAAGGAAACCCTGGTTGAGCGCTTCACCAGATCCGTATCCACCGGCCGGGATCTTGCGGGCATCGCCAAGGGCCTAAAGCCGAAAAAGAAGTCCGCCACTGCCGCTGCCACCGTCAGGCACTCCGACACCGACAAGGCGGTCGACAATCCCCTGCCTGCAAAGGCCAAACGCACGGGCAAGACGTCCGACCTTCCCGATTTCCGTCCGCCGCAACTGGCGACGCTGGTGACCGACGTGCCCGAGGGCAGCGATTGGGTCTTCGAAATGAAATATGACGGCTATCGCTGCCAGGCCGCGATTGCCGGCGATTCCGTGCGGCTCTATACCCGCACCGGCAAGGACTGGACCAAGCAATTCGCCGCCATCGTGCCACCCCTGGCGCGCATCACCAAGGGCACCGCCCTGATCGATGGCGAACTCTGCGCCTTCGACAGCAAAGGCAGGACCGATTTTTCGACGCTCAAGGACCACCTGTCCAATAGCGGGACGCTGACCTTCTTCGCCTTCGATCTGCTCGAACTTGACGGCGAGGACCTGGCCAAGCTGCCTTTGCTCGAGCGCAAGGCCAGGCTCGAAAAGCTGCTCGGCAAGATCGGGTCTTCCTCGCTGGTGCAGTTTTCCGCCCACGTCACCGGCAACGGCCAGAAGGTGTTTGATGCGGTCTCCCGCGAAGGCCACGAGGGCATCATCGCCAAGCAGGCCGATGCCCCCTACCGCAGCGAACGCACCAGGAGTTGGCTCAAGATCATGGCCAAGCAGCGTCAGGAATTCGTCATCGCCGGGTGGTCGCCCTCGGCCAGGAAGAACAGCTTTGCCTCCCTGCTGCTCGGCACCTGGGAGGACGGCAAGCTGGTCTATCGCGGTCGGGTCGGCACCGGCTTTTCGGCCAGCAACGCCCATGCGCTGCAACAGCAGCTCGATATGCGCAGCCGCAAGACCAACCCTTTTGCCAATGTGCCCAAGGCGATCGCCCGCACTGCGCGCTGGGTTGCGCCAGAACTCGTGGCCGAGATCGGTTATGCCGAATTCACCCCCGACGGCATCTTGCGCCACCCCTCTTTCCTTGCACTGCGCGAGGACAAGCCGGCCGGCGACATCGCCCTCGAGCGGCCCACCCGTCCTTTGGGCATTGCCGAGGGGCTGAGTGCGCAGACTGGCATCAATGCGGCCGAGGCAGCCGGCATCCGGCTCACCAGTCCCGATCGGGTCGTCTATCCCGGTCAGGGCGTCACCAAGGCGGACCTGGTGGCCTATTACGCCGCCGTCGCCGAGCGCATGCTGCCCTATATCAAGAACCGCCCGCTCAGCCTGCTGCGCTGCCCGCAGGGGCGCGCCAAATACTGCTTCTTCCAGAAGCACGATACCGGCGGCTTTCCCAACGCCATGAAGTCGGTGATGATCACCGAGAAGGACGGCAGCAAGGAAGACTATTTCTATATCGACAGTCTGGCCGGCCTTATCGCCGGCACGCAGATGAACGTGCTGGAATGGCACCTGTGGGGCTCGCTGATCAAGGATGTCGAAAAGCCCGAGCGTATCATCTTCGACATCGACCCCGATGAAGGTCTGGGCTTCGAGCATGTGCGCAGCGCCGCCATCGATATCCGCAAGGAGCTGGAAGCCTGGGGGCTGGAAAGCTATGCGCTGGTCAGTGGCGGCAAGGGCGTGCACGTGATCGCGCCGCTCCGCCCCACGACGGAGTGGCCCCAGGTCAAGGGCTTCTGCAAGACCTTCGCGCAACGCCTGGCCGACAAGCATCCCGAGCGCTTCGTCGCCACCATGAGCAAGGCCAAGCGCAAGGGAAAACTCTTCATCGACTATCTGCGCAACGAGCGCGGTTCCACCGCCATCGCGCCCTGGTCCCCCCGCTCCCGCGAAGGCGCGCCGGTCGCGGTGCCGGTCACCTGGGCAGAACTGGAGACGGTCAAGACCGCCAACCAGTTCACCTTGGCCGACGCCGCTGCTCGAGCCCAGCAGCCCGACCCCTGGAAGGACTATTTCTCCACCACCCAATCGATCACCAAGGCCATGTGGAGCGCGGTGGACGGGCCGAAGGGTTAGCTTTCAACACCCACGGTGCTCCCCCCTCTCCCCTTGCGGGAGAGGGTCGCCCCGACGCGTTCAGCGGCGGGGCGGGGTGAGGGGTCCTGCGCTCTCCCATGCTTGAATGTATGTGGAGGGCAAGTAGACCCCTCATCCGCCCCTTCGGGGCACCTTCTCCCGCAGGGGGAGAAGGAAGAGCCCCAACTTATCCCCCTCCCCAAAACCTGTGGCACACTCCTCCCATCACCCCGCATGGGCGGCCTGCAGGCGAACAGTGGCGGGGTGAGCCGGGCGTGGTCTTTGCCTGCCGCGCAGGTTCGAGAGCCGGCCGCACGTGGCGAGCGTCCACGGCGCGCGACAACCGGTCCTGTTCCAAAAACCGGCACCCCGAGGCGGCTGTCGTCTCATTTTTAGATTTACCAGAGGCGATAGCCGCCTCGGGGTCCGTCCGCACATGACAACCGCGTTTCAGGCGGCGCTTCAGCACGTCGCATTGACGACTAACATGTTAGTTGCTAGGGCAAGGCAAATCCGGAGCCCAGGCATGGCCGCACTCGACAACATTCTCACCGTGGAAGAGATGAAGACCAAAGCGCGCCGCTGCGTGCCCAAGATGTTCTTCGAGTATGCCGATAGCGGCAGCTATACCGAGGGCACCTATCGCGACAACGAGAGCGACTTCAACAAGATCAAGCTCAAGCAGAAGGTCGCGGTCAACCTCGAGGGGCGCAACCTCTCCACCGAAATGCTGGGCAAGGCCATCACCATGCCGGTGGCCATCGCCCCGGCCGCGACCGGCGGCATGCAGATCGCCGATGGCGAGATCAAGGCGGCCAGGGCGGCCGAGAAATACGGCATCCCCTTCACGCTCTCGACCATGGCGGTCTGTTCCATCGAGGATATCGCCGAAAACACCACTGCCCCGTTCTGGTTCCAGCTCTATGTGATGCGCGACCGCGATTTCATCGAGCGGCTGATCGACCGGGCCAAGGCGGCAAAGTGCCCGGCTTTGGTGCTGACCATGGATCTGCAGATCCTCGGCCAACGCCACAAGGATATCCATAACGGGCTAGCAACGCCGCCCAAGTTCAACGCCTATTCGCTATGGCAGATGATGCAGCACCCGCTATGGTGCGCGCGCATGCTGGGCACCAGGCGGCACACTTTCCGCAATATTGTCGGCCATGTCGGCGGCAACCATGACCTGGCTTCACTCTCGGCCTGGACGGCAAGCCAGTTCGATCCGACACTCAACTGGGCCGATGTGGCCTGGGTCAAGAAGCGCTTCGGCGGCCCGGTCATCGTCAAGGGCGTGCTCGACCCCGACGATGCCCAGGCGGCCGTCGACAATGGCGCCGATGCAATCGTGGTCTCCAACCATGGCGGCCGCCAGCTCGATGGCGCCCCCTCCACCATCCGCGTATTGCCCGAGATCGTCGACCGCGTGGGCAACAAGACCGAGGTCTATCTCGATAGCGGTATCCGCTCGGGCCAGGATGTGCTCAAGGCGCTGGCCTTTGGCGCCAAGGGCACTTTCATCGGCAGGCCGATGCTCTATGGGCTGGGGGCGGGCGGCGAGGCCGGCGTGACGCGCGTGCTCGACATCATACGCAAGGAGCTTGATACCACGATGGCCCTGTGCGGTGAGCGCGACATTCTCAATGTCGGCCTGCACAACATCTATTCCAATGACATTCCACCGAGGAACGCGCCCTCTTCACCTCTCCCTCTGGGGGAGAGGTCGACGCGCAGCGTCGGGTGAGGGGGCCTTTGCCGTTCAAGGCCTAGAAAGCCCCCTCACCCGGCTCGCAAGATCGATCCGGGGGGAGCGGTAGGAAGACTTATCCCCGGTATGACCTGCCGGTGCTAACATCGCCCTCGGTGAGCTGGGAATAAACCGCCCCTGCCACCGCCTTCATTTGCGCCTCAGGGAGGGTACCCACCACGGTGCAGGTGATGCGGGCATTGGCCCAATAGAAGGTCTCGGCGCCATCATATGAGGCGAACTGATAGGCCGGCTGGCCATCAGGCAGGGCGGCGGTGACATAGATGGTGACGCGCTGCTTGTCCGGGTTTTCATACATCAGCTGCGCTGCACGGCCGCCGGCATTGGGCGCGCCCGGCAGCAGCCGACCGCCAACCAGGGTAAAACCCTGCGCATCGAGGTCGGGCATGCCGAGCGTCGTATCAAGACGGTTGGACAGCCAGTTGGACAGGTGCTCGCTGTCATCGCTGCCAACCTCGACGGCATGACGGTTCTCGGCGACATAAACGATGTGGGCGTTGACCGCGTCGGCGATCAGGGTGGAGCTCGCCGGGTGGCTCTGCAGCAGTGGCCGGGCAAACCAGCCGGCGCCGAGGCCAAACCCGACCAGCATCACGGCAGCCGCTGCCCAACTCCAGCGTCGGGTTCGGCGCCGGTCAATTTCTGCGGCAACGCGGCGCGGCTTCAAGCGAGCCGACACGGGCTCGGCACCGGCCGGTCCGAACATCGTCCGGATCGCGTCATTCTGCCGCTGGATCAGCGCCACTTCCGCTGCGGCTTCGGGATTGGTGGCCAAGTGGGCTTCGATGGCAGTGCGATCGCTGTCGGGCAATTGCCCGTCGCAATAGGCCATCAGCATGTCACGGGTGATCTGTGTCATTTGACGGTCCTCAAATGCGGTTCGGCTGGCGCACCGGTCAGCACGCGCAGGGCGGCGCGCGCGCGACCGAGGCGGCTCATCAGCGTGCCGATTGGAATTTGCAGGATATCGGCGGCCTCCTGGTACGGCAGGCCTTCAAGCGCGACCAGTAGTAGGGCCTCCTTCTGCTCGGCCGGCAGTTTCTCGATGGCGCGCGCCATCTCGGCCAGGGCGATATGCCCGGGCTGCGGCGCGGGCGTTGCAAAATCAGGAACGGAGTCGATATCGACCTGTTCTCCGCGACGACGCGAGGAGCGCAAGGCATTTCGATAGAGGTTCAGCAGGATGGTGAACAGCCAGGCGCGGACCGGCCCGGTGGGCCGAAACAGGCCGCGCCTGGCAATGGCGCGTTCGAGACAGTCCTGCACGAGATCGTCGGCCAGGTCGAAATTGCGCGTCAGCGCGCGAGCATAGCGCCGCAGCGCCGGCACACAGGCTTCAACCTGGTCGAGGAAATCGCTCAACTATCGGTCCCGTCAGGTTTATTCGATGGCAAGATGCCAGACACCGCCGACGCCGTCACCGGTGATATCGCCGGGGGCCTTGTCGTCCATCCAGTAGTACAGCGGCATGCTCTTGTAGGCCCACATCTTGGTGCCATCCGTACGGTCGACGACGCTGAACTCGCCTTCGGCCATGGCCGCAGCATCGGCCATCAGCGGCGGCCAGTTGATGGCGCACTGCTCGTAGCAATTGCTGACGCCGGGCGCGTCCTTGTCGAAGATATACAGCGTCATACCATTGGCATCGGTCAGCACCATCTTGCCGCCGATATCGGTCGATTTGACCGCGCCGCCCAGATAGTCGGTGGCGAAGGCAGGCATGGCGAACAGCGCAAGAGCGGCAGCACCGGCGAGGATCGAACGGAACTTCATGGGATGTTTCCTTCCACGTTGCGGGACCGTCATCGCGGCCCTCACCCTGTCAACATCCCGGCTCCCGGTTTAATCCCGCCGGTCGACAATTATTTTCAAGGCTCAGTCATCGGCGGCCATCAGGCCATGGTCGATGACATAGCGCGTCAGGCCCGCCGTGGTGCCGATGCCGAGCTTCTTCTTGATGTTCTTGCGGTGTGTCTCGACCGTGCGCACGGAGATATCGAGTTCGCCCGCCACGTCCTTGTTCGAGCGACCGCGGGCGAGCAGCAGCAGCACGGACTGTTCGCGGGTGGTAAGCGGCACCACGGCGCTCTGCTTGCTGCCCTTGTGCAGGATGGCTTCGGCGACCCCCGAGGAGAAGTAGGTGCCGTTGGCCGCCACCGCCTCGATGGCCGAAATGATCTCGACCGGCGAAACATCCTTGAGGATGTAGCCAGCGGCGCCATACATCACGGCCGTGGAGATATATTCGCGGCTGTCATGCATGGAGAGCATCAGCAGGCGTGTGCGCGGCAGCCGTTCGCGGAACAGCTCGATGGCGTCGAGCCCGCTCAGCTCGGGCATGTTGATGTCCATCATCACCACGTCCGGATTTTCCTGCTCCGCCAGCGCCAGCGCCGCATGAGCCGAGCGCACGGCACCCACCACCTTGATATGATCGAAGGTTTCGACCACCGAGCGGATGCCCTCCAGCACCAGCGGATGATCGTCGCAGATCAGGACCTTGATGGGAGGAGTGGCACTCATGCGGGGACCGGGTCGACATGCTGGGTGATGTAGGTGGATTTGGGCAGGCGAGCCTTGAGCGTAGTGCCCTTGGAGGTCGTGCGTACATCGAGCGAACCGCCGAAATGCTCCATGCGCTCCTGCATGTTGCGCAAGCCGAGCCCCCGGCTGCTGCGGCCAGCGGGCGGGTGGACGAAGCCCTGGCCGTTGTCCTCGATCAACATTTGCGGGCCATGACCCGCACTGGTGATGACGACGCGCACCCTGGTGGCGTTGGCATGGCGCTCGATATTGGTCAGCGCTTCCTGCGCCACCCGATAGAGTGCTGTACGGGCCTCGGGCAGGATCATGTTCTTGAATGCGACCGATTTGAGTTCGACAGCCACGCCTGTACGCTCGGCAAAGCTGTCAGTCAGCGCCTCCAGGGCAGCGGTGAGGCCAAGATCGTCCAGCACGCCGGGCCGCAGGTCGTGCGAGATGCGGCGGACTTCCTTGATGGCATTGTTGAGCCCCTGACGCCCCCGCTCGATGACATCGGCGGCGTCGCTCGATCCAGCCCGTACCTTGGTAGCGGCGAGATCGAGCATGTAGCGCGCGGCCACCATGGTCTGGGAAATGCCGTCATGCAGTTCGCGGGCGATGCGGGCGCGCTCTTCTTCCTGCGTGTCGACCACGCGCTGCGCCAGTTCCTTGAGCTTGCTGTCGGCCAGGCGCCGCTCGCGCAGGGTGATAAGGAAGCTGGCAAGGAACACGGCAAAGACGATGGGGACAGTTATGGCGGCCACGATGATGAAGGTGGCGTCGATATGGCTGCGCAGATCCGCCTCGGCGGCAGCCGTCTGGGCGAAGACGTCGTCGAGATAGACGCCCGTCCCCAGCATCCAGCGCCACTTGTCGAGCCCCACCGCCCAGGAGAGTTTATCGGCGACTTCCCCGGTCGAGGGCTTTTCCCACTTGTATTGATGCGGCCCGCCGCCTTCCTTGGCGCGCTCAATCAATTCGTAGATCACCCGATTGCCGTCGGGGTCGGTCAGGCTCAGCCAATTCTGGCCTTGCCGAAAGGTCTGGCGTGGGTGGACGATGTTCACCCCGTCATAGTCATAGGCGAAGAAATAGCCGTCCGGGCCATAGTCGAGTGCGGAAAGAATGGCCTGCACCTGCCGCTTGGCATCCTCGTCGTCGGCGTCGGCTGCCTGGTAGATATCGGCAATGGCCGAGACGGCCATGTTGGTGAGGTTGAGCAGCTCGCTTTCCTTGGCCTTGAGCAGGTTGCGCTCGAAGGTGGCGATGCTGGCGCGCGCCAATTGGGTCGATTGCGACGTCACCAGGGCGGTGATGGCGAGGATCGCCAGCACCAGCGGCAGCACGGACAGGGCCAGGATTTTCTGTCTGAGATTCATCGTCGCGTTCAGGCTCCTCCACCCGATCGTGGCATTCTAGCACGTCTGCTCCGGTTCGATCTGCGTATTAGTGGGTAGGCTGGCGGCGAGATCGTGCCCGCCGGGCGCCCCCGCTCTGGACACTGGCGACCTAGGCGGTAACTCTGTCGCCGACACGAGTCCGCCCTCGTTTGGGAGAAGGCGGCAAGTCGAAGTCCGGCGGCGCCCATGCCGCCTATCCCCGGGAGGAACTATGAAAAGACGTGAATTCTTCAAGACGGCTTCGGTCGCTACGATCGGCGCCGCCGCCGCCACCGCGCTGGCCACCCCGGCCATTGCGCAGGGTAATATCAACTGGCGCATGGTCACTACCTGGCCCAAGAACTTCCCCGGCCTGGGCGTTGGCGCACAGCGCCTGGCGGACCGCATCACCACCGCTTCGGGCGGCCGGCTGACCGTCCAGGTCTTTGCTGCCGGCGAAATGGTGCCGGGCCTGCAGGCGCTTGACGCCGTCATCGACGGTTCGGCCGAAATGAGCCATGGCGCTGCCTATTACTGGCAGAACAAGAGCCAGGCCCTGTCGTTCTTCACCGGCGTGCCGTTCGGCATGACCAGCCGCGAAATGAGCGGCTGGGTACGTCACATGGGCGGCCAGGAAATCTGGGACGAGATCTATGACCAGTTCGGCCTGCAGGGTTTCCTGTCGGGCGATACCGGCACCCAGGCCGGCGGCTGGTTCAAGAACGAGATCACCGGTCTGGGCGATGTGCAGGGTCTGCGCTTCCGTACACCGGGTCTGGGCGGCCAGGTCTGGGCCAAGCTCGGCGCCTCGGTGACCAACCTTGCCGCCGGTGAAATCTTCGCCGCGCTGCAGTCGGGCACGCTGGACGCCGCCGAATTCGTTGGTCCCTATAACGACCTGGCGCTCGGCTTCTACCAGATCGCCAAGAACTACTACTTCCCCAGCTTCATCGAGCCGGGCCTCGCCACCGAACTGGTCGTGGACAAGGCCAAGTTCGCGGCGCTGCCGGCGGACCTGCAGGCACTGGTCAAGGATGTCTGCCAGGCCGAATACGACAATGTCGCTGCCGACTTTGCTGCCAACGATCCGCGTGCCCTGCAGTCGCTCATCAACGAGCATGGCGTGCAGATCAAGCAGTTCCCCGATGAAATCCTCGAGGCTGGTGCCAAGGCTGCGGCGGAACTCCTCACCGAGATCCGCGAAACCGGCGACGCCCTCACCAAGAAGACGGCCGAGAGCTTCATCGCCAATCTCAATATCGTGCGCCAGAAGACCGAAGGCACCGACTCGCTGTTCCTGGCGGCCCGCCAGAAGTACTTCACGCTGAGCTAAGCCAAGGCACAGCGCCAAACCCTATGGGCCCCACCGCTTCTGCGGTGGGGCTTTTTGTTGGCCGAAGGCCCACGGTCGGCCGCAGCGTCGTCGCCAAAAAGGAAGGGCCCGGATGGTGATGCCATCCGGGCCCCTGAACTGTGAAGGCGCGACGCCTCAGTGGTAGATCAGCCTGGGCAGCCAGGTGATGAGGTCAGGGAAGAGGAACAGGATGGCCAGCCCCACCACCTGCAGGATCACGAAGGGCACCACGCCCTTGTAGATCATGCCCGTGGTCACCCGGGCCGGGGCCACGCCGCGCAGGTAGAACAGGGCGAAGCCGAAGGGCGGGGTGAGGAAGCTGGTCTGCAGGTTCACGCCCACCATCACGCCCAGCCAGATCGGATCGACGCCCAGCGCCAGCAGCACAGGCGCGGTGATCGGGATCACGATGAAGATGATCTCAAAGGTATCGAGGATGAACCCGAGCAGGAACATGATGAACATGACGATGATGGTCGCGCCGATCGCCCCGCCCGGCATGGACGAGAGGAATTCGTGCACCAGGTTGTCGCCGCCCATCATGCGGAACACGATGGAGAACACCGCCGCGCCGAACAGGATGATGAACACCATCGAGGTGATGGTTGCCGTCGAGATCACCGCCTGCCGCAGGATCGAGAAGCTCAGCTTCCAGCGCAGCGCGGCGAGGATGACGGCGCCGACCGAGCCGACCGAAGCGGCTTCCGTCGGGGTGGCAATGCCGGCCAGGATCGAGCCCAGCACGGCGACGATCAGCAGCAGTGGCGGCACCAAGGCAACGAAGACTTCGCGCAGCAGCCCCGCCTTTTCGTCTTCCGGTACCGGCGTTGCAGGGCAGGATTTTGGATCGGTGACGGCCTTGAAGATCACCCAGCCGGCATAGAGCAGGACCAGCAGCAGACCGGGAATGATGGCACCGGCGAACAGCGCGCCCACCGAAACCGGTTCGGGTGCGAAATTGCCTTTTTCCATCTGCACCTGGGCATTGATGCCCGAGAGCATGTCGCCCATGAAGATGAGGACGGTGGAGGGCGGGATGATCTGCCCGAGCGTGCCCGACGCGCAGATGACGCCGGTGGCGAGTTTCGGGTCATAGCCGGCGCGCAGCATGGCGGGCAGCGAGATGAGGCCCATGGTGACCACGGTGGCACCAACAACACCGGTCGAGGCGGCCAGCAGCGCGCCCACCAGGATGACCGAGAGGCCGAGGCCGCCGCGCAGATTGCCAAAGAGCTTGCCCATGGTCAGCAGCAGCTGTTCGGCAATGCCGCTTCGCTCCAACATGACGCCCATGAAGATGAAGAGCGGCACGGCGACCAGCACTTCATTGGTCATCAGGCCAATGTAGCGGCCAGCCAGCGAGCCATAGTTGGAGGGGTCATAAACGCCCAGCCACCAGCCAACGAGGCCGAAGATCAGGGCCGTGCCGGCGAGGGAAAAGGCGACCGGAAAGCCCAGCATGAGCACGCCGATGACGCCGAGGAACATGAAACCGGCGAGAATTTCGCCAATGAGAATGGGATCCATCAATGCGCTTCCTTGGCGTCTCTGGCGCCGTAGCGCAGGTCATCGGGCAGAAGTTCTTCGCGACCGCCCAGCACCAGGATGGAACGGGCCGCCATGGCCAGGCCTTGCAGGCCGACCAGAACGCAGAAGACGATGATGAAGCTCTTGAGCACGAACAGGCCCGGCATGCCGCCGATATTGCCCGAGCCCTCATAGTAGCTCCACGAGCGGACCACTGCCGGCCAGGCATATGTAAAGACCACGTAGATGAAGGGGAGCAGGAAGACGACAACACCGAAGAGATCGGCGATGGCCTTCCGCCGTATGGGAGCGGGGCGATAGAAGATGTCGACGCGCACATGGTCATCGCGCATCAGCGCGAACCCGGCCACGCCGGTAAACATGGCCCCGCCGAGCCAGACATAGAGATCCTGCATCCACAGCGTCGATGTGTTGAATGCATAACGCTGCACGACGACGCCGAAACAAACCAGAACGCAGCCCAGCGCCAGCCACGACAGGACCTCGCCGACGATGCGGTTCAAACCGCTGATAGTGCGGACAAGCAAAGCAAGAGCTTGCAATTTATCCTCCCCTCTCCCCGCCAGGATGGTTCCCGGCATTCTTGCGCCGATTGATCGGCAGCTTGCAGTCACGTCAACACGGTTGGTTGGCCGCCGCAAGATGCTCCGGCATTTGCAGCCGCACCGATAGGGGAAAGCTGCCCTCGCCACAACGGCGGGCCAGAGCGAAGTTGCGCGGCACCCGTAGTAGTGGGTAGCCACGATGCGGCGCGCCCGTTGTCTGGGCGATTGCTCAGTATGCTGGTGACAGTCTCTGCAAAAATGCTATGTCGCTGCCGACCGCGCTGGGAGGGCACTGCATGTTTGTCGTTGGTGGAGAAAGCCTGATCGATCTCAAGGCTGAGGTGGTGTTGCCCGATGGCACACTGATCGGCCGGGACGGCGAAGGCCAGATCGTGATGACTGCGCATCCGGGCGGTTCGCCCTATAATTGCGCCATCGCACTGGCAAAGCTGGGCAATGACACGGGATTTCTCTGCCCGATCTCGGCCGATGCCTTTGGTGACTATCTGCTGGGACCGCTCGATGAAGCCGGCGTCAAGCCGCTGCTGACCGAGCGCGTCAAGGAATATACCACGCTGGCCGTGGTCAATTTCGACAGCAACCACAACGCCCGCTACGGTTTCTACCGCTCGGCCGATGGCGCCATTGAGGCAGCCAGGTCTATCGCTGCCCTGCCTGCGGACCTCGATCTCTACCAGATCGGCGGCTTCTGCCCGATTAAGCCGGACGAAGCGGCGATCTGGCTTGAGATCGTCAAGGCGGCGATCGCGAAGGGGGCGACGATCTCGATCGATCCCAATGTGCGGCCAAGCCTGGTCGATGACTTCGCGGGCTACAAGGCGCGGCTTTCCACCTTCCTTGACCTTGCCCATGTGGTGAAGGTCTCCGAAGAAGACCTCGAAGCGCTCGACAGCAGCAAGGGCATGGAGCAGCACGCCGCCGATCTTTTGGCACGCCCCAATTGCCAGCTCGTGGTCGTGACGCTGGGCGACAAGGGCTCCCGGGCCTTCACCGCAAGCGGCAAGGCGCAGGCGGCGATCTATGCGCCGCCGGTCTTTGGCGACACGGTGGGTGCCGGCGATAGCCTGATGGCGGGCATCCTGTCCTGGCTGCATGAGCGCGGACTGCTCAAGCCGGGCAAGCTCGATGGCCTGGGCGATGGCGCGCTCAGCGACATGCTGCGCTTCGGCGCTGTGGTGGCCGGCATCAATTGCGGCCGCAAGGGCTGCAAGCCCCCGACCCGCGCCGAAGTGGATGCAGTGCTCGGCAAATAATCTGCTGCTGCGCTAACATTCTCGTTAGTTGTCAACGCCGTATGGCTCTGCTCTTGTTGGCGCGGGACAAGACAAGGGTCGATCATGCGGCGATGGCTGTGGGTTTTGGGCGTGCTGGTCGGGACCGGCATCGGGACTGGTGTCTACTTTCTCAAGCCGGTGGCCGGTCCGCCTCGCGATCTGACGCTGATCGGCGATGTCGCGCATGGCAATGAGCTGATCCGGTTGGGCGGCTGCGTCGCCTGCCATACCGACACGGCGTCCGGTCGGGCATTTCTTTCCGGCGGCGCGGGTCTGGTGACGCCCTTCGGCACCTTTGTGCCGCCAAATATCACCTCGGACCCGAATGCGGGCATTGGCGACTGGACGCTGGCGCAGTTTTCCGAGGCCATGAGCAATGGGGTCGGCCCCGAAGGGCATCTCTACCCAGCCTTTCCCTATGAGAATTACACGCTGATGAGCGACCAGGAGATCGCCGATCTCTATGCGGCGCTGATGGCGACCGAGCCAGTGGCCGAACCCGCTGCAGCCAGCCAGGTGCCATTCCCGTTCAACATCCGTCTCGCCAATGCTGGCTGGAAAAACCTGTTCTTCTCGCCGGCCCGCTTCCAGCCGGAGCCGAACAAGTCCGAGACCTATAACCGCGGCAAGTACCTTGCTTTTGGGCCGGCCCATTGCGTGGCCTGCCACAGCCCGCGCAATCTGCTGGGGGCGCTGGATTGGGACGCCGCCCTGACCGGCTCGCCCGGCGGCACGGGCGGTCGGGCACCGGCCATTACCCGCGAGGCCCTGGTCGAGAAGGGCTACGACGCCGCTTCGCTGGCCCAGACCCTCAAGGACGGCTTCACCCCCGGCTTCGACGTGCTGGGCGGCGCCATGGGCGAAGTCATCGCCGATTCGACATCGCAATGGACCGACGAGGATCTCAACGCCATCGCTGAATATCTGCTGGCGGAGTGATCAAGCCCCGGCGCGGATGGTGAGGGCCTCCTCCAGCGTCATCGTGGTGTGGTGCTCCCAGCGCTCGTCGGTCTCGGGATAGTCGAGGCGGAAATGGCCGCCCCGGCTCTCGGTGCGCTTGAGCGCCGCCGCCGCGACCAGGGTGGCCGAACTGGTCATGTTGCGATAGGCGCTGGTCACGTGCTCTGCATGGGCTTCGAGCTCGGCAATCTGGCGCAGCGCGTGTTTCAGCCCGGTTGCATCGCGTTCGACGCCGACAAGGTCCGTCATGATGCGGCGCAAATTCTGCACCGCTGGCAGGTTGCGCAGCACCTGCTCGGCAAGTTCGCCCTCGCTCTCGCTCCATTCGATGCCCCTGAATGGTGCAAGATTGCGCACCGGCTCCAGCCCACCGATGTCCTCGGCGATGCGCGCGCCATAGACCGTGGCTTCGAGCAACGAGTTGGAGGCCAGCCGGTTGGCACCGTGCAGGCCCGTGCAACTGGCCTCGCCGCATACCCAGAGCCCGGGCAGGGATGAGCGGCCGCGCTCGTCAACCTGAACGCCGCCCATGTGGAAATGCGCTGCCGGGGTCACGGGAATCATGCCATGCACCGGATCGATGCCCGCATCGAGGCAGTATTTGGCCACCGTCGGGAAGCGGGTGAGAATGGTTTCGCCCAGCACCTGCCTTGTATCGAGAAACACCTTCCTTCCCGCCTGGATCTGACGGAAATTGGCGCGCGCCACCACATCGCGCGGCGCCAGTTCGGCATCGGGGTGGATAGCGGGCATAAAGCGTTCACCCAGGTCGTTGACCAGGATGGCGCCCTCGCCCCGCAGGGCTTCGGTCGCCAGCGGCGCGGGGTCAGCGCCGGTGGCGATGGCTGTGGGGTGAAACTGCACGAATTCGGCGTCGGCAATCAGTGCACCGGCCCGGGCCGCCATGCCCATGGCGTGGCCGCGCACGCCGGGCGGATTGGTGGTGACGGCATAGAGTCCGCCTAAGCCCCCAGCGGCGAGCACCGTGGCGCGAGCGCGGATGAACACCGGGTCGGAATAGCGGTCGCCCAGCCGGCGGCAGAAGACGCCGACAATGCGGCCATTGTCGCGCGCAAGGCTCAGCGCAGTGATTCCCTCGACGACCCTAATGGAGGGGGTCCGCCGCACTTCGGCAATGATGGCCTGCATGATAGCCCAGCCCGCCCGGTCGCCCTCGACCTTGACGATGCGCTTAGCGGAGTGGGCGGCCTCCTTGCCCAATTCGTAATTGCCGAAGTCGTCGCGGTCGAAGGGCGTGCCCCAGCGGGCCAGATCCTCGATGCGGGCGGCAGCCTCTGCAGTGACGCTTTCGGCAGTGCCGTGATCGACAATGCCGGCGCCGGCCATTTGGGTATCGATGGCATGGGCGTGGCTGCTATCACCCAGCCCGACGGCAGCGGCGACTCCACCCTGGGCCCAGGCCGAGGAGGCGCCAGTGCCCAGCGGCTTGGGTGAGAGCACCGTCACCGGCCGCGGCGCGAGCTTCAGCGCGGTGAACAGCCCTGCCAGCCCCGCCCCCACGATCAAAGCGCCATCGGCGTTGAGGGTATTGTCAAAGGGGGTCATGTTCTGGCTCGCATGGTTTTCAAGCTACGCAGTAATCCGTATGGTCTTTTCCGAGGAAAGGTCGGAGACGGCAGTTGGGCGGTTCGGGTGACGACGGCTTTGAGGACAGTCCGCAACGCGGTTTTGCGGCAGGTGAGCCGCTGGCGGCCTATGAGAGTCTGCAACGGCTGGTGCTGACCAGCTATGGCTATCGCTGCGCGCTGACCGGCGAGAGCTTTGCGGCGGCAACCGGCCTGCTGCATCCCCGGCTTGACGTGGTCGCAATCCGCCCGCGCATCCATGGTGGGCCCCTGACCATCGCCAATTACCTGCCCATGGTGGGCGAATTGGTAGAAGCCTTCGAACATGGCACCATCCTGGTCGAAGACGATTACCGGATCGTGGTGCCCAATGCGGACCTGCTGGACCCCGCGCACCGCATCCGCCTGCGCTCGGCACTGCATGTGCCCGCCGAGCACCTGTTCCGGCCCGGAGCGGCCTATCTTGCCTATCATCGGCGCTTTGTCCTAGGCCGCTAGTCGCCCTTCCGGCTCATCTCGATCATGCGTTCCACGGCCAGCCGCGCCGCCGGGATGATGGCGGGATCGACCACCACTTCCTCGGTCATGGTGTGGAGGCTCCACAGCACGTTTTCGAGGTTGATGCGCTTCAT
>NZ_JAKFDJ010000197.1:0-38002 GCF_036676215.1 Devosia sp. | reverse complement strand
ACCGCGCCCATGGGGATGACACCGTTGGTCAGGCCCTTGGCGGTGACCATGATGTCGGGCGTGACGCCGAAATAGTCGGCGCCGAATGGTGTGCCGAGGCGCCCGAAGCCGGTGATGACTTCGTCGAAGATGAGCAGAATGCCGTGCTTTTTGGTGATGTCGCGCAGGCGCTGCAGATAGCCGGCGGGCGGGATCAGCACGCCGGTGGAGCCGGCGACCGGCTCGACGATGACAGCGGCGATGGTCGAGGCGTCATGCAGGGTAACGATGCGTTCGAGCTCATCGGCCAGATCGATCCCATGCGCGGGCAGGCCCTTGGAAAAGGCGTTCTTGCTGAGGTTATGGGTATGGGGCATATGGTCGACGCCGGTCAGCAGCGTGCCGAACATCTTGCGGTTGGTGACGATGCCGCCCACCGAGATGCCGCCGAAATTGACGCCATGATAGCCGCGCTCGCGGCCGATGAGGCGGGAGCGGGCGCCGTCGCCCTTCACCCGGTGATAGGCCAGCGCCACCTTGAGCGCCGTCTCGACCGACTCCGACCCGGAATTGGTGAACAGCACATGGTCGAGCCCCTTGGGGGCAATGTCGACAATGCGGTTGGCCAGCTCGAACGCCTTGGGGTGGCCCATCTGGAAGGCCGGCGCATAGTCGAGCTCGGCCGCCTGTTTGGCGATGGCTTCGACGATTTTGGGGCGGGCATGGCCGGCATTGACGCACCACAGACCCGCCGTACCGTCGAGCACCTGGCGGCCATCAGACGTGGTGTAGTGCATGTCCTTGGCAGCGACGAACATGCGCGGGGATTTCTTGAACTGCCGGTTCGCGGTAAAGGGCATCCAGAAGGCGCTCAGGTCGTTCGGCGCCACGGCATTTGAATTGGACACGAAGTCGCGCTCCCATTGATTCTGCACCGGTCGGTCGTTTGGCTCTTGACGTGAGGCCGTTAAGTCCAGAATTTTGACCAGTTGGAAAAATGTTAGCACTCCCAAACTTTCTAGCAAGGCGAAAATGCCGCTGAACAAAGTGAAAAGTGCCGAAGCTGCCAGCACACCGAAGCGCCAGCACAAGGCTGACGCCAAGGCGGCGGCGCATCCTCATGCCAAGCCGCGCCCGCTGACCCGCATTCAGCGCGAAAAGCAGGACATCATTCTGGAAGCGGCGCTCGAGGTGTTTTCAGTGCATGGCTTCCGCGGCGCCACCATCGACCAGATCGCCGAAGTGGCGGGGATGAGCAAACCCAACCTGCTCTACTACTTCCCCCGCAAGGAGGAGATCCACCGCCGGCTGATGGCGGCGCTGCTGGAAACCTGGCTGGCGCCGCTGCAGGAAATGAATGCCGATGGGGACCCTTTCCCCGAAATTCGCTCCTATATCCGGCGCAAGCTGGAAATGGCGCGTGACTACCCGCGCGAGAGCCGGCTGTTTGCCAATGAAATGCTGCAGGGCGCGCCGCGCATCATCGAAATGATCGAGATCGATCTCAGGAACCTGGTCGACGAGAAGGCCAAGGTGCTGCTGGGGTGGATGGACCAGGGCAAGCTGGCGCGGACCGATCCCTATCACCTGATCTTCTCGATCTGGGCGACAACGCAGCATTATGCCGATTTCGACGTGCAGGTGCGGGCGGTGCTCGGCCCCGACCGCGGTGGCGAGGGGCGCTTCGAGGATGCGGCGCGCTATCTCGAACAGCTGTTCCTGTACGGACTGACGCCGCGACCCAAGGCCTGACGGTTAAGCAGACGCTTGACAATAGGATAGGGTCGCCCTCATACTTAAATTATGAGTTAAGTATTGGAGCAGGCGATGGCCCAGCGTATTGGCGCCCACATGACCTTGTCGCTCGACGGTTTCGGCACCGGACCGAACCAGCGCCTGGAAAAGCCATTCGGCGACGGCGAGGCGGAAAACCTGCATCGCTGGATGTTCGAGGATGGCGACAACAACCGGGATGAACTGGCGGCAGGTGGCGCCTACGAGGCCTATGTGATGGGCCGCAACATGTTTGGTGGTCGCAGGGAATGGGACCTCGACTGGAAAGGCTGGTGGGGTGGCGAACCGCCTTACGCGGCGCCGGTTTTCGTGCTTACCCACTATAAGCGACAGCCGCTCGTCCTCGAGGGTACCACGATACATTTCGTCACCGAAGGACCCGAGTCGGCGCTAGCCCAGGCCAGCGCCGCGGCGGGCGGTGGCAATGTCGGCATCGCCGGCGGCGTCAGCACCCTGCGCCACTATCTCAATGCGGGGGCGGTCGACACGCTGCATCTACAGATCGCGCCACTGATCCTGGGTGCGGGCGAACGCCTGTGGGACGGGCTGAACGTCACGCTGGAACCGACCGGCGCGCGCTACACGAGGCTGGCGACCCATCTCCATTTTCGTGTGACCAGTCCGGCCTGACGGGCCCTAGTCAGGCGGGGCTGTGGGCTCAGCGTGCCTTGCCGATCGGACCCAGATGGGTCTGGTTGAAACCGGAACTGAGCTTGAGGCCATAGCCCAGCAGGCGATCGGCGCCGATGTGGGCGGTCCAGATGGCGGCGAGGCCAAAGGCCACAGGGCCAAAGGCAAGACCCAGCAGGGCCAACAGGGCCGGCGCGACATAGGTGTGCACCAGATTATAGGTCAGCGTCCCCGTCGCGGTGGAGCGCAGATAGGCCAGCATGGCCAGGTCGGGCGCCAGGAACAGTACCGCAAATACCACCCATGATTGGCCGAGCCAGGCATAGGCGATAATGCCGAGGGCGAGCATAACGCCGCCTTCGAGGCGCTGCAGCAGGAGCGCATTGGCGTTGTCTGGAGCGGTCAGTGGTGTTGTGCGGGGAGCGTCGTATGAGTTGGACATTGGGGTTCCCTTCTCTATTGGAAGGAAGCTATCTCAGCCATTTATGTTTGGCTTTTGCTAGTTCTTGCAGACTGGCCATTCATTACTGAATGGCTAGGCCGATGCGCGCAACTGGGGCAGAACCGGTTCATCGCCGGCAAAGCAGAAGCTGCTGCCCTGGCTCGACTTGGCGCGGTAAAGCGCATCATCAGCCTGGGCCACCAGGCTGGCCGGCACATTGTGCGGCGTCGAGGCGAGCACGATACCGAGGCTGATGCCCACGCTGACGGATATTCCGGGAAACTCTATTGGCGCCTCGATGAGGGCGATACAGTCGCGGGCCAGTTCGGACAGGGCCACGGTGTCCACCCGGCTGGTGGTCAGCAGGACGAATTCGTCGCCGCCGAAACGGGCCAGCAGTTCGCCGGAATGAAGCAGGCCCGAAAGTCGGCTGGCCACCGTGCGCAGGACGTCGTCTCCGGCGGCATGGCCAAAGCTGTCATTGATCTTCTTGAAGCCATCGAGATCGAAAGCGATGATCGCGAAGGGGCGCGCGCCGGAGGTCAATTCGGCCAGTGCCGTCTCAAAGGCCAGTCGGTTGGCCAAGCCCGTCAGCACGTCGCTGCGCGACTGTTGATGGGCAAGGCGGCGTTGCCGCTCGATATCGGCGACCAGTGCGCGCAACCTAACCAGCAGCAGGAATACGACCAGCAGCAAGCCGCCGATGATGGGGATGCGGATTGGCGCGTAGCCGCGAAACAGATCGTCGGCCCTGGACGCTCGCGTCCAGGTGAGAAAGCTGCCTGATGGCCCGAGCCCGGCCAGCAAGGGGATCTGCTGTATCCTGCTGTCGGTGCTTATCTCGCTGGACAGATGGACGTCACGCAGGCCGGTCGTTCGCGCCAGCAGGTCAACGCCGGCTTCGGTCAGCGAGCCGTTGTGATCGGAAATAGCGTCGATGGCATTGGCCGCCCGCAGCCGTTCGGCGTCGAGGTCGGCTCGGTCGATTGTATGCAGGATTTGCAGGGCCGAGCCGATCAGCAGCGCCGCGGTAACCAGCAGAACGCCGGCGCAAAGCAGCACCAGGCGCCCGATCTTCTTGATACCCGTATGCTCGTCCGGTCGCGTGGCAGCGATTGCGGGCAGCGCGCCGGAATGGTCTGTGAATCGAAAAAACAATGGCCCGCGTCCTAAGCGCGGCGAGTGTGAACCCCAACGTCTTGGGAAAGCGTTATCAATGTCGTGCTTTAGAGATTGTCGGCAATGATCAGTAGGAGGCCGCCCACCAGGGTGATGTTGACCAGCACCAGATAGAGGTGGGAGTCGCGGTCCTTGCCTTCGAACAGAAAGAGATTGTGGTAGGCCGCAGTCGCCAGCACCAGGAAGGCGATCAGCACCAGAGCGCCGATGACCGGATAGACACCGAGCAGCAGCGCGAGCCCGCCAATCCACTGCATGGCAAAGCCCCCGGCGACCAGCACAGGCGGCATGGCCCAGCCATAATTGGTGGTCGAGGGGATGCGGTCCTTGAAGTGAATGGTGTTGCGGAAAGCGGCAATGATGAAGAACAGACCGAACAGGATGCGTCCGGCCAGGATCAGTGTTGCGGCGACAGTCATGATTCCCCCAGCGGTTTTCATCCTGCGTAGCGGATCGAGTTGGCGGTTTGAAGCCGGAATCGGCGCCACAGTCTGGCCATATTAGGAGCGGGAAGGCCCCTCGGAGGCCAAAACTGTTGATGGAACCCGAACAAAAGTCCGGTTTTGGGTCAGTTGCATTGGAACCGTGACATCGCGGCCACAGCGCGCAAGATGAATCCGGCAAAGCGCGTTTCTGACGCGTCATCCGGGTCATTTTTGCCAATAGGTTGGATTCATTTCCTCAGTCTTGCCAATGATGTTCAGCAACACGGCAGAAATGGGAACGGGATTCCTGCGGCATACGCGCAACAGAGGGGGCATGGCGGCCTGTCATGGCCAGTATGGGCACATTGTGGCCCGCCACCGCCATTAATCAACGGCTCACCTTAACTGAAGTGAGTTCCTAGCTTGATTAGAAAAGCCGTTTCCGTCGCCGCAGTTGCTGCAGCTCTCCTCACCTTTTCCACTGCAGCCTATGCCCAATGCGGCGGCGCCTCCTGGTACGGTCCCGGCTTCCACGGGAAGACGGCCGCATCGGGAGAAACCTTCAACGAGAACGCCATGACGGCGGCGCATCGTTCCCTTCCCTTCGGCACCAGGGTCACCGTGACCGACCAGCGCACCGGCAAGCAGGTGCGGGTGACCATCAACGACCGCGGCCCCTTCCACGGCAAGCGCATCATCGATCTGAGCAAGGCGGCAGCGACCGAGCTCGGCTTCCGCAATCGCGGCACCACCTCGGTCTGCCTGGCCCAGAGCTGATCCCCCGGCGGCATCAGCCCGATGTCGTAATGGGCCGCCCTTGCCGGGCGGCCCTTTTTGTTCAGCGCAGGCCCAGCGCCTCGATGGCCGCAAGCTGCGCGCTGTCGAGCGGCCCGCGCCGTTCGGCCTCCAGGGCCTGGTCGAGCTCGGCGACATTCTTGACGCCCAGCACGAGCGTATCGACGCCTGAAATGCCCAGCGCATAGCGATGGGCAATGATGGCCGGGTCCTCACCCCAATCACGGCAGAGGTCGCGATAGGGTGCCGCGCGGTCGAAATCGGCACTGGTGGGCGATTTTTCCACGCGATCGATGGCATTGGTGAGGGCACCGGCCTGTACCGCGCGCACCCCCATGACGCCGACGCCTGCTGCCCCGGCAGCGGCGATGACGTCGCGGGGACGTGGCGCGAGGCCGGTGCCATTCATCTCGCCCGGACTGTCGAGCAGATTGGCGATGGCCTGCACGGCGGCGGGGGAAGGCTCGTCGGCCAATGCCTCGATGGTCGCAGCGGCGTGATTGATGCCGGTAATGCCCCAATGGCCGATCAGCCCCTCCTGCACCAGCCGCGCAAAGGCCGGCCGCACCGCCTCGCGGTAGAGCGACAGTGACGTGGACCGCTCATTTTTGGGCGGCTGGCCCGGGGGATATTCGAAGTCATCGGGCCGGATTTCGCTGTGCAGCAACAGCATGTCGACGCGTTGGAGCCGCATGGCCTTGAGACTGGCTTCCAGCGAGGTACGGAACCGGTCATAGACCTCGGCGGCCGGCACGGTACCGAGCGAATATTTGGTCGTGACCCGGACGCCAACCGGCAATTTGCCTTCGAAGGCCCGGCCGATCATGGCTTCGCAGATCTTGTAGCCGGGGGCGGCATCGATGAGGTCGATGCCCTGGTCGACGGCATGGCGCAAAGTGGCCACCGCGTCGTCTTCCGAGGTCGGGCCCCAGACCTGTCCGATGCCCCCACCGCCCAGGGTCAGGCGACTGACGGGGCCGAAGCTGCCGAGTGTATTGATCTTCATAGGCCTGTTCTCCTTGCGGCGGCGGTTCAGTGGCAGCTGTCGATGCTGGCGACGAAGCGGGCGATCTCGTCGCGCTGCGTGCCGAGATCGGCTAGCAGCCGGTCATCGAGGCTGTGCAATTTGCGAATGGTGGTACGGCGCAGACGCCAATCAACGAATTTGCGGAGCAGAGGTTCGAACATGGGGATTCTCCTTGGCAACAAGGCAAAGCGGGGCCATCGCGGAAACAGGGCGTTTCCGATTTTCAGGTCTGGCGGTATCGGCTTTGCGCGGCGACGCAGTGTTGGCGTCGACATGGCAAGACTTGCTCATTTTACTGCGCTTTCGCTATAGTCGAGATCGCAATGCTCTTTGCAGAAATGAAAAGTGGACTTCAGCTGGGACGATCTGCGGCTCTTTCTCGATGTGGCGCGGCTGGGCGGGCTCAGCGCCGCCACCGCGACGACGCGGCTGAGCGCGGCAACGCTGGGCAGGCGCATCACGGCGCTGGAGCGACAGCTGGGCGAGCCGCTGTTTCAGCGCAGCCAGACCGGCTATCGGCTCACCCCGGCGGGCGAGGACCTGCTGGCGCGGGCCGAGGATGTGGAAGCCGCGATGCTGTCGCTCAAGCGCTGGAAGGAAGGCACATTGGGCGACCGGGTGGTGCGCCTGTCGGCCGGGTCATGGACCTCGGCCTTCGTGGCCGGCCATATCGGGGCGATCTGGACCGTCGAGGACCGGTTCGGCCTTGAACTGGTGACTGCCAACCAGAAGGTCGATATCGGACGGCGCCATGCCGATCTGGGCGTCCGCAACCAGCGCCCGACCGAGCAATGGCTGGCCGGGCGCCTGATCGGCAGGGTGGCCTACGCCATCTATTCGGGCGTCAACCTGATCAATGGCATCAAGGCCGGCTATTTCGTCGGCGTGGCCGGGGAAGGTGGGCAGACCCATTCGGCGCGCTGGATGCAGGCCCGCCACGGCGACCGCATTGCCGTCAGCGGCCACGACGCCATGAGCGTGCGCGAACTGGTGGCCAATGGCGCAGGCCTGTCGGTCTTTCCCTGTTTTGTCGGCGACAGTGATCCCCGCCTGGTGCGCGTCGCCACGCCCATCAAGGAGCTGGAAACCGACCAGTGGCTGGTGAGCCACCACGAGGAGCGCCACGATCCCTCGGTGCGCGCGGTGGGCGAGCGCATCGCGACGCTGATGCAGCGGCATGCGGCACTATTTCGGGGCGAGCTGCCGCGGCCCTAAACACCGCGCCTGCGACAGAAATGCAACGTTGCAGGAATCGAACGAAATCGATTGCACTCGCTATTTCCCGGGAACGAATTTTCGCCTAGTTTGGGGTACTGATTTCGCGAGTCTCAGCCATGTCGTTCGGCATCCATTTGCCGCCCCAGATCAAAGTGTTTGGGGCGTTTTTCATTTATTCCTTTTGCATGGGCAGCCTCTATCCGCGCCTGCCGGCCATCCAGAGTTTCATGGGCGTCGGCGAAGGTGCGCTGGGCCTGTCGCTGATCGGCGCTGCCCTGGGCACGCTGATTTCGCTGACCTTTGCCGGCCCCATCATCGAGCGCATCGGCTATCGCCGCACCTTGCTGGCCGCGCTACCCCTGCTGTCGGTGCTCTATGCCATCGCCGTCTGGGCGCCATCGCCACTGACCTTCTTCCTGCTGCTGATGCCGGTGGGCATCACCATTGGCTGCATCGAGCTGATCATCAACCTCGAGGCCGACAGGGTCGAGCACGCCATCGGCCGCCGCATCATGAACCGCGCCCATGCCTTCTGGAGCTTCGGCTTCTTTTCGGCCGGCATGGTGGGCTCTTTCGTCGCCCAGGCCGGCGTCTCGCCGCAAATGCACCTGGCCATCATGATCCCGGTCATCACCGTGGCCACCCTGATCTTTCTCGGACGCTTCCAACCGGCCGAACACCGCGCCGGCGGCAGTACCGAGGCTTCACCGCGCTTTGCCCGGCCCACTCTCTCCATCATTGTGCTGGTACTGGTCTGCCTGCCGGCGATGATCCTCGAAGGCGCCGGCATCGACTGGTCGGCCATCTATATGCGCGACATTTTCAGCGCCGCGCCATTCTGGGCTGGCTTTGCCGTGGCGCTGGGCGCCGGGACGCAGGCGGTGACGCGGTTTTTCGCCGACAGCTTTGTCGAGCGCTGGAGCCCGGTTGTGGTGGCGCGGGGCCTGCTGACCATTCTGGGCATCGGTACGATGCTGGTCTTCTTCGCGCCGCTGCAATGGCTGGCCTATGTCGGGCTGGCCCTGATCGGGGTTGGTACCAGTGCCCTTTTCCCCCTCGCCATGTCGGCGGCAGCGCAGCGCACCGACCGGCCGGCGGCCGTCAACGTCGCGGCGCTGGCGCAGATTTCCTTCGTGTCGTTCCTCCTGGGACCGCCCTTGCTGGGCTATATCGCGGAGCATTTCGGCATTCGCTGGGCCTTCGGCATCGGCATTCCGCTGGTGATCCTGGGCCTGCTGTTCGCCGACGCGCTCAGCCCGCGCCGCAAAGCCAAGACTGTAGCCGCTGAATGAAAATTGCCCCGCAATACCGCATCTATGCGTGCTTTTTCTTGTTCGCCTTTTCGCTCGGCGCCCTGCTGTCGCGCCTGCCGGACCTGCAGGTGCAACTGGCCATTTCCCACAGCCAGTTGGGCCTGACCATTATCGGCATGTCGATCGGGTCGCTGATTTCGCTGACTTTTTCGGCGCCACTGATCGAATATCTGGGCGCCCGCGCCACGGCGTTCATCACCGTGCTGGGCACCGCCTTCATCTATGCCGTGTTGCCCTGGCTGCCTTCGGCGGAATGGGTGTTTGCAGGGCTGTTCCTGGCCGGCCTGCTGGCCGGTGCGCTGGAGATCAATCTCAACGTGGAGACCGATCGGCTGGAGGCGCAATATGGCCGGAATTACATGAACCGGGCACATGGTTCGTGGAGCCTGGGCTTTTTCGTCACGGCGCTGCTGGGCGCCAGCCTGCGCCAGGCCGGCCTGTCGACGCAGTTGCATATGCTGCTGGCCGTGGCCATGGTCTTCATCGTCGGCATCTGGATGATGAGCGGCATGGTCAATGCACCGCACCGGCCCAACATGCATACGGGCGAGACGCCACGCATTGCCTTTCCGCATTGGGGGCTGCTGCCGCTCTGCATGATCGGGATTGCCGCCTTCCTGGTCGAAGGCGCCGGCATCGACTGGTCGGCCATCTATATGCGCGACGTCTTTGCCGTGGAACCGTTCATCGGCGGGCTGGGACTGACGTTGTTTTCCGGCTTCATGGCGGCGACGCGGCTGATGGCCGACCCGATTGTCGAGCGCTTTGGACCGCGCCAGACGGCCATGGGCCTGTTGACGCTCGCCGCCATGGGGGCCCTCGCCGTGGGCCTGGCGCCGGCGCCTTGGGTCGCACTGACCGGCTTCACCCTGATGGGCATTGGCTGCTCGGCGGTTTATCCGCTGGCGGTATCGGCGGCGGCGCAGCGGACCGATCGTCCCAGCGCGGTCAATGTCGCGGCTTTGGGGCAGGTGACGTTCATCGTCTTCTTCCTCGCTCCGCCTTTGCTTGGTTTCGTTGCCGAATATCTGGGCATCCGCAATTCCTACCTCGTGGTGCTGCCGGTCATCCTCGCAGGGCTGATTGCCAGCCGGGCGCTGGGGACGCGTGCTCTGGCAACGCCAGCCGGCATGCCGCCCGAGCCGGCCACGCCGCTCGGCTGAACCATGCCCGAGCTCCCGCCCATCGTCGATCTGCGCCAATCGGCCACCGCCTTGCGGGTGCAACGCGGGGTAATGCGCATGCTGCGCGAGCGGCATGACATGGCCTGCTATGCCGAAGTGCCGCTGGCCAATGGACGGCGTGCCGACGTGCTGGCGGTGGGACCCAAGGGCGAGATCTGGATCGTCGAGATCAAGTCGAGCCTGATCGATTTCCAGGTGGATCGCAAATGGCCGGAATACCGCGAATTTTCCGACAAGTTCTTCTTTGCCAAGCCGCCCGAGCTGGATGCGGAGATCTTTCCCGAGAGCGAAGGGCTGATCGTGGCCGACGGGCATGACGGGGCAATCCTGCGCGACAGCCCGGACACTCCCCTGCCCCCAGCGCGCCGCAAGGCGCTCATGCTGAAGCTGGCGCGGCTCGGCGCAGACCGTATCCACATCTTGATGGACCCCGGTCCGAAGTGAGTTCCATGCCCATTGTCCGCTGGCGCATCATCGCGCTGTTCTTCGTGCATGCGCTGGCGCTGGGCGCCATCCATACGCGCATCCCCGATATCCAGCTGCTGATCGGCCTCAGCGAGGCCCAGCTCGGGCTGGTGCTGATCGGCCAGCCGCTGGGCGGGCTGGCCATGTTCCTGTTCTCCAGCCGCATCATCGAGCGCTTCAACCCGCGGCTGGTTATCCTGGTGATGATGCCGCTGGTGACGGTCAGCGCCGCGCTGGTCACCGTCATCCTCAATCCGGTGGCCATGTTCCTGCTGCTGGCGCTGAACGGCGTCGGCTTTTCCATCACCAATATTGCCATCAATGTGGAGGCGGACCGCATCGAGGCGGCCTCTGGCACGCGCATTATGAACACCTGTCATGGTGCCTGGAGCATCGGCTTTCTGGTGACCTCGCTGTTGGGCGTTGCGCTGCGGGGCTTCGATATCGCACCATCCTTTCATCTGTGGGCGCTGGCACCGGTGATCGCGGCGTTGGTCTGGCTGGTTGTTGTGCCCATGCCGGTGACGCCACCACGCGCGCATGCCGGAGACAACAAGCGCCGGCTGGCCTGGCCAACGCTGGCGACGCTCGGCCTCGTCGCCTTTGGCCTGGGGGCCGGGCTGACTGAAGGAGCCGCGCGCGCCTGGTCCATCATTTTCCTGCGCGACAGTTTCGATATAGCCGCCTGGATCGAGTCACTGGCCCTGCCGGCGCTGCTGGTCACCATGGCACTGGGCCGGCTGCTGGCTGATCGCTGGATCGACCGTTTCGGGCCGGTGCGGGTCGCGCGGGTGCTGTCGAGCGTGGCCATAGCCGGCATGCTGCTGCTAGTGCTCTCACCCAGCGCGCCATGGGCGCTGGCCGGCTTCGGCCTCGTCGGGATCGGCATCTGCGTGCTCTATCCGCTGATGCTCTCGGCGGCGGCGCGACTGGGCGATCGACCCGCCTCGCAGAATGTCGCGGCGGCCACGCTGATCTTCCAGTTCGTCAATCTGGGCGCGCCAGTGCTGATCGGCGCCATAGCGCAGGGCTTCGGCATCCGCATGGCCTTTGCCGTGCTGTTGCCCTTGTTGGGATTGACGTGGCTGATGGCAGCAAAGCTGGCACCGAAGGCCAATACCCCCTCGCCCAGCCCGGATGGAGAAGCGGTGTTGGCCCAACCCTGAGCCGTGTGCTACCGAGGCCTGGGCTACTCGTCGAAACCCCGGCTCTCCACCGGCGTGATCGGCGTCGCCACATGCGCTGGCGAGGGCGCTGCGCCGAGTTCCGACAACTGCTTTTGCAGGGCCTGCATCACGGCCAGCTTCTCGCCGTCCGACCCCGATTGCAGCTTCTGGCTCAGGCGGATGGTGAAGTCGGCGAAGGCATTGTGCCAGTCCGAATGCACTTGCAGCGGATCGATGCGCGGCGTCGCCGGCCGCGCCTTGGCCCCGACGCCCGCAGCGGTCAGCTCGAAATAGTCATCCAGCAGCGGCAAGATCACCTGGTCGCCGCCAATGCCGATATCGATGATGGCGCTGCGCAAAGCGGCGCGCTCCTCGTCCTCGCCATGGGTGAGGAAAATGGCGCCATGTGCCGGCAGGCGTTCCTTGATCCAGGCCATCAGCTCGGAATGATCGGCATGGGCGGAGTAGTTTCCGATGGAGCGGATAGTGGCGCGGATGGGCACCAACGTGCCGTGGATGCGGGCCTCTTTCGCTCCGGACAGGATGACGTGGCCCAATGTGCCGGGCGCCTGGTAGCCGACGAACAGCACGGTGGCATTGGCGCGGATCAGATTGTTGCGCAGGTGGTGCTTGATGCGACCAGCATCGGCCATGCCCGAGGCCGACATGATGATGGCGCCGCCGCGGATGGCGTTGATCGCCTTGGAATCCTCGACCGCCTCGATGATGCGGAAGCGCGGATCGTTGAACAGCTCGTCGGCGCCCAGTTCGACATCGTCGAACATGCGGGCATATTTGCGATAGACGCCGGTGACCTTGGAGGCCAGGGGGCTGTCGAGGAAGACCAGCCTGGGGTCTATTTCCCCGCCTTTGATGAGCACACCGATATCGTGCAGCAGTTCCTGACTGCGCTCGACGGCAAAGGCCGGGATGACCAGATTGCCGCCCCGCGCCAAAGCAGTGTTGATCTCCAGCTTGAGCGCCTCGCGGCGCTGCGCGAGGGTATAGTCGTCGCGCTCGCGGCCGCCATAGGTGGATTCGCAGAGGATGTAGTCAAAGCCTGCTGGGCCCTCGGGCTCGTTGTAGAAGACCTTTTCGTCCGGCCCGATATCGCCCGAGAACATCAGGCGGATGGTTTTTTCGCCGTCACGGACTTCCACTTCGATAGAGGCCGAGCCGATGATGTGGCCGGCATTCCAGTAGCGGGCGCGCACGCCGGGACCGGGGGTGATCCACTCGCCATATTGGCAGGTCTGGCGGTGCGCCAGCGCTTCGGTGGCATCTTTCATCGTATAGAGGGGCCGGGCTGGCTCATCGCCGCGCCGATTGTGCTTCCTGGTCTCCCGCTCGGCTTCCGATTCCTGGATGCCGGCGCTGTCGGGCAGCATGTATTCGAGCAGGCCCGCGGTCGGTTCGGTCATCCACATCGGCCCGCGCCAGCCCTCGCGATAGAGCTTGGGCAGGAGCCCGGCGTGATCGATATGGGCATGCGTCAGCAGCAGGAAGTCGATGGCCTTGGGGGCAAACGGCGTCGGCTTGAGATTGAGGTCACGGACGCTCTTGTTGCCCTGGAACAGGCCGCAATCGACGAGAAACTGGCCTTGCGGATGCACCACGCGATAGCACGAGCCGGTCACCGTGCCCGCCGCGCCATGGAAATGCAGGGTTACGGTCATGGCGCGTTTCCTCCGTTTGTTGTCGCCGCAGACTAACCATTTGCCGCGGCGACGAAAGGGGGAAGACGTCAGCAGACGGTTGCGACACGCTCCTTGATCACGGCCAGGACCTCGTCGCCGGGCCGCTTCCACCAATTGTCCTGGGAGAAGATCTCCACTTCCTGCGGACCAAAGAAGCCGGCGTCTTCGATCATCTTGCGGATGCCTGGCAGGTCAATGACGCCGTCGCCCATCATGCCGCGGTCGAGCAGCATATCCTTGGTCGGCACCAGCCAGTCGCAGATATGGTGGGCGAATATGCGCTTCATACGGCCCGCCCGGGCGATGGCCTGGGCCAGTTTGGGGTCCCACCAGACATGATAGACATCGATGGCGACGCCGACGGTCTCGCCCAGCGTCTCGCAGATATCGAGCGCCTGATCGATGGTGTTCACGCAGGCGCGGTCAGCCGCATACATCGGGTGCAACGGCTCGATGGCAATCTTGATGCCGCAGGCCCTGGCATGGGGCAGCATGGCGGCGATGCCGTCGCTGACCATCTGGCGGGCGCCGGGCAGGTCCTTGGACGACCCGGGCAGGCCGCCCACCACCAGCACCAGGCAATCGGCATTGAGCGCGGCCGCCTCGTCGATGGCGCGCAGGTTGTCATCGATCTGAGTCTGGCGGCCGGCCGCAGTCTCGGCGGGGAACATGCCACCGCGGCAGACGCCGGTGACCTGGATCTTGTTGGCGCGGACAATGCGCGCGGCTTCATCGAGCCCGATGGCGGCGATCTGGTCGCGCCAGGGGGAAATGGCGGTGATGCCGGCGCGCAGGCACCCGTCGACGGCTTCGGCAAAGCCCCAGACCTGACGCGTGGTGGCCAGGTTCAGCGAGATAGCACGCTGTGTCATGCCGTCACCCCGTGGATAGCCAGAACCGCCTTCATGCGGCTGGCAGCAAGATCGGGATCGGCCAGGACGCGGGCCTTGTCGGCGAGGCGGAACAGCTCGGCCAGATGCTGCAGCGAGCGGGTCGATTGCTGGCCGCCGATCATGGTGAAGTGGTCCTGCAATCCATTGAGATAGGCGAGGAAGACCACGCCGGTTTTGTAGAAGCGCGTCGGCGCCGCGAAGATGTGACGGCTGAGCGGCACGGTGGGTTCGAGCAGGTCGAAGAACTCGTTATTGTTGCCCTTGCCCAAAGCGGCGAGGCCGGCGGAGGCAGCGGGGGCGATGGCATCGAAAATGCCAAGCAGGGCGTGGGAATAGCCCTGACCATCGCCGGCGATCAGTTCGGCATAGTTGAAGTCGTCGCCGGTATACATCTTGACCGATGCCGGAAGCCGCCGGCGCATGGCGATCTCTTTTTCCGCAGAGAGTAGCGAGATCTTGATGCCATCGACCTTGGCGGCGTTGGTGGCGATGACGTCGAGGCAGACATCCATGGCCGCGTCGTGGTCGATATTGCCCCAATAGCCCTGCAGGGCCGGATCGAACATTTCACCGAGCCAATGCATGATCACCGGCTGCTTCACCTGGGAGAGGATGCGGCCATAGACCTTGGCGTAGTCGTCCGGTGACTTTGCGGCGGCGGCGAGGGCGCGGCTGGCCATGAGGATGACGCGGCCGCCCTCGGCCTCCACGAAGCCGACCTGCTCTTCATAGGCCTTGATAATCTGGTCGATGGTGACATCGGGACCGGGTGTGAGGTGATCGGTGCCGGCGCCATAGGCAATGAGGCTGTCGTCCCGCGTGCGGGCTTCGGCCTGGGCACGGCGGATCAGCTCCTGCGCGTCGGTCCAGCTCAGGCCCATGCCGCGCTGGGCGGTGTCCATGGCCTCGGCGACACCGAGCCCGAGATCCCAGAGGCGATGGCGAAATTTGAGGGTTGTGTCCCAATCGATGGCCGGGGTGAGCCAGGGATCGTTGCTGGCCAGCGGGTCGGCAACGACATGGGCCGCCGCATAGGCGATGCGATTGAAGTCGCTCGCCTTGTGCTTGATGAAGGGAATGGGTTCTCCGGTCAGCGTATAGCTGGTGATGCTGCGATCGGGATTGGGCAGGTTGATACTGGTCATGAATACCCCCTCATCCGCCCTTCGGGCACCTTCTCCCGCGAGGGGAGAAGGGTGGCTCCGTGGACGTTTCTGGCTCGGTGCCCCCTCTCCCCTCACGGGAGAGGGTGGATCGGCCGGAGGCCGAGACGGGTGAGGGGGCTTGCCACCGTCAGTTTCGAAACGATCAGAATTCCAGCTTGGGCACGTCGAGCCAGCGGCGTTCGGCCCAGCTTTTGAGGCCGAGTTCGGCGAGCTGGACGCCCTTGGCGCCGGCTTCGAGGCCATATTCCCACGGCGCGTCTTCGGCCACGTGCTTGAGGAACATTTCCCACTGCGCCTTGAAGCCGTTCTGAGCCGGCCAGTTATCAGGCACTTCTTCCCAATCGCCGAAGAAGTTCATGGTTTGCGGCTGGTCGGGGTTCCACACCGGCTTGGGCGTATTGACCCGATGCTGGCTCCAGCATTTATGCAGGCCCGCCACCGCAGAGCCATGCGTGCCGTCGACATGGAAGGTGACGAGATCGTCGCGACGGACGCGCGTGGTCCAGCTTGAATTGATCTGGGCGATCACCCCGCCTTCGAGCTCGAACGTGGCATAGGCGGCGTCGTCGGTATCGGCCTTGTAGCGGTTGCCCTTTTCATCGACGCGCTCGGGGATGTGGGTGGCGCCCAGGCACGACACGGCCTTGACCTCGCCGAAGAGGTTATCGAGCACATAGCGCCAGTGGCACAGCATATCGAGGATGATGCCGCCGCCATCGGCCTTGCGGTAATTCCAGCTTGGGCGCTGCGCCGGCTGCCAATCGCCCTCGAAGACCCAATAGCCGAACTCGCCGCGCACCGAGAGAATGTCGCCGAAAAAGCCAGAGTCGCGCAGCATCTTGAGCTTCATCAGGCCGGGCAGGAACAGCTTGTCCTGCACCACGCCATGCTTGAGGCCCGAGGCGCGGGCGGTCTTGGCGAGATTGACGGCGATCTCCAGCGAATCCGAAGTCGGCTTTTCGCAATAGACATGCTTGCCGGCGGCGAGGGCCTTTTCGATGAGGCTGGCGCGCATCAGCGTGGTGCCGGCATCGAAGAACACGGTGTCTTCCGGGTTGGCCAGCGCGGCATCGATGTCGCTGCTCCAGCGCTTGATGTCGTGCTTTTTCGCCAGCCGCTCGATCTTGTCGGCGTCGCGGCCGACGATGATCGGATCGACTACCAGACGGTCGCCATTGGAAAGCACGACGCCGCCCTGGTCGCGAATGGCAAGGATCGAGCGCACCAGATGCTGGTTGTAGCCCATGCGTCCGGTGACGCCGTGCATGATGAGTCCGAGCCGTCTATCCGCCATTCAATTCCTCCCGTGCCGTGTCCGGCGTGTAACTGGTTAGTTACTTAGCTACACGGGACAGGGCGGGGCCGTCAAGCCGGGATCGCTGTCGATCCTCGTCCTAGAGTCCCAGAACCATCTTGAGGCCGATGAAGCCGAGAAAGACCAGGATCATCTGATCGAACGCCTTGCGGCTGAGTCTGCTGCTGGCCCATTGGCCCAGCGGCATGAAAAGCAAGATGGGGCCCAATGCCAGCAATCCCTGCAGCAGCCATTCGGGGCGCATGACGCCGGCAGCCCACAAGGCCGGCAGATGCACAAGCGAGAAGGTGAGGAACATGGCCGAGACCGCAAACAGATGCGCGGGCCGCTCCATGGCCATGGCATGGATGAAGGTGACCCCGATCGGTGCGGAGATGCCGGTGGCACCCTGCAGGATACCGCCGCCGGTGCCGGCCAACGGTCCAAGGCGCCTGGCCGCCGCCAAACTCAGCGAAAAATGCGGTGTGGCAAGGCGCAGCGCTACATAGGCGAGCAGAACGATCCCCAGCGTCAGCACCAGCGCGCGCTCCGGCAGGGTGGTCAGCGCCCAGGTCCCCAAGGCGACACCGATGGCGCCGCCGGCTAGAAATGGCGGCAGGAAGCCTAGCCGCGGGGATTGCGCCTCCTGCCGGAAACGCCAGACCTGCCAGGCATTGGTGGCGATCAGCGGTATGGTCATCAGGCCGATGGCGTGCTGCAGCCCGAAGACGGTCGCGAGCACCGGCAGGGCGACAAGGGGCAGGCCCATGCCGGTGGCGCCCTTGACGATGGCACCGAGCGCGAGCGCCAGCGCCATGACTATTGCCGACTGCGGTTCCACATTCACCCCCATGCCACCCGATGGTTCATGTTGCTCCGGGAGACCGGTTTGCGCAACGGCCATGCTGCGGAGACTACGGGAAAAAACCGGAGCTACGGCCATGTCTCGGCATAACTGGACGGTTACTTATTGGTTGACAGCAGCGCCGGGACGGCAGCAGTCTGGGCTTGTGGTCACGGAAATATCCGGGCTGCACGCAGCAAGGGAGGAAACACGATGAACACACGACTGTTGTTTGTCCTGGCAGGCGGCGCATCGGCGCTGTTGCTGGGCACATCATTGAGTGCAGCACAGGAATGGCAGCCCGACCGGCCCATCAACCTGATCGTGCCTTGGGGCGCGGGCGGTTCGACCGACCAGATTTCCCGCGTCACCGCGCCGATCCTGGCCGAGGCACTGGGCGTCGACGTCGTGGTGGTCAACCAGCCGGGGGCCTCTGGCGCCATCGGCACCCAGGAGGTGCTCAACGCCCCGCGCGACGGCTATACCTGGACCGCCAATGCCATAGCCAACAACGCCACCTATTCGGTCACCGGCCTTTTGGAAGACACCGACATCGACGACTGGCACATCTACCTGTCGGTCGCCAATGTGCCGGTGGTCAGCGTGCCGTCCGACAGCGAGTTCACCGATTTCGGACAGTTGCTCGAGGCGCTCAAGTCGCGCGGCGGTGAAATCACCGTGGCAACCGCCGGCATCACCTCCTCGGGTGGCACGGCCATTGCCGCGCTCAGCGACGAGGCAGGTTTTGAATATAACATGATCACCTATGACGGCGGCGGCCCGGCGGCCATTGCCACCGCCTCCGGCGAAGCCATGGTGACGACGCAGCTGGCGGTGGAGCAGACCGAACTGATCCGCGGCGGGCGGCTCAGGGCCCTGGCCGTGCTGTCCAACCAGCCGCTGGTGCTCGACGGCGTCGATCCGATCCCCCCGATCACCGACTACCTGCCCGAGATTGAGCTGGCGCCAGACTATTTCGGCATTTTCGTGCCGGTCGGGGTACCCGATGAAGTGATCGCGACGCTCGATGCGATCTGGGCCGACAAGGTGATGAGCTCCGAGGCGATCAGGACCTATGCCGAAACCTTCGGGGCGGTGTTCGCTCCCTCCTTCGGTGCCGAGGCGCGTGCCCTGGCCATGCCGGTGGTGATCCTTGAGGCGTGTTCCTCGGTGGCACGCGGCGAGGCAGTCAACGATCCCTCCACGATCGGCATTGACTGCGAAACCCGCACCGAAGTGGGCGTTCCGTAAGCTGGTGGGGCGGGCCAATGCCCGCCCCCGCTGCTCGCCGCCGGGCTTTGGCGCAAGGCCGCATCAGGAGCATGTTCATGGAAAGCCAAACCGACCCTGACGATCACGCCATCCGCGCGCGCGCCGACCTACTTACCGCCGTGGTGCTGGTCGGGCTCGGGCTGGCCGTGACCTACCTATCCTGGACCATGCCGCGCCTTGAGGCCCGGCAGATTCATCCCGCGACCATTCCTGGCCTCGTGCCGATCATGCTCGGCGTCATGCTGACCCTGTGCGGGACCTTGCTGGGGCTGCGATCCTGGCGCCTTGAGGCGCCGGGCGGCTGGCGGAGTCTGGCAGTGCTGTTCACCACGCAGCAGGTGCGGCGCGTGCTGGCGGTGCTGGCATTGGCGCTGGTCTATACGCTGGTGCTGGTGGGCTGGCTGCCCTTCTGGGCCGCTTCGATGATTTTCATCTTCGGCTTCATCGTGCTGTTCGAGGTCTGCCTCACCGATACACCCATCCCGCTGTGGCGCAGTGCACTCTGGGCGCTGGCCATTGCCATTGTGGGCGGTGGCGGCATCTATCTGGCCTTCGCCCGCATCTTTCTCGTTCGCCTGCCATAGCGAGGAGCCCTGATGTTTGACGGATTGCTGCTGCTCGGCCAGGGGATTGCGCATTTCCTCACCCCCGCCTCCCTGTTCAACGTCGTCTGGGCGACGCTGCTGGGGCTGGTGATCGGCATCCTGCCAGGGCTGACCGCGACCATGGGCGTGGCGCTGCTGGTGACGCTGACCTACAAGATGGCGCCCGACCAAGCGATCCTGACGCTGATGTGCGTCTATCTGGGCGCCATCTATGGCGGCAGCCGCACCGCCATCCTGCTCAACATCCCGGGGACACCGGCCAATGCCGCGGCATCGCTCGACGGGCATCCTCTTGCCATGCAGGGCAAGGCGGGACTGGCCATGGGGCTGGCGACGACCTCCTCGACGCTGGGCACCATGGTCGGCATTTTCTTTCTGGCCATCATTGCGCCGCTCCTGTCCGAAGCGGCGTTGAAATTCGGCTCCTACGAATTCTTCTGGCTGGCGCTGTTCGGGGTCGTCATCTCGGGCCAGATGTCGGGCAGCGACACCCCGCTCAAGGGCTATATTGCCGGCATACTGGGCCTGCTCGTCGCCATGATCGGCATGGAGACGCTGCATGCGCACCAGCGCTTCACCTTCGGCATTGCGGCGCTTGGCGGCGGCGTCGACCTGATCCCCGCCATGGTGGGGGCATTCGGCTTTGCCGAGATCTTGTCCACCATGAAACGCAAGGCCGTTGGCCGCGTTGCCGAGGTCAATGACCGCGTCGTGCCCACCTTCCGGGAAATCTTCCAATATTGGCGGACGATTTTGCGCTCCGGCATTATCGGCACCTTTGTCGGCATCATCCCAGGCGTTGGCGAAGATGTTGGTTCCTGGAGTTCCTATGCCGCAGCCAAGCGCGCCTCCAAGCACCCCGAGGAATTCGGCAAGGGCAGCCAGGAAGGGTTGATCGCCGCCGAGACCGGGGACAATGCCGTGGTGTCGGCCGCCATGATCCCGACCCTGACCCTGGCATTGCCCGGCTCGGCGGCCGCAGCCGTGCTGATCGCGGCCATGTATATCCACGGCATTCGGCCTGGCCCCATGCTGATGGTGGAGAACCCGGTCTTTCTCTACCAGGTTGTGGCCATGCTGCTGCTGGCGACGCTGGCCAATCTCATCTTCGGCCTGTCGCTGACCAAGGTCTTCATCAAGGTGCTGATGGTGCCACGCGAGCGGCTGATGGCGATCATCTACGTGCTGTGCGTGGTCGGCTCGTTTGCCATCACCCAGCGCATGTTCGACGTCTATGTTATGCTGTTTTTCGGCATTGTCGGCTTCATCCTGCGGGAGATGAAATATCCGATGGCGCCGCTGGTGCTCGGCATCGTGCTGGGCGACCTGCTCGATCTCAACCTGCGGCGCGGCCTGCTGCTGACCAATGGCGATCCGACGCCGTTCTTTACCCGTCCGATCAGCGCTGTTATCTGCCTGATCATCGTCCTCACCATCCTCATGTCCATTCCGGCGGTATCCAAGCGTGTCAGAGCCATTTTCAGCCGCACAAGTGCGGAAACCCCAGCCAAAGGCTGAGGCTGCGGCGCCGGTCAAGCGGGCGCGCAATTCGGGGAAGACCAAGGCGGCGATCCTCGTCGCCGGACGTGCCGAATTTGCGGCGAGGGGCTTCGAGGGCGCGCGGGTCGATGCCATCGCGGTGCTGGCCGGGGCCAACAAGCGCCTGCTCTACCACTATTTCGGCAACAAGGAGGACCTGTACCGGGCGGTGCTGCTCGATGCCTATCAGGAAATCCGCCGGGGCGAACGGGCGCTCAGCCTTGACCAGTATGGCCCGGTTGACGCCATGGACCGGCTGGTGCGTTTCACCTTCCGGCACTTCCTCGCCAATCCGTGGTTTCCGCGGCTGCTCAACACCGAAAATCTCGAGAACGCCCGGTTCCTCAAGACCCTGCCCGATATCCAGGCGCTGCATTCTCCCCTGGTGGGGCAGATCACCACGATCGTCGAGCGTGGCGCCGATGTCGGCATTTTCCGCCGCGATGTCGATCCGGTACAGCTCTACATATCCATCGCCGCACTGGGCTTTTTCTACGTCTCCAACATGGCGACGCTGTCGGTGATTTTTTCCCGCGATCTGAGTGGTATCGACATGGTGCAGGAGCGTGAGGCGCAGGCCGTGCAGATGGTGCTGGACTATCTGCGCACCCAGCCGGCCTAGTCGAGCGGCGGCAGCACAGCGCTCGCGGCTTCTCGCAAGCGGGCAATCAGCTCGGCGACGCGCGGCTCTTCGGCGCGTTCCTGCAGGACATAGATGCCGATCAGGTTTTGCGGCGTCGGCTCGGTGATGCTGATGCGCCGCAGGCCGCGGCGGATGAATTCATCGGCCATCACTTCGGTGTGGCTGATCACCGCATCGCTGCGCTCGACATAGTCCAGGCACGCCGCCAGCGAATTGGAGGCAAAGATATATTTACCCTGGTCGAAGGGCGCGCTGCCCGAAGTGGTGCGGCTCCAGGCTTCGAAAAAGCGCTGGTGCCGGATCTCCGGCAGCGAACTGGTGACGGCTGGAAAGGCCTCGATCTCGGCGATGGAGCGCGGGCGGCTCAGCAAAGCGTGGCCTTCGCGCACGAAATAGCCCTGCCCGACCCGGGTCAGCGGCACCATCCTGGCGCCGGTGCTGCGGCTGAGCCCCTCGATCTCATGCGCAACGAAAAGTGAAATGTCGCCACTCAGCATCTGGTCCATGCAGCGCAGCTGATTGCCCAGGCTCACATGGATGCGGGCATTGGGATAGGTCCGGGAATAATCCAGCACCATGTCGCGGATGAACAAGGTCCACCATGAATAGCCCGAGCCGATGCGCAGACCCTGCTCGGTGCGGCCGCGCTGGTGGGCGATGGCATTGAGCGTGTTGTCGTAGAGCCGCCGCATCAGCCGGCCGTTCTGATAGAGCGTCTCACCATATTCCGTCAGCTCTACCCCGCGGGGCGAACGGATGAGCAGCGGCACGCCGAGATTTTCTTCGAGCTTGCGCATGTTGAAGGTCAGCGTCGGCTGGGTGATGAACAGGGCCGTTGCTGCCGCGCTGATCGTGCCAGCCTCGGCCACGGCGAGAAACTGATTGAGCAGCTTGTCCATACACGCCTCCTGCGGACATAGAAGAAATCTATATCGGACAGGTTATTTCGTATTTTTCTTTTGGTCCAGACTGCGCCACTCTATCGGACAAGAAGACGAAATCGGCCTTCCAAAAAGGCCGTGGAGGATGGCTCCAGGCTTTTGCCGGGCGCCGAAAACACCGAGAATCCGGGCAATTTCGCGATGTGACGGAGGTTGCGATAGAGGGCTTGCCGGCTTGGCTCATCTTCCATACAAGTAATTGCCTAGCAGAGAACGCGTGTGCTATGTCGTAACCAGTCGGTTATTTGCGCAAATTGCTTAAGGATAGTTCGGCAAAAAGCGCTATCGCCTGCACTTGACAGGGTTGTCGGAATGCGGCGGATATGTAACCGGTTAGTGACTTAGCGGCAGGGAGGCTGCTGAGCAAATGCCGTTCCGGAAGCCGGAACGACCACAATTCATGGGAGGAAACTTGATGAGTATCCGTATCGATCGCCGCAAATTCCTGATGGGCAGCTCCGCGCTCGTCGCCGCCGGTGCCGCCGGCGTGATGCCGAGCTGGGCCCAGGCGTCGAGCCTGCGCCTCACCTTCTGGGGTGGCCAGGCCCGCGCCGACCGCACCTATGGCGTGACCGACCTCTACACGGCCGCCAAAGGCACCGCCGTCGAGGGCGAATTCCTCGCCTGGAACGACTACTGGCCCAAGCTGGCGACGCAGACTGCTGGCGGCAACGCCCCCGACATCATCCAGATGGACTACCGCTATATCGTTGAATACGCCAAGCGTAACGCCATCGCTCCGCTCGACGAATTCGTCGGCGGCGCCCTCAAGCTCGACGGCTTCGACGCCGATCAGCTCGAAGGCGGCAAGGTCGACGGCAAGCTTTATGGTATCTCGCTCGGCGCCAACTCGGTGGCGACGCTCGTCAACGTCTCGGCTTTTGAGGAAGCTGGCGTCGAGGTGCCGACCAATGCCTGGACCCTGGACGACCTGATGGCGATCGGCGAGGCCTTCAAGGCAGCCAATATCCGTGGCGGCATGAAGGCCTTCATGGACGGCTCCTATTCCGAACCGATGCTCGACAACTGGCTGCGTCAGCGCGGCAAGGCGCTCTACACCGCCGATGGCAAACTGGGCTACGAGGAGGCCGACGCCGTCGAATGGTACCAGCTCTGGGCCAAGCTGCGCGAAGCAGAGGTCTGCGTCTCGGCTGAAGACCAGGCCCTCGATACCGGTCCGCTTGAGACCACGATGGTAGTGCTGGGCAAGGCGGCGATGATGCCGTCCAACTCCAACCAGCTCGTGGCCTTCCAGGCCATCGTCCAGGACAAGCTGGGCATGGTGGGCTACCCGCGTATCGCTGCCGGCGTCGGTGGTGGTCACTACCGCAAGCCGTCGATGTTCTTCTCGGTGGGCGGTTCGTCCGCCAACAAGGAAGCGGCGGCCGATTTCATCAACTTCTTCATCTCCGATCCGGAAGCGGCAAAGCTGCTGGGCGTCGAGCGCGGCATTCCGTGCGTCGCTGCCACCCGCGATGTCGTTGCGCCGACGCTCGATGAGCAAAGCCAGGTCGCGCTGAACTTCGTGGCCAATCTGGGCGACCTGCTTGGCCCGCTGCCGCCCTCCCCGCCGGCCGCTGCCGGTGAAATCTCTGAATCGCTGATCCGTACGCTGGGCCAGGAAGTCGGCTTCGGCGCCAAGACGCCGGAACAGGCTGGTGCCGAACTCGTCACCGGCGCCAACGACATCCTCAGCCGAGCATAGACATGACCGCGCGCTCTCTTGAAACGGGCGCTTCCGCAAGGGAGCGCGCGGCCACCCCCTCCACCTGGTCCCGGATCTGGCAGAACGATGCCCCGGGATATCTGTTCCTCTTGCCCTGGCTCGTGGGATTTCTCGGCCTGACTATCGGCCCGATGGTCACCTCGCTCTATCTCAGCTTTACCGATTTCGACCTGCTGACCTCGCCTGATTGGGTCGGCGCCAACAACTACATGCGCATGTTCACCAACGATCCCAAATTCTGGGCTTCGATGCGGGTGACCATGTTCTTCGTCATCTTCTCGGTGCCGCTCAAGCTCGCCTTCGCCCTGGCAGTGGCCATGCTGCTCAACCGCGGCATCAAGGCCCTGCCGATGTATCGGGCGCTGTTCTATCTACCGAGTCTGCTCGGCGCGTCGGTGGCCATCGCCATCCTGTGGCGCCAGATCTTTGCCGGCGACGGCCTAGTCAACAAGCTGCTGCTGATGTTCGGTATCGAGGGTCCGAGCTGGATCTCCAATCCCAAGACCTCGCTGTGGACACTGATTATCCTGGCAGTGTGGCAGTTCGGCTCGCCGATGATCATCTTCCTGGCCGGGCTGCGGCAGATCCCGACCGACATGTACGAGGCGGCAAGCCTCGACGGCGCCAGCAAATGGCGGCAGTTCGTCAAGATCACCCTGCCCCTGCTGACTCCTGTGGTGTTCTTTAACGCCATCATCCAGACCATCGAGGCCTTCAAGAGCTTTACGCCGGCCTTCATCATTTCGGGCGGCACCGGCAATCCGATCAATTCGACGCTGTTCTATACGCTCTATCTCTACCAGGAGGCGTTCGGCTTCTTCCGCATGGGCTATGCCTCGGCCCTGGCCTGGGTGCTGCTGGCACTGGTTGGCATCTTCACCGCCTTCTCCTTCTTCACGTCCAAATACTGGGTGCACTACGATGAGTGATGTCCCCGCCAAACTAACCGTGGTCACCGGCGCCGAGGCGCCCGGCCGCAAGCGGCTGACCTCGGTACTGATCCATGTGGCGCTGCTGGGTGCCTCGGTGCTGATGCTCTATCCACTGCTGTGGCTGCTGGCCGCATCCTTCCGTCCGGAAAACGAGATCTTCACCTCGGCCAGCATCATCCCGTCGGCCTGGAGCCTGGATGCCTATGTGCGCGGCTGGAACGGGTTGCGCACCAGCTTTGGCACCTTCTATGTCAACAGCTTCATCATTTCGGGCCTGTCGGTGATGGGCAATGTGATTGCCTGCTCGATGGCGGCTTTCGCCTTTGCCCGGCTGGACTTCAAGTTCAAGAACTTCTGGTTCGCCATGATGCTGATGACGCTCATGCTGCCCTATCAGGTCACCCTGATCCCGCAATATGTGCTGTTCCGGCAGTTGGGCTGGGTCAATACCTTCCTGCCGCTGGTGGTACCCAAATTCCTCGCCGCCGACGGCTTTTTCATCTTCCTGATGGTGCAGTTCTTCCGCGGCCTGCCCAAGGAACTCGACGAGGCCGCCCGCATGGATGGCTGCTCGGCCTGGCGCATCTACTGGAAGATCATCCTACCCCTGTCCATGCCGGTGCTGGCTACGGCCGCGATCTTCACCTTCATCTGGACCTGGGATGACTTCTTCGGACCGCTGATCTATCTCAGCGAGATGAAGTCCTACACCGTCATGCTGGGCCTGCGCACCTTCACCGACAGTACGGGCGAGAGTGACTATGGCGGGCTGTTTGCCATGAGCGTGCTCAGCCTTGTGCCGATCTTCCTGTTCTTCTTATTCTTCCAGCGACTGCTCATCGAAGGCATCGCCACCACCGGTATGAAACGCTAGACATGACTGACATCAAGTTTGCCGCCATCGGCATCAATCATCCTCACATCTACGGGCAGGTTGATTGCCTCAAGGAGGCCGGCGGCCAGTTCGTGGCCTTCCATGCCGTCGAAGACGATCTTGCCGCAGAATTTGCAGCCAAGTATCCCGAGGCCAAGCGAGTCGCCGACCCGCGTGCCATCCTCGAGGACGCAGCGGTCTCGGTCGTGCTGACCTCGGCCATTCCGGCCGACCGCGCCGCCATCTCGATTGCGGCGATGCAGCATGGCAAGGATGTGCTGACCGACAAGCCGGGCATGACCACCTTTGCCCAGCTCGATGAGATCAAGCGCGTGCAGAAAGAAACCGGCCGCATCTATGGCGTGCTCTATTCCGAGCATTTCGAGGTGCGTGCCACCGTCGAGGCCGGCAATCTGATTGGCCAGGGCGCCATCGGCAAGGTTATCAATACGGTGGGCCTGGGCCCCCATTCGCTGCGCCTCAACAACCGCCCCGACTGGTTCTTCGAGCGGTCGCGCTATGGTGGCATTCTCTGCGACATCGCCAGCCACCAGTTCGAGCAGTTCCTGTTCTTCTCCAATGCGATGGACGCCGAAGTGGTCTCGGCCACGGTCGCCAATCGGGCTCACCCCGAAAAGCCTGGCCTGCAGGACGTGGGCGACGCTCATGTCCGCACCGCCGATACCTCGGGCTATATTCGCGTCGACTGGTTTACCCCCAAGGGCCTGCCCACCTGGGGCGACGGACGCCTCACCATCCTGGGCACCGAGGGCTATATCGAGCTGCGCAAATATATCGATATTGCCGGCAAGCCGGGCACCGATCATCTGTTCCTGGTCAATCATGAAGGCCCGCGCCACATCGATTGTTCGCAGGTCGAGCGGCCCTTCGGGCGCCAATTCCTGGACGATGTGCGCAACCGCACCGAGACGGCCATGCCGCAGGAGCGGTGCTTTAATGCGATGAAACTGGCGCTGACAGCGCAGCAACTGGCCGAACGCGGCACGGAGTGGGCACGATGAGCAAAATCTTCAACGTCGCCATCATCGGCGTCGGCATCGGCCGCAGCCACATCGTCGAGGGCTATCTGCCCAATGCGGACAAGTTCAAGGTCAAGGTTCTGTGCGACCTCAATGACGAGCGCCTCGCCGCCGTGGCCGACGAATTCGCCGTCGAGGGGCGCATTGCCAGCTTCAACGACGTGCTGGCCATGGACGATATCGACATCATCGATATCTGCACGCCTCCGGGCCTGCACTATTCCATGGTCATGGCCGCGCTCAAGGCCGGCAAGCATGTCATCTGCGAAAAGCCGCTGGTCGGCTCGCTGGCCCAGGTCGACGCCGTCATCGCCGAGGAGAAGATCTCCAAGGGCATGCTGATGCCGGTGTTCCAGTATCGCTTCGGCAATGGCATCGAGCAGGCCAAGGCGGTCATCGATGCGGGCCTGGCCGGCAAGCCCTATATGGGCACGGTCGAAACGTTGTGGCGGCGCGATGCGCCCTATTATGCCGTGCCCTGGCGCGGCAAATGGGCGACCGAACTCGGTGGCGTGCTGATGGGCCACGCCATCCACCCGCATGACCTCTTCACCTATCTGATGGGCGACATCGATCGCGTCTTCGGGCGCGTCGCCACCCGCGTCAACCCGATCGAGGTGGAAGACACCATTTCGGCCTCGCTGCTGATGAAGAGCGGCGCGCTGGCCAGCCTTACCGCCACGCTCGGCTCGGCCGACGACATGACCCGCATCCGTCTCGCCTTCGAGAATGTCACGTTCGAGAGCGACCATGCCGCCTACAATCCCGGCGAGAAGCCGTGGAAGATCCAGGCGCGCAATCCGGGCACCGAAGCGGCGATCGCCGACCTGCTCAAGGACTGGCAGCACGTGCCCTCCCGCTTTCAGACGCAGATGGCACGATTCCACGAGGCGCTGACCGGCGCCGCCAAACTGCCGGTCACCAGCGCCGATTCGCGGCGTTCGCTCGAACTTGTTACCGCCTTCTACCATTCGTCGGCGACTGGCGAGGACGTGGCCCTGCCCATCGGGCCCGGCCATCCACTCTACGAGAGCTGGGTTCCCGCCCAGTTCCGGGCTGCTTAGGAGATCACCGTGGCGACCAACATCCAGCTCAGGCAGATCGTCAAGGCCTATGGCGACATCCAGGTGATCCACGGCATCGATCTCGACATCGAGCCGGGTGAGTTCACGGTTTTCGTCGGCCCTTCCGGTTGCGGCAAATCCACCCTGTTGCGCATGATTGCCGGGCTCGAGCCGATCTCGGGGGGTGACCTGGTGATCGACGGACAGCGCATGAACGACGTGCCGGCGGCCAAGCGCGGCATCGCCATGGTGTTCCAGTCCTATGCGCTCTACCCACATATGAATGTCTACCAGAACCTGGCCTTTGGTCTGGAAACCGCCAAGACACCCAAGGAAGAGATCAAGAGCCGGGTGCAGCGCGCAGCCGAAATCCTGCAGATCGTGCCGCTGCTGCAGCGCAAGCCCAAGCAGCTCTCGGGCGGGCAGCGCCAGCGCGTCGCCATCGGCCGCGCCATCGTGCGCGAACCCAAGATATTCCTGTTCGACGAGCCGCTGAGCAACCTCGACGCCGAACTGCGCGTGCAGATGCGCGTCGAGATCGCCAAGCTGCACAACGATCTGGGGAACACCATGATCTACGTGACCCATGATCAGGTGGAGGCCATGACCATGGCCGACAAGATCGTTGTGCTGCGCCTGGGCATTATCGAGCAGGCCGGCGCACCGCTCGAGCTCTACAACAATCCCAAGAACCTGTTCGTTGCCGGCTTCATCGGCTCGCCCAAGATGAACTTCCTCACCGCCGTTGAAAACGGCGCAGGTCTCAAGGTGGCGGGCAATGTGCTGACGCTACCGCGCGCCGTAGCCGGGGCAGCGACGCTGGGCGCGCGCCCAGAGCACATCACGCTGTTTGAAGGCAATGGCATCAAGCTGGCCGATGTGCGGGTGGACCTGGTGGAAAACCTGGGCGGGCAGACGGTGGTCTATGCCACCACGGCGGACAACCAGCCCATCAATATCGTGCTCGAAGGCCAGCGGGCGGTGGAACTGGGCTCGACCGTTGCCGCTTATATCGACCCGGCGCGCATCCACCTGTTCAATGCCGAAGGCACCGCGATCTAGACAGCTCTGGGCCGTCTCGGACTTCAGGCCTTGGCCTTGCCCTCTATCAGGATCGCCAGCCCGTCCAGAATCCGCTCGAGGCCGAAGTTGAAGGCCCGGTCGGGATCGCCCAGGCCGTAGAGTTCGCCGACGACGGGCCCGACCCGGGCGGCAACCGGATAGGGCGTATAGTCGATGGTTTCGAGAAAGGGGGCGATAGTGTACCACCATTCGTCGTCGCTCAGCCCGGTCTGCTCCTTGACCATGCGCGAACGCGCCACGTCGCGGGCGGCGCCGTGCACATAGTTGGCGACCATGGTCACCGACATGTCCATCTCGACCTCATCCAGCCCAAGGCCCTCGAAAGCGCTGAGGAATATATCATAGGCGCGCATGGTGTGCGGGCCCAGAACGGGGCGGTGGGTGGATATCTGCAGCACCCAGGGATGAGTGATATAGAATTCGCGGAAGGCGCTGGCGACGAAGGTGACATTGGCGCGCCATTGCGCCGGGTCGAACCGCGGGGCTTCCTCAATCCGCAGACCCGCCGCGCCATCGAGCATCAGGTCGAGCAGCACGGCCTTGTCGGGGATGTGGGTGTAAAAGCTCATTGGCGAAATGCCGACCGCCTCGGCGACGCGCCGCGTCGAGACGGCCTCGATGCCTTCAGCATCGGCGATGGCCACCGCAGCGGCAACCAGATCGGCAACGGCGACCTTGGCCTTGGGGCCGCGCTTTGGACCCTCCGCACGCCCCCACATCAGCTGCAGGGTTCTGATCGGGTCACCGCGTCCGGCAATATCCTCGGCCATCAAGCCTCCAAATAACTCTTTACACCGTACAAGATTGTGCTAAACATTGTACGACGTACGGAGTTATAGCCCTCCGCTGCGAAAAAGTCGAGCCCGCTGTCGAAATGCCACCTGCTGACGCGTCGTGTCAGCAGGGCTGGATCAGTGTGCCCGCAGCAAGGACAAGGGGACCGAAATGATCCATGCCAGAGACCTCACCCGCACCTTCAAGACCAAGACCGGTCCGATTGAGGCCGTCCGCGGTCTCAGCCTTGATGTCGCTGAAGGCGAGCTGGTTGCTTTTCTCGGCCCCAATGGCGCCGGCAAGTCAACCTCGGTGCGCATGCTGACCACTCTGCTGCCGCTAACCTCGGGCAGCGCCCATGTCGGCGGTCATGACGTGGCAAGCGAGCCCGCCAGCGTCCGCCGAAAAATCGGCTATGTCGGGCAGGGCAGCGGCTCGGGGCCATATCACCGGGTGCGCGACGAGCTGGTAACCCAGGGCCAGGCCCAGCGAATGAGCGCCGCGGCGGCACGGAAGCGGGCCGACGAATTGCTCGGCATGCTGGAACTCGAAAGCCTGGCCGACCGCACCTGCGCCTCGCTCTCGGGCGGGCAGAAGCGCCGGCTCGACGTGGCTTTGGGGCTGATGCACACCCCGCCCATTCTCTTTCTCGACGAGCCTTCGACCGGGCTCGATCCGCATTCGCGGGCAAATCTCTGGGAGCACATCACCCGGCTGCGCCAGCAGAGCGGCATGACCATCTTCCTAACTACCCATTATCTCGACGAGGCCGACACCATGGCCGAGCGGGTCATGGTGATGGACAACGGGGTGATGATCGCCGATGACACCCCGGCCCGCCTCAAGGCTGACCTTGCCGGCGACACCATCCATGTCAGGGTGCTCTGCGAAGACCAGCGCGGCAGCGCGGCCGAGATCGCACAGAACCTGCCTGATGCACGCGAAACCAAGGTGGACGGGCGCGACATCGCCGTGACGCTCAAGGATGGCGAGGCCGTGCTGCCCGAATTCATCCGGCGGCTGCACCAGTCCGGCATCGAAGCGATGAGCGCCCGCGTGGTGCGCCCGACGCTGGACGATGTGTTTCTGGGGCTGACCGGAAGGTCGCTCCGGGAGGCTGCGGCTTAGGTCTTTAAAGGCCCCCTCACCCGTCGGCTTCGCCGCCGACCTCTCCCCAAAGGCAGAGGTAAACGTGGCTCTCACTTCAAGGATTCAAAATGTCCTTCATCACCGATACCACCATCTCCTTCCGCCGCGAGATCGGGCCGACGCTCCGCTCGTGGTACTACATCCTGTTCGGGCTGGTGCAGCCACTGCTCTATCTCGGCCTGTTCGTGCCGCTGCTGGGCAATGTGCCAGGTCCTAACGGCGCGAGCCCGCTACAATGGTTTGTGCCCGGCATGGCGGTCATGCTGGTGCTGTTCTCGACTGTCTCCTGCGGCTGGTCGCTGACCGAGGAACTGATGAGCGGCAGCTTCGAGCGGTTTCTCGCGACGCCGATGAGCCGGCCAGCCATCATGGTCGGCCGCGCGCTCAAGGAGCTGGCGCCGCTGCTGGTCCAGGCGCTGATCATCATTCTCGTCGCCGCCCCGTTCGGGCTGGTGTGGCATCCGCTGCCCATGCTGCTGGGCCTGGTATTGTTGATGCTGTTCGGGATCGGGGTAGCGTCGCTTTCCTATGCGCTGGCCATTGCCAGCAAGCACGACGGATCGCTGTTCTACATGGTCAGCCATTCGGTTGCCCTGCCGATGATGCTGCTGGGCGGGGTATTGCTGCCGATGACCAATGCGCCGGGCTGGCTCTATGTGGCCAGCCGCTTCAATCCGCTGACCTATCTGGTGGAGGCCGAGCGGGCGCTGTTCGTCAGCGAAGTCTGGACCATGCCGGTCCTCTATGGCGCGCTGGTTGCGGCGGGGGTCGCGGCAGTTGGACTGGCGGTGGGCGTGAGCCAGGTCCGCAAGGCCTCGCTCTAGGAGACACAATGAAGCTCAACCATCTCAACCTGACGGTGGACGACGCCGGGGCCGCCGCCAGCTTCCTCACCACCTATTTCGGCATGACCGAGATCGGCCGCAACAACGACAACTTCATCTTTCTGACCGACGAGAATGGCATCGTGCTTTCGCTGATGAAGGGCAAGGACGCCAGCTACCCCGCCAATTTCCATATCGGCTTCATCCGGTCCGGCCGGTCCGAGGTCGACGCGATCCACCAAAGGCTCGAGGCGGATGGCTTTCATCCCGGTCCGCCATCCGAGCACCATGGCTACACCTTCTACGTCAAGGCGCCCGGCGGCTTTACGGTCGAGTGCCTGTCCTGAGCAGGCCTGCCCATGCGGCCGGCAAGATTGGCTCTTGACTAACCCATAGCTCGTTGGCTATACGTTAATTCATAGCCAACGAGGTATGGATTGTCCCAGATATCGAATGCGCAGGACACGATCTTCAGAACGCTCGCCGATCCGACGCGGCGGGCACTCTTTGAGCGATTGTGTCGCGAAGGCGAGATAACGGTCGGGGCCCTGACGGCCCGGGCCGGCGTGTCGCAGCCGGTGGTCTCGCGGCACCTCGGGGTGCTGAAGCAAGCCGGGCTGGTGCGTGATCGCCACGAAGGCCGTCAGACGCATTACAGCGCCCTGCCGGGCGCGCTGGCGCCGCTGGTCGATTGGACCAGCGAAATGACCAGCTTCTGGGAGGGTCGGTTCGACCAGCTCGAAGGTTTGCTCAAGAGGATGGACCAATGAGTTTTTCAGGCGAGACCACGCCCGCCATCCGCACCGTCATCATCGAGCGGGAGGTCGCCCATCCGCCTGAGAAAATCTGGCGCGCGCTGACGCAACCGCACCTGATCGAGGAGTGGCTGATGAAAACCGATTTCAAGCCGGTCGAGGGTCAGAAATTCACCCTGCGCAATGAGCCCAAGCCTAATGTCAATGTGGTGGTCGACTGCGAGGTGCTGACGGTCGAGCCCAACAGGACGCTGTCCTACACATGGAACGCCTTTGGGCTTGAAAGCGTGGTGACATTCACGCTGGAGCCGACGCCGAAGGGAACGATCATCCGCATGGAGCAGACCGGTTTCCGCCCGGACCAGGAGCTTGCCTACAAGGGCGCCAAAGCTGCGTGGAAGCAGTTCATGGTGGCGCTGGAGAATACAGTCGCTTCGCTCGATTGACGCCGCCCATCCCCGAAACACAAGAGGAGAATCCCAGTGGCCACCAAAAAAACCAGCAATGCCGAAAAGGTCTTTTCGGATGCCGAGCTCGAGGCAATGCAGGACGCCAAGATTGAACGCAAGAAGGGCAAGAAAGGCGATGGCCTGGCCGATCTGCTCGCCAAGATCGCCGAGTTGAACGACAGCGACCGCGCCATCGCCGAACGCCTGCATGCACTGGTCACCGAGAACGCCCCGGACCTGTCGCCCAAGACCTGGTACGGCATGCCGGCCTGGGCCAACAAGGATGGCAAGGTGGTTTGCTTTCTCACCCCCGCCGGCAAGTTCGATTCGCGCTATGCCAGTTTCGGTTTCAATGACCCGGCCAGGCTCGACGATGGCTCCGTGTGGCCGACCTCTTACGCAGTAACCAAGCTGACGCCTGCCGACGAGAAGATGTTTGCGGCGCTGCTGAAAAAATCCGTTAGCTAGCGTCGAAAATCGGCCTGCTGACGCGTCATGTCAGCAGGCTTCTCGCAAAGTCCGCGACAGCGCCAAGACCAACGATGAGGACTGCCTCGTGACCAAACCCGACTACGGTTCGATCGTCATTCGCGGCGCCCGCGAGAACAATCTCAAGAATGTTTCGCTCGATATTCCCAAGCGCCAGATCACGGTGTTCACCGGGGTTTCGGGTTCTGGCAAGTCGTCGCTGGTGTTCGGCACCATCGCGGCGGAGAGCCAGCGGCTGATCAACGAGACCTACCCGGCCTTCGTGCAGCAGTTCATGCCGCGCTACGGCCAACCCGATGCCGACCAGCTCGAAAACATCTCGGCGGCGATCATTGTCGACCAGCAACGACTGGGCGGCAATTCGCGCTCGACCGTGGCGACGGTAACCGATGCGGCGCAGATGCTGCGCGTGCTGTTTTCGCGACTGGCCGAGCCTCGGCTCGGGCCGCCGAGCCTTTACTCCTACAACGATCCGCGCGGCATGTGCCCGGACTGCGAGGGGATCGGCCAGGTTGCAGCGATGGACATGAGCGCAGTGGTTGATGAGTCCAAAACGCTCCGGGAAGGTGCACTGCTGCCCAAGGGCTTCGAGGTCGATGGCTGGTGGTCGGCCGTCTATTTCGGTGCTGGCCTGTTCGATATCGACAAGCCGATCAAGGAATTCACGCCCGAAGAGCGCGAAATGCTCTTCAATCTCGATGACGGCCGCAAGGTCAAAGTCAACAAGATCAACCTCACCTATGAGGGCGTTGTTGCCAAGCTCAAGAAGGGGCTGGGTTCCAAGGACCCGGAGAGCCTGCAACCTCATATGCGGGCCGAGTATGAGCGTATCTTCACCCGCGCTGTCTGCCCGATCTGCCACGGCGCCCGCCTCAACGCGGCTGCGCTGACCAGCAGGATTGAAGGCCGCAATATCGCAGAGCTGTCGGCAATGCAGGTGAGCGAACTGGCCAAGCTCGTGCGTTCGATCAAGGCCGTGCAGGTCGGGCCGATGCTGGAGGCGCTGGCTTTGCGGCTGGAAAATCTGGTGACCATCGGGCTGGGCTATCTCAGCCTTGACCGAGAAAGCTCGACCCTGTCGGGCGGGGAGAGCCAGCGCGTCAAGATGGTACGCCATCTCGGTTCTTCACTTACAGACATAACGTATGTCTTTGACGAACCCTCAGTGGGCCTGCATCCGCACGATGTCGGCCGGCTCGCCGGACTGATGCAGCAGCTGCGCGACAAGGGCAATACGGTGCTCATTGTCGAGCACAAGCCCGACATGATCGCCATTGCCGACCATGTGGTGGATATGGGGCCCCGTGCCGGCAGCAAGGGCGGCGAGATTGTGTATGAGGGCAATTTCGCGGGCCTGCTGACCAGCGGCACGCTCACTGGCAATCACATCAAGAAGCATCAGGCGATCAAGGACAAGGTGCGCAAGCCAACGGGGGAGCTCAAGATCGCTGAGGCGAAGTTGAACAATCTCAAGGGCGTGTCGGTCACCATCCCCAGAGGGGTGCTGACGGCGGTCTCGGGTGTCGCGGGTTCCGGCAAATCAAGCCTGATCCAGGGTTGCCTGCCAACCGCCTATCCCGACACCATCATCATCGACCAGAACCTGGCGCGCGGTTCGCGGCGGTCCAATACCGCGACCTATACCGGTATCCTGGACAATGTACGCAAGGCCTTCGCCAAGGCAAACGGGGTCGACGCGGCGCTGTTTTCGGCCAATTCCAGGGGGGCCTGCCCGGACTGCAACGGGCTGGGCGTGATCTATACCGATCTCGCCCATCTCGACCCGATGGTCACCACCTGCGAGACCTGCGAGGGCAAGCGGTTCCTGCCCGAGGTGCTGGAGCACCACCTGCGCGGCAGGTCGATCGCCGAAGTCTACGGGATGAGTATTTCCGACGCCGTGGTCTTCTTCACCGAGCCCGCCATCGCCAGGATACTCAAGAGCCTCGACGACGTCGGCCTGGGCTACCTGACGCTGGGCCAGCCGCTCTCGACGCTGTCGGGTGGCGAGCGACAGCGCCTGAAGCTGGCAGCGGAACTGGGCAAGCAGGGCAATATCTACGTGCTCGACGAACCGACCACGGGCCTCCACATGAACGATGTCGATACGCTGATCGGCCTGTTCGACCGGCTGGTCGATGCCGGCTCGTCGGTCATCGTCATCGAGCACAATCTCGACGTGATCTCGCGAGCCGACTGGGTCATCGATCTTGGCCCCGGCGCGGGGCAGGATGGTGGCACGATCCAGTTCGAAGGCGTGCCGGCCGACCTGGCCAAGGCCAGCGGATCGCTGACGGGGCACCATCTGGCGGCGCGGGGATAGTGCACCCGGCGGCCGGGCGTTCTCAGCGAAGGTCATCCTCGACATCGGTTTCCGGCCGATCGCCGCCATCGGTCTGCTCTTCGTGCCAGGTCCCCTTGCTGTCCTGATACTGAATGGCCTCGTCGCGCCCACCAAGCTGCTGGCGCTGGGCCGCAGCAGTGGCGGCGTCAAGCGCGGCCCGGTGCGACGGGAAGGTCTCGGAGAATACGTCACCGACCTTGTAGGCATAGCCGCCGTCGTGCTCGACGATGTCGTAAGTCACATGTGCCATGATGTTGCACTCCTTGCGCCAGACAGAACCCGCAGGATGGCCGGAGGTTGCCATGCTTGCTCATGCCGCGTCGCGTCCCTACATGGATGGGGTCGTATTTGGGGGCCAGGGTGCCGGATCAGGATCAGGGGGCGCGGGTCGCGCTCAAGCTGGACATCGTCGTCATCGGCGCTGGGCAGGCCGGGCTTAGCTCAGCCTATCATCTCAAGCAACTCGGTCTCGAAGCGGGGCGCGATTTCCTCGTGCTCGACGGGGCGCCCCAGCCGGGCGGCGCCTGGCAATATCGCTGGCCCTCGCTGACCCTTTCCACCGTCAACCGTGTGCATGACCTGCCGGGCATGAGCTTTGCCGATATTTCCGGGGACGACGACAGCGTGCGCGCCTCGGTTGCCGTGCCGCACTATTTCGGCGCCTATGAAGAGCGCTTCGGGCTCAATGTGCTGCGTCCGGCAACGGTCGGCGTGGTCTGCGAGCGCAGCGAGCGACTGCGTGTCGAGACCGATCGCGGGCTGTTCTCGGCACGCGGGGTGATCAACGCGACGGGCACCTGGGAGAAGCCGTTCATCCCCGAGTATCCGGGACGCGAGAGCTTCAGCGGCCGGCAGCTGCATACGCAGGAATTTCGCCAGGCCGAGGATTTCGCCGGCCAGCACGTGCTGATCGTGGGCGGGGGCATTTCAGCGATCCAGCTGCTCGACCAGATTTCGCAGGTGACGCGCACCACCTGGGTCACCCGGACGCCGCCGCGCTTCCGCGAGGGGCCGTTCGACCAGGAGGCCGGCCGCGCCGCCGTGGCCATGGTCGAGACGCGCGTTCGTGCCGGCCTGCCGCCCAATTCCGTCGTTTCCGTCACCGGCCTGCCGGTGACGCCCACTATCGAGGCAATGCGCCAGCGCGGGGTACTGGAGCGCCAGGACATGTTCCAATCCATCACGCCGACCGGCGTGCGCTGGGCAGATGGTCGCGAGCTGGCTGTCGACGTCATCCTGTGGTGTACTGGCTTCCGCAGCGCGCTGGACCATCTGGCGCCGCTGCAACTGCGCGAGGAGTCGGGCGGCATTGTCATGACCGGACGACTGGCCACCCAGGTGGCGCGCGATCCACGCGTGCATCTGGTCGGCTATGGTCCCTCCGCCTCCACCATCGGGGCCAATCGCGCCGGCGCGGCGGCGGCCAGGGAATTGACCGCGTTTCTTGGCCTGGCGGGGCAGTAACATTGCAGCGCCCCTTTCATCGCGGCGCGCAGTCACAATATTGCTACAGACACCGAACGCAAATCGGCCTAGCCTCGTTAATGTAGTCGCGGCGCAAGCCCGCAGCCGCGCTGAGCGTGGAGCCACACCAGTTTGAGCAGGCACTTGTCACCGACCGCAGACAACGCACTCGCATCGCAACTCGAACTCGCTTTTGAAGACAATCGCCTCGCTGCCCAGCTCTATGGCGATTTTGACCAGAACCTTGCGCTGATCGAACAGCGCATGAAGGTTTCGGCTACCCCCCGCGGCAATCACGTCCTGCTCAAAGGCGCGGCCAGCTCGGTCGACCAGGCGCGGCGCGTACTCGAATCACTCTATGGTTCTCTGGAAGAAGGCCGCTCGGTCGATATCTCCGATGTGGACGGCGTCATCCGCATGATCGAGACCGAGGACAGCCAGCTCACCCTGCCGACGCTCGAGCGCAAGGGCAAGGTGCGCATGGCCCAGATCGCCACGCGCAAATCCACCATCGTCGCCCGCAC
>NZ_JAKFDJ010000196.1:0-2701 GCF_036676215.1 Devosia sp. | reverse complement strand
CTTCTCCGGCGGGTGCTCGACCGTGTTGATCGCCGCATCCGGCACGTAGAAGGTGTCGTAGCCCAGGCGCATCAGGCTGTACCAGCTGGACTTGTCGTCGCCGGTGAGGAACTTGAAGTTGCCCAGGCGCCAGTGTTCCAGGTGGTCGTTTTCCACGTCGGCGATAAAGCTCGGCTCGGTAACCACCCGGGCGCGGAACACCGACATCCGCCCGGTCATGGTCAGCACGCGCTTGGACAGCGCCATCGAACACATATTGATGTGCCGCTGGGCGAAGCGCAGCTTGTGCCACTCGCTCATCACATAGCCGCCGCGGACCTCGCAGAACTCGTTGGTGGTGAGCCCGCCGACCCGCGGGAACAGCTGGAAGTAGGGCACTGTCTTGCGCACCACGCCGGGGTTGAGCACGGTGTCGCCGTCGATCACCGCGACCACCGCGCGCTCATCCGGCAGGTAGCGCGAGATCGCCCGGAAGCCGTAGGCCAGGCCGTCGCGCTTGCCGGTGCCGGCGATCCGCACGAAGCCCAGCTTGACCCGCGCCGGCGGGTTCAGCTTGGCCCAGAGCTGCTTCACCAGCAGCTCGTCGGACAGCTCGACGATGGAGCAGACCACCGTGCTCGGGTAGCCGCAGTCGATCGCCTCGCGGATCACCGAGCGGTACACCTGGGCGGTGGTCAGCGCGTCGATGCGAAAGCTGGTGACCAGCAGGAACACCTGGGAGGGGTCGACCGCCTGCCCCAGGCTGCGGGCCTTGCGCCGGTAATGCGGGTAGACCACATAGAGGAACAGCATGCCGCGCAGGAAGTGCATGGCACCCATGGAGTAACGCCAGATGCCGACGGCGCCGACCAGCAACAGGAAGTCCTTCGACTCGGGGTCGAAGACCGTCCTCGGCAAGGCCAAGGCGATGCCCATCAGCAGGCTGAGGTAGAACAGCCAGCCGGCGGCTTCGGCGAGGCCACGTTTGAGCCTATCCATATCTGCGTCCGTTATTTGCTTCCGTTGTCTGTCGAGGGCGGCTTCGGGGCTGGGCGCCGCCGCTCTGGCGTCCGCCCAGCTGAAACCGCTCGAAGGGGTTGAGGCCGGCCGGTTACCAGCAGATGCCTTCGGTTTCGCCGCGGCTCCCGTGCGGCATGAAACCCACCAGGTCGATGACTTTCTTGCCGTCCGGCGCGTGCTGGACCAAGGCCTCGAAGCGTTGGTCGCGGTTACCCACGACTATCACGTCAGCGTTCGCGATGACCTCGTCGAAGTCGGAGTGGAGGAGGGAGGACACGTGCGGAATCTTCGATTCTATGTAGTCCTTGTTGGCCCCGTAGACCCGCGCGTACTCGACGTTACGGTCATAGATGCGCAGGTCGAAGCCCTTGCCGATCAGCATCTCCGCCAGCTCCACCAGGGGGCTCTCGCGCAAGTCGTCGGTGCCGGCCTTGAAGGAGAGGCCGAGCAGGGCGACCTTGCGCTTGTCATGGCTGGCGATCAGGTCGAAGGCCTTCTGCACCTGGGCCGCGTTGCTGCGCATCAGCGAGCCGAGCAGCGGCGATTCGACATCCAACTGGTTGGCGCGGTAGGTGAGGGCGCGCACATCCTTGGGCAGGCAAGAGCCGCCAAAGGCGAAGCCGGGGCGCAGGTAGTACTGCGAGAGGTTGAGCTTGTGGTCCTGGCAGACCACGTCCATCACCTCGCGGCCATCCACGCCGACGGCCTTGGCGATATTGCCGATCTCGTTGGCGAAGGTGACCTTGGCGGCATGCCAGACGTTGCAGGTGTACTTGATCATCTCCGCGACCTCGATGTCCTTGCGGATGATCGGCGCGTCGAGCTCGCGGTAGAGCGCCTCCAGGGCGTCGCCGGAGCGGCTGTCGAGCTCGCCGATCACGGTCATCGGGGGGAAGTCGTAATCCTTGATCGCGGTGCTCTCGCGGAGGAACTCCGGGTTGACCGCCACGCCGAAATCGACCCCGGCCTTCTTCCCGGAGCAGTCTTCGAGCAGCGGGATCACCACATTCTTCACCGTGCCCGGCAGCACCGTGCTGCGCACCACCACGGTATGCCACTGGTCCTTGTCGCGCAGGCTGAAGCCGATCTCGCGGCACACCGATTCGATGAAGTGGAGTTCCAGATCGCCATTCTTCTTGCTCGGCGTGCCGACGCAGAGCATCGACAGTTCAGTGTCGCGGACAGCGCTGGCGACATCGGTGCTGCCACGCAGCCGACCAGTCTTGATGCCCTGCTCCAGGAGCTGTTCCAAACCGGGTTCGACGATGGGCGATTTGCCCCGGTTGATCAGGTCGATCTTGGCCGCGGAGATATCCACGCCTACCACTTCATGACCACGTGCAGATAGGCAACCGGCACATACTGCACCGACGTAGCCCAAACCAAAGATGCTGATACGCATCGTATTCACCTCATCCATTTATCACGCCGTTAATATGGTGGTTACAACGAACCGCCCCTTTCTGGTGCTCGCCTCAATGACTGCTTGGCCGAGCGTTGGCATAATAAGTTCCGTGCGCCTCGATATAAGGCGCTTGCATTGGGCATGTTATAGAGAAGTTTGCCCTCAGATGTTCTGGGCGCCATTAAAGTGGCGCTTGGCCTGATTTAGGCTATTCTTTGGGTTAGCTTTGTAGGGTCTGTCCTCCGCATAAAATCCATATGTTTCATTCGCTTAAGAGCAGCCATCGGAACTGCTCCG
>NZ_JAKFDJ010000195.1:0-37948 GCF_036676215.1 Devosia sp. | reverse complement strand
TGGCGCTCGCCTATTCGACGCAGCGCGGCTACGGGCGAACCCATCCCTTCGTGGGCGAAATCCGTATCGGCGAGGTCGATGTCGAGTTCGACGTGCCGGAACTGGGCTTTGCGGTGAACCTGGGACGCATCCGGGTCACAGAGTGCCAGATGGTCAACCAGTTCAAGGGCAGCGCGAAAGTGCCGCCGCAGTTTACCCGAGGCTACGGGCTGGTGTTCGGCCAGGCCGAACGCAAAGCCATGGCCATGTCGCTGGTCGACCGGGCACTACGGGCACGCGAATTCGGCGAGGACCTTGTCGCGCCGGCGCAGGACGAGGAATTCGTCATTTCGCATTCCGACAATGTGCAGGCGACCGGCTTCGTCGAGCACCTGAAACTGCCGCATTACGTGGACTTCCAGGCCGAGCTGGACCTGATCCGGCGCATGCGGGCGGAACATGAAGCGGTGGCGATGCGGGAGGCGGCGGAGTGATGATCATTGCTTCAGGCCGGCTGCTCCACCCCCTCCCAACCTTCCCCGTCGAGGGGGAGGTGCTGCTCCACTCGTTTGGCTCGATCCAGCCTAACCCACCGGCCTGTACCTCCCCCTTGATGGGGGAGACTGGGAGGGGGTGGGGCCCCGACCACGCCTCTCTCGATTCTAGCGAGGTTCTGTCATGAACGCCGTCGCCCAATACAACTTTGCCTATCTCGATGAGCAGACCAAGCGGATGATCCGCCGGGCCATCCTCAAGGCCATTGCCATTCCCGGCTACCAGGTGCCGTTCTCGTCCCGCGAAATGCCCATGCCCTATGGCTGGGGCACGGGCGGCGTGCAGGTGACGGCGTCGATCATCGGGCCGGATGACGTGCTCAAGGTCATCGACCAGGGCGCCGACGACACCACCAATGCCGTCTCCATCCGCGCCTTCTTCGCCAAGGTCGCGCAGGTGCAAACCACCACCCATACCGCCGACGCCACCATCATCCAGACCCGCCATCGCATTCCCGAAAAGCCGCTGGGGCAGGGGCAGATCCTCGTCTACCAGGTGCCGATCCCCGAGCCCCTGCGCTTCCTCGAACCGCGAGAAACCGAGACGCGCAAGATGCATGCGCTCGAAGAATACGGCCTGATGCACGTCAAGCTCTACGAGGACATTGCCCGTCACGGCCGCATCGCCACCACCTATGCCTATCCGGTCAAGGTCGAGGGCCGCTACGTCATGGACCCCTCGCCGACGCCCAAATTCGACAATCCCAAGATGCATATGAGCGAAGCGCTGCAACTGTTCGGGGCAGGGCGCGAACATCGCATCTATGCCGTGCCGCCCCATACCGAAGTGGTGAGCCTTGATTTCGAGGACCACCCCTTCACCATCCAGCATTTCGAGGAGCCCTGCGCCCTCTGCGGCGCCGAGCAAGTGTATCTAGACGAGGTCATTCTCGATGACCGCGGCGGGCATATGTATGTCTGCTCGGACACCGACAATTGCGAAAGCCGCCGCGCCGAAGGGCATGTGGGTGCGCTGGGCGTCAAGGAGGCTGCGGAATGATGGCCGTCGAGATTGTCGAGACGGGCACCTCTTCACCTCTCCCTTCGGGGGAGAGGTCGGCGCGACAGCGCCGGGTGAGGGGGCCTTTGCTGGGTGAGGTGCGTGGGAAAGGCCCCCTCACCCGACCCAAGAGGGTCGACCTCTCCCCCAGAGGGAGAGGTGAAGAAAGCGAGGCATCCAGTGATTGAACAACCCCTTCTCCGCGTCAACAACCTGACCAAGTATTACGGCAGCCGTCTCGGCTGCGCCGATGTGAGTTTCGAGCTCTGGCCGGGCGAAGTCCTGGCCATTGTGGGGGAATCCGGCTCGGGCAAAACCACCTTGCTGAATTCCCTGTCAGCCACGCTGGAACCAAGCTCGGGCCGGACTCTCTACCGCATGCGCGATGGCGAATGGCGCAATATCTACGACCTCTCCGAAGCCGAACGCCGCTTCCTCGTCCGCACCGACTGGGGCTTCGTGCACCAGAACCCGGCCGACGGGCTGCGCATGACCGTCTCGGCCGGCGCCAATGTGGGCGAACGCCTGATGGCCGTGGGCGATCGGCATTATGGCCATATCCGCGAGACCGCACTCGATTGGCTCGGCCGCGTCGAAATCGCCGCCGACCGCATCGATGACCAGCCCCGCGCCTTTTCCGGCGGCATGCGCCAGCGCCTGCAGATCGCCCGCAATCTCGTCACCGGCCCGCGCCTGGTCTTCATGGATGAGCCGACCGGCGGTCTCGACGTCTCAGTGCAGGCGCGCCTGCTCGACCTGCTGCGCGGCCTCGTGGGCGAACTGGGCCTCGCCGCCATCGTCGTCACCCACGACCTCGCCGTGGCCCGCCTGCTCAGCCATCGCATGATGGTGATGAAGGATGGCTACGTCATCGAAGCCGGCCTCACCGACCGCGTCCTCGACGACCCCCGCGAGCCCTATACCCAGCTGCTCGTCTCCTCGATTTTGCAGGTGTGATGATGACTGAAGCACTGCGCCCCCTCATCCGTCTGGCGCTTCGCGCCACCCACCCTCTCCCTCAAGGGGAGAGGGGAGGCCCGGTGGCCGATCAAACTCAGTGCCCCCCTTCTCCCCTTGAGGGAGAAGGTGCCCCGAAGGGGCGGATGAGGGGTCTCTTTCTCACGCGCGGAGCCATCCAATGACCGCCCTGTCCGTCCAGAACCTCTCAAAAACCTTCACCATGCACCTGCGTGACGGCGTCATCCTGCCGGTGGTGGAAAACGTCAATTTCGACGTCCACCCCGGCGAATGCGTCGTGCTCGGCGGCCCCTCGGGCGCCGGCAAGAGCTCCATCCTCAAGATGGTCTACGGCAATTACGGCGTCGACGCCGGCTCCATCACCCTCCGCCACCACGGCGAGCCGGTCGACCTCGCCACCGCCGATCCCCGCACCGTGCTGACGCTGCGCCGCGACTCCATCGGCTATGTCAGCCAGTTCCTGCGCACCGTGCCGCGCGTCTCGGCGCTCGATGTGGTGGCCGAACCGCTGGTCATCCGCGGCAAGGAGCGAGCAGAAAGCCAGCAAGCCGCAAGAAATCTCCTGGCACGCTTGAATCTGCCCGAGCGCCTGTGGAGCCTGCCCCCCGCCACCTTCTCCGGCGGTGAACAGCAGCGCGTCAACATCGCCCGCGGCTTCATCACCGATCATCCGGTGCTGCTGCTCGATGAGCCGACCGCTTCGCTCGACGCCACCAACCGCGCCGTGGTGGTTGCCATGATCGCTGAGAAAAAGGCGGCCGGCGTCGCCCTGCTGGGCATTTTCCATGACGAGGAAGTGCGCGCCCAGGTGGCGGACCGCATCGTCGACGTCACCGCCTTTGCCCCGAGGATCGCCGCATGAAAAAGCTGGGCCTGGAACCCTCAATCCACCCGACCGCCAAGGTGCATCAATCGACGCTCGGCCGCTATACCGAGGTCGGCGCCGGCTGCTCGGTGTCCTATTCGAGCCTGGGTGACTATTCCTACTGCGTCGGCAACACCCAGATCGCCTATTCCAGCATCGGCAAGTTTTCCAACATCGCCGCCCATGTGCGCATCTACGCCTCCATGCACCCCATGGAACGCGCCTCGCTGCATCACTTCACCTATCGCTCGGCGCAATATTTCGAGGGCGAGGCGGACGACCAGTCCTTCTTCGACTGGCGCGAGAGCACGCCCATCAGCATCGGCCACGATACCTGGATCGGCCATGGCGCGGTTATCATGCCGGGCGTCACCGTCGGCAATGGCGCCATCATCGGCTCCAATGCGGTAGTGACCAAAAATGTCGCCGATTTCGCCATCGCCGTCGGCGTCCCGGCCCGCACCATCAAGCAGCGCTTCAGCGACGCCGTGGCGAGCCGGCTCGACGCGATGAAGTGGTGGGACTGGACCCACGACAAACTGCATGACGCACTGCCGGATTTCCGCAAGCTGGGGATCGACGCGTTTCTGGAGAAGTATGAGGCTTAGCGTCGTCCCGCAGGGCAAAACGCTCCAGTGGAGCGATTTGCGGCGGCAAGGCCATGAGAGCTATGGCGAGCAGCCCGTCACAAACTCGATCGTCACCCTCGGGCTCGGGCCGAGGGCTGTGTACTTGCGGTGTCCGTAAGGGAAGACCCCTCGGGTCAGGTCCGAGGGTGACGCCCGGCCACAGCCATCCCCGCGACCCACAGTCACAAAAGCCCGGTGCATAGTCACGCAACCGTCACCAAACCTACATGATGACGTTACCTCCCCGCCCTAGGTCTGCCGCAGTTCAACGGCGAGGGCGCCTGATGCTCAAGATTTCCAACGTTTCGCGACGCTTCGGTGACAAGCTGGCCGTCGATGGCGTGAACCTCGAAATCCCGCAGGGCCAGATGGTCGGCATTATCGGCCGCTCCGGCGCCGGCAAGTCCACCCTGCTGCGCATGATCAACCGCCTCGCCGATGTCTCCTCCGGCTATATCGAATATGGCGGCGTGCGCACCTCCGAGCTGCGCGGGCAAGAGCTGCGCAACTGGCAGCGCGACTGCGCCATGATCTTCCAGCAGTTCAATCTGGTGCCGCGCCTCGATGTCATCACCAATGTGATGCTGGGCGGGCTCAATGGTCGCAATCCGGTACTCAATCTGCTGCAGCTGTTTTCAGTCGACGAGCAGATGCTGGCGCTCAAGGCCCTGGAGCGGCTCGATATCGCCGCCACCGCCATGCAATGGGCTCAGACGCTCTCGGGTGGCCAGCAGCAGCGTGTCGCCATCGCCCGTGCCCTGATGCAGAACCCCAAGATGATCCTGGCCGATGAGCCCATCGCCAGCCTCGACCCGCGCAATGCCCAGATCGTCATGGACAGCCTGCGCGACATCAATGCCGACGGCATCACCGTCATCACCAATCTGCACACGCTCGACACCGCCCGCGCCTATTGCGAACGCATCATCGGCATGGCTTCCGGCAAGGTGGTGTTCGACGGCACGCCGGATGAGCTGACCACCGACGTGGCCCGCACGCTCTACGGCGCCGACGGCCTCAAGGAAGCCTTTTCGGAGGCCATGACCTCGACCTCGCTCGCACCCATTACCCCGCCGGCCGTTGCCGCACGGGCACTCTGAGTTTCCAGCGTTCCGCAGCTGCCTGACCGCCAAGGCGGCGCCAGTCTGCCGACATCCTCGCGTCACCAAAGGAGATTTCCATGACTGCGATCCGCACCATCCTGCTCGCCGGCATTGCCGCTGCTGCCCTGACCACCGGCGTCGTCGCCCAGGACAATGTCCTGCGCATCGGCCTGCTCGGCGGCGAGAACGAAGCCGACCGTCTGCGCGACAACCAGTGCCTGGTCGATCTGATGAAGTCCGAACTCGGCTTCTCCGATGTCCAGCTCTTCCCGGCCGCAGACTATAACGGCGTGATCCAGGGCCTGCTGGGCGGCACGCTCGACTATGCAGAACTCGGTGCCTCGTCCTATGCCGCCGTCTACCTGCAGGACCCCAATGCGGTCGAGCCGATCCTGACCACCGAGCAGACCGACGGTGCCACCGGCTACTATTCGATCATGCTGGCGCGCAAGGATTCCGGCATCGAGACGCTGGAAGACATGAAGGGCAAGAAGCTCGGCTTCGCCGATCCGGACTCCACCTCGGGCTACCTCGTTCCAGTCGTGGCGCTGCCAAACGACGTCAAGATGCCAGTCGAAGAATACTTCTCCGAAACCGGCTTCGGCGGCGGCCATGAGAACCTGGTTCTCGCCGTGCTCGACGAGCAGTTCGATGCCGGCGTGACCTGGGGTTCGGGCGTCGGCGAATTCTCCGAGGGCTATTCCTCGGGCAATATCCGCTCGATGGTCGACAAGGGCATGCTCGACATGGAAGACGTCGTTGAGCTGTGGAAGTCCCCGCTGATCCCGAACGGCCCGATCGTGCTGCGTTCGAGCCTCGATCAGGAGACCAAGGACAAGATCGAAGCCTTCCTCAAGGCCCTGCCGGAAACCAACTACGAGTGCTTCCGCGCTGCCCAGGCCGGTGACTACAACGGCTATGTCGAAGTCGACGCCACCTTCTACGACGCCATCATCGCGGCCCGTAAGGCCACCATCGGCGGCTAAGCCAACCTGTCGGCCGGACCCTGTGCGGGGTCCGGCCGATCCTTTGTCTGGAGACCAGCATGGCGGACATGACCAATAGCGGGTCGGGCCTCAGCGCCGCGACCGGGACCATCCACCGGCACTACCGGCAACTGCTGGCGACGCGGCGGCTCTATTCGCTGCTGGCCGTGGCGGGCCTCGCCGCGGTGCTGGTTTTCGCGCTGCTCTTCGCCAACAATGCCAGCTCGGGCAAGTTCCTCGATCGGCTGCCATATCTCTTTGATTTCATTAAGAATTTCGTTCCAGACGATCCGTTCGAAATCGTCCGCGCCATGTTCGACCTGCCCTCGCCCCATGCCGATGGCTCGTTCAAATACGACTATGAAGTGGGCCGGCATTACCTGTTCGGCACTGGGCTCTACATCCCTGAATATTTCTACGAAATGCTGGTGACGCTCAACATCGCCTTCGCCTCGACGCTGATCGGCGGGCTGTTCGCCTTTCTGTTCTGCTTTATTGCCGCCTCCAATCTGGGCGTTGCCGCACCGCTGCGCTGGGTCATCCGCCGGCTGTTCGAGCTGATGCGTGCCTTCCCTGAAATCGTGCTTGCCGGCATGATGGCCGCCGTGTTGTCGCTCGGCCCGATCGCCGCCATCTTCGCCGTCTCGGTGCATACTGTCGGCGCCCTGGGCAAGATGTTCTTCGAAGTGGTCGAGAACGCCGACATGAAACCCGATGACGGGTTGCGCGCTGTCGGCGCCAACTGGTTCGAGCGCGTGCGCTTTGCCATCGTGCCCCAGGTCATGCCGAACTTCGTCTCCTATTTCCTGCTGCGCACCGAGATCAACGTGCGCGCCTCCACCATTATCGGCGCCGTCGGTGGCGGCGGCATTGGCGAGGTGTTCCGCCAGTCCATCGGCCGCGACCATGCCGCCAAGACCTATGCCATCGTCATCCTGCTGTTCCTGACCATTGTCGCCATCGACCAGCTGTCCGGTTGGCTGCGCCAGCGCCTGGTCGGCAACGCCGCCTTCCAGTTCGGTGCTTAGGAGCTCGCCATGCCCGCCATCGCCCTGACCGCCGCCGACCGTGCCCGCCTGCGCAAAACGCACCCCGAACTGTTCACCTCCAGCATCGTCAAGCGCTGGGGCGGGCTGATGCTGCTGGCTGGCGCGCTAGCCTACCTGATCTACTGCTGGAGTTTCTTCGACGTCGGCCAGAAACTGGCCGAGGGCAAGTGGGAGCGCGCCAGCGTCTATATGGCCGACTGGATCAGCTGGGAAGCCCAGCCTCGCTACCGCTTCCAGCCCGATGGCGCGCTCGAAATCGAGCACCAGCGCTTTTCCCCGCTGGGTGAGAACCCCGATCCGGACTGGATGACCACACTGCCCGACGGGCGCGAGGAAGTCACATTCGGCGATCATTCCAACCGCATCGAAATCGCCACCAACGGCGTGGTCGCAGTTCTCGGCGGCGTGCCCTATGACATCGCCTTCGCCAATGAAGCGGCCATCCTGCCTGACAACGCCCCCGCCGCGATGAGCGAAAAGAACGGCCGCGTCACCGTGGAATACGGCTTTGCCGGCAGCGCCGAAATCCGCGCTACCCAGGTCCTGGTACGCCGCCGCTTCCTGGGCTGGGAGAATTTCTGGTTCGACACCACCTCGCCCTTCTGGGGCATGAGCGTGTCCGAGCTCTGGACCAGCGTAACCGCCGGCCCGCAGATCAGCCCCGACCAGTCCAACCTGTCGCTGGCCTGGAACGAATTCCTGACCAATTCGGAATGGCAGCATGGCGACGTGCTCAACAAGCTGCTGCAGACCATCGTCATGGCCTTTGTTGGCACGCTTTTCGCCGCGACCCTGGCTTTCCCACTGGCCTTCATTGCCGCCCGCAATGTCACCAACTCAAAACCCCTGAACTGGGCGGCCAAACGTTTCTTCGATTTCACGCGTTCGGTCGACATGCTGATCTGGGCACTGGTCTTCACCCGCGGCTTCGGCCCGGGCCCGCTGGCCGGCATCGCCGCCATCTTCGTCACCGACACCGGCACCTTCGGCAAGCTCTATTCGGAAGCCATCGAGAATATCGACGACAAGCAGCGCGAAGGCGTGCGCTCGGTGGGCGCCTCGACGGCGGACGTCAACCGCTTCGGCGTCGTGCCGCAGATTGCCCCGGTCGTCATCAGCCAGACGCTGTATTTCTGGGAAGCCAATATCCGCGGCGCCACCATCATCGGCGCGGTCGGCGCCGGCGGCATCGGCCTCAAGCTGCTCGAAGCCATGCGCACCAATCAGGATTGGGAAAACGTCGCCTATATGGTGCTGCTGATCCTGATCGTCGTCTTCGTCTTCGACAGTCTCAGCAATGCCCTGCGCTCCCGGCTGATCGGCCCAACCGGGCACTGAGGGCTCCTCACCTCTCCCTTCGGGGGAGAGGTCGGCGGCAAGCCGCCGGGTGAGGGGGCCTTTTCTTGGCTCCGTGTTGGGGCAGGCCGCACCTTACCTCGCCCCTCAGGGGAGAGGTCGGCGCGCAGCGCCGGGTGAGGGGTGCGATGGGGGAGCCCCAATCACAGCTCCTTCTCCGCCAGTTCCCGAAACGCATCTGGCACCGAGCGCGGCGCTTCCAGCACCACCGAGCCATAGCCAATGGCTTCCCAGCCAAAGCGATTCCGCACCTTGTCCATGGCCCCGTCCGCCTGCCGGCGCGCCGCGCCGCTGCGCGTCCCGGGGCGCCGGGCATCCTGCGGTCCGCCCAGGGAAAATTCCAACTGCATCAGGCTATCGGGCACCAGGTGCGAAACCGAAATCGCCAGCAGCGAGATATCGCGCTCGTGGGGATATTCGCTCCGCACGCCGGCCACCAGTTCCTCGGCGATTTCGGCAATCGTGGTGGTCGCCGAAACCGGCGCACCCAGCGTCATGGCGCGGGTGACCGCCCGCATGTCGGCGAAGCGCACGCGGGTCGTCACCGTGCGGCCGGACCACGCCTTGTCACGTAGCCGCGAGCCGATGCGGTCGGCCAGCAGCCGCAGCGTCGGCCGGAATATCTGCTCGCGGAAGGGCTGGCGCCCCAGCGCCGACTGCGCCCCTGCCGAACGGGCCCGATGATCGGTGACGATGGCGCGCGGATCGCGGTTCCAGGCCAGCGCGAAGAGCTTTTCGCCCGCCGCATGCCCCACAAGACGCTCCAGCGACCGGCCGGGCGTTGCTGCCAGCTGGCCGATGGTCACGATGCCGGATTCGGCCAGCCTGGCCTTGGTGACCGGCCCGACACCCCACATCAATTCCACCGGCAGATCATGCAGGAACGCCAGTTCATCCGCTGGCTCGATCACCACCATGCCGTCCGGCTTGGCCACCTGCGAGCCGATCTTGGCCAGGTGCTTGGTGCGCGCCACGCCCACCGATATCGGCAGGCCAAGTTCGTCGCGCACGCGCCGCCTGATCGTCTCGGCCACCGCCGCCGGTGGGCCGAACAGGTGGGCGGTGCCGGCCACGTCGGCAAAGGCCTCGTCGATGGAGATACGCTCGACCAGCGGCGTGTAGTCTCCCAGAATGGCGATGGCAGCATCGCCCAGCCGCTGATAGTCGCGAAAATGCCCGCCCACGAAGATCAGTTGCGGACACAGCTCGCGCGCCTTGCGCCCCGGCATGCCGCCATAGACGCCAAACGCCTTGGCTTCATAGGACGCCGCCAGCACCACGCCCCCGCCCACGGCAATCGGCCTGCCGCGCAAGGACGGGTCGAGCAATTGCTCGACCGACGCATAGAAGGCGTCGAGATCGGCATGAAGGATCGTCGCGCCATCCACCTGAGCACCCTGTGGTTCCAACTGGAACATAAAGGGAACAAACGACGCGACGAGTCAAGCACAGCTTTCTTACCTCTCCCTTGGGGGAGAGGTCGGCGCGCAGCGCCGGGGTGAGGGGGCCTTTACTGGGTGCGGTGTTGGGGAAGGCCCCTCACCCGACCCAAGAGGGTCGACCTCTCCCCCCAAAGGGAGAGGTAAAGGCCTACGGCATCAACTGCCCGCCATTGACCTCGATGACCTGCCCGATGATGTAGCCCGACAGGTTCGGCGAGGCGAGGAACAGGTAGGCGCCGACGCATTCCTCGGCCGTGCCGGCCCGACCCTGCGGAATGGTCGCGACATTGGCCTTCATCTGGGCCTCGGTGGAATAGCGCTCGTGGAACGGCGTATCGATCACGCCCGGCGCCACCGCATTGACGCGGATGTTAAAGCCGATCAGTTCCTTGGCCATGCCGCGCGTGATGTTGGAAACCAGCGCCTTGGACGATCCATAAAGCCCCGCGCCATTGCTGGCCCCGTTGCGGGCAGCGATGGACGTGGTGTTGATGATGAAACCGCCCTGGCGCTTGAGATGGGGGATCGCGGCGCGGCTGGCGGCGATGACCGAGCGGCCGTTGAGGTCCATCACCCTGTCGTAGTAATCGTCGTCCATCTCCGCATAGGCCATGCGGCCCACCATGCCGCCCGCATTGTTGATCAGCCCATCGAGCCGGCCAAAAGCAGAAGCCGTTTCCTCGACCGCGCGGGCGATCTCGGCCGATTTGCTCGCGTCGGCGCGGATGAGCACGGCCTTGCCGCCGCTGTCGATGATGGCCTTGGCCACCGCCTCAGCCGCATCCTTGCTCGAATTGTAGTGCACGCCCACCGACGCGCCCTGCGCGCCGAAGGCCTTGGCCAAAGCCGCGCCGATGCCGGTCGAGGCGCCGGTGATAAGCACGGCCTTGCCGGCGAGATCGGGAATGGTGAGTTGGGTCATGGCAGGACTCGGAACGTGGCAGGGCAGGTGGCCAGTGATAGGGCGCTATTAGCGCTAATACAAGGCAGGCGGCGCCATCGCACGATGGGCCTAGCAGGCAAAGAGTCTCGATTTTGGCGCATCTTCCCTATATCTGCAGTTGGGATGCGCCGGTCCCCCGACTCGGCGGCCGGAGACTTGCCTGCCGATGACGCCGGACTTTGACCTGCAGCGCCACAATACCCTTGGCCTGCCCGCGCGTGCCCGCTTCGGCGCCACCATCACCCAGGCCGATGAATTGGCGTCGCTGCTGTCGGAAGCGGCAGCTCGTGGCCTGCCGTTCCGAGTGCTGGGCGGCGGCAGCAATGTCGTGCTGCGCCCCGTCTTCGATGGCGTCATCGGGCTCATGGCCATTGCCGGCCGCGAGATCCTGGGTCGTCGTGGCGACCACACATTGGTGCGCGTCGGCGCCGGTGAAAATTGGCATCGGCTTGTCGAATGGACGATTCAGCACGATCTTCCCGGCCTCGAAAACCTCGCCGGCATCCCTGGCACGGTAGGCGCCGCCCCGATCCAGAATATCGGCGCCTATGGCTGCGAACTGGTTGAGCGCTTCGAGTCACTGGTCGCGCTCGACACCGAGGATAACGCGCTCAAGACCTTCTCCCGCGACGACTGCGACTTCTCCTACCGCCAGAGCATGTTCAAGCGCACACCGGGCCGCTTCATCGTCGTTTCGGTAACCCTGGCCTTACCCAATGCCTGGCGCCCCAATCTCGGCTATCCCGGCCTCAACACACTCGCCAGTGATACCGACGCCAGGACCATCATGCAGACCGTCGTCGCCGTGCGGAACCGCAAGCTCCCCGATTGGCGCAAGCTCGGCAATGCCGGCTCGTTCTTCCACAATCCCATCGTCGAAGCCGATGTGGCCGACCGGCTGGCCGCCGACCATCCGGAAGCGCCGCGCTATCCCGGCGCCGATGGCCGGGTCAAGCTCTCGGCCGCCTGGCTGATCGAGCGCTGCGGCTTCAAGGGCCACCGGCTCGGGTCGGCCGGCGTGTCGGACCAGCATGCCCTCGTCGTGGTCAATCACGGCGGCGCCACCCAGCAGGAGATCAGCGACCTGGCCGGCCAGATCGTCTCGGCGGTCGAGGCCCGCTTCGGCGTCCGCCTGGTCCAGGAACCCGAGCTGCTCTGAGCCTCGGGGGCAGGGCGGCTTGACTTTGGCCCGCCCGCGCTTACCTTGATGATATGAACCTTTCGCCGAACATCATCGCGCCATTGATGCGCCGGTACATTCTGGTTGAATTCTAGCTGCCCTGAACCTGTGCGCCTTTGCGCCCGGCAGGTTTAGGGGGTCAGTTTCTCACGCACATTCGGTCGGGCTGCAGCCAGGGTTCGGGGGATTCCCCGTTCGATTTCGCGCTGTCGCCCTCCATCAACCCCCAAGGGAGCTTTCCATGCGTACGCCTACCCTGAGACCCCAGATCGTCGTTGCCGAGCCCGAGCACCGCCAGCTCCTGGCGCTCGCCGCCGGCAGCGCCAGCAGCGCTGCCGAAAGCCTGCTCGCCGAGATGGAGCGCGCCCGCGTCGTGCCGGAAGCCAGGCTTCCCGCCGATGCCGTGCGCATGGGGTCCAAGGTCCAGTACCGTACCGACCGCGACGAAATTATCGACGTGACGCTGGTCTACCCAGCCGATGCCGACATTTCGGCGGGCAAGGTCTCCGTGCTGACGCCAGTCGGCGCCGTGCTGATCGGCCTGCGCACGGGGCAGTCGATCACCTGGATGTCCCGCGATGATCACAAGCATGTGCTGACCGTGCTGGCCGTCAGCCAGCCCGCCGAACCGGCCTGATCGTGGCAAGCAGGAGGCCGCCTTCGGGCGGCCTCCTGCTGCCCGCAGTCAGTCGTCAACCGGGTCACCTGTGCCGCCACCAAGTCGCCGCTCGGTGGACAGCGTTTCCACGAGCAGGTCGAACACCAGCCTGATGCGCCGGCTGCTATGCAACTCCCGGTGCGCCACCAGCCACATCGGGGCGGCAATCGGCCTCATGTCTGGCAGGACGCATTCAAGGCCCGCTATGCGCTCTGCCACCTCGCGGAACATCACGCCGATCCCCAGCCCCTGTCTGACCATCTCGATGCCGGCAACGAAGCTATTGGTGATCCAGCGGAAATTCTGCTGTGTCACCGGTATGCCGCGCGCGTTGAGCTCGGCCACCAAGGCTTCTCCCTGGACGAACCCGATAAAGGGCGCGTCACCCAAGGCCGCGGCAGTGCTGGGCCGGCCCAGCCGGTCGAGCAGGGCACTGGCGGCATAGATCAGCACCGCGCTGTCCGGACAACGGCGGGCGATCAGGTCGGGGTGATCGGGCTGCACATGTCGTATCGCGATATCGGCCTCCCGCCGCATCAGATTGTCGATGCTGTTGGAGGCAAGGACTTCCACCACAATGCCCGGGGCGATGTCGCGTAGCCGTTCCAGCACCGGCGGCAGCATATGCGCGGCGACGATGTCGCTCGCGGTGATCCGCACTAGGCCCTCGGTCGCCTGCGACTGGCCCGACACGGCCAGCCCGATGCGATCGGCCGCCGCCCGCATGATCTTGACCTGCTCGACCAGTTGCCCGCCCGACGCCGTCAGCACCAACCGCCGTCCCATCCGCTCGAACAGCAGCAGGCCCAGCGCCTGTTCCAGCGCGGCGATCTGCCGGCTCAGCGTCGGCTGGGTCAGGCCCAGCTCGCGCGCCGCACCCGACAGCGAGCCCCGCTCGACCGTGGCGAGAAAGGCGCGCATCTGGTTCCAGTCGAAGTCGATCTGTCTGTCGCTCATGCGTAAACGTATAACGCTGTGCAGGATTAGGCAATTTCCCTATATCCCGATCGGCCCTATTATCCTCGGCAGAGATTTGACGGGGTAAGCGCGATGACGGCGGCAAGCAGCAGTTTCTGGGACCGGTTGGCCGACCAATATGCGCGCCAGCCCATTGCCGACGAAGCGGCCTACCAGACCAAGCTGCGCGTCACCCGCAGCTATTTCCGCCCCGACATGTCCCTGCTCGAACTCGGCTGCGGCACCGGCGGCACCGCCATCAGCCACGCCCCCTTCGTGGCCCATATCCGCGCCCTGGATTTTTCCGAACGCATGCTGGACATCGCCCGCGCCAAGGCCAGGGCTGCAGGCGTCGACAATGTCACCTTCGAACAGGCCGACATTTCGGCGCTGTTAGAGCCACCCGGCAGCTATGACATGGTGCTCGGCCTCAGCATTCTCCACCTGCTCAAGGACCCCGATGCGGTGATCGGCAGGGTCCACGCCATGCTCAAGCCCGACGGCCTTTTCATCACCAGCACCGCCTGCATCGGCGACACCATGGCCGCCCTTAAGTTCATCGCCCCGCTGGGCCGAGCCTTTGGCCTGCTGCCCCAACTCCATGTCATGACCGGCGCCGAACTGCTCGACAAGTTCACCCGCGCCGGCTTCACCATTGCCCATCAGTGGCTGCCCGGCCGCGGCAAGGCGCTCTTCGTCGTGGCCCAGAAGCAGGGCTGAGGGGCGCCAGCACGGACTAGCCGCACTGGTGCTGACAAACCCATGAAATCGGTCGACACTGAGCAGGACTGGCGTACATTGCTTGTTCCAGTCTGCTTCGGTAAGGGAATATGCATTCCACTATACAGTTGATCAACCTGCTCGGCGCCGGGGCCCTGCTGCTTTGGGGCCTGCGGCTGATCAAGACCGGGGTGATGCGGGCCTTCGGCGCCTCGCTGCGGCTATGGATCGCCAAAGGCACCGGCAATCGCTTCACCGCCGTGCTTTCCGGCATCATGGCCACGCTGGCGCTGCAATCGAGTACGGCCACTGCCGTCATCACCGCGTCCTTTGCCAGCAGCGGCGCCATCCAGCCGCGCATGGCCCAGGCGGTTATGCTCGGCGCCAATGTAGGCACCTCCATTGCCGCGGTGATCCTGTCGCTCGATGTGCACTGGTTTTCCTCGGCCACCATCCTGGTCGGCGTCACCGTCTTTTCGCTGAGCAAATATGCCCGCGGCAAGGGCATTGGCCGTGCCGTGCTGGGCCTCGGCCTCATGCTGCTGGCGCTGCAACTGGTCGGCAATGTCACCGGCCCGCTGCGCGAGTCCGAAGTGATGGTCGCCATTCTCTCTGGCCTGAGCGATGCGCCGGCCTTCGCGCTGATCCTGGCTGCCGTGCTGGCGCTCGTCGCCTCATCGAGCCTGGCCATCGTGCTGTTCGTGGCGTTGCTGGCCTCGGCCGGCATTGTTGAGCCGCCGCTGGCGGTGACCCTGGTGGCCGGTGCCAATCTCGGCGGCGCCATTCCGCCGCTGCTCGCCGTGCTGCACGAGGGCACCGAGGCCCGCCGGCTGACCCTGGCCAACCTCGTCGTCCGCGCCGTCGGCGCCATTGTGCTGACCATATTCGCGGTGCCGGCTGCCGGCCTGCTGCAGGCCATCCTGCCCAGTGCCAATGCGTTGACCATCGCCGCCCATATCGGCTTCAACCTGGCACTGCTGGTGCTGTTCCTGCCCCTGCTCGGCCCCATTGGCAAGCTGGCGGCCCTGGCCATTCCCAAGCCGGCCACGCCCGAAAAGGGCGCCAACTATCTCGACGAAAGCGTGCTCGACACCCCCACCATCGCGCTGGCCACCGCCGCCCGCGAGACCTTGCGCGTCAGTGATATCGTGCTGGCCATGCTCTCAGGGAGTTTGGAAGCCCTGCGCAAGCCGGGTCCGGCCACCCGCAGCGCCGTATCCCAGCTCGATGACGACGTCGATGCCCTCAATCAGGCGATCAAGCTCTACCTCACTAGGCTCGACCAGACCGATCTCGACCAGGACGAAGCCCGGCGCTCGGCGCAAATCATGAGCTTTGCCATAAATCTGGAACATGTCGGCGATATCGTGGAAAGCGGCCTCTGCGACGCCGCCGGCAAGATGGCCAAGCGTCAGCTCAAATTCTCGTCCGATGGCCTGGCCGAAATCGTCGCGCTCTATGAAAAGACCATCACCAACATGCAGCTGAGCCAGACCGTATTCATGACTGGCGATCCCCAACTGGCGCGCCAATTGGTGGCCGCCAAGGTCGAGGTGCGCCGGCTCGAGGCCCGCTCGGCCCAGACGCATATCCAGCGCGTGCGCGAGCGCGTTCCCGCCTCGGTCGAGACCAGCTCGCTCCACCTCGATCTCCTGCGCGACCTCAAGCGCATCAACGCCCATCTGGCTTCGGTCGCCTATCCCATCCTCGAAACCAAGGGTGAACTCGACGAGAGTCGGCTGCGCCCCCACGCCGCCCTCGAGCCCAAGACGGCAAAATAATCCGGAGCTACCGATGAACTACGATCCTGTCCTCGCAGACATGATTGCCGTTGCCCGCGAGGCGGGGGCCCTGACCCTGACCTATTTCAAGCGCTTCCGCGAATTGGAGATCGGCATCAAGGGGCCGGCCGATTTCGTCTCCGAGGCCGACAAGGAGAGCGAACTGCTGATCCGCAAATTCCTCTTCGAGCGCTACCCCGACTGGAGCTTCACCGGCGAGGAATTCGCCGCCGTCGACAAGGACAGCGATCACCGCTGGCTGGTCGACCCGATCGATGGCACCACCAATTTCATCAACGGCATGCACTACACCATCTCCATCGCCCTGCGCCGCGGCAATGAGACGGTCTGTGGCGCGCTCTACAATCCGGTCTCTGACGAGATGTTCACCGCCATCAAGGGGCAGGGCGCCTTCATGAATGGCGAGAAGCTCAAGGTCAGCGAGCAGGCCGATATCGGCCTGTTCAATGTTGGCACCGGCCTCGCCACGCCAGGGCTCTTCACCTATCCCGGCTTCTACCAGCGCCTCGATGCCATCCGCGCGCCCATCGGCTCCGTCCGCATCGTCGGCAGCTCGGCCAATTCCTGCGCCTATGTCGCGCTTGGCCGCCTCACCGGCTACTACGAGGAATCCGGCATCGTCGATTGGGCCGTGGGCGTCCTGCTGGTCGAAGAGGCCGGCGGCGTCGTCACCGACTGGTGGGGCCGCGGCCCCGAATTCTACGAACGCACCGGCTGCGTCATCGTCGCCAACAAGCCCACCCACGCCTATCTGCTCGACAAACTCAAGGACGCTCCGAGGAAAGATCCGAAGGACGGCTCGCACTAAGACCCTTTTTCACCTCTCCCTGGGGGGAGAGGTCGGCGCGCAGCGCCGGGTGAGGGGGCCTTCACCACGGAGCCCCCTTCTCCCCTTGAGGGAGAAGGTGCCCGAAGGGCGGATGAGGGGCTTGGGAGCGGCCCAAAGGGCAAAATCGCTCCAGTGGAGCGATTTAGCTGCCAAGGCCTTGAGGGCTACGCCCGAAAGGCGGGGCGGCCCAAAGGCGAGGCATCCACGTCACCCCATCAGCGCCAGCAGCCCCTCCGGATCATCCGTCGTGATCTGATCCACCTTGAGCTCCAGCAGCCGCGCCACCTTGGGCTGGCTCTCGGCATTGGCGCGGTTGATCGTGTAGGCATCGACCCGGCGGCCTTCGGCATGAAACGCCGCGACAATGTCGAAGCCCTGCCGATCCGCCTCCAACACCAGCCCAAAATAGAGATAGATCATCTCCGCCCTGGGCGATGCCGCCACGGCGTTGCGCACGAAGCCGGCGAAATCGCGCGACTGCGCCAGCCGTTCCAGCGCCCCGTCATGGCAGGGGTCGTAGCCGATGCGCAGGCCCTCCACGCCCCCGGTCAGTAGCCGCACCGATTCCGCATCGCCCGACGACAGGATCATGTGCCGCGCCACCGGCGCCACGCTCTCCTTGAACGAGGCGATGGCGGCTTCATCAAGCGCCCGCCAGTCTTCCTTGTAGTCGAGCTGCAGCAGCGCGTCGGCGTGCAGTCCGCCTTGCGCCAGCAAGGCGCAGAGGTCTTCCAGTAGCATGACCTTGTCGACGAGCGGCTTGCCGTCCTCGCCCCGCAGGTTGAACGAACGCAACGCTGCCGCGCCCAGATCGGCAACCTTGCCGCTACCGGTGGTTTCGCGCTCGACGCTCAGGTCGTGCAGCACCGCATAGCCGCGGTCCGCATGCACCACCAGATCCACCTCCACACTCGCCCCTAGCCGCAGCCCTTCGAGGATGCGCGCGCCGGTAAACACCGGATCGCTCCCCCTGCGTCGGGCGCGATGCCACTTGAGCCATGTGCGATGGCCGCCTCGGGTGATGAAGATGGGGTCGATCATGTCCTACCAAGAGTTGCGATCACGCCCGGTGGATCAGCGCATTGTCGCGATAGGCGGCAATGGCGCGGGGCCGCAGCGTTACGCCCTGTCCCGCCTTGAACAGGTCGGGATGGGAGACCATGGCCTTGATCCTCGTGGCGTCGAGCAGGTCGAGATCGACCAGGCCATGCGTGCCATAGTCGGTGACGCGATGCACCTTGCCCTGACCGCCATCCTCGGCCACCGCCAGATCCAGCGCTTCCGGCCTTATGGCCAGCGTCGCCGGGCCATCGCTGATGGGTAGCGGCGTCGAATAGCCGGCCCGGCTGAAAATGCCGTTCGACACCGTGCCTTCCACCAGGTTCATTGTCCCGATGAAACCGGCCACGAATGGCGTCTGCGGCTCACGATAGACCACGTCCGGCCGGTCGATCTGCTCGGTCCGGCCGTCACGCATCACCACGATCCGGTCAGCCATCGACAGGGCCTCGTCCTGACCATGCGTCACGAACAGCGTGGTGATCTTGAGCCGCTGCTGAATATCGCGCACCTCTTCGCGAAGTCTTTCGCGCAAGTGCTGGTCCAGACTCGCAAAAGGCTCGTCGAGCAGCAGGATTTTTGGCTCCAGCACCAGCGACCGCGCCAGCGCCACGCGCTGCTGCTGCCCACCGGAAAGCTGGCCGACGCCACGCGTGCCATAACCGCCCAGGCCCACCAGTTCCAGCACGCCCTCGACCCGCCGCTTGATCTCGTCCGGCGCCACTTTGCGCAGCTTGAGCCCGAAGGCGAGGTTCTTGAACACATTCATATGCGTCCACAGCGCGTGGCTCTGGAACACCATGCCGGTCGGCCGCCGCTCCGGCGGCACATGGGTAATGTCCTCGCCATCGATGGTCATCAGCCCGCTGGTTGGCGTCTCGAAACCGCCCACCATGCGCAGCAGCGTCGATTTGCCCGAACCGGACGGGCCAAGCAGGCACACCAGTTCGCCATCGGCCACGTCCAGCGAGAAGCTGTCCACCGCCCGCACGCCGCCATTGGGGAAAATCTTGGAAACGTCTTTGATGCTGAGAACCGACATGAAACTTCCTAGCCGCCGAAACCGCGGGCAAACGAACCGGAATTCACCACTCGCCGCGCGAACAGCAGCGCGATGAAACTGGGAACCCACAGCAAGACGGAGAGCACCGCCCCATACTGGATCACCGGCTGGTTGTTGATGAACGAGATCATCAGCACCGGCAGCGTGCGCACCTGTGGCGCGCCGATCAGCCAGGCGCCTTCGGTCTCATAGAACGTGCCGACAAAGCTGAGCAGGATCGCCGCGGCAATGGTCGGCCCGGCCTGGGGCAGGGTGATCGACCAGAATACCCGCATGGGACTGGCCCCCACGTCGCGCGCCGCTTCCTCCATGCGCCGGTCCACCGCCTGGAAGGCGGCCACCGGAATCCAGATCATGAACAGCAGGGTGCCGACGAGCTGGATCAGCACCACGCCCCAGAAGGTGCCGATGAGGTTGAGCTGCAGGAAAATGCCGGCAATGGCGACCAGCAGGCCAAACTTGGGAAAGGCATGCCCGGCGAGAAACGAGAAGAAAAGCAGGTTCCGCCCCGGAAAATCCAGCCGCGCGAAGGCATAGGCCGCCGGCAGGCAGATCAGCGCCGAGAGGAATGTCACCATCGTCGCCAGCGACAGGCTCGTGGTGATGGAACTCCACACATCGGCGCGAGCCAGCGTCTGCCCCCAGAACCGGAGCCCGAATTCCTGCGGGATGACCGACGGATAGCGCCACACATTGGTAAAGGCCCATGTGCCGACGACGATGAGCGGAAACACGATGATCAGCGTCAGCACCACCGCGAAGGTGATGCCGGTCCAGTCGATCCTGCGTTGAGCGAGCACGGCCATGCTAGGGCGTCCTGTTCTTGGCGACAGAGCGCACATAGAAAAGCCCGAAGACGATACAGAACCCGAAGGTGATGACCGCCTGGGTAATGGCCGTCTGCGGGTCATACAGATCGCGGAAGGTGCGCTGCATGAACGGGCCCATCATTTCCGGCGCCGCCGGCCCCAGAATGTAGGGCAGGGTGAAGGCCGAGAAGATGCCCAGCACGGCAAACGAAATCGCCACCAGGATGGAATTGGAAATGCGCGGCAGGATGATGTGCCACAGCAGCGCAATCCGCCCGGCACCCACATCGCGCGCCGCTTCCACCGCCTGGTTGGACACACTGCCCAGCCCCGAGAGCAGGATCAGCACGGTGAGCGGAATATTGTCCCAGACCAGTCCGATCACCGGCCCCCAGGGCGTCAGATAGGGCGTGCGGATCTTGGGCAGGCCCACCGAATTGAGCAGGATATCCACCATGCCATTCGGTCCCAATACGCGGATCAACGCGAAGCTCAGGATGATCGAGGGCACGAACATCGGGAAGATGGCGAGGCCCTGCACATAGGCCGCGACCTTGGTGTCAGAGAACCGCAGATAGAGCGCGATCGGCAGGCAGACAATCAGCAGCAGGATGGCGCAGACCCCCGTCGTCCACAGCGTCATCGACAGGTTCGCGAGGCTATAACCGTCCGAAAAGAAGAACCGATAGGTCTCGATCGAGAAAGCACTGCCCTCCGGCGTCCGCACCCAGATGGTCGTGATCACGGCCGAAATGATCGGCCAGATCACCAGCCAGATGACGAGGAACACCGGGACGGCCACCAGCAGGAGGCCGATAGGCCTCCTGCGTTCTCTTGCCACGGGCGCTGGCTGGCCCGCATCGACTGTAGTCACGCGTTGGGGTCCACGTTCGGAGCCACGGCACGGTACCAGCCGTCATTGATCGCCTTTTCCCAGTCACCGCCCGGGAAGACCGGGATCGAGGCCGGGATGACGTCCTTGAACTTCTCGCGCAGTTCGGCCGAGACATGGTCCCAGGACACGCCGGGGAAGCCGCCCAGTTCGGTCAGTACGGCCGACTGGATCTCTTCGCTGAGCACGAAATCGGCCAGCTTGAGCGAAGCAGCGTGGTTGACGCCATTGGTCGGGATGGTCAGGCGGCTGAACCCGCCCGGGAAGCCCAGGTCGGTCAGCTGTACCAGGCCGGTCGTCTCGGGCAGCACGCCCTGCGCGATGGCCGACAGCGTCTGGTCCGACCAGGCCGGGATCATGGTCACGGCCGACTGGCTCAGCAACTGGATCGACTGGGTGTTGCCTGACGTATAGGCACCCTGGTCGAACAGCGACGGAGCCAGGTCCATCAGGACATCCCAGGCCGGATTGAGCGCGGCTTCGCCGGCTTCGGCAGTGTAATTGTCGACCGTGAACTTGGTCGGATCGTTGCCGTTGGCTTCATAGATGGCGCGGCGCACGAAATTGCCGCCGGAACCGCCCTTGTTGGGCCGGTTATAGATAAACTGGCCGGGATTGGCCTTGATCCAGGCGATCAGGTCGGCCCAGGTCTTGGGGGCATCGGCCGGAGCGAGCTTGGTCGTGTCATAGGCCAGCAGCACCTGCGAACCGCGATAGGGCATGTTCTGCGGAATATCGAGCGCCAGCGGGTTGATCTTGGAATAGTTGGAAAGACCGGCCGCCTCGATATCGGTCCACAGACCCTTCTCGAGGGCGCCTACGGGCTGGCGGGCATCGAAGCCTTCAAAGAAGTCCGCCTGCGGATCGGTGCCGGTGTCCATGGCGGCAATTGCGCGCTCCGCAATCGCCTGCAGGCCGGCATTGTCGCCGCCGTCCACCAGGTTGAGGGTGACGCCGGGATTGGCGGCTTCGAATTTCGGCTTCACCACATTGGTCCAGAAGTCGAGGACGTTCTGGTCCGAGCTGGTGTACCAGTCGATGACGCCTTCGGCGCCAAAGGACATGCGGGGCAGCATAAGAGCGCCGGCAGCCGTGCCGGCGGCAAGCATGAAATCACGCCGTTTCATTGTAATCTCCCTATGTCCGCTCAATAGAACGGATGTTCCACATGACGGTAAAATCCGCCTGCAGGTTTCATCGATCTTGCGTCGACCTCTCCCGGGCAAAAGCTAACTACCGGGCAGGAAATTATGCAAGCGGAAACCCTTAGGTCGGCAACGCCACGACAGCGGCGTAGAAATCACAGCTTTGCGACAGCCATGTAACGGCAAAAAAATCGAGACGCGGGGACGGGTAGCCGGGCCCGGTTAAACGCTGTTTATGACAAAGCAAACGATTGGGTAGCATGGAAGATTGTCGACCCACCCAGCCCATCGCGGCTGCGTCCATCCGCGTCCTGCCGCATCTTTGGCTTCGCTCCACCCGCCAACTGCCGTCAAGCGCCCCTCCGCGCCTGCCGGGCCGGCGATGAAGACCCCGTGGCACCACCCGGCAATCTTCAGCCAGTTTCGAACGATCCTCGCCACGCGTTCCATTTTTGAAACGCTAATTCCAGATTAGCCCCATAAAGGCCCTCAAATAGCGGCAGGGTCCGCGCCAACCGCAGGCGCAGACCCTTTCCCTGTGTCAGATGCTGGCCGCCAGGGCCTCGAGCTGTGCCGCACACATGCCCCAGCCCTCGTGAAAGCCCATCTTCTTGTGGTTTTCGGCGTCCTCCGCGGTCCAGTGCCGGGCGATCGCAGTATATTTCGTCTTGCCCGCGCCGGCGTCCTCGAACGTCAGCACTGCGGTGAAGAACGGCTTGGCCGAGGGTGCCCAGTCCCCGGTGAAGGCATCGGTAAAGACCAGCTTCTCGTTGGGCACCACCTCCAGATACTGCCCTTCATTGGGATATTCGGCGCCGGACTCATCGGCCATGGTGACAGCGCTACCGCCGCCCGGCCGCACATCGAGCTCCGCCTTGGGCGTGCTCCACGGCCGGGGCGCAAACCACTGTTTGAGCAGGTCCGGCTGCGTCCAGCATTGATAGACCTTGTCGCGCGGCGCATTGAGTATGCGGGTCAGCACGAGATCGCGATCGGTATCCTGGGTGGGAAGGGTCTTGGTCATTTGGGCATTCTCCGTTGCGTGTAGTGTCACCAAAGCGACGAGCCGCGCGGCTCGCTTTCGACATCGATTCCGGACTTTTTTGATTTTTTGTTCTGGGCGGGCCTCGGTGTGGGCTCCAGAGTGGAGCCACCTTCACCTCTCCCTCTGGGGGAGAGGTCGGCGCGCAGCGCCGGGTGAGGGGGCCTTTTCTTGGCTCGGTGCTTGGGAAACGCCCCCTCACCCGGCCGAAGACGGTCGACCTCTCCCCCAAGGGAGAGGTAAGGAAACTCTACCGCCCCAGCATCTCCAGCGCCGGCCGCAAGTGCCCGTCGCTCTCCACCAGAATCCGCTGCGCGCCGCCAACGCTATCCGCTCCTGCCGCCAGCAAGATCGCCGTCTTCACCGCCCCATCGGCCCGCTCCAGCGCATCCGCCGCAGCGTCGTCACCCACCCCGCTGACCGCCATCACGATCCGCTTCGCCCGCCCGCGCAGCTTCAGATTGTCGGCGATCAGATTGACCATGAAGCCGTCATGCACATGGCCCAGATGAATGGCCATCATGGTCGAGAGCATGTTGAGCGCGATCTTCTGCGCTGTGCCTGCGCCCATGCGGGTCGACCCGGCAATCACCTCCGGCGGCGTCGACAGGCAGATGGCCACGTCGACTTTGGCAAAGATCGGCGCCCCGCGATTGTTGCTCATGCCGATGGTCTTGGCGCCTGCCGCTCGCGCCGCCTCGACGGCCGCCATGGGGTAGGGCGTATAGCCGCTGGCCGTGAGCGCGATGACGCAGTCGCCCGGCCCGAGCCCGGCCGCGGCGATCTCAGCCCGGGCCGACTCGGCATCGTCCTCCGGTCCGCCTTCCATATTGGTGAGCCCGGCAATGCCGCCGGCCAGCAGCACCTTGATGCGGTCGCGTGCAATGCCATAGGTGCCGGGCAATTCCAGTGCGTCGGCCAGCGCCATCAGCCCCGAACTGCCGGCCGCCGCATAGATCAACCGCCCGCCGCCCTTTAGGCATTCCGCAGCAAGTTCCGCCGCTTCGGCGATGGCCGGCACCGCTTCCTGCACCGCTTCGGCCGCCTCGACCTGCGCTGCGGCGAGAATCGCCAATGCCTCCTGCGGCGGCCTCATATCGAAGCCCGAAGCACTGGCATGGACCATCTCGGTTTGCGTTGAACTCATGCCGCTCTCCTGTCGTCGCAACAATGCCAAAAAAATACCACTTGTCCACCCAAGGTCGCTGGCCAGCGGTCCCAATGATCCGATACAGCCCTAAAACGTCAATTGGACCAGCGTTATGCGCGAATGGTGCATAGGTAATTTTTGGGGCTTGGTGAATGGTATTTTATTGGTATTATAGAACCAGAGGAGCGGCGCTTGGTCAATCCGCAGACATTTAGTGATATGCATCGCTCCACCAGGTGCAACAAGGCGAGGGGGAAATAGTGGCCGATCTGCCCAACAGTTTCTTTGCCGATGGTCCGGTGGTGCTGCCAACGGGTGGGCCGCTCTATCTCCAGCTCAAGCGCTGGATCGAGGATGCCATCCATAGTGGCGCCGTCAATCCCGGCGATGCCCTGCCATCCGAGCGCGATCTGGCCACCAAGGTCGATGTGTCGCGCGTTACCGTGCGCAAGGCGGTGCTGCAACTGGTCAGGGACGGGGTCCTGGTCCAGCGCCACGGCTCGGGCACTTTCGTGGCGCCGCAGACCCAGCGCGTCGAGCAGTCCTTGTCCCAATTGACCTCCTTCACCGAGGATATGGCCCGTCGCGGCATGGAAGTGCGCGCCGAATGGCTCGATCGCGGCCTCTATGTGCCCTCGCCGGAAGAAACCGTCATTCTGGGCCTGACCTCGGGCGAGCAGGTGGCCCGTATCGCCCGGCTGCGCCTCACCGGCGATACGCCGCTGGCTATCGAGCGCGCCAGCCTCTCCTCGCGCACCTTGCCCGATCCGACCAGCATCGGCGATTCTCTCTACAAGCACCTCGACAAGACCGGCAGTCGCCCCATCCGCGCCATCCAGCGCATCCGGGCGGCCAATCTCAATGAGGAAGATGCGGCGCTGCTGCAGGTTCCGGCCGGCTCGGCGGGGCTCAATATCGAGCGCACCTCCTATCTGGCCTCTGGCCGCGTCATCGAATTCACCCGCTCGATCTACCGGGGCGATACCTACGACTTTGTCGCCGAACTGCGGCTCGGCGACTCGCCCGCTACAGGAGCCACCAAGCCGTGACTTTGCCGAACCAGACCCATATGCGCCAGGAAGTGGAAGCCATTCCCGGCGTCGTCGCCAATTTCCTCGACCAGAGCGGCCCGGTGCTCGACGCCGCCGCCGCCGCTTTGCGCGAGCGCAACCCGCTTCTGGTCGCCACGGTCGCCCGCGGTTCGTCCGATCACGCCTGCGCCTATCTCAAATATGCCATCGAGCTGACGCTCGGCCTGCCGGTCGCCTCCATCGGCCCCTCCATTGCCTCGATCTATGGCAAGGATCTCAAGCTCGACCGCTGCGCCGCCATTGCCATCTCGCAATCGGGCAAGAGCCCCGACATTGTCGGCATGACCCAGTCGGCCCGCCGCTCCGGCGCCACCACCATTGCCATCACCAACACCGCCGGCTCGCCCCTGGCGGACGCGTCCGATTTCACCATCGATCTGCATGCCGGCCTCGAAAAGTCCGTCGCTGCCACCAAGACCTTCGCCACCTCGGTCATTGCCGGTCTGGCGCTCATCGCCCGCTGGAGTGGCGACGATGCGCTCGCCGCTGCCGTCAACGACCTGCCCAATTCTCTCGCCCGGGCCGTCGCCTGCGACTGGTCCGAACTGATCGGCGCGCTCGACGGTCACAATGCCCTCTATGTGCTGGGCCGTGGCCCGGGCTTTGCCATCGCCAACGAAGCGGCGCTCAAGTTCAAGGAAACCTGCAACATTCAGGCGGAGGCCTATAGCGCGGCCGAAGTGATGCACGGCCCGGTCGCCATCGTCACGCCGGGCTATCCCGTGCTTGGCCTCGCAGCGCGTGACGCGGCCGAAGCCTCGGTTGCCGACATGGCCCACAAGCTGGCCGGGCAGGGCGCCCTTGCCTTTGTCACCAGCACCCGCGCCGGCGCTGCAAGGCCCTTGCCCTTTGCCGCCACCGGCCACCCGCTCACCGACCCGCTGGCGCTGATCGTCTCCTTCTACGGCTTTGTCGAAAAGCTGTCGCGCCATCGCGGCTTCAATCCCGACGTGCCCCCGGCACTCAAGAAAGTCACCGAGACGCTATGAGCGACCTTCTCGCCATTTCCGGCGCCCGCATTTTCGACGGGCATCGCTGGCATGACGATGCGGCGCTGCTGGTCGAGTTCGGTCAGGTCTGCGGCATTCTGCGCGCAGATGCCGTGCCAGCCAATTCATCAACCGTTCAACTCGGTGGCGGAATCGTGGCGCCCGGCTTCATCGACCTGCAGGTCAATGGCGGCGGCGGCGTGCTGTTCAACAATAATCCCACAGTCGATTCCATCCGCACGATCTGCGCCGCCCATGCGCAGTTCGGCACCACGGCCCTCTTGCCAACGCTGATCACCGACACGCCCGAGATCAACATTGCCGCCCTCGCGGCGGGAAAAGCTGCGATGGATCAAGCCGTTCCGGGCTTTCTCGGCCTTCATCTCGAAGGCCCCCATCTGTCGCTGGCGCGCAAGGGCACGCATGATCCGGCCCTGATCCGCCCGATGGACGACGCCGATCTCGCCCGCATCATCGCCGCCCGCGCCGATCTGCCCAATCTGCTGGTCACCGTCGCTGCCGAAACTGTCACCCCCAGCCAAATCCAGGCCCTGACAGACGCCGGCATCATCGTCAGCATCGGCCACTCCGATGCGACCTTAGCCACTGCAAATGCTGCCTTTTCTGCCGGCGCCAGCATGGCCACGCACCTGTTCAATGCCATGAGCCAGCTCGGCAATCGCGAGCCCGGCGTGGTCGGCGCGGTGCTCACCAATGACAGTGTCCATGCCGGCCTGATCGCCGACGGCATCCACGTCCACCCCGCCTCCATTGAGATCGCCCTGCGTGCCAAAACCGGCCCCGGCCGCGTTTTCCTCGTCACCGATGCCATGTCCCAGACCGGCACCGACCTGACCATGCTCACTCTAAACGGCCGCACCATCACCCGGGCCGGCGGGGCCCTGCGCCTCGCCGATGGCACCCTAGCCGGCGCCGACCTCGACATGATCGACGCCGTCGAATTCATGCACAGTCGCATCGGCCTGCCCTTCGAGGAGGCCTTGCGCATGGCCTCGCTCTACCCCGCCCAGGCCATGGGCCTCGACGCCGAATTCGGCCACCTGCGGCCCGGCGCCATCGCCAGCTTCCTCCACTTATCCGACAGCCACCAGGTCCGCGCCACCTGGATCGGCGGCGCGGAAGTCTGGCGGGCATAGTCGATGGCCCCTCTTTATCCCCGGCCAATGTAAGGCATGTTGGTCGCCATCACCGTCATGAACTGCACATTGGCCGTTAGCGGCAGCCCCGCCATATAGAGCAGGGCGTCGACCACATGCGCCACCTCGAAGGTCGGCTCCGGCAGCATCGTGCCATTGGCCTGTAGCGAGCCGCTGCTCATGGTGCTGGTCATGTCCGTGGCGGCATTGCCGATATCGATCTGGCCGCAGGCGATGCTGAAGGCGCGGCCATCCAGCGAGATCGCCTTGGTCAGCCCAGTGATCGCGTGCTTGGTAGCCGTATAGGACGCCGCCCCGGGCCGCGGCACATAGGCCGAGATGGAGCCGTTGTTGATGATGCGCCCGCCCTGCGGGTTCTGGTCCCGCATCGCCCGGAACGCCTCGCGCGCTACGTAGAAGGCGCCGTTGAGGTTGGTATCGACCATCTCCTTCCAGGTGACGACATCGAGATCGCCGAACGATATCGCAGGCGCGAACCGGCCGGCATTGTTGAACACAACATCGATCCGGCCATACCTGGCCTTCACGCCGGAAAAGAACTGCGCCACTGCCGCCGGATCGGTGACATCGCATTCCCCCCAATATCCCCCGGTCTCCAGCGCCACGCCTTGCAAGGCATCCGCCCGCCGTCCGCAAATGGCCACATCATATCCCGCCCCGGCAAATCCCAGCGCCGCCGCCCTGCCGATTCCCGAGCTGCCACCTGTGACAACCGCGACCTTCCTCTGCATCTCCATGCTCTCTCCAATTGTGGCAGCGTCGGCCCCGGTGGCCCGCTGATTCCAAATCCCCGCGCATTTGCGCCTTATTTCGCGCCACGCCCCTTGCCGTCAGTCTGGAGGCGCCAGGCCGCCCATTCTCGCCAAATCAAGCCGGCAAGGCCGGCAGACCCCAGAAAACCCGGGGACTTTAACGGCCCGTTCAGCCGGGTTAACAAGTGGTTTCCATCTGTGTGCTGAATCTGCAACATCCGGTTCGCAACCATATTGCGCGCCCAGCAAAACGGCTTTTGCGTGATTGCGTCATCTCCAGCCATGCGTAGAGTGGGTCTTGCGAATCCATGCATGGGATCGTTTGTCGGTCGCAGCGCGACGGCAACACACTGCACCACGAATAAGTGTGGTCGCGTTACGACAAACCGCTGGGTAACCGGCACAAAGAATGACTGACTTTGGAGGTCAACTAATGAAACTCAAGAGCCTTATCCTCGGTTCTGTTGCTGCTGCCGGTCTCTCGACCGCTGGCTTTGCTGCCGATCTCGGCGTTCTCACCTCGCTCGACGTTTGCGACGAACTGGGCCTGTCCGGCCTGACCATCTCGTCCGACACCAACTGCCTGCAGATTTCGGGCAAGGTTTCGTACACGTTCGAATACGGCAACTACAACCTGAGCAGCAACATCGCCAACACCTTCGTGTCGGGCAACTTTGCTGCCGGTACTATCTCTTCGCGCGAAAATACGGACGGCGTTCGTAACATCGACGTCCCAAGCGCTTTGGTTGGTGTTTCCAACCAGGACTGGGCTTCGAAGGTTGAAGTCCTGCTGAAGTTCGTTGGCACCGCCTCGAGCGATTTCGGTCCGGCTCGCGTCGTGATCAACCTGCGCCAGCGTGACTATTATGCTGCCACGAATGCTGTCGGCGCAGCTGCTGCCGGTCTGAGCCCTGCTGGTGCTCATGGTGATTTCCATGCGCTTCGCGCCCAAGACGCCTACGTTCAGGTTGGTGACACCACCATCCTGTCCGCTGGTAAGAAGGGTTCGATCTTCAACGAAGGCGACGACGAGCCGTTCAACTTCACCGGCCTGTTCATGTCCGATGATGCCGACAAGGGCGTCTGGGAAGGTCCCGTCCGCAAGGGTGGCCATGTCATCCAGCTCGAGACCCAGTTCGGCGAAGGCTTCATCGGCAAGATCGGTCTTGAAGCCCTTGACCGCACTGGCAATGACGCTGGCAGCCTGATCGGCGTGCTTGAATATGCTGGCGAAGGCGTCACCGCACACATCAGCGGTTCCTTGGGCGGCCTGCTGGATGGCGTTCAGACTGTTGGCGACACCTACGCTGTCCATGCTGGCGTGACCGGCACCTTCGACGCCTTCAAGCTCCGTGCTGCTGGCGCTGTTGGCGGCGGCTTTGCTGCGGGCGGCAACTGGATGTACTGGAACGGCCTGGTTTCGGGCGAAGCCAACTTTGACATGTTCAAGGTCGCTCTCTCGGCTGAAGCTGCCGGTGGTACCGCTATCGGCGGCGCTGCTCTCGACACCGACTACGGCTTCGGCGGTTCGCTTGGCGCCACGGTTGCCGAAGGCATCGAAATCAACATCGGCGGTCGTTACTTCAACGACGGTACCGCTGGTATCGGCGATGGCTACCAGGTTGCTGCCCAGTTGATCGCGGCTGTCACCGAGACCATCAAGATCACCGGTGAAATCGGTGTGTACGGTCATGCCGAGAACACTGCTCCGGTCGCTGCTGCCTTCTCCGACTTCTACGGTTCGGCCGAACTGGCTTGGGCTCCCGGCGGTGGTTTCACCTCCTCGCTCGGTGCCAAGGTTCAGCAGAACGGTGCCTACAAGGTCACCTTCAAGGCTGCCAAGTCCTTCGAGTAATCCTCGGATCGCTTTGGACTACGGAAAGGCCCGGCTCACGCCGGGCCTTTCTGCTTTTGTAGTTGGTTCTGATGGACCCCAGCGCGCTGACAGCCGCTGATTCTCGCGTTTGGGCACTCGGCCGCCGCAAGGCAGCGCCTTCGTCTGAAATAATCATGCGCAAACAACCACTTGAAGCCGCCATTTTCATTCCATAGCAACGCGAAATGCACTAGCGTTGCCGCAATTGCGGGACATTCACTGGAACGGGAATGATCAGGGACCTCATCAAGTGGGTCGTGCCGGGACTTGCCACTGTCCTGGGCGGCACGACTTTATGCCTTGCTATGACATCGGCCGATATCGTCGGCGATCTGACGGCCAGGGGAACCGCGGCCATGGCGGCCGGCGGCTACGACTGGGCCGAACTCTCGCTCGATATCCGCGATCTGACGCTATCGGGCACGACTACCGATACGGCCGTTCTTGAGGCCGCGATCACCCGCCTCAACGCCATCGACGGCATCCGCACCATAACGCCCGCTGTAACTCTGGCGCCGATGGCCAGTCCCTACACACTCGAAGCCAGCATTGACCAGGACGCGACGAGCCTTACGGGCGGCGTGCCCGATGAGACGACGCGACAGCGGTTGCTCACCCTGGCCGGTCTGGACGATGCCGCATTGCAACTGCGATCCGGCATGCCCGACCGGCGGAGCTGGGTTGCCGGCGCCGAATTCGCCATCGACAAGCTGAAATATTTCGATCAGGGCCAGATCGTCATCTCCGACCTCACCATGAGCGTTAACGGTCGCGCCAGGTCCGAACGGGACTTTCGCGACCTGCTGATTGTGCTACGAGCCGGCCCTCCGGCGGGGCTCGCCTTCGGCGCAGTCGAGATCATCCCGGCCCTCGTCGCACCCTATCAGTGGAGCGCCAGCTTCGACGGCAAGCGCATCGAGGTGACCGGGTTCGTACCCGACGATGCCGTCGCCGAGCGCCTCCGTACGGCCGACGTATCCGGCATACCGGTGGCCACCGGTCTTGCTCTGGGCTCGGGCGAGCCCGCTGGTTTTGCTGAGCTTTCCCAGAGTTTGATCGAGCAGCTGGCGCGCCTGGAATATGGCTCGGCCAGCATTACCGGTGGCGAAAGCACGCTTGCCGGCGCGCCGCCCACGCTCGAAATTGCCCAGGGTATCGTCGAGACGCTCGAGCCGTCCGGCACCATTGTCACTCTCGAGCCGCCGCGCATTGACGACTACTGGATCAGCGCCACCCGCCAGCCCGGCGGCGTCGTGGTCTTCGATGGCTACGCGCCCGATGAGGCCACCCGCGAAGAACTCAGCCTGGGCGAGGGCGCCGATGTCACCTGGCTCAAGCTCGGTCGCGGTGCCCCCGAACGGTACCAGTCGGGTGTCGATTTCGGCCTCGCCGCCCTCGATCTGATGAGCGAAGGGCGCATCGCCCTGCGCGACAATGTCCTGACCATAACCGGCACCGCCCGCTCCGGCGCTGACTTTGAAACGCTGCGCGCCGCCATGGCTTCCGGCGCACCGCAGGGCCTCGTCTTGGCGCGCGCCGAGGTTCAGGCACCGCGTGTCAGCAGCTACACCTGGTCAGTCAGCAAGGACGAGAGCGGCGCGATAGCGCTTTCCGGACTGGTACCCAGCCCGGAGGCAAAAGCCGCGCTGCTCGCTTCTGCCGGCGAATCGGCCGCTGAAACAATGACTTACGCTTCCGGCGAGCCCGGTAATTTTGTCTCGTCGGCCCAGACCTCGATAGGCCTGCTGCAGTGGCTGCGCGACGGCAGCGTAGTCTATGACGGCCTCGGCTGGACTGTTACCGGCACGGCCAATTCGGCCGCCGACAAGCAGGCCATCGATGCCGATTTCCTCGCGCAGGAGCGTGCATCGGCCGGCTGGTCCATCGCCGTGGCCGAGCCGCCGTCCGTTATCCCCGAGATCTCCCCCTATCTCTGGTCTGCCACCCGCACCGCCGATGGCGTCACGCTGATGGGCCACGTCCCGACCGCAAGCCTGAAGAGTTTCCTCGCCGTGCACGCGGGCGACGCGGTCGTCGACACCTCCGAGGTCGGGGCAGGGGCGCCGGCCGATTTCGTTGCCACATCGAGGGCCGCCCTCGATGCCGTTCTCGCACTTGAGGAAGGCGAAGTCCGCTTTGACGGGCAGCAATGGTCCCTCAACGGCGCCGCGGCTTCCATCGAAACCCGCGACACGCTGCTCGCTTCCCTTGCATCGGCCACCGACAGCGCCGCCTGGTCCATCGCCGTAACCGTGCCCGAACCGGTTGCCGTAGCGGAGCCTGAACCCGTGGTGGAGCCCGAACCTGTGGTCGAGCCCGAGCCGGCCATCGCCGACCCGGTCGCTCCTGCCGTCGATCCGGACTACGCCTTCTCGGCCCGTCGCGACGCTGATGGCGCGGTTCAACTGGGCGGCCAGGTGCCGGCGGAGCCCGCAAAGCGTTTCTTTGGCGCTATCAGCGGTGGCGACATTGCTGCCGTAACGGTAGCGCCAGACGCCCCGGACGCCTTCCTGCCCAGCGCCGAAGCCGGCTTGCGGGCGCTGTTGCTGCTCGATGAGGGCGAACTTGCTTTTGCCAATGGCGCCTGGTCACTCAAGGGCGTGGCATCGGACGACGCATCAAGCGCCGAGGTGCTGGCCGCCATTGCGGCTGATCCAGGTGCGGCAACCTGGACCACCGCTATCGCGGTAGCTCCGCCCCCAACGCCTGAGCCGGCACCCGAACCAGAGGCAACTGCATCTGCCGCTGCCCCCGAAACGCCTGCGGCCCCTGCTGTAGCAGCGACCACGCCGGTCCCCTCGGACATTGCCGCCTGCGCCGCGCCCGTGGCCTATTTCTCCGCGCGCAACGCCATCTTCTTCGCCTCCGGCTCGGCGACTATCGCGGCGGAGTCGGCCGAGGCGCTCGACGAATTGGCAATCGATCTGGCCGCTTGTCCCAACGCCGTCGTTCATATCGAAGGCCATACCGATGCCGATGGGGACGATGCGCAGAACCTGGCTCTGTCGGTCGCGCGGGCCGAGGCGGTGGTCAATGCGCTGGTCACCCGCGGCGTCGCGTTCTCGCGGCTCTATGCAGTGGGTTATGGGGAGTCCATGCCCATCGCCGACAACGATACGGCACAGGGCAAGCGCATCAACCGGCGGATCGTCGTCACGGTGAAGGCCGAGGACTAGCGGCGGGGAGGGCCATGGCAATGAACTGGAGTTCACTCGTCTATCTGCTGGGCATCTATTGGCCCTATCTGGCGGCGGCCGGCTTTGTCGGCCTCGTCGTCGGTTGGCGCAGCTTCTCCTCACCGAGGCCGTGAGATGCCCATGAGCAACACTGCCCACATTGTCGAAACCGCGCTGCTGCTGCTGGTCGCCTATCTCCTCGGCTGCATCCTGGGATATGGCATCCGCCGTATTCTTTACGCCGCTCGCGGCACAAGGCAGGTCGTCGCGGTGCCCGAGGCTGCCGCGGTGGCGCCAGCGACGTCTTCCGAACCGCGCCCCACACGCAGTCATGCGGCGCGGCTGGCCGCGACCGTCGACGAACCCTTGCCGCAACCGCCGGCGCCGAAACCGAAGCGGGTCGAGCCCGCTCCGGTAGCCCCCAGGCCAGCGTCCGAACCAGCCATCGCCAAGCGCCCCACCAAGGCCAAAGCAGTCGATGCCAAGCCTCCGGCGCTTCCCGTCGCCCGTGACGGCACAGCCGACAATCTCAAGCAGATCAAGGGAATCGGCCCGAAAATTGAAGCATCGCTTTATGCAATGGGCGTGTTCCATATCGATCAGATCGCCGGCTGGACCAAGGCCAATGCTGAGTGGGTAGAGGGTCAGTTGGCGTTCAAGGGCCGCATTCGTCGCGAGCGCTGGGTCGAGCAGGCAATCGAGCTCGCCAAGGCCAGGGCCGTCGCCTAGTGGCTTGCCGCTAGGCCGCCCGACCCAGCACCTGCGAACTTGTACGAATGACAAATTCGGCCACCGCCTCGATCTCCTCGTGCTGGTCGAACAGGGCAGGCGAGCCTTGCCCGGCAATGATCAGTGCCGTCGCATCGGGCCGCCGCCGGGCCATTTCGTCAAAGGTTTCGCGGCGCAACTGGTCAGTCAGCTGCGTGCGCAGCAGCATCAGCGGCGCACAGCGCAGCGCGTCGAACAGCGGCCATTGGGCCATCAGGACATCGTCGAAATTGATGCTGTCGAGGACCTCGATCAGGCGGCGGTCAAACAGCGGCCGTGCCTTGCCGCGCTTGTCGATCATGTGACTGCGCCCGATCAGCGCGTCGAGCCTGTTGTCCGCCAGGCCGGGATAGTCGCCGCCCAGAATGCGCCGGAAGCCGGCCGTAACCGCCGCAGCCCCCTGCAGGCTTTCGATATGAGCCAGATTGTTGCGCAGCCTGACTATGCCGCGCGAATTGGTGACCGGACCGGCATCGAGTAGCACCGTCCCCGCGATGAGCAGTGGATGGCTGGCCGCCAGCGCCATGATCACCTGGCCGCCATGTCCTTGCCCCAGCATCACCGCTTGGCCGATGCCCAATGCGGCCATGACTGACGCGACATCGCGCGCATCGGCCAGCGAGCCATAGTCCTCGGCGCGGATGCGGTCGTCGGCGCGTCCGCGGCCGGGCAGGTCGATTAGCACCACCGGCCACTCGCCGCCGCCGACGCGGCGGAAATAGTCGGCGAAAGCGCTGAAGTCGCTCATATTGCGCTGATAGCCGGCAATGCAGACCACCGGAAGCCGCTGGCTCGACAGGCGCCCCGCGACATGCACGGCCGCGCGCACGCCTGCCGCCAGCGTCACGTGGGTGACGGGCAATTCGGCAAAGGCTGCATGGTCGGCGGGGACGGTTCTTTTGCGCGGCATGGGCAACTCTGGTTGCCGCTATCTAGAGGCAGTGCGCGAGTCTCCTCAAGAGGAACCGTCTATCGAATGGTGCGTAGCGCTTGCTGCAATGTCACTGGACTGATCCCGAGGCGCGCGCGATACACCAAGTAATTGCCCAGCACACGCTTCACATAGGTCCGTGTCTCCTGGAACGGGATCAGTTCCACCCAGATGACCGGATCGACATTGTCCGCGCGCGGGTCGCCATAGGCCCGGATCCACTTGTTGGCATTGCCCGGCCCGGCATTATAGGCGGCCGCCGCCAGCACCAGCGAGCCGTCATAGCGCTCGAGCTGGGTGCTGAGATAGGTCGAGCCCAGCAGCGCATTATAGGCCGCGTCGCTCACCAGCCGGCCGGGCGAATAGTCGACCCCCACCTCGCGCGCCACCTCCCGCGCGGTGCCCGGCATCAACTGCATCAGCCCCCGCGCGCCCGCCGACGATACGGCGTCGATCTGGAACATCGATTCCTGCCGCACCACCGCATAGACTGCGGCTCGGTCGGCAGCGAGCCGCACGTCGGCAGGCAGCCCCGCCTGGGGAAAGCTGAACATGTCGAGCGGCGTGCCGCGTTGATCGGCCGTATTGGCGATCGCGATCGCCAGGTGATGCGCGTCGATCTCCTCGGCCAGCCGTGCCGCCAGCAGCAGTTCGCCGCCCGTGTTCAGGCCAGTGCCGAAATGGCGCAGCAGCGGCACGGCCATCTTGGCCTGCCCATTGGCGGCCAGCAGACGCACGGCCCCCACCACCGGATTGGCGTTGAACAGGATCTCGCTCTGGCGCGGGTCGGGCAGGGGGCGGATATCGACGCCGGCCTCGCCCAGCTCCGCCCGCGCCAGCTGCCCGTAATAGACCGTGCCGAACGCCGCCGCGGTTTCGAGTGCGGCTTGCGCACCCGCCGCGTCGCCGGCCTGGCGATGGGCCCGCGCCAGCCAGTAATTGGCCTGCGCCACGCTGTCGGGCAGTGTCGACAGCGCGGCCATGGCGGTGAAATGCGTGGTGGCCGCAGCCGGGTCGTCAAGAAATGACAGGGCGATCCAGCCGGCGTGGAAATGGGCTTCCACCAGCCGTCCTTCCGGTCCCTTGCGGTAACCCGCCGCCGCCCGATAGGCGAGCTCGGGCTGGCCGACATCAAGCAATTGGCGGATCAGGGTGCGCCGCTCATACCACCACTCGGCCGCGTCGGGCAGCACCTCCGGCGCCTTGTCGAGCCAGTCGACGGCACCTTCCCAGAGCTCGAACTGCCGCGCCCGCTGGGCGCGCGAGTAGATATAGACCGGGTTCGAATGCATGCTGGCGTCGACGCTATCCAGCAGCGCCTTGGCGTCGGCATCGTTGCGAGACACCGCCGCCCGCGCCACCACCAGCGACTTCTGCGCCGCCGTGAGATGCGGCAGCAGCCGCTCGCTGCCCCGTGCCCGATCATGCATCATCAAATGCATGGCCCGCGCCCAATGGGCGTCGCCGTCCAGCAGGTTGCCGAGCCGGGTGGTAACCGCGTCCTCCTGCGCTTCGGTCAGGAAATTGTCGATCCAGATGCTGCGGGCCAAGCTGGTGGCGCGGTGCGTGTCGCCCTCGGCCAGATAGGCACCGGCCAGCAGGATCTTGCCATCGACGGTGTTGGGCGTGGGCCCGGCCAGCGCCGTCACCACGTCGCCCGCCGCCACCTCGGCCTTGCCCAGCGACTGTTCGACCCGCGTGCGATAGATGCTGGGTGCCGCAAAGCCGGGCGCATCGGCGACGAACCGCTCGATCGCCCGATAGTCGATCTCGCCGGCATGGAAATAGATCGCCGCCCACTGAATGGTGCGCCGCTCAATATCATTGTCCAGCGCTGCTGCCTCGCTGTACGCCGCTACCGGATCGCCCTCGATCAGCACCGCCAGCGCGTCGCGAAACGCCGCCGACCCCTTCAGGTCGGCCACCGACGCGCTTGTCCCCGACGGCACCGAGCCGGTCGTTACCGTGTCGATCGCGTCATTGGCTATCGCGTGGAAGAGGGGGGCAAAGCTCGCCAGGCCCAAAACCGCTGCGATGAAGCCTGCCCGAAAGCGCTGCGTCATCTGCCGTCCTGCTGGTACGTGTCGATCCAACCAGCTGGGCGCCCCCACCTGCGGTTAACCCAAAGTTACCCGATCCGGGTAAAGATGGTGTTGCCGCCGATGAACCCGGCTGGTCGCGGGCGCAACAAAGCGTTGTGATGCTGCCCGATAAAAACTATGGTGCGGCGCGTAAAAAACGGCGCTACAGCCGCTCTATGACACTCTGCCACGGCTGAACTGTGGCAACCAACCCAAGGACATTTCGACAAATGCTGCGAGGATCGATTACGGCGCTCATCACTCCCATGCTCAATGGGAATGTCGATGAGAAAGCCTTCGCCAGCTTTGTTGAGTGGCAGATTGCCGAGGGCACGCATGGCCTGGTGCCTGTCGGAACCACGGGCGAAAGCCCCACGGTCAGCCACGAAGAACACCGCCGCGTAGTGGAAATCTGCGTCGAAGTCGCCAACAAGCGCGTGCCGGTGATTGCCGGTGCGGGCTCCAACTCGACTGCCGAAGCCGTGTCACTGGCCAGGTTCGCCGAGGACACCGGCGCCGATGCCGTGCTGTCGGTCGTGCCCTATTACAACAAGCCCAACCAGGAGGGGCTGTTCCAGCACTTCTCGGCCGTGGCCAAGGCCGTCGGCATTCCGGTCATTCTCTACAGCGTGCCGGGCCGCACCGTCGTCGACCTGACGGTGGACACTATTGCGCGCCTGCACGAAGCCCACGCCAATATCATCGGCGTCAAGGATGCGACCGGCAACCTCGAGCGGGCCAGCATGCAGCGCAACAAGCTGGGCAAGGACTTCATCCTGCTTTCAGGCGACGACAGCACCGCGCTCGGATTCAATGCCCATGGCGGCCATGGCTGCATCTCGGTGACGTCCAACGTGGCGCCGCGCCTGTGCTCGCAGATGCAGGAACTGTCGCTGGCGGGCGATTTTATCGGCGC
>NZ_JAKFDJ010000194.1:0-23665 GCF_036676215.1 Devosia sp. | reverse complement strand
GCTGCTGCGCCAACTGCTGTTTGCGGGGCTGCTGGACGAATTGACGCTGATCACCCACCCGGTCATCGCAGGCAAAGGGAGGCACCTGTTCGAGCCGACGGATCCGACGACGCGCCTCGTGCTCAAGAACAGCACCACCACGAGCAAGGGCAATGTCGTGCAGACCTATGGGCTGCTGGGGTAAGGGTTGGGATCGGAGTACCCCCACCCAACCTCCCCCTGATAGGGGGAGGAACCGCGCTGTGGTTGTGGCAGCATGCAGCCAAGAACTGGATCAGTCCCTCCCCCTGTCAGGGGGAGGTTAGGAGGGGGTATGAGAGCCACGATCCACGAAAAACACGCACCCATGTCACACTCGTCCCATCCACCTCGTCTTCTCCTTCGGGATCACCCCGAACACGAGGAAACATCATGACCACAAGACCCAATCCCTATATGGCCGCCGGCAATCTCATCCAGCCGCTCATCGAATTCGGCAACACCGTCGCCGCCATGGGGCTCGAGCCGGGCCTGGTCGAGCTGATCAAGATCCGCGCTTCGCAGATCAATGGCTGCGCCGCGTGCCTCCACATGCATGTGCGGGACGCCCGCAAGGCCGGCGAGAGCGAGATGCGCATCTTCCTGCTCGATGCCTGGCGCGAATCGCCGCTGTTCAGCGCCCGCGAGCGGGCGGCGATGGGCTGGACCGAGGCGCTGACCCGGCTCGGGGACGAGCATGGCCGGGATCTCGCCTATGAAGCAGTGGCGCAGGAATTCACTCCCGAAGAGCAGGTCAAGCTGACCCTGATGATTACTGCCATCAACAGCTTCAACCGGCTCAATGTCGGCTTCAAGGTGTCCCATCCGGGTTCCGCACCGCGCGTGGCCGCCTGATGGAAGCGTCCGGACAGGCCGCGGCCAGTGCCTTCGAGCCAATCCGGCCGCGCCTGTTGCGGGTGGCCTATCGCATGCTCGGCTCGGTCGCCGATGCCGAGGATGTGGTGCAGGAAGCGTTCATCCGCTGGCTCAAGGCCGAGCGCGATGAGGTGAGGGAGCCCGAGGGCTTCCTCATCCGCACGGTGACGCGGCTTTGTCTGGATGTGCTCAAATCGGCCCGGCACCGGCGCGAGACCTATATCGGGCCGTGGCTGCCCGAGCCGGTGGTCGAGGCTGAAGCCGACATGCTCGACGACGATGTCACCCTGCCGCTGCTACTGGCGCTCGAACGGCTGTCGCCGCTCGAGCGTGCCGCCTTCCTGCTGCACGATGTGTTCGGCGTCGGCTTTGCCGAGATCGGGGAAACCATCGGCAAGGACCCAGCCGCCTGCCGCCAATTGGCCAGCCGCGCCCGTACCAATGTCCGGGCGGCGCGGCCACGCTTTCCAATCGCCGAAGAGCGTAGCCTCGCGATCGCCGAGGCTTTCTTCGACGCCTCACGCAGTGGCGACATGAGCGCGCTGCGGGCGCTGCTGGCGGCGGATGTGGTGGTGGTCTCCGATGGCGGCGGCAAGCGGCCGGCCGCGACCCAGCCCATTCTCGGCCTCGAAGCCGTCATGGCGCTGCATGCCGGTCTCGCGCAGATGTTCGCCGACAAGGGTTCGTCGATCGTCCGCTACGGCATCATCAACGGCCTGCCCGGCTTCATCAGCGAGGAAAGCGATGGCTGGCAGACCACCGCCCTGCTGATCGAAGAGGGCCAGATCAAGGGCATCTATATCGTCCGCAATCCCGACAAGCTGGGGCACCTGACGGTAAACTAGGCTGCACGGCCTCAGGTGCCCAGCTGCTTGTCCTGGGCTTCCAGCACGCCGATCACCCGGCGCAGCAGGCCCAGCAATTGGGTCCGTTCGTCGGGTGCCAGCTGTTCGAGCGCCAGCGTATTGATGGCGCTCACCACCCGCTCGACGGCGTCGATCTGGCCCAGGGCCAGTGGCGTCAGCGCCACCAGCGCGCTGCGTTTATCCCCGGGGTCGGGCCGGCGGGTTATCATGCCGTCGCGCTGCATGCGGTTGAGCGTGGCCGCCATGGTGGGCTGTTCCACCGCAGCGCGGCGGGCCAGGGCTTTTTGCGTCAGCGCACTCCCGTCGGCCAGGGCAAACAGCACCGGCATGTAGGCTGGCGCAATACCGGAGGGCGCCAGCTGCCGCTCCAGCTCACGGGCGAACAGGCGCGCCGCCCAATTGGTGAGGTAGCCCGCCGAGGCTTCGCGAATCAGGGCCATTTGCATAGCTTGCTATTTAAATACATAGTATGCTATTTATATGCCATTCGCAGCGCTGTCGCAAGGAGTCAGCTATGTCGCTCAAAAGCAGTTCCACCCGCTATGGCAGCATGGCCATCGCCATCCACTGGGTCACCGCCATTGCCATTGTCGGCATGCTGGCCAGCGGCCTCGCTGCAGAAAACACCAGTGATGCGGCGCTAGAGCTGACGCTGCTGCGCGGCCATGCCGTCATGGGGGCGGTCATTGGCCTGCTGACCCTGTTGCGCATCGTCTGGTGGCTGTTCTTCGACAGGCGCCCTGCCGATCCGGCCGACATGTCGCGCGGCCAGGCGGTTGCGTCCCGCGTCGTGCATTACGGGCTCTATGTGGCCATTCTGGTCATGGTGGCCAGCGGGTCGGCCACCATCATTCTCAGCGGGGCCAATCTGCAGCTGCTGGGTGCAGCGCCCCTGCCGCTGCCCGATTTCACCCAGGTTCCGCCCATGGGCGTGCATGGCCTGCTGGCGCGCCTGCTGATTGCCCTGCTCATCGGCCATGTCGGGGCCGCGCTCTGGCACCAGTTCATCCGGCGCGACCGGCTGCTGGCCCGCATGGGCGTCGGGCGCTAGAGGCGGGCCAGCCGCGCAAAGGCTCTCGGCTGCGGCGGATGGGCCAGCGCCTGGGCGATGGCGGTGGCGCAAGCCTGTGGGCTCAGGACGGCGGTATCGAGTTCGAGGTCGTAAATGCCCGGCACATGCACCGCCTCCTGCCAGCGCCGCACCGGCTCGGGTACGCCCGGGCCGGCAACATAGCCCCGCGGATCGGCATTGCGGCGGGCCATGATGGTCTCAACCGGGCAGCGCACGCCGACGAACAGCACGTCGAGCCCGGCCATATGGCGGGCACAGGCGGGAAGGATGCCGAGGGGTTGGGAATAGCTGTCGTGATGGCCCAGATCGGCCACGACGTCAAAGCCCTGCCGCGCATGGGCGGCAATGGCGTCGTAGAGCGCGGAGAAGAGGCCGGGCACAAAGGCCTCGAGGTCGGGCCGTTCGCCGCCGGGCCGTAAACCTATCCCCGGCAACAGCGCCTGTGGCAACATGGCGTTCTGGGCATCGACGCCCAGATTGATCCAATGGCCAGGCAGGTTGTCCTGCATGGCCCTGGCGATGGAGGATTTGCCCGAGCGCGGCGCGCCGTTGAGAATGACGATGCGGCCGGTCACGGCGGCTTACTTGGCGTTCTTGTGCATCTCGATGGAGTCGAGGATCACCTTCTTGGCGTCCTCATAGCCGCCGACATGGCTGATCTTGGCCCATTTGCCGGGCTCGAGGTCCTTGTAGTGGGTGAAGAAGTGCTTCACGCGCTCCACCTGGATGGCCTGCATGTCGCCGATATCCTTGATGCTGTCATACATCTTGGTGAGCTTGCTGACCGGCACGGCGAGGATTTTCTCGTCCTGGCCGCCATCGTCTTCCATGAACAGCACGCCGATGGGGCGGCAGCGCACCACGGCGCCGGGGACGAGAGGGCGGGAATTCATCACGATGACGTCGAGCGGATCGCCATCGCCGCAGAGCGTATGGGGCACGAAGCCGTAATTGCCGGGATAGCGCATCGGCGTATAGAGGAAGCGGTCGACGAAGAGCGCGCCACTGGCCTTGTCGATTTCGTACTTGATCGGCTCGCCACCCATCGGGACTTCGATGATGACATTGAGGTCGTCGGGCGGATTCTTCCCGGTCGGGATGGCGTCGATATTCATGGCTTCATGTCTCGTTCATCGTGGAGGCGACAAAGTGGCTGCGTTGTGCCCACAACAGGCCGCAAAGGCAAGCCAGTTTGGCTGATGCCCGCTATGCTCGGTGCATGTATCCTGGAAGGAATGACCATGAAATCGATATTTGCCGGCCTGCTCGCGACGCTGCTGCTGGCCGTGCCGGCCCAGGCCGCGTTCAACAGCGCCTATACCGATATCGATCTCGACGAGTGCCTGGTGCTCGATGCCGATGATTTCGGCGCCAGCTGGTCCTGTCCTGGCTACAAGGGCTATCCGCTGCTGGTGACCGAGGGCGACCTGCGTTTCTCGCTCATCTACGGCTTTGGCGCCAGGATGGCCGATGGCCAGACCCTGCCGCCGTTCAATACGCTGGGGCCCAAGCTGGAATGGCGGCTCAGCAATGCGCTGGGCCGCTGGATGCCGATTGCCACCATCGTGCGCTACCACACGGCCGATCCGGAAACCGGGGAGGACAAGGGCCAGGTGCTGGTGGTGACGCAGCTGGTCGAGGGCAATAGCTGCCACATCGCCTATATCGATGCGCTGGCCAATGCCGATGCCAATGTGCTGGCGCGCGAAGCGGCCGACCAGTCCGGCGAATTCGACTGCGCCAGCGACGAAGTCGAGATCATCGGCGAATTTGCCGCCTGGTAGGCGTCAGGCCTTCTCGGACTTGCCGATCTGGTTGCGCAGGATGGTGCGGTCGCGGCTGGAGACGCCAATGAGTTCGGCGATGCGCCAGACCATGTTGTCCTCCAGCTCGTGGTTCTTCTTGTCGGAAAAGACCACCATCCACATCATCCGCACGATCTCGATGCGGTCGTCCATGGGGAGCTGGGTAATGCCCTGGGTGAAGCGGTAGAAATCCACGGCCTCGGCATCGCGCAAAGCGGCCTCGCGGACCAGCTTTTCAACGCTCGCCTCGTCGAGGTCATATTGGTCCTGCAGCGCGCCCTTGATGGCATTGCGCTCCTCGTCCTTCATCTGCCCGTCCACGGCGGCCAGATGTACCAGCAGGGCGGCGACGGCCAGTTTGGGCTCGTGGTTGTCCTGCACGGCGTCGGGCCGGTTGAACAATCGTGTAATGGCCTCGAACATGGCGCAAGCCTCCTTCGGGGAGTGGTGGGAGCGACGAAATGGGTTTGCGCACCGGGGAGGGCAGGCCTGAACAGAGTTAGCAGCCCGCGCGATTTCCTCAATGGGCTGGAGGCCCACTCACGCGCTCTTGACCGGGCTTGATGCCGAAGCGCCACACCCTGGGTGGTGAAAAGGACTCGACTCCGTGCGGATTCGGAGTCTAAATGTTCCTGTTTTGTTCGCATCACCAGGAAGGTTGGCGCGATGATTTCGCCCGATCGCCAGCAGCGCATCGCCGCGCTGCGGGACAGCATTGCCGATATCGAGCGCAAGCCGGCGCTGGCTGAAGCACGGGTGCTGGTGCAGGACGAAATGCAGGGGTTTCCGCTGCCGGGTGGCGGCCTGCTGCAGGAGATATTTTCCGATGAGCGGCGCCATGCCGGGGCGGTGCTGGGTTTTGCCCTGGCCCAGGCGCGCAGCCTGCTTAACCCCCGGCGGCCCGCCATCGTCTATCTGCAATTGGCCAATGATGCTCAGGAGCTGGGCCTGCCCTATGGCCCCGGCCTTGTCAGTTTCGGTTTTGACCCCGATGCGCTGGTGCTGGTGCGTGCCGCCAATATGGCCGAGCTGTTGTGGGCCGCTGAGGAAGCCGTGGCCTGCAAGGCGGTGGCGGCTGTCGTCGCCGATATTGCCGGTCATCACCGGCAGCTTGATTTTACCGCCAGCCGCCGGCTGAGCCTGCGTGCCGCCGGCGCCGGTTGTTCGATTTTCCTATTGCGCTACGGCACGGGGCGGGAGGCGAGCGCCGCGCATCTGCGCTGGCGGCTGACCCCCCAGGCGAGCGCCCGCAAGCGCTATGACGCCATGGCGCCCGGCCCGCCGCGCTGGCGGGCGCAATTGGAGAAGGGGATTTTGCTCAAGCAGCAGACCGAGTGGCTTCTGGGTTGGACGGAAAATGGATTTACGACAACTGACGCTGGACGCCGGCACGCATACCGGTTCGCGACAGGAGCGACGCTTCCTCGTGCTGTTCCTGCCCAGCTGGGCCACCGATTACCTGAAACGGGCTGATCCTCGGCTCGCCGCGGCACCGCTGGCCCTGTACGAACGGATCAAGGGCGGATTGCGCCTGGCCGCGGTGGATGCCGCAGCGGCCAGAGCCGGTCTCAGCATCGGGCAGAACCTGGCCGATGCCCGCGCCATGCTGCCTGACCTCGTGGTTCGCGAGATGGAGCGACCGCTGCTCGAAGCGGCCTTTGCCGATTTCGCCGACTGGCATTCCAATGCCAGCCCGCTGGTTGCGGTGATGACCGATCTGGCGGGGTTCGGCGATCTGGTGCTCGACATTACCGGGGTGGCGCATCTGTTCGGCGGCGAGCGGGCCATGCTGCGCAGCCTGCTGACCCGGCTGCGCGATCTGGGCTATACGGTTGCCGGCGCGGTTGCGCCCACTATCGGGGCGGCCTGGGCGGTCAGCCATTTTGCGCGCAGCCAGGTGGTCGAGATGGGCGATCTCGAAGCGGTGCTCGACACGTTGCCGGTCGCGGCGCTGCGGCTCGATCCGGCCCAGATTGCCGGTCTCACCCAGATGGGGCTCAAGAGTATCGGCCAGCTCCGGCAGCGTGAACGCAAGCCGCTGCAGGCCCGGTTCGGGCTCTCGCTGCTGACCCGGATCGATCAGGCCTTTGGGCTGGTCGAAGAGCGGATGACGCCCCGCCTGCCGGTGGCAGAACGCTATGCCGAGCGGCGTTTTGCCGATCCGATCGGGCTGATGGACGATGTGCTGATGACCACGCATGATCTGGCCATTCAGCTCGGCATCCGCCTCGAGGCAGAGGGGCTGGGGGCGCAGGCCTTCCACCTGCTGCTCTATCGCGTCGACCACAAGGTGATGGCCCTGTCGGTCAATTCGGCCCGTCTCACCCGCGATCCCGAACATATCGGCAAGCTGTTCAGCAACCGCTCCGAGCGGCTGGAAGGGGAATATGACGCGGGCTTCGGCATCGACATGATCCGGCTGGCGGTGAGTTCGGTGGGGGAACTCGACGCCGCCCAGCTCGGGGTCTTTGCCGTCGATGACGGTGCGGCCGATCTCGATCAGCTGCAGGACCGGATGAGCAGTCGCCTGGGCAGTCTGGCGGTGCTGCGCACGCAGTTTCAGGCCAGCCATATCCCCGAACGCGCGGCCAGACTCGTGCCGGCAATCGCCGGAAGCGGGGGCGAGCAATATCAGGCCCGCCCCGACCTGCAGCGTCCGCTGCGGCTGCTGCCCGTGCCCGAACCCATTGCCATCAATGCCGAAGTGCCGGACGGCCTTCCGGCCTCGATGATCTGGCGGCGGGTCAGCTACAAGCTCATCCGGGCCTCCGGCCCCGAGCGGCTGGGTGCCGAATGGTGGCGCACAGGTCAACGCCTGCAGCTGGTGTCGCCCGAGCCACACCGTAAGCCCGAGTCGGCCCCCTACACACCCAATCTCGTGCTGTTCAATCCCGAGGCGGTGACGCGGGATTACTATGTTGCCGAAGACGGGGAGGGGCGGCGGTTCTGGATTTTCCGGGACGGGCTCTATGCCCTTGGGCTCACGCCGACCTGGTACCTGCATGGGTTCTTCGCATGAGCGGCGTGATTGCACTGCAGCAGCGGGATCGTCCGCGACCCAGCAGCCGACAGCCCGAGCCCGCTTTTGCCGAGCTGGTGTCGACCAGCAATTTTTCCTTCCTGCGCAGCGGCTCCCATCCCGAGGAACTGGTCGCCGCCGCCGCCCATGCGGGGCTCACCGGTTTCGGCCTGACCGACCGCAACAGCTTTGCTGGCGTGGTGCGGGGTTTCGTGACGGCGCGCGAGCTCAAGGAGAGCCATCCCGATTTCCGCTATCTTGTGGGCGTGCGCCTCTGCTTTGCTGACGGCACGCCCGATATCATCGCCTATCCCACCAATCGCCTGGCTTATGGGCGGCTGTGCAAACTGCTCACAAGGGGCAATCAGCGGGGCGAAAAGGGCAAGCCGGTCCTCTATTTCACCGATCTCTTCGGTTCGGGCGATCCGGTTTCGTCGGTGGAGCATGGCCCCTCGGAAAACCATGCGCAGGAGCAGCTCTTCATCCTTGTCCCCAACGAAGATGACTGGGGGTTGACCGAGCGCATACTGGAATCGCTGGCGCGTCTCGCGTCGGGCCGTGTCTGGGTGGTCGGCTCGGTGCGGTTCGATGGCAATGACCGGGCCCGGCTCAACCGTATCGACCAGCTCGGCAAGCGCCATGGCGTGCCGATGCTGGCCAGCAATGACGTGCTCTACCACGAGCCCAATCGGCGCATGGTGCAGGATGTGGTGACCTGCATTCGCGAACATCTGACGCTGCAAACCGCCGGCTGGCAGCTCGCCGCCAATGCCGAGCGGCATATCAAGCCGGCCGGGGAAATGGCGCGGCTCTTTGCCGAGCATGCCAATGCCATAGCTGAAACCCAGCGCTTCATTGCCCGGATCGGCTTCTCGCTCGATCAGCTCAAATACAATTATCCCGAGGAGACCATTGGCGATGGAGAAACGGCGCAGCAGACGCTGGAGCGGTTGACCTGGGCGGGGGCGGCACAGCGCTATCCCGACGGTCTCCCCGACACGCTCAAGGAGAGTATCTGGAAGGAGCTCTGCCTCATCGCCTATAAGGGCTATGCGGCCTATTTCCTGACCGTGCATGATATTGTCATGTATGCGCGAAACGAGCGCAAGATCATGTGCCAGGGGCGCGGTTCGGCGGCCAATTCGGCGGTCTGCTTCTGCCTCGGCATCACCGCAGTCGATCCGCTCAAGTCCAATCTGGTCTTCGGGCGCTTCATTTCCACCGAGCGCGACGAGCCGCCCGATATCGACGTCGATTTCGAGCATGAGCGGCGCGAGGAGGTGATGCAGTATGTCTACAAGAAGTATGGCGGCAAGCGCACGGGCCTCACCGCCAATGTCATCTCCTATCGCTCCAAGAGCGCCATTCGCGAGACGGCCAAGGTGTTCGGCGTCTCCGACGACACCGTGGCCGCGTTCAACCAGCTGCATTGGGGCTGGGGATCGAAACTGGATCTGGCCGGGGTGGCCGCTATCGGCCTTAGTCCGGACGATCCGGTGCTGGCGCAGATGTTCGAGGTCGTCACTGTGCTGCGCGGATTTCCGCGGCACCTATCCCAGCATGTGGGCGGCTTCGTCATCACGCGGGATTCGCTGGAAAGCCTCGTACCCATAGGCAAGTCGGCCATGGATAGCCGCAATATCATCGAATGGAACAAGGACGATATCGACGCCCTGGCCATTCTCAAGGTCGATGTGCTGGCGCTGGGCATGCTGAGTTGCCTGCGCCGCGCCTTCGAGCTGATGCAGGTCCATTATGGAAAAAAGCCCGAGCTGACCGAGCTGCTGGCGGAAGAAACCGGGGAGGGGCCGTTTGCCAGGGAGCGCGTCTACGCCATGACGCATCGGGCCGATACGCTGGGCGTGTTCCAGATCGAAAGCCGGGCGCAGATGTCGATGCTGCCGCGCCTCAAGCCGACACGGTTCTACGATCTCGTCATTGAGGTCGCCATTGTCCGGCCGGGTCCCATCCAGGGCGGCATGGTGCACCCCTATCTCAAGCGTCGTGATGGCACCGAGCCCTGGGCGCCCAAGCCGGGCGACAGGCTGGACGCGGTGCTGGAGCGTACGCTGGGCATACCGCTGTTTCAGGAACAGGCCATGCAGATGGCCATTGTCGGGGCCGGCTTTTCGGCCGGAGAGGCCGATCAGCTGCGGCGCGCCATGGCGGCCTGGCGGCGGACGGGCCGGATTGCGATCTTCGAGCAGCGTTTCCTCAAGGGGATGACCGACAATGGTTATGCCCTCGAATTTGCCCAGCGCTGCTTTGCCCAGATCAAGGGCTTTGCCGAATATGGCTTTCCCGAAAGCCATGCGGCGTCCTTCGCGCTGCTCGTTTATGCTTCCTGCTGGCTAAAATGCCATTACCCGGACGTCTTTGCCTGCGCGCTGCTTAACAGCCAGCCCATGGGTTTCTACGCTCCCAGCCAGATCATCCGCGATGCCATCGAACATGGCGTTGAGGTGCGCTCGCTCGACGTCAATCTCTCCGATCTCGAATGCGTACTGGAAGACGGCGGCCGTCCGGCCCGGGAGCATTTATGGCCACAGCATCAGGACATGGCGGATGACATTCATTCCACCAAGGCCATCCGGCTCGGCCTCTCCCAGGCGATAGGGCTGCCGGAAGCGGACATCAACGTCATCGTGGCGCGCCGTGGTTCGGGCTATGATTCGGTGCGCGATCTGTGGCTGCGAACCGGGGTCTCCATCGCCTCACTGGAAAAGCTTGCCCGCGCCGATGCCTTCGCCTCACTTGGCCTGTCGCGGCGCGAGGCGCTGTGGGCGGTCAAGGGGCTGATCGGCACGCATGGGGCCGATACGCTGCCCTTGTTCCAGGCGTCGGGAGAGGTCGAAACGGCCCGCGATGCCGAAGCCGGCCTGCCCCGGATGCTACCTGGGGAGGAGGTGATCCACGATTATTCGACGCTGTCCTTTTCGCTCAAGGGGCACCCCCTGCAGTTCATCCGCCCGCTGCTCGACGCCCGCCGCGTAACCCGGTCGGACCAGCTCATGCAGGTCAAGCCGGGCAGCCGCATCGAGGTGGCGGGGCTGGTGCTGGTGCGCCAGCGTCCGGGCACGGCCAGCGGCGTGATCTTCGCCACGCTCGAGGACGAGACCGGCATCGCCAATATCGTTATCTGGCCGAAAGTGTTCGAGGCCAACCGCAAGACCGTGCTGGGGGCCCGCATGCTGGCGGTGCGCGGGCAGTTGCAGCGCGAGGGGCTGGTCATTCACATCATTGCCGAGCAGTTGACCGACATGACCAGCCATCTGCTCGATCTTGCGCATGGTCACGACATTGGCGATCGTGTCCTGGCGCGGGGCGACGAAGGCCGATCGGGGCCGCAGCCGGGACGCGACCGGCCGGCGCTGCTCGAAGTGGAGCGGGCCAGGCGGCAAGCCTACGCTGCGCTGCCGGGTGGTCGCAATTTCCACTGAGCGCGGCTAGGCCATGATCTTGTCGATCATCTGGGCCAGGGCGATGTCCTTGGCGCTGAGGCCGCCCGCATCATGGGTCGAGAGGCGAATGGTGACGGCGTTGTAGCTGTTGGACCAGTCGGGATGGTGGCCAGCCTTCTCGGCGGCCAGCGCCACCCGGCTCATAAAGCCGAAGGCCTCGGAAAAATCCTTGAATTTGAAGACATGCTCAATGGCATCACCTGCTTCGTCATAGACCCAGCCATTGAGGCTGCGCAGGCCCGTTTCCCGTTCCTTGCCGCTGAGTTTTTCGACCATGATGTCACCTGTTCAACTGGAATATCCGTAACCCATAGGCCCGCATAGCGACCCTTCCGAGGCTGGCATTAACGCGCTGGCAAGCAGTTTGGTCGCAGTTTGCGCCAAACAAATGCCTCGTTCCGTGCCGCAAGAGCTGGACGGGCCACGGGCTAGCTTCAGCCTTCAGATCCGCGACGGAGGAGATGCGAGTGGTGTGGACCGGACGACTCGCCCACCATGTCCTTGCCCTCACCCTTGTCATCCCGGCAGCCAGCGCCACAGATATAGTCGTCTATCATAACTGGGCATCTCCCGCCGAACTTGCGGCACTCAACGTGTTGCGCGAGGCGGTTGAGGCCCGCGGCAACCACTGGGTACCGCTGGCCATCCCGCACGATGCCGATGGTGCCATCACCGTGCTGGAGGTGATCGATGCCGGGGCTACGCCCAATGTTTTCCTGCAATCGCAGCCCGATATCTACCGCTCACTCGATGCCGAGGGAAAGCTGCTGCATCTGGGGGAACAGTTTGCGGCCAGCGGTGTGCTGGAACAGCTGCCCGCGGTGGTGCGCGAGGCCATCACCATAGATGGCGCCATCGTCAAGGTACCGGCGACCATCCATGCCGATGCCATGATTTACTACAGCCGTTCAGTGGCTGAGGCGGCCGGCATAGATCCCGAAAGCTGGACATCGCTCGACGACATGTGGGCCGATTTCGACGCTGTGCGGGCCGCTGGCTACCAGCCTATCGCCCTGGGCGCCCAGCGCTGGCAGGTTGGCTACCTGACCCATGTGCTGGTCGCCAGCCTCGGCGGTCCGGAGGTCTATGCCGGACTCTACGGGCGAACCGTCAAGCCTGCCGTGCTGGACGATGCCAGCATGCTTGAGGTCTTCGTCTGGCTGCGCCGCTTCCAGCAGCTCGTCGATGCTGAAGCGGTGAACCGCGACTGGAACATCGCCACCAATATGGTGATCAACGGGCAGGCGTTGCTGCAATTGCAGGGCGACTGGATGAAGGGCGAGTGGCATGCTGCGGGCAAGACAGAAGGCGTCGATTTTGGCTGCCGCTTGGTGCCGGGCGCCATTCATCTGCCAGTCACTGTCGATAGCTGGGGCTTGCTGGGTGGTGTTTCCCCCGAGATCGAGGCGGCCGAACGTGCCTTTGCGGACGCCATCGTGGATTCGACCATCCAGACACGCTTTGCTGCCGCCAAAGGCTCCACGCCGGTACGGCTCGATGCGCATGTTGCCATCAATGCCTGTTCGCAAAAGGTGCTTGCTGCGCTCGACCGGCCTGATTTTGCGCTGCCGACGCCACATCTGACGGCATCGCCGGCTTTGGTCGCCGCGGTATGGGATGTGGCAAATCGCTATTGGAACGATCCGCTGATGCCCCCCGCAGCCGCCATCGCCGCGCTCAAGGCGGCGCAAGCCGCCGTCCAACCTGCAAGATGAGATGAAACACCAGCAATTTCATTAATTTGGCGTTCACCCTGCCATTGGGAAAACTCCCATACCCGGCGCTCCAGACGGTCGTGGCAAGGCGTTCTTAATGCCTGAAGCGCTCTCATCGGCCCGAAAAAAGGGGAATTGGGTGTTTACCTCGGCCCGGAAAACAACGCCGGCTCTCGACTATGTGTCGATCATCCGCTCGGTCTATGGTGACCGGCGGGCGATGCTGGCTGGCGCGTTTGCAAGCGCCTTCACGGCCGGGCTTTCAGCCTATAAGGCCCAGTCGCTCCCCCTCTATGTCATCGCCTTTGCCTTCGTTGTCATTGGCTTGCTCCGCTATTTGAACATGCAAGCCTTCTGGCGTGCAGCAATCGACAATGACGATGCCGCAGCTGCCGAGCAGTGGGAAAACCGGGCCGTAGCCTCCGGCAGCGCCCTGGCGCTGGTGTATGGGTTCTGGTGCCTGTTCGCCATGTTGCTGGTCGACGACCCCTTCGCTGAGCTTGCCAGCGTATCACTGTCGATCGCGGTGATGGTGGGCATCTGTGCGCGAAATTTCGGCCTCGACCGGCTGGTTGCCCTTCAGATGCTGGGTGTGATCGTGCCGATGTCGATCGGTTTCTTCCTGCATGGCGACGTCTATCATCCCGTTTTGGCGGCCCTGCTCATCGTGATGCTGGCCAGCTTCCGCAAGCTTGCCGGCGATATCCGATCCATTCTGCTCAGTGCGGTGCATGGCCGGGTCGAGGCCTCCCGGCTGGCGGCCGAGCTGGACATGGCCATGACAACGCTCGAGCATGGCCTGTGCATGCTGGACGAGCGGGGCGTCATTTCCGTTGCCAATGAGCGGGCGTTGCGGCTGTTCTCGCAGGTCGGCCTGCCTGAACTGATCGGACGCCCTTTCGGTTCGGTGCTCGCTGATCTGGCCGACAGCAAGACCCTGCCCCGCACCACCGTCGATCGGCTGGCCGATCTCATCAGCACTCGGGCGGCAGGCAAGGTCCTGCTCTGCCTGCCAGGCAATCGCTATTACGAGGTCACTGTCAGTTCGCGCCTTGAACGCTGCGTGCTGCTGTTCGAAGATATCAGCGAACGGGTGGCCTCGGAGGAGCGCATCAACTTCATGGCGCGCCATGACACCCTGACCAATCTGCCAAACCGAACCTATTTCGGCGAGCTGGCCAGCGAAGACATGACGGCCCGTCGCCTGCCGGAAGCGCGGGAGCGCCTGGTTTCGCTGATGATCATCGATGTGGACGATTTCAAACATGTCAACGATACGTCCGGCCATATCGTGGGCGACGAATTGCTGGTGCAGGTGGCGAGCCGCCTGCGCCAGACGCTGCCGGGCGACGCCGTGCTGGCCCGCCTGGGCGGCGATGAATTCGTCATCTATCGCGGTGCCGTAGGGGATGCCGGCCAAGCGCGCTCCGATGCTGCGGCCATACTGGCCGCCTTTACCGACCCATTCATACTGGACGGGCTCACGCTGCCGGTCACCGTCAGCGTTGGTGTGGCTACGAGCTCGGTGGCGTCCGAGCCGTTGGACGATCTGATGACCAAGGCGGATCTGGCGCTCTATTCGGCCAAGGGGGATGGCAAGGCCCGCAGCCAGATATTCCACGCCCAGATGGATATCGACTATCACTATCGTCAGCGGCTCAAGGCCGATCTGCGCGATGCGGTTCACGATGGGGCCCTTACCCTGGCATTCCAACCGCTGCTCGACATTGCCACCCGCAAGGTGATGACCTGCGAGGCGCTCGCGCGCTGGAATCACCCCGAGCTGGGTATCATTCCCCCATCCACCTTCATTCCGCTGGCCGAGGAGATGGGCCTGATTTCCGAGATCACTGCCTGGGTGATCCAGCGCGCCGCACAGCAGTGCAGCCAGTGGCCGGCCGACGTGGCCGTGGCGGTCAATATTTCGGCACGCGATTTCCGCGCCAGCGATCTGGGGGCACTGGTTGACAGGGCCCTGGCGACGTCTGGTCTGTCGCCGTCCCGACTCGAGATCGAGGTTACGGAAACGGCAGTCATCGAGGAGCGTGAGATTGCCCAGCGGGTGTTGACCGATCTCGCCAAAAAAGGCATCGCCATTGCATTGGACGATTTCGGTACCGGCTATTCCTCGCTGAGCTATCTCAATGCGCTGCCGTTCACCAAGCTCAAGATCGACCGCTCCTTTGTTGCCGATATTGCCAGCAATCCCCGCTCGCTGCGGCTGCTGGCCAATGTGGCCAGGCTGGGGCGCGATCTCGACCTCACGGTCATCGCCGAGGGGGTGGAAACCGAAGCTCAGCTCGATACCATGCTGGCGCATACCGAGATCCAGCAGGTGCAGGGCTACTACTTCAGTCGGCCGCTGCCCGAGCGCGATATCTGTGAGCTCATCGGTCGTCTCAACGCCGAGACGTATCAGACCGAGACAAATCGCCGACATGGTTAATCTGGTTACGCTGTTGTAATTACAACGTTTTCGCCGACACAGGGTATCCGGCGCGGGACCCGCCTTGTTTTTACCGATCCCGTTATGGCTAACAAAACATTAATATGCCCACGAGTATTTCGGGGGCCAGTGAATGAGTGCCGTTATAGACCGGGGCAGCGCGACCTCGCGGTTCGCATTGACTCTCATCGACCTTCTCGATCGTGTGCAATACAGGCGTGTGTCGGTCGACGAGCAGTTCGACCCGGTCTACCGGCTCCGCTACGAGGCGTATCGGCGCGAAGATTTCATTCCGGTCAATTCCCAGCAAATCACCCGCGACGCCTATGACGAGGCTCCAAACTGCTATTGCTTCGGCGTCTATATCGATGATCGGCTGGTGAGTTCGATCCGTCTCCACATCGTCAGCGCGGCCGAGCTGACCTCGCCCAGCCGAAAGATCTGGCCCGATGTGCTGGGCGCCATTATCGATGGGGGGGGCAGCTATGTGGATCCCAGCCGGTTCACCGCCGATCACGATGCTTCCCTTGAATTCCCGGCTTTGCCCTATCTCACGCTTCGCATGGCGGTAATGGCCTGCGAGCATTTCAACGCGACCTATTGCATCTCCTCGGTCCGCCCCGAGCATGGGCCGTTCTACAAGCGGGTGTTCGGGCTCGAGCAGATGGCAGGCATCGGCTACTGGGGCGAACTCACCTTTCCGGTGTGCCTGTACGGCGCCCGCGTGCCGGTGATCTATGACCGTATCATGGATCGCTTCCCGTTCTTCATGTCGACGCGGGAGGAGCGTGAAGTGCTGTTTGGTGCCGCGGGCCGAATGGTCGCCGCGATTGGTCCGACGGCGCGTCAGGCACACCAGCAACGGGTGTTGGCTGAGACGGAAGGCGCCTAACATTGCATTGGGAATGGTGCCGCTTAGGTGACTCGAACACCTGACCCCATCATTACGAATGATGTGCTCTACCAACTGAGCTAAAGCGGCAACGGGTGGCCTTTTACGTCGGGTTGGTTGCCGGTGCAAGAGGCAAGGGGATCTCGGCCGGCAATTGCGCCAACGCCGCCGGTTCAGGTGCGCGCGTGGTCAGGGTCACCGGCACCTTCCACTCGAAAGCGTCGAGCCTGCCGGTGACCGGGGAGATGGGCTCCCATTCGTCGCTGACCAGGCCATCGGCCGTCCATGCGGGATCGCGCGGGGCGCGGACGGCGCGGGCCAGCCATTCGCGGGCCTTGCCCTGATCGCCGCTCTGGCCTTCCTCGATCTCGGCCATCAGGCTCGCCACGCCCTGGGTGGCGTCAGCGCCGGCAAAGGGAACCAGGGCCTGGCGTGCCAGCGGCCAGTCATAGGCATCGATGGCGGCACGAGCCAGGGCCATGCCGGCGGCGCGATGTGGCGGCGGGGTTTCGATGATCTCGCCGAGGCGCTTGAGCCGCTCAACGGCGGAGGCGCCGGGCTGGGCATGGGCATAGAGTGCTGCCACGTCGGGATGTCCGGTGGCGCGCCAGATGCGGCGCAGCAGGCTCATGGCCTTGCGGGTCTCGCCGCGATTGATGTGGATGCGTGCCGCTATAAGTGCTGCGGGCACAAAGTCGGGCAGCAGCTTCAGCGCCGTCAGGGCATGGTCGAGTGCGGTTAGCGGATTGCTGGTCTCGGCCTCGCGGGCGCGGGCGGTTTCGATGATGGCCTGGCGCCGCCGCTTGCGGGCGCGGTCCTCGCGACTGCTCGTCTGTTCGACATTGACCATGGCCACTGCCTCGGCCCACTGACCGCGCCGGGTAAGATCGTCGAATACCGCATCGGCGGCCCAGCCACTGCCGGGCGCCAGGGCCAGCGCCTTGCGGGCAAAGGTGAGCGCAGCTTCCGGACGGTGCTGGGTGCGGGCTTGGTCAAAAAGGCCGGTCAGGGCGGCGACGGCGGTCTTTTCACTGGCGATGAGAGCGCGATAGTGTTCGCGCGCCGCCGGCATGTCGCCCAGCGCCAGGTCGGCGCGGGCTTCGAGCAGGCGGGCGGCGGCATTGCTAGGCAGGCGGGCTTGGGCCTCGCGGGCAAGGATGCGAGCCCGGGCTGGATCGCCAGCCTGCAGCGCGACGATGGCATCGGACAGGGCTTCCACGCCCTGTTCGCGGCGGCGTTCGCGGTTGCGCCGTGCCAAGTTGCGTGGGGTCGACAGGATGCGACGCACAATCGCCCAGAGGGCGATAACGATTATCGCTATCAGGATGAACATGAGGACCGCCGCGCCCAGCCGAGGCTGCATGCGATAGCCGGCCACTTCCAGGGTCAGCGTGCCGGGCAGTGAAATCATCCAGGCCGCCAAAGCGGTGATGACGAGACTACCGACGATCCAGGAGGCAAGACGGATCATTGCATGGCCTCGCCGGAAAGGGCGCTGGCGCGCAGTGCATCGAGGAAGCGTGCGGCTTCGGCCTGGGTGGCGATTAGTGCAGGCACGTCGCCGCCGGCCGCCAGCATGGGCGCCGGCAGGCTGGCCAGCAGGGTTTCGGCACTGGCGAAATCGCGACGAGCAACGGCCCCCTCTAGCCGCGACATCACCGCCTCCGGGTTCTCGCCCTCGATCTCGCCAGTGGGCCGAAGGGCCACGGCGGAGCGGAACCAGTCGAGGGCGCCATCCTGCCATTGCGCCGTGGGATCGACGGGACGACCCGCCAGCATGGCCGGCAACACCTCGGCAAAGCGGCCGGCAATGATGTCGGGGCGCGTGAGGCCGCTGGCGGCCTGGTTGGCGATGGTCGTAGGAATCGCGGCGGTGGGCACGGCGGCCCGCAGGGCCGAGAGTTCGGTTTCGTAGGGCCGGCCGGTGGCAAAGGCGGTCTCGAAGCCGGATAGGATCAGCGGCAGTTGCAGCACCGCGCCGATATCGTCGGGCTGGCTGGCCAGCGTGGCCGAGGTTTCGGTGACCGTGGTGTCGAGGTCACGCAGGCCGGCCTCGGCAGTGCCGAGGCGGGCGGCCAGTTCGTCCAGCCGGGTGCCCAACCCCGCCAGATCGGCCCGTAGCGCGTCGATGCCGGCATCGGCCGCCGGGGCGGAGACAGACTCAATGCGCTGGGTCAGCGCCGCGATGTCTGCCTCGATCGTGCTGAGGTCGACAGGCACGGTCGCGATCGCCGCCGCAGCAGGTTCAGCCGTTTCCAGCGCGCCGATACGCTGGTTGAGGGTGGCCAGTTCCGCCTGGGTGGTCTGGGTCACCGTCTCCAGTTCGGGAATGGCGGTTGCGAAGCTGGCAAGCCGTGGATCGGCCACAGGCGCCGGAGCCGGTGTGGTCGGCCAGAGCCCAAACCAGGCCAGGCCATAGGCGGCGGCGAGGCCCAGCACGCCCCCTCCAAGGGTGGCGACCAACGGAAAGCCACTCCTCGACGCAGGTGGCATCACCGGCTTTTCGGCCAGTTTGGGCTTAGCGGTCGCCGCAGTGTCCGCAGGCTTGGGTTCGGGCTTGTCTGCACTGGCGCTGGCGCCTGTCTCGCGGGCCTTGAGGTCCAGCACCGGCGGCTTGACCGCGCCGGACTTGGCCTCGGGCTTGGCGTCGGCCGGCTTGGCGCCTGTCGGCTTAGGATCATTGCCCGTGGTGTCCGCCATCGCTGGGTATCCTCTCGTTGGAGCCGATCATGGCCCAGTTTGCTCGCGCGCAAAAGCCAAGGCCAGCGCCATCATCGCGTCTTCGTCGGGCCGGTCGGCCAGGCTGATGCGGTTGAAACGGGCTTCGAGCAGCGGCCCGGCCACTGCTTCGCTCATACACAGCATGGCAAGGCGACTGCGCTGCGCCGGATCAAGCGCATGCGTCAGGGCGGCAAAGATCTCGGCCGTGCGGCGGGAATAGGCAAGAACGGCGCCCAGGCTGCCGTCGCCCAGGCCGCTAAGCACAGGCTCGGGCAGGGCGTCGACCGCCACCATTTCATAGACCCTGGCAGTGGCCACCATCACGCCAGAGGGCGCCAGCGCCTTGGCGAGGTCGGCGCTTTGGTGCTTGCCGGTGGGGTAAAAAATCGGGCCAGGCACGCGGGCTATGGTCATGGCATTGACCAGATCCTGGAAGGCGCCGGCGGCGCTGCTGACCCGCGCGAAACCGGCTTCGGTCGCTTCCAGCGCCGTCTGGTCGCCCACGGCAAAGACGGGCAGATGGCGATAGTCTTCGATCATCCCGCGATCAAGCAGCGAGCGCACCGCATTGGCGCTGGTCAGCACCATGGCGGTAAAGCCGTCGGCCGCCGGCAGGCTGGCGTCGAGCGTCTGGCGCACCATGAGGGGGGCCGCAACGGCCTCTATGCCGAGGGCCTGCAGCCGGGCCAGCGTCGATTGGGCATCGGGCTCCGGCCGTGTCACCAGCATCCGCATCAGAGGCTCGCCCATTGCGCCAGCCACTCGGTGCCGGCCTGGGCGATCAGATCCTCGCCGACCTGACGTCCCAGTGCGACGGGGTCGGTACCCGTGGCGGCGCTGTCAAAGGCGATCCTGCCATCGAGGCTAAGGATTTGGCCCTTGAGCGTCAGGGTGCCGTTGTCGAGCCGACTCAGCGCCCCCACAGGCGTGCGGCAGGAGCCGTCGAGTATCGCCAGCATTGCACGCTCGGCAGTGATGGCGGTGTGGGTCGGCGCATGATCGAGCACCTCGACCAGGCCGGCCATGCGCGGGTCATCGCTGCGCACGGCAAGCCCGATGGCGCCCTGGGCCGGTGCCGGCATGAAGATTTCGGGGTCGAGCACGGCGGTGGCGCGGTGGCCCTCGCCCAGCCGGTTGAGCCCGGCCATGGCCAGCATGGTGGCGTCGGCTACCCCATCGAGCAGCTTTTGCAGCCGGGTGCCGACATTGCCGCGGAATGGGACGATAGTCAGGTCGGGGCGCTGGCGCAGCACCTGGGCGGCCCGGCGGATGGATGAGGTGCCGAATTTGGCCCGCTCGGCGAGGTGGTCGAGGCTCTGCGCCTTGACGGACAGGAAGGCGTCGCGCACGTCCTCGCGCTCGAGAAAAGCGGCCAGCCGGATGCCCTCGGGCAGGCGGGTCGCCACGTCCTTGCTCGAATGCACGCCGATGTCGACGCGGCCAGAGAGCATCGCCTCGTCGATTTCCTTGGTGAAAAGGCCCTTGCCGCCGATCTCGGTGAGGCTGGCATTGCTGGCCTGGCTGCGGTCGCCGCCGGTCGAGATGACCTCGATGGCAATGTCATCCTCGGCTACGCCATGGGCCTCGCCCAGCAGGCGGCGCAGCAGCCGCGCCTGTGCCAGCGCCAAAGGGCTGCCGCGGGTTCCGATGCGGGCGAAGGGAGCTGGCGATTGCAATGTCGGAACGTCCTATAGTAGGCAGAGACACCCTCAGGGAGTAACCAGTTCGTCGTGACCGGGCAAGCGCCAGCCATCATCCTCGGCATAGAGACCAGCTGCGACGAAACCGCGGCGGCCATCGTCATGCGCGACCAATTCGGCAGGGCGACGATTCGTTCCAATGTGGTACGCAGCCAGTTCGATGAACATGCGGCATTCGGCGGCGTGGTGCCAGAGCTGGCGGCGCGGGCGCATGTCACCTGGCTCGACCACATCATCGCCCAGGCCTGCCGCGAGGCGGGCATCGGTCTGGCCGATGTCGATGCCATCGCGGCGACCGCCGGTCCGGGCCTGATCGGCGGCGTGCTCGTGGGTCTCACGACGGCAAAGGCGCTCGCGGCGGCCCTGGGCAAGCCGCTGATTGCAGTCAATCACCTCGAGGCCCATGCCCTGACGGCGCGGCTGACCGATGGCGTGCAATTTCCCTATCTGATGCTGCTGGTTTCGGGCGGGCACAGCCAGTTCGTGCTGGTGCGCGGCGTCGGCGATTATGAGCGCTGGGGCAGCACCATTGACGACGCACTGGGCGAGGCCTTTGACAAGGTGGCCAAGATGCTCAGTCTCGGCAATCCCGGCGGGCCGGCGGTCGAACAGATCGCCAAGTCGGGCGATCCCAAGCGTTTCAAGTTTCCGCGGCCGCTGCTGCGCGAGGCACGGCTGGATTTTTCCTTCTCGGGTCTCAAGACGGCGGTGCGCCTGCAGGCCGAGGCGCTGGCGCCGCTGAGCGATCAGGATGTCGCCGATATCGCGGCCAGCTTCCAGCAGGCGGTGGCCGATGTCGTTGCGGTGCGTTCGCGCCAGGCGCTGGAGCGGTTCAATGCCGAATTTCCGGGGCAGCAGATGCAATTGGTGGTGGCCGGCGGTGTCGCTGCCAATCGCACCATCGCCGCAGCACTCAAGGCGGTTTGTGCCGCAGCAGGGGCAATTCTGGTGGTGCCGCCCATCGCGCTCTGCACCGATAATGGCGCCATGGTCGCCTGGGCCGGGGCCGAGCGCTTTGCGCTGGGAGCCCATGATGGGCTCGATTTCACGGCGCGGCCGCGCTGGCCGCTCGATCTCGATGACATGAGGATAGCGCCCGATGCGGCTTGAAACCGTCAGTGTCATCGGCAGCGGCGCCTGGGGCACGGCCCTGGCTCAGGCTGCAGCCATGGCGGGCCGGCAGGTGTCGCTGGTGGCGCGCGACGCCGCCCAGGTCGAGGAAATCAACAGCGCGCGCACAAATCGCCGCTATCTGGGCGAGCAACGCCTGCACGAAGCCATTACCGCGACCATGCAGGCCGGCCCTGCCGATTTCGTCATCCTCGCCGTACCGGCGCAGTCGAGCCGGGCCGCTTTAGGGGCGCTCGATCCGGCGCTGCTTGCCGGCAAGCCGGTAGTGCTGTCGGCCAAGGGCCTTGAAACGGGTACGCTCGACCGGCAGAGCGAAATCCTCGCCGACATGGCACCTGATGCCGTGCCTTACGTGCTGTCGGGGCCCAGCTTTGCTGCCGATGTGGCGGCGGGCCGGCCGACCGCGGTGACGCTGGCGGGGGATGATGCCGGCGATACCTCGATGCTGGCGGCCGCCCTGGCCGGTCCAAGCTTTCGACCCTATGCCGCCGATGATCGCATCGGGGTGGAGATCGCCGGGGCGCTCAAGAATGTCTATGCGCTGGCCTGTGGCGCCGTCGAGGGCGCGGAGCTGGGGGCATCGGCCCGCTCGGCGCTGATTGCCCGGGCCTTTGCGGAAATGGCGCGTATGGTTGCGGCCATGGGCGGCTCGGCCACTACCCTGACCGGGCTGGCGGGGCTGGGCGACCTGACGCTGACCTGCACGTCGGTGCAGTCGCGCAACTATCAGTTCGGCATGGCGCTGGGCCGGGGGCAATCGGTCGAAACGATCATCGCGGGCGGCGCCAAGCTCGCCGAGGGTGTGGCCACTACGCCGGTCGCCGATGCCCTGGCCAAAAGCCTCGATGTCGACGCGCCCCTGATCCAGGCCGTGCATGCCGTATTGAGCGGTCAGGCCGATATTGCCACAGTAGTGGCGGGGCTGATGTCCCGTCCGCTCAAACGAGAGGAATGATGTGATGCTGTTTGCGATGATCGCCAAGGACAAGCCGGGCACTTTCGACCAGCGCCTGGCCGTGCGTCCGGTGCATTTGCAGCATCTGGAAAGCCTGGGCCAGCAGCTGCGGCTCGCCGGGGCGCTGCTCAGCGCCGAAGGCACGCCCGAGGGGTCGCTGGTGGTGATCGAAGCCGACACGCTTGAGGCCGCGACCGCAATTTTCAATGCCGATCCGTTCGTGTTTGAGGGCATTTTCGGCAGTATCGAGATCAAGCCGTGGCGGCTGGCTTACGACCACATGTCCCCGAAGGTGTGATGCAATGGCCTATTGGTTGATGAAATCGGAACCGGACGTCTTTTCCTTCGACGACATGATGGCAAAGACCAAACGAGGTGAGCCCGAGCAGTGGCATGGGGTGCGCAATTTCACCGCGCGCAACAACATGGTGGCGATGAAGCTGGGCGATCTCGCCTTCTTCTATCACTCCAATATCGGCAAGGAGATCGTCGGCATCATCAAGGTGATCGCCCTGGCGCATCCCGATTCCACCGCCGAGCCCAACGACAAGGGCAATATCGTCTGGCAGTGCGTCGATGTCGAAGCGGTCAAGCCCCTGCCCAAGCCGGTGACGCTGGCGACGGTCAAGGCGACGCCTGAGCTGGGCAATATGGAGCTGGTGAAGCTCTCGCGTCTGTCGGTCTCCAAGGTCAGCGAAGACGAGTGGAACCTGGTCTGCAAGATGGGTGGCTTGTAGCCAGGCGGGTGACGGCTTCCGGCGCAGCCCAAGCGGCGCTAGTCTCTCCTCGGCGCATCAGCGTTGGGGGAGTTTCTGAACATGTCGCATTTTGCCGTCAATTGGCTGGCCGTGGTCCTGGCCACCGCCGCCAGCTTCGCTTTCGGTGCCGCCTGGTACATGGTCCTGTCCAAGCAATGGCTTGCCGCCATCGGCAAGACCAAGGAGACAATGAACAGCGACTATACGCCGTTCATCTGGTCGGCCGTACT
>NZ_JAKFDJ010000193.1:0-34668 GCF_036676215.1 Devosia sp. | reverse complement strand
GCGCTTGTAATCCTTGAACGGGCCCAGTTCCTTGGCCATTTCGGCCGAGGTGGCATAGGAAACGCCGGTCATGATGGCGGTGACGGCGCCGGCAATGGCGCGGCCGGCCTCGGAGTCATAGGGAATGCCCGAGGTCATCAGGAAGCCGCCGATATTGGCGTAGCCGATGCCCAGGGTCCGGTATTCGAACGAGCGCTCGGCAATGGCCTTGGACGGGAATTGCGCCATCATCACCGAGATTTCGAGCACGATGGTCCAGAGGCGGACGGTGTGTTCGTAAGCGGCGGTGTTGAACGAGCCATCGGCATTGCGATAGGGCAGCAGGTTGACCGAGGCCAGATTGCAGGCGGTGTCGTCGAGGAACATATATTCCGAGCAGGGGTTCGATGCATTGATCGGACCGGCTTCGGGCGAGGTGTGCCACTCGTTGATGGTGGTGTGATACTGGATGCCGGGATCGGCCGAGGCCCAGGCGGCATAGCCCACCTGTTCCCACAGATCGCGGGCCTTCAGCGTCTTGGTGACCTTGCCATCCTTGCGGGCCTTGAGGTCCCAATCGCCATCGCCTTCAACGGCGCGCAGGAAATCGTCAGTCACTCGGACCGAGTTATTCGAATTCTGGCCGGAGACGGTGAGATAGGCTTCGCTGTCCCAATCGGTGTCGTAGACCGGGAATTCAATATCGGTATAGCCCTGCTTGGCGAACTGGATGACGCGGTAGATGTAGTTCTCCGGCACCAGCGCTTTCTTGGCGGCGCGCACTTCGCGCTTGAGGGCGGGGTTCATCGCCACGTCGAAGCAATCGTCGCCGCTGCCTTCGCAGTTGACGGCGGCCTTCATGATGGCCTTGAGGTGCTTGGAAACGACCTTGGAGCCGGTCACGAGGGCGGCGACCTTCTGCTCCTCCTTGACCTTCCAGTTGATGTATTCTTCCACATCGGGGTGATCGATATCGAGCACCACCATCTTGGCGGCGCGGCGGGTGGTGCCACCCGACTTGATGGCGCCGGCAGCGCGGTCGCCGATCTTGAGGAAGCTCATCAGGCCCGATGATTTGCCGCCGCCCGAGAGGCGTTCGCCCGAGCCGCGCAGAGCCGAGAAATTGGTGCCGGTGCCCGAGCCGTATTTGAACAGGCGCGCCTCGCGGACCCAGAGGTCCATGATGCCGTTTTCGTTCACCAGGTCGTCATTGACCGACTGGATGAAGCAGGCATGGGGCTGCGGGTGCTCGTAGGAGCTCTTGGAGCTCACCAGCTTGTGGGTGAAGGGGTCGACATAGAAATGGCCCTGGCCGGGGCCATCAATGCCATAGGCCCAGAACAGGCCCGTGTTGAACCATTGCGGGCTGTTGGGGGCAACGCGCTGGCTGGCGAGCATATAGGCGAGTTCGTCAAAGAAGGTGCGGGCATCTTCCTCGCTGTCGAAATAGCCACCCTTCCAGCCCCAATAGGTCCAGGTGCCGGCCAGGCGGTCAAAGACCTGGCGGCTATCCATTTCCGAACCATAGCGCTCGGCTTCGGGGAGCTTGGCGAGCGCAGCTTCGTCGGGGACGGAGCGCCACAGCCAGGAGGGAACCGAATTCTCCTCGACCTTCTTGAGGACCTTGGCGACGCCGGCCTTGCGGAAATACTTCTGCGCAATGATATCGGCCGCGACCTGGCTCCAGGTCGAGGGAATGGCAATGTCTTCGAGCTTGAAGACGACCGAGCCGTCGGGGTTCCGAATCTCGCTCGTGGCCGAGCGGAATTCGATCGAATCGTAGCGATCCTGGTTGGCGGTCGTGAACCGACGTTCAATGCGCATAGTCGTCTAAATCCCCAATATGACAGGCACAAACGTGCCCGCAAGCCGAACCCCGGCTTCTCATCCAAATCTGTGTTGACGCTTCACCAACCGAGTCCGGTGGACGGGCTCGAATATTTTGCCTGTGCCTGGGCCCGGCGCCGGTCTTGTGCCAGCGCTCTTGTCCAGGACTTGCCCGGTGCAGGGAGCTGCATCGGACTGTCCAAAACATTCTTCCGATTCAGAGGGCGCGTCAATGTCACAAATCACAAGGGCTAGTGGTCGTGATGGCGAGCAAGACAACCACTAGTAGGGGTAATATGTGGATTGCGGGGACAAACTGCAAGGAAAATAGTGGGCTTGGCCGGCCCGTTTGAGCTTCTTGAAGAGCTGCATATGGCGCGGCAATACCGAGGGAGGAGTCAGCGCTAAAGCCACGGGATTCCTCAGGGATCGGGTCTTGGCCGAGAATGTTAAGTGGCCAGTAACCATGTCGGAGAAAGACAGAATCGGTCAGCTCAAAAGCTGTCAAGCGCAGAAATTTTGGCCAAAAGACGGCATCGTCGCCGTGGACACCAGCGCTGGTGGCTTCAGTCGATGGCGCGCATACCGCTACCCTGCCGGACAAAGACCCAGGCGGCGACCGGCACCATGACGAGGCCGGCCCAGCCATAGGCGGGAAGAATGCCCAGCCAGTTGGCGACAAAGCCGAAAAGCAGGGTGGCGGCAATGCCGGCAATGTTCTGGGCCATGATCAGCGCCGAGGTCGTGGTGGCGCGGCTGCGCCCATCCATGATGCGGTGGAATCGGGCCTCGGCCAGCACCGCCACGGGCGCGATGGCGACATAGGCCAGCTCCAGCAGCAGCACATACCAGGGATTGTTGCCAAGCGACGCCGCGACCAGCAATCCGCCGCCAAGCAGAGGCAGGACCCAGGCCAGCCAGGGCCGGCCCGAGAGGCGGTGCGCTGCGACGCTGGCATAGGCGTAGACCAGCTCCACCGCGGCGGCGAGCACGCCCCACAGCCAGATCGGCACGGCGACCGCGAGGTAGTAGAGCTGATCGAACTCCTCGAGCAGCTCGAAGGTGATCAGGCCCACCGACATATAGATGGTGACAAAGCGCAGATCGGCGTGGCGCCGGAACTCGCCGAACGCGTCGGCGAAGTGCGACAGGTAGGTCGCCGGCGTCTCGCCGTCCTCGGCCTGGCGGGTGCGGCGCCTGTCATGCAGCAGCAGCGCCAGACCGGCGCCGACGATAAGGGGCGGGATCGACAGCCAGGTGGTCCAATCCATGTTGAACTGGCCCACGAAGCCGCCGACCAGCGTCCCGGCGCCGATGCCCAGGCCCTCGGCGGCCGAGTCACGACCCAGGATCTTGTCGAACTCATCGCTTCGGCCGGCTTCGGCAAGGCGCTCATAGAGCAGCGCTTCGCGCGTGCCCGACTGCAGGGCCTGACCGGCGCTCCAGAACAGGAAACCGAGCCCATAGAGCCAGAAGCTGCCATTGGCCAAGCCCCAGCAGACAAAGGTCAGCGCCTTGAGCAGCGGCGCGGCCACCAGCAGCGCGCGGCGATCGAAATGATCGGAAAGGGCGCCCGACGGCATTTCGAGCACAATGGCCGACGCCGACCAGAAGGCCAGCAGGATGCCGATCTCGGCGACCGAAATGCCGCGCAGTTCGAACAGCGCCGTATAGATGGCATAGGCCAGCATGAAATCGAACAGGAAGACATAGGCGTAGTAGACGCCGAGGAACCGGCGCAGGCCGAGGGCAGGGCTTGCCATCACGTCTTGCCTCCCGCACGCGCCACGGCCCCAGCGTAGACCGCCGACAGGCGGGCTCGTTCCGCCGGATCGGACGACGTTTCGTTGCCATTGAAACGGGTGCCGTGCTCGGACATGAAATCGAGCAGGAAGGTCGCGACGTAGAAATCGAATACGCCATCCCGGGCCAGGCCGGCCCGCGCCAGCCAGGCGGTCACATAGTCCTGCGGACCACCCCAGGCGAGCATGGCGGCGGTCGTGAGGGCAGCAGGATAGCGCGGATCGCCATAACAGAGGTCGTCGATATCGACGATGCCCGATAGTTGGCCGGTCGGTGAGACGATGACGTTCTTGGTCGTGGTGTCGTGGAGGAAAGGTATCGGTTCCACGCGGGCAAGCGCCGCGGCGTGACCCGCAAGCAGGCGTTCCGCCTTGGCGACCGTGCTGGGTGGGAACAGACCGTTGGCGACGATGCGCTGGCGGGAGCGCTCGATGTGCGCCCGGACGACACCGGTCCAGGTCGCATGCGGCGCCAGAGCGGGGGTGGGAGCGTAGCCGAAGCCGTCGCCGCGAGAAGAGCGGGCCGTGGCCAACTGCGCATCCGCCACCGCTTCGGCGACATTGCGCAGGCTGGATGGTGCGAGGTCGTGGATCACGTCGCCGAGGTCAGCGCCGGGCAGGCGTGACATGACCACGTAGGGTAGGCCGTCCGCCATGCCATGAGCCAGAATCTCGGGCAGAGGGACAGCAAGCGGGCGCAGACGTTCCATCAATTCTCGACCGTCCGCGAGGGCCTTGGCCTGTTCCGGACGGCCCAGGCGCACCACGGCGAGTTCGTCGCCATGGGCAACTTCATAGACGAAGAAGGCCATGCCGGTGGTGAAGCGGCGGGCCGTCGCGTCCGGCCAGTTCAGCACCTCCCGGGCGATGGCAATGGCATGGCGCTCGGATGGCAGTGACGTCGGCATAGGCCCCTCCCAAGATGTGCCGAAAACCACTATCACAGCCGGCGGCAAGGGCTAGGCTCACGTCACCACCCATGTTACACCCGGCCAACTCGCATATTTCGACGGCGGAATCGACAATTGGCCAAATCCGGTATCAAGCAGTTCCTGACTGAAATCTTCTCCTGGTGGAGCGGCCAGACATGGGGAACACGCCTGTGGATCTGGCGCTTCGGCGACTATGTCGGCAGCGACGAATTCGGCAACAAATACTACCAGGACCGCAAAGCCGATCGGCGCTATGTGACCTATTACGGCGATGCCGATCCCTCCACGATCGGTACCGGCTGGCATGGCTGGATGCATTACCGCACCGACGTTGTACCAACACAGGCCGGCTACCAGACGCGCGCCTGGGAAAAGCCGCATGAGGCCAATCTGACGGGTACGGCTGCCGCATACCGCCCCGATGGCAGCCTGCTGAACAAGGGCGAGCGCCCGCGCGTTACCGGCGACTACGACGCCTGGTCGCCCGAATAGGGACGGCGCCTTGCGCCGCACCACTCCGCTTTCAGTCCTGATCAAGGCGCTGGTGCCATTCGTGGTCCTGGCGTTTTTTGGTCTGGCCGCGCCCGTACTGGCGCAGCCGATCGCCAACCCGGTCGCCACGTTTGCGGGGCTCGACAAGATCACCGGTCGCATCACCCGCTTCGATGTCTATATCGACGAGACAGTGCTGTTCGGGGCGCTCGAACTCACTCCGCGCGCCTGCTACAGCCGTCCCTCCACCGAAACCCAGCGCACCTCGGCGTTTCTGGAGGTGGACCAGCGCAGCCTGACTGGCGTATCCAAGCGCATCTTTACCGGCTGGATGTTCGCCGACAGTCCGGCGCTCAACGCCGTCGACCACGCGATCTATGATGTGTGGCTGGTCGAGTGCAGGACCAGCACCGACGTTCCGCCACCGGGTGAGCGCTAGGCTCTACGGCGCGATGATGACAATGGTTGTGGCGACTCTGTCGGGGTCCTCCTTCTTCAACCGTCCTTGACCTTGCAACGCCGCGGCTTGAGGCTGCGGGCAGGGTCGGAGGGTATTTATATGTTGCTCGAAGGAAAGACCGCCATGGTCTATGGCGGCAGCGGCGCGGTCGGCGGCGCCGTGGCCAGGGCATTCGCCCGTGAGGGAGCGAATGTGTTTCTGGCGGCGCGCAACCGCGCGGGGCTGGAGGGAGTTGCCGCAGATATTCGCGCAGCGGGTGGCCAGGCCGAGGTGACTCTCGTCGATGCCACCGATGCGGCTGCTGTAGAGGCGCATCTGGCGGCTATTGTCAGCAAGGCTGGTCCGGTCAAGCTGATGTTCAACGCTGTTTCGTGGGACGACACCCAGGGTGAACTCCTGACCGACATGCAGTTCGACCGCATGCTGGCGCCGGTTCGGACGTCGATGGCGACCTGGTTCCATACCGGAACGGCCGTTGCCCGGCATATGGGCGAGAATGGCGGGGGTGCCATCGTCGGTATCACCGCCAATGTGGCGCGCTGGCCGGTGGCGAATATCGGCGGCTTCGGCATTGCCTGCGCCGCCGTGGAGAACTACCTGCGGCAGCTTGGTATAGAAGAGGGACCCAATGGCGTTCGTGTCTGCTGGGTCCGCTCACCTGGCTCGCCCGACGCTCCGGGTGTCCGCGAGGCGTGGCAGCTGCGCGCCAACGAGCTGGGCGTGACCTTTGAGGAAATCGCGACTGAATTCGGCATGGGTACGCCGCTGCGCCGGGTCACAGCGCTGGCCCAGGTGGCCGATGCGGCTGTGCTGCTGGCCAGCGACCTAGCGGCCGGCATGACGGCCACCATGGCGAACGCCACCGGCGGCGCATTGGTCGACTAGCAATCCGCGTGACCATTCCGACGAGATCACCACAATTGGAGGCAGACGTGCTGACTTTGCCTGAAAACGTAACGCGGGCGGCGCAGGATTACGCCTATGTGAGCTTCACCGTGCGCATGGACGAGATGCAGAAGCCGGCCCAGGAGGGATTCCCGGCTGTGTTCGGCTTGCTCGCCGAGCAGAATATCGAGCCGGTGGGCGCGGCCTTCTACAATTACCGGCGCATCAACATGGCCGATACGCTCGAAGTGGAGGCCGGGGTGCCGGTGGCGCGAATGGGCGTGGCAAGCGACAGGGTCAAGTTTGGCACCTTGCCGGCCGGGCGGTTCGTTACCCTGCGCTGGCATGGCCATCCGGACAAGCTGGAGCCTGTCACCGGGATGCTGATCGGCTGGTTGCGGCAGAGCCAGCAGCTACTGGACGTGGAGGAGGGGCCCGATGGGGACCATTTCGCCTGCCGGCTGGAAATCTACGAGACTGATCCGGAGGAAGAACCGAACATGGACAAGTGGGTGACCGAACTAGCCTTCAAGCTCAAGGACTAGCGCCGGTCCCAGGCGGACCAGTCCCCCGGCAGCAGGAGCGCTTCGGCGAGGCGCTCCTCATACTCTTCGCGCGGGATTTCCACGCCGCCGAGCGAGGCGAGGTGCGGCGTCACGAACTGGGTGTCGAGCAGCACGAAGCCGCCCGCTTTCAGCCGTTCGATCAGATAGGCCATGGCCATCTTGCTGGCATTGGTCTTGCGGTGGAACATCGATTCCCCGAAGAAGGCCCCACCGATGGCTAGGCCATAGAGCCCACCGACGAGATCGGGGCCATCCCAGACCTCCACCGTATGCGCGACACCGCGCCGGAACAGCTCGCCATAGACCGTGCGGATGGTGCGGTTGATCCAGGTCGTGTCCCGGTCTTCACCCACCGTGGCGCAACCCTCGATGATTGCGTCGAAATCGGTATCGACCCTGACCACAAAGCCCGACTTGCGGATCGCCTTGCGCAGGCTGGTGGCGAGATGGAAGCCATCGAGCGGGATGATGCCGCGCATTTCAGGGCTGACCCAGAACAGGTCCTCGTCCTCGGCATCTTCGGACATGGGGAAGATGCCGGCGCGATAGGCGCGGATGATCAACTCGGGGGTGATCTCGATGTCGAAGGGGTTAGGACGGGACATTCCTGATCTCCTTCTTCCCTTCTCCCCTTGCGGGAGAAGGTGGCGCGCAGCGCCGGATGAGGGGTCAGCGACGGTGGAGGCAACCCCTCACCCGCCCTTCGGGCACCCTCTCCCGCAAGGGGAGAGGGGTAGACGTGGTCAGACCTTGTTCTCGGCCAGGTATTTTTCCAGCCAGTGGATGTCGTAATTCCCCGCCAGGATATCCGGCTCGCGGATCAGGCGCTGGAACAGCGGCAGCGTGGTCTTGATGCCGTCCACCACGAATTCGTCGATGGCGCGGCGCAGGCGCTGCAGGCATTCGTCGCGGGTGCGGCCATAGACGATGAGCTTGCCGATCAGCGAGTCGTAATAGGGCGGGATCTTGTAGCCCTGATAGACCGCCGAATCGACGCGCACGCCGACGCCACCAGCGGGGTGGTAGAAGGTGATGGTGCCGGGCGAAGGCGCGAAGGTCTGCGGGTCCTCGGCATTGATACGCACTTCGATGGCGTGGCCATAGAACTGCACCTGCTTCTGGGTCATCGAGAGTTTCTCGCCTGACGCCACCCTGATCTGCTCATAGACGATGTCGATGCCGGTGATGCGCTCGGTAACCGGGTGCTCGACCTGGAGGCGCGTGTTCATCTCGATGAAGTAGAATTCCCCATTCTCGTAGAGGAACTCGATCGTACCCGCGCCGGCATACTTGAGCTTGCGCATGGCCACGGCGCAGATCTCGCCGATCTCGTCACGCTCTTTCGGCAGGATCGTCGGGCCGCCGGCCTCTTCCCAGACCTTCTGGTGGCGGCGCTGCAGCGAGCAGTCGCGCACGCCGAGATGCACGGCATTGCCCTGGCCGTCGCCCAGCACCTGCACCTCGATATGGCGCGGCTTGCCGAGATACTTTTCCATATAGACCGAGTCATTGCCGAAGGCGGCCTTGGCTTCGGTGCGGGCGGTCGACCAGGCTTCGAGAACGTCCTTTTCGGTCTTGGCGACCTTCATGCCGCGGCCACCGCCACCGGCGGTTGCCTTGATCAGCACCGGATAGCCGATTTCCTTGGCGGTCCGCAGGGCTTCCTCGTCGCTTTCGACAGCGCCGGCCGAGCCGGGCACCACGGGAATGCCCAGTTCCACGGCCGTCTTCTTGGCCGTGATCTTGTCGCCCATAATCTCGATATGGTGCGCCGAGGGACCGATGAAGGTGACCTTGTGCTCGCCCAGGATCTTGGCGAAGCGGGCGTTTTCACTGAGGAAACCGTAACCGGGATGCACCGCATCGGCGCCGGTGATCTCGCAGGCGGCCAGGATCGATGGGATATTGAGATAGCTGTCCTTGGCCGCAGGCGGCCCGATGCAGACGCTTTCGTCGGCCAGGCGCACATGCATGGCATTGGCGTCGGCGGTGGAATGCACCGCCACGGTCTGGATGCCGAGCTCCTTGCAGGCGCGCAGGATGCGCAGGGCGATTTCGCCGCGATTGGCGATGAGGACCTTCTGGAACATGGGGTCCCCCTACTCGATGACGACGAGCGGCTCGCCGTATTCCACCGGCTGTGCATCCTGGACGAGAATGCGCGTGACGGTGCCCGAGCGGTGCGCCGGGATCTGGTTCATGGTCTTCATCGCTTCGATGATGAGCAGGGTCTGCCCCTCGGTCACCTTGGCGCCGACATCGATGAAGGCGGGCTTGCCCGGTTCGGGCGAACGATAGGCGGTGCCAACCATGGGGGAGGTGAGGGTGCCTGGGTTTGACGCAAGGTCTTCCGCTGCGGCTGGCACTGCGGCAGGCACGGAGCCGGCCGGCGCGATCGAGGTGGGAGCGGCCTGCGGCGGCGCCTGCAGATAGTGCGGCGGGGCAGCGTAGGTCACGCCCTCATTGGCATAGGAGCGGGTAACGCGGACCCGGAAGTCCTCCTGCTCGATCTCGATTTCAGCGAGATTTTCCTTGTTGAGCAGCTCGGCAATGGCCCGGATCAGATCCTGATCCACCTGCGATGACTTGGTCATTCTTGTCGGTCTCCCGCGCTAGTCGCGTTGATCGTTATTTTAATTTTTCGGCGAGCGCTGTGAGCGCCAGTCTATACCCGGTGACGCCAAAGCCGCAAATGACGCCGAACGCGACGGCCGACACATAGGAGTGGTGCCGGAAGGCTTCGCGCTGGTGGATATTGGAAATATGCACTTCGGCAACCGGCAGCCCGACACCCTTGAGCGCGTCATGGATGGCGACCGACGTGTGCGAATAGCCGGCCGGATTGATGAGGATGGCATCGGCAGTCTGACGCGCCTCGTGAATCCAGGTGATGAGTTCGCCTTCGTGATTGGACTGGCGAAAATCGACAGCCAGCCCAAGCTCATCGCCCGTCCGCTGGCACAGAATCTCGACGTCCTTGAGCGTTGCCGCCCCATAGATATCGGGCTCGCGGGTGCCGAGCAGGTTAAGGTTCGGGCCGTTGAGGACGAGAACGCGTTTTGCCATGATTTTTGCCTTTTGCACCGGCACTTCCGGCCGGCGCAAGCCCGGTTATACGAATTGCACCGAAAAGGCAAAAAACGCGGCGAAAGTGGGGCTTAGCCCTCGCATTTGGTCTCGCCGCAGGCCCGCATATTGGCGATGCGCGCGCGCAGCTCATCAATGCCGATGGCGCCGGGAATGATCTCGTTGCCGATGATGTAGGTTGGCGTGCCGGTGATGTTGAGCGCCTTGGCGATCTCGTAGGAGGTCTGGATCGTCTGCGAAACAGCCTCGGTGCCCATGTCGAGTTCGAGCGATACGGGCGACAGGCCCAGATCGGCCGCGGCGGCCAGGGCCACCTGCTTGTCCACCTGGCCGCGACTGGTGAAGAGTGCCTCGTGGAAGCTCCAGTAGTCGACATCGGCGTCGCCGACCAGCACCGCGACCCGCGCGGCGTCGATGGATTCGTTGGACAGGATCGGGAATTCCTTGAGCACGACGCGCAGGTTCGGGTCTTCAGCGAGCAGGGCCGCCATGTCGGGCAGGGCGGCGCGGCAATAGCCGCAATTGTAGTCGAAGAATTCAACCAGGGTGACGTCGCCCTCAGGGTTGCCCAGCACGACCTGGCCCGGATCGTTGAAGATCGCCTCCTGCATAGAAGCGATGGCGCCGGTCGCCTGGGCGCGCTCCTCGGCCTGCAAGGTGGTGTCGAGCGCCACCGACATGCGTTGCAGGATTTTGGGGTCTCCCATCAGATAGGATTCGATCAGCGGATTGAGCGTCGCCGGATCGATCGCCGCCACGTCCTGCGGCGCCGCCTGCGCGGCGGGGCGCGCGCCATCATAGGCTGCGATCGCCTCATCGATCAGGACCTGCACAGCCGCCGTGTCGGTCTGCACCGCCGGCTTGCTAACCACGGAATAGCCCAAGGCCCCAGCCAGGATGCCCACCAGGGCGACAAGGACAAGAGTGACGCGCGACATGACCTTAGGCTCCCCAATTCGGCAATCGGCCTGCTTCTAGCAGACGCGGGGCGATTTTGGCAGCCGGGAGTGAACGGCGCCCTGACATGGCCATCAATTGTTGTTGAGAGGGGCGGCTGAACCGGATAGGCGGGGAGGCCAGCAAGGAACTGCCATGACCGAACAGCCCGCCGATGGCCTGATGCCTTTCCACGCCATGGAAATCCTCAAGCGCGCCAAGGTTATCGAGGCCAGCGGGCGCAGCGTGTGCCACCTGGAAGTGGGCGAGCCCGGCGCCCCGCCAGCACCCCGAGTGATCGAGGCCGTGGCCAAGGCCCTGCCGCTGGCCCAGGGCTATACCAACGCCAAGGGCCTGACCGAACTGCGCGAGGGACTGGCGAATTATTATGCCAACCAGCACGCGGTCGCCGTCGAACCCGAATCGATGCTCTGCACCATGGGGTCCTCAGCCGCCTTCATCATTGCCTTTCACGCGGCCTTTCGGCCCGGAGCGCGCATCGCCATCACCCGGCCGGGCTATCCGGCCTATGTCAATACGCTGCTCGGCCTGGGCTTCGGCATCGCCGAAATTCCGCTCGACGCCGCCAATGGCTGGAAGCTGACCGGTGCCGATATCGCGGCTGCCTACGCCGATACCCCCTTCGAGGGCCTGCTCTTTGCAAGCCCGGCCAACCCGACCGGTGCGGCGGTGGACCGTGAGGGACTGGCCGACATCGTCACCACCTGCCAGCGCCTCGGCGTCCGGCTGATCTCGGACGAAATCTACCACGGGCTCGACTATCGCGGCCCCTCGGTGAGCGCGCTCGAGCTGACCCGGGATGCCATCATCATCAACAGTTTCTCGAAATACTATTGCATGACCGGCTGGCGCATCGGCTGGATGGTGTTGCCGGATGATCTGGTCCGGCGTGGAGAGATCCTGCAGCAGAACCTCTTCATTTCCGCCCCGACGCTGAGCCAGATTGCCGCGACGGTGGCCCTTGGGGAGCGAGACTATGCCGAACAGCAAAAGGCGGGCTATGCGGTCAACCGGCAGTTGCTGAATGACGGACTGCACGCTCTGGGCTTCGACATCGGCAGCCCCTCGGATGGGGCGTTCTACGCCTATGCGGGGATCAGTCGCTTCTCCAACGATTCCATGAGCTTTTGCGAGACGCTGCTGGATGAGGCCGGCGTAGCGGCGACACCGGGCATCGATTTCGACAGGGCCGGCGGCAACCGCTATGTGCGCTTCTCCTACGCAGGGACACACCAGAATATCGAGATGGCGATCGAGCGCATGGGGCGCTTCCTGCGCCGGAGTGGCTAAAAGGAGGCGGGCACGGCCGGTAGGCCGTTCTTAAGGCCTCTGCGCTATGCTTTGCGAGCGCTGGTAGGATTGGGAGGTCCGCACCGTGCATACACAAGCGGGCGATCCGAGCGTCCTTGCCCATTGCGCCGCCATCGTCCTGGCCAAGGATGAACGGGATTGCGCGGCGCTTATGCGGCTCGCCGAAAAACTCCGCTTTGGCGCAGTCGTTGCCCATTCGCCCGCCCTTGGCCACGACCGCTTCGACCACCGGCTGGTGTTTTTTCTCGTCCATTTCGACTTTGAGCCGGAGGCCAAGCGGAAGCTGCTGTTCGATCTGCGCCATGCGGGTTCAGTCAGCCTCTGCTTTGCGCCTGTGGTGCTGTTCCTGCGCGCCGGTTCCTCCGAGGAGATCCAGGCGCATATCGAAATGGGATTCGATGACGTCATCAGCGTACCCCAGGACGGGCGTGTCATGGCCACCAGGCTGGCCGCGCAGATCGGGCAGGAACACCTCTATATCGAGACCCGAAACTACCTTGGCCCCGACCAGCGCCGCATGGATCAACCCGGTCGCACCCAGCCGGAACGGAAGCGCGGGGAAAAACATGCTCGGCTGACCATCATGCGTACACCGGAAACCGGCGTGCAGATCGTACGCCGGCAGATTGTGGCCGAGGTCCGATAGCCGGTCCGCGAAAAGAAAAGGCGGCCCGTGGGCCGCCTTGATTGTCTGGGTCGCTGCTACACGACCTTGCCGGCAGCCTCTAGCCGAGGCCGAGGCGGCGCTGCCACCAGCCGCCCTTTTTCTTCGGCTCTGCCTGCTCACCTTCGGCCTCAGCCTTAGGAGCACCGCTAGAGGACACCACGATGCCCTCCGCCGGCAGTTCCTTCCTGGCGCGGCGTGGCTTGGCTGCCTCTGCGGGAGCCTCGGGCGCCGCAGCGGGTGCCGGAGCCTCTTCGACAACCGAGGCGGCCGGTGCAGCCTCGGCGGTTTCAGCCTTGGGCTTGCGCGCGCGCGGCTTGCGCTTGGGCTTTTCGTCCTCGACCGGCGCTTCGTCCTCAACCGGCACCGCTTCGACCGGAGCGGCGTCAATAGGCGCGGACTCAGCGGTCTCTTCGACCTTCTTGCGACGCGAACGCCTGGGCTTTTCCGCCGGAGCGGGCGCGGCAGCAGCCGGTTCGGCGGTCGCGATTTCGTCCTGCACCGGCAGGCTCTCGGCAGCGGTCTCGACCTCGGTTGCGCTCAGTCCGTCTTCGCCCGCGGGCGAAGAGGCCCTCTCGATACCGTCCTCGCCATCGCGACGATTGCGGCGGCCACCACGACGGCCGCGACGGCGGCGCTTGCGTGGCTCGTCGTCGGACCCGGCGTCGCTGGATGGACGCGCGGCATTTTCGTCGTCGTCGCCTTCGTCACTATCCTCGCCGGCTTCAGCCTCGACGCGCGGCGCCTGTGCGGCACGCTGTTGCTGCGGCGGACGCTGGCCATTGTCCTCGCGGTCGGCGCCACCACGGCGGCGGCGACGGCGACGGCGACGCCCCTCACCTTCACCGCCTTCCGCAGTTGCGGTGGCGGCAGCGGGGCTCTCTTCGGCCTCCTCATCTTCGACTTCGTCGACGATTTCGTCATCGGCGTCATCTTCGATCACTGCACTATCGACGCGCACATGCTCGGTCACACGGGTATCGGCATAAGCCATGACCCGGGCCTCGCCCTTTTCGATGGCGAACTGGTGACCGGTCATCTTGCCGTCAGCAGTGATGGTGATCGACAGCTGGTTGCGGATTTCCAGCGCAATCAGCGTCTCGCGCTTGAAATTGAGGATGTAGAGCGCGACCTCGACCGGCACGCGGACATTGATCGACTGCCCCTGGCGGCGCAGCACATGGTCTTCGATGTGGCGCATGATCATCAGCGCCAGCGACTCGACCGAGCGCACCAGACCGGTACCGTCGCATATCGGGCACTTGTGGGTGGAGCTTTCGACCACGCCGAAGCGGATGCGCTGGCGGCTCATTTCCATGAGGCCGAAGTGGGAGATGCGGCCGACCTGGATGCGGGCGCGGTCGTCCTTGAGGCAATCCTTGAGCTTGCGCTCGACGGCCCGGTTGGAGCGGTTCTCCATCATGTCGATGAAGTCGATGACGATGAGACCGGCCAGATCGCGCAGGCGCAGCTGGCGGGCGACTTCATCGGCGGCTTCCAGATTGGTCTGGAGCGCGGTGTCCTCGATATTGTGCTCCTTGGTGGAGCGGCCCGAATTGACGTCGATGGAAACGAGCGCTTCGGTCGGGTTGATGACGATATAGCCGCCCGAGGGCAGGGTGACCGTCGGCGAGAACATCGAATCGAGCTGGGCTTCGATGCCATACTTGGAGAAGAGCGGCTGATCTTCCTTGTAGAGCTGCACGTTCTTGGCGTGGCTCGGCATGATCATGCGCATGAAGTCCTTGGCTTCGCGGTAGGCGTCGTCGCCCGCCACGAACACTTCATCGATGTCCTTGTTGTAAAGGTCGCGAATGGTCCGCTTGATCAGCGAGCCTTCCTCATAGACCAGGCATGGCGCCTGGCTCTTGAGCGTGAGTTCGCGCACGCTTTCCCACAGGCGCATCAGATATTCGAAGTCGCGCTTGACCTCGGCCTTGGTGCGCGCGGCGCCGGCCGTGCGCAGAATGACGCCCATGCCCTGCGGCACCTCGAGATCGGACGTGATCTCCTTGAGGCGCTTGCGGTCGGCGGCGTTGGTGATCTTGCGCGAAATGCCGCCGCCTCGGGCGGTATTGGGCATCAGCACGGAATAGCGGCCAGCCAGCGACAGGTAGGTGGTCAGCGCCGCACCCTTGTTGCCGCGTTCTTCCTTGACCACCTGCACCAGCATGACCTGGCGGCGCTTGATGACTTCCTGGATCTTGTAGTGGCGGCGATTGTTGCTGGACCGGCGACGCTCCGGCAGTTCCTCGAGCGCATCGGCGCCGCCGATCGACTCGATCGGTTCGGAATTGGCTGGGGCCTGCTCGATATGGCTGGCGTCCTCGACGTCCTGCGGGTCCGCCTCGGCGTCAGGCTCGGTCACGCCCTCGGGCAGCGAGATGTTCTCTTCGACTTCGTCGTGATGATCGTCCTCGGCCTCTTCATCGCGCAGCAGGGCTTCGCGGTCGGCAATCGGGATCTGGTAATAGTCGGGGTGGATTTCGCTGAAAGCCAGGAAGCCGTGGCGATTGCCGCCATACTCGACAAACGCTGCCTGCAGGGACGGCTCAACGCGCGTGACCTTGGCGAGGTAGATATTGCCCCGCAACTGGCGGCGGGTCGCCGATTCGAAGTCGAACTCGTCGAGCCTGTTACCCGATGTGACGACAATCCGTGTTTCTTCCGGGTGGATGGCATCCACCAGCATTCTCTTGGTAGCCATAATGAACTCCGCGCGCTCGCGCGCCGACAGACAGGCGCCGGGAAACCGGCATCCTTGCTGTGGCGCTGTGCGAGGCGAATGGTTTGGGGTGGGTGGCGCGCAGAAGCTCTGCCTTGAACGCGCCGGTCGTGATGGTCATGGCCGGAAGATGCTGCGTGACAAAACGGCAATCGGATAATTCGATCGCGTCGCGCTTTGTCCGCTTGCGGGCCATCTGACCTCTTCCTATTGGATTGCCTGACGGCAACCGTCCGGTCCAGTGGGACCGAAATTCGTATCGAAGCGCAGGATTTGCCGCTTCTGAACCAGACGTCGGGAGTTCTCTTCGTTCCCTTGTCCGGCCACTTCCCGCACCGCTATCGTTGGCCCTGAGGCTACGCAAACTGGTTCTGCAGGAAGCATGCGCTTCCCGTCTAGCGTGTAGGGATGTTGCGACAGAATGGCAACAAGAAAGTCGAAACCACTGGTGGCAAACCATTTCACATCAGCTTTATTGGCCCGCCCCACAAATCATCGCATAAGAGCCGCTACGCCGTAGAATCGCCCGACCCGGGTGGCAGATGTGGCAGACAAGAACACAGGGCCGGTCCGCGCTTGCTGAAATCCCTTCCTACAATGCTCCTGCCGCTGCTTGTGGCACTGTTCGCGGCGCTATCGCTGTCCAGCATGCCGCAGGCGCAGGACGCGCCCGCTGCCGTGTCACCACCCCTGGCGCTGCCCAATGTCATGGATGTGCGTGTATCGGCGACGCCCGAGCGGGCGCGTCTGGTCATCGACCTGGCGGCCAAGACCGAATTCGCCCTGGTGTCGCTCAGCGATCCCGACCGGCTGGCCATCGACGTGCGCGCGGCGACCTTTTCGGTACCCGAGCCGACCGGCAAGCCGGCGGGCGAGGGCATTATTGCCGACTATCTGGTGGAGCAGGCGGCCCCTGACCGCGTCCGGACCACGCTGACTCTTTCGGCACCGGCGCAGGTGCAGCAGGCCTATGTGCTCGATCCCTTCGAGGGGCAGCCGGCGCGGCTGGTGGTCGATGTCATCCCTGCGACCGCCGAGGAATTTGCCGCCAATGTGGCGCGCGACGCGGCCGCCTCGGCAACCCCACCCGTCGCCGATGCCTCCACCCCGGCCGGCGGCTCGGAACTGCCGATCGCCTCCCGGCCCCTGGTGGTCATCGACCCTGGCCATGGCGGTATCGACAGCGGCGCCGAAACCACCAATGGCATCAAGGAAAAGGACATCGTCCTCGCCTTTGCCCTGCGGCTGCAGGAATTGCTGGTGGCCTCGGGCCGCTTCGATGTCGCGCTGACGCGCGAGGACGACACCTTCCTGCGGCTCGAGGAGCGGGTAGCGCTGGCCCGCACCAACAAGGCGGATCTGTTCATTTCCGTCCATGCCGACAGCTTCCAGCAGTCTGAAATCCGCGGCGCCAGCGTCTATACGCGCGACGAGAATGCCACCGACGTGCTCGACAAGGTGCTGGCCGACAAGGAAAACAAGACCGATGTCATCGCCGGCTTCGCCATGCCCCAGATGGCACCGGAAGTGGTGGATATCCTGCTCGACCTGATGCGGCGGGAGATGCGGCACCAGTCGTTCAGCGCGGCCCAGGCCATCGTGCATCAACTCGAGCCAAGCGTGGAACTGCGGCGCTTCCCGGTGCGGCAGGCGGAATTTTTCGTGCTGCAGGCCCCCGATGTCCCCTCGGTCCTGTTGGAGCTGGGCTTCCTCTCCAATGCCGACGACATGGCCAACCTGCTGCGCGGCGAATGGCAGGACCGCACTGCAGATGCGCTGGCCCGGGGCATATCGAGCTATTTCGACGGGCTTGTGCCGGAAGAGTGATGTGATAATTCGGCCACGTGCCGCGGCAAGCGTCGGCCGAGCGCCGGTGTTGCGGGCTTGTGATCCACTTTCGGGCCACCGTCTGCTATGATTCTGCACTGAATCCAGCGCGCTTTGCAGCGCCGTGGGGCTGGTTTACGGCGAGCCGAATGGCTCGCACCGGAGAAGATGACTATATGCTGCGCTTGCTCGGCTGGATTTTTGGCTTTGGGATGTTCGCGGCGCTCGCCGGTATCGGCGTCGCTGCGATCTATCTGACGACGGTCGCCGCCGAACTTCCCGACTATACCGTCCTCAAGGACTATCAGCCGCCGGTCACCACGCGCGTCCACGCCGCGGACGGCACGCTGCTCGCCGAATTCGCCCGCGAACGGCGCCTGTTCCAGCCTATTGAAACGGTACCGCCACTGCTCGTCCAGGCGTTCCTGTCCGCCGAAGACAAGGATTTCTATAGCCATGGCGGCATCGCCCTTGACGGCGTGTTCCGTGCCGTCCGCGACAACCTCATGGCGCGCATGGACGGCAACAATGCCATTCAGGGCGGTGGCTCCTCGATCACTCAGCAGGTCGCCAAGAACTTCCTGCTCAGCTCCGAACAGACCTGGGACCGCAAGATCCAGGAAGCGCTGCTGGCGATCCGCATTGAATCGACTTTTTCCAAGGATCGCATTCTCGAGCTCTATCTCAACGAGATATTCCTCGGTCTGAACTCCTATGGCGTCGCTGCGGCGGCGCTGAACTATTTCGACAAGGCGCTCTATCAGCTCACCCTGAGCGAGGCGGCCTATGTCGCGGCGCTCCCCAAGGGGCCGAACAACTATCACCCGTTTCGCCGTCCCCAGGCCGCTATCGAGCGCCGCAACTGGGTCATCGACCGCATGCTCGAGAATGGCTATGTGACGCTCGAAGAGGCCGCGAGCGCCAAGGACGAGCCGCTGAACGTCATTCCGCGCGCCGGCGGCAGCCAGCTCTATTCGGCGGAGTATTTTACCGAGGAAGTGCGCCGCGAACTGGCCAAGCTGTATGGCGAGGACCAGCTCTATGGCGGCGGCCTGTCGGTGCGGACCACGCTCGAACCCCGGCTGCAGGAATATGCCCGCCGCGCCCTGATGGATGGGCTGATCGCCTATGATCGCACCAAGGGCTTCCGCGCGCCGGTCGCCAGCATCGAGATCGGCGAGGATTGGGGACTGGACGTCGCCAAGATCATTCCGTTGAGCGACGTGCCGGAGTGGCAGCTTGCGGTGGTGCTGGAGATAGCCGGCAACGAGGCGCGCATCGGCCTTCGTCCCGATGACATCGCCGATGGCGGTGTGGCCGAAGGTCGCGTTGTCGGCACACTGGCCGGACCCGATATAAAGTGGGTCTCCAAACCGTTGCAGGAGATTCTTAAGGTAGGGGATGTGGTCTATGTCTCCCCCGTTTCCGGCAAGACCGGCAGCTACACGCTCGAACAGGTTCCCGAGATAGAGGGTGCGCTGGTCGCCATGGACCCGCGGACCGGCCGCGTGCTGGCCATGGTGGGCGGCTTTTCCTATGCGATGAGCGAGTTCAACCGGGCGACGCAGGCCCTGCGTCAGCCTGGCTCCTCCTTCAAGCCTATCGTCTATGCCGCGGCGCTGGACAATGGCTACACCCCGGCCTCGGTGGTGCTGGACGCGCCTGTGGAAATCCGCAATGGCGATGGCTCGATCTGGCGTCCAGAAAACTACGCCCAGGAATTCTACGGCCCGCAGACCCTGCGACGCGGCATAGAGCGCAGCCGCAACGTGATGACGGTGCGACTGGCCAGGGATATCGGCATGCCGCTGGTGGCCGAGTATGCCCGGCTTTTCGGCGTCTACGACACCATGCAGCCAGTGCTGGCCATGGCGCTCGGCGCTGGTGAAACCACGGACATGCGGATGACCGCCGCCTATGCCACCATTGCCAATGGCGGTCGCAAGATCGTGCCGACCCTGATCGACCGCATCCAGGATCGCTATGGCGTGACGGTCTACAAGCACGACCAGCGCCTGTGCCAGGGCTGCGAGGCGACGGAATGGAACGGGCAGGGCGAACCGGTGATCGTGGACAATCGCGAGCAGGTACTCGACCCGATGACGGCCTATCAGGTCACCTCCATGATGGAAGGCGTCGTACTGCGCGGCACGGGCACGGCAGCGCGCGTGCTCAACCGGCCGGTGGCCGGCAAGACCGGCACGACCAACGACTACAAGGACGCCTGGTTCGTGGGCTTCACGCCCGAACTGGCCGTCGGTGTTTACGTCGGCTATGACCGGCCCCGCTCCATGGGCCGCGCCGTTACCGGCGGCACTTTCGCAGTGCCGATCTTTACCGACTTCATGGCCAAGGCCCTGGAGGGCAAGCCGGCCACGTCCTTCACCAGGCCGTCGGGCATGAGCACCGCCTGGATCAATCCAAATTCGGGGGTGAAGGCCTTCGAGGGCGAAGCCGCGATCGAGGAATCCTTCAAGCCGGGCACCGGGCCGAACCTGATGACCTCGGTGATCGGCGTTGACGTCAACGCCTTCGACGCCATCCAGCGCCAGCTGCAGATGCAGCAGGAATACGGCGCCGGCTATATGACCCAGCCGGGTGCGCCCCACCCCTCGAACGGTCAGTTGGTCTATGACGGATCAACAGGTCAGTGGGTCTATCCCAATGTGGGCCGTGGCGGCCTGTTCTAGTGAATGAATTCGTCATTTATCCCCATGCCGCGCTGAGCCGGAAGGCCACGCCGCGCCCGGTCGATACGAAAATGCTGGAGGCAGGGGCAAGATTGCTCGCCGCTGCCCAGGAGGTGCAGGCCTATGGCCTGGCCGCGGCCCATCTTGGCCTGGACGAGCCACTGGTCGTCGTCAGCATCTCCGCCGCGACGGCGCCGCGCGACTATCGCGCGCTCTACAACCCCCAAGTGATCGAGCTTGCGCCCGAGACCGAAATGGGCATGGAAGGCTCAGTATCGCTGCCAGGCATCGAAGTCCCGCTGGCGCGTTCACTCTGGGTCAAGCTTGCTCATGACGACGCTGACGGCCAGCGCCATGTCGATCGTCTCGAGGGCTTCGTCGCCAGGGTCGCCCAGCACGAGATCGACCAGATGAACGGCGTGTTCTTCCTGCAGCGCCTGTCCCGGCTCAAGCGCGACACGGCCTTGCGCCGATTGAAAAAGCGGCCGCTATAGGCCGTGCGTCTATTATTCCCCTGTAGAACTTAATCAAAAATTATCCATGTTGCAGATACCAAAGGTGGCACATTCACGCGCCTTGGAGAGCGATAGTGGGACTTTTTAGTGGGCGCAGCAGGCACTCCAGCAGAGATGTCGAGAAGGCAACGCTGGAGGCGATCGGGAAATCGCAAGCGATCATCGAGTTCAGTCCCGATGGTACTGTCTTGACAGCCAACCGAAACTTCCTGACGGCGCTTAGCTATGAACTCGATGAAATCGTTGGCAAGCATCACCGAATGTTTGTTGATGCCGGTTATGCCGACAGCGCCGAGTATCACAGCTTCTGGCAGCGCCTGCGAGCCGGGAGTTTCGACGCGGGTGAATACAAGCGCCTCGGCAAAAACGGGGCGGAAGTCTGGATCCAGGCCTCCTACAATCCGGTTCTCGACGCGAAGGGCTCTCTCCTCAAGGTTGTCAAAATCGCTGCAGACATAACGGCGCAGAAACTGAAATCGTCCGATGCGGCCGGCCAGCTCAAGGCCATTTCGAAGTCCCAGGCCGTGATTGAATTTACGATGACGGGCGAGGTCATCGACGCCAACGAGAACTTCTGTAAGGCGCTTGGATACCGGCTCTCCGAAATTCAAGGCCAGCACCATCGTCTGTTCGTTGAGCCGGCCTATGCCAACAGCAACGAATACCGGGATTTCTGGGGTGCATTGGGCCGTGGAGAGTTCCAGGCGGCGGAATACCTGCGCATTGGCAAGGGTGGTCGGGAGGTCTGGATCCAGGCGACCTACAACCCTATCCTCGACATGAATGGCAAGCCGTTCAAGGTCGTCAAGTATGCCACCGACATTACCGCCCGCAAGCATGCCGTTCAGGCACTCGGGACGGCATTGGCCAACCTGGCCAGTGGTGACCTGACGGCCTCGATCGATGAGAAATTTGTCGGCGAACTCGACGAGGTGCGGTTGGCCTATAACGAAACAGTCGCCAAGTTCGCCAGCATTGTCGGCAAGATCCGTGGCACTTCGGGCAGCCTGAAATCGGCCACGGGCGAGATCCTGTCTGGTGCCAACGACCTGTCGGAACGCACTACAAAACAGGCCGCTGCCATTGAGGAGACCTCAGCGGCGATGGATCAGCTCGCCTCGACGGTAACCGACAATGCAAAACGCGCCGACACCGCAAGTTCCAAGGCGAAACAGGTTTCCCTTACGGCCGAGGAAACTGGGAACGTCATGCGCGACGCCAACCAAGCGATGGAGCGCATATCGTCATCCTCGTCCAAGATATCCAACATCATCGGCATGATCGACGACATCGCGTTCCAAACCAACCTTCTTGCTCTGAACGCCTCGGTCGAAGCCGCGCGGGCAGGCGATGCCGGCAAGGGCTTTGCGGTCGTCGCAGTTGAAGTGCGGCGGCTGGCGCAGTCCGCGGCCAGCGCGTCGTCCGATGTAAAGGTGCTGATTGAGCAATCTGCGAGCGAAGTTTCGGGCGGGAGCCGACTAGTGGCCGACGCGGCCCAGAAACTGGGCGCGATGCTGGATGGCGTGAGAGAAAACGACACGCTGATCCGGGGCATTGCCCAAGCCAGCCAGGAGCAGTCAAGCGCCATAGCGCAGGTGTCGACAGCCATCCGGCAGATGGATGAGATGACACAGCACAATGCTGCCTTGGTCGAACAGACCAACGCGGCCATCGAGCAGACTGAGGCTCAGGCCAACGAACTCGACCGAATTGTCGAGGTTTTCATTGTCGGCAAGACGGCGCCCGTCATCGCTGAGTCGCGCACCGTGGCAACCCGGCAAACCCGAACCGTTTCGGCCAGCCAGCAAAAGGTCACCGCCGCAGCCCGATCATACCTGACCGACGGGGCCGCAGCACTGAAGTCTGACTGGAGCGAATTCTAGCGAAATCGCCTGGACGCCGCGACGAACCGAAGCCACCCGCGGGTTGATCCTGTCGGTGGCCTCGTCTACATGGTCCATCGAACATTGGATGGACATGGCATGCGTGCGGAAATCGAAAAGACCGTCGCCGAAATCGAGCAGGTTCTGACCCTGCTGAGGAGGCATCTTTGACTGGGATACTGCTGAACTTCGCCTCGACGCGCTAACGGCGCAAACCGAATCCCCCGACTTCTGGAACGACCCGGAAAAGGCCCGCGTCACCATGCGCGAGCGCGACGAACTCGATGTCGCGGTCAAGGCCGTGCGTGAGCTGGAATCGGGTATCAGCGACAATGTCGAACTGATCGAGATGGGCGAAGCCGAAGGCGACGCCGCCATCATCAAGGAAGCCGAAGACGCGCTGCTCGAACTCAAGCAGTCGGCCCGGCGCCGCCAGATCGAGACGCTGCTCTCCGGCGAGGTCGACGCCAATGACTGTTACCTCGAAATCCATTCGGGCGCCGGCGGCACCGAAAGCCAGGATTGGGCGAACATGCTGCTGCGCATGTATACCCGCTGGGCCGAACGCCGGAAGATGAAGGTCGAAGTGCTCGAAATGCATGACGGCGAAGAAGCCGGCATCAAATCAGCGACGATCCAAATCAAGGGCCACAATGCCTATGGCTGGCTCAAGACCGAGAGCGGTGTGCATCGCCTCGTGCGCATCAGCCCCTACGATTCGGCGGCGCGGCGACATACGAGCTTTTCGAGCTGCTGGGTCTATCCCGTGGTCGATGACTCCATCGACATCGAAATTCGCGAAGCCGACCTCAAGGTCGATACCTATCGCGCCTCGGGTGCCGGTGGGCAGCACGTCAACACGACCGACTCGGCCATCCGCATCACCCACGTGCCCTCGGGCATCATCGTGGCCTGCCAGCAGGAGCGCAGCCAGCACAAGAACCGTGCCACCGCCATGGCCATGCTGAAGTCACGCCTCTACGAGGCCGAGCTGCAGAAGCGCGAAGAGGCAGCCAACGCCCAGGCGGCCAGCAAGACCGATATCGGCTGGGGCCACCAGATCCGCTCCTACGTCCTGCAGCCCTACCAGATGGTCAAGGACCTGCGCACCGGCGTCGAAAGCGGCCAGCCTTCACTGGTGCTGGACGGCGATCTCGACGAGTTCATGGAAGCAGCGCTCGCCCAGCGCGTCGGCGTTGCGACGGATGTGACGGCGGAATGAGCAAACCGGCCCCCGAAACGTTCCGTCTTGTAGCCGCCACCGATGCCCATTTCGTGGCCTTGGCAACGAATGAGGCGCCGGATGGGTTGGGCCTGCCAGAAGGCGGTATCGATACTCGGGAGATCATCGAGATGTTGGGTGCCCTCGCTGGCACCGTCAGGCTCCAGATCGATCCGGCGGCATGGCTGATTGTCAACGACGATGAGGTGGTGGGGCTCTGCTCAATCACCAAGCCCTTTGCCAGTCCCGGTGTGGTCGAGATCGGCTATGGCATCGCCCCGGAGCGCCGCGGCCATGGATTTGCAACGAGAGCGGTAGGCAAACTGCTGGAATTGGCCAGAGCTGACGAGCGGATCAAGATTGTCGCTGCAGAAACTGCCATAGACAATCCGCCGTCGCAGCGGACCCTGGAAAAGAACGGTTTCACGCGTATAGGCGGGCGGATCGACCCGGACGATGGGGCCGTGTTCTGCTGGCAGGTGGCGGTCGGCTAGCCCAACAGCGCCAGCAGCCTTTTGCCGGCTTCGAGGAACACCTTGGGGTTGATGGCATTGTCGCCGTCACGCACTTCAAAGTGCAGGTGCGGGCCGGTGGAGCGGCCGGTGGAACCGACCTTGGCGATAGGGGTGCCAGTATTGACTGCCTGGCCTTCCCCGCTGAGGAAACCGGAGAGATGGGCGTAGCGGGTGACGAGGCCGGTGGCGTGGGTGACTTCCACCACATTGCCATAGCCCGGCTTGCTGCCGACAAAGCTCACCACGCCCTTGCCGGCGCTGAATACAGTCGTGCCCTTGGAGGCAGCGAAATCGAGCCCCGAATGGAAGGCCCTGCCACCGGAAAAGGGATCGCTGCGATTGCCGAAGCCGGAACTCTGGCGGAAATTCCCGCTGATCGGCATATGGATCGGCGCCATATCAATGCTGTCGCGCGCCGCCCTGTAGCGCACCAGAGCAGCCATGACGGCGTTGGCGTCGTCGATCGTCGGGGAAATCTCACCCTCACCCACCGCGGCCAATAGCGGTCCGCCCATGCCATCCTGTGACGAGGGCAGGTCGACACGGATGCCGAGGCCGGACAATTCCGACACAATGCTGTCGGTGCGGGAGGTGGCGGTCTCGGCGATGGAGCTCATGGCGAACTGCGTCTCGCCCATCATCTGCGCCACCGCCGCGGCCGTGGCATCGACGTCGGGGTTGCCAGTGGCGTTGATCGTGGCGAGGGAAGCCGTCTCTTCGCCGTCCGCTGCGGCGAGGCCGGCCGCCTCAATGCCGAGCTCGCCGGCCTTGTCGACCAGAACCCGCACCAGCTGGTGCTGTTCAAGCAGCACTTCCTGCTGCTGGGCCAGTTCCTGCAGCTGCAAATTCATGTCACCGGCCTGGGCGTAGCTGCGTGAATGCAGGCGGTCGACCTCGACGCGCAACTGCGCGATCCGGTCCTCATAGGCCTCGATGACCATGTCGTTCTGCCCGCTGAGGAGCTTCTGGATGTCGGATGAAAACAGGAAGGCCGTGCCAAGTAGGCCATTGCCGGCCAGCAGCACCGCGAACATGCCGTAAAACAGCGCTGGGTGCACCCCCTGGCGCCTCTGCGTGCCGACCTCTTTGCGTCCGGCATCGGAGCGCCCGAAACTGGCTTGAACGCGCACGCAACCCACCCCGCCGTCACAACTAATATGGTGAGCAGAGTATGACTGCGTGTGGTTAACAAAGGCTATTTGGCGGGCGCAGCCGCCACATGCGCCTCCAGCGCTTCCAGCACTTTCTGGGCGTGGCCAAGAATGCGGGTCGCGCGAATAATCCGCGCCACCCGGCCATCCGCGCCGATGATGAAGGAGGTCCGGATCAACCCCATGAACTCGCGGCCATAGAGCTTCTTGAGCTTCCATAGGCCATAGGGCTCGACCGCCAGGTGTTCCGGGTCGGATGCGAGCGGAACGACAAGATTGTATTTCTTGCGGAACTTGACGTGGCTCTGAACCGTGTCGGGCGAGATGCCGACCAGCCGGGCACCTAGTTCGGCGAATGCCGCCGCCCGATCGGAGAATTCGCGGTTTTCGTCGGTGCAGCCGCCGGAATCGTCTTCCGGATAGAAGTACAGCACCACGGGCCGGCCGCGCGCGGCGGCCAGGTGAAAGATCTGACCGTCGTCGAGGGGCAGGGTGAAGTCGGGGGCGAGATCGCCTTTCGTCAAATCCGGCATGGAAAGTCTCCCGTTAACAGACACGCGCTAATGTGGGTGTCGGTGCCATATTGCAGCCGATATCATTGGGCAAGTGACCGCCTTCAGCGGTTGATTCTTGAGGGTGCCAGCAGATAACGGCCAAGCCTCGTTCTGGAAGCAAGTGAGCGCGTCAACTTCACCCGCAGACACCCCGGTTACGCCGTCTGCGCAGCGCAAACGGCCCCGTGCACGCCACGCAGCCAAACTGGCTGTGTGGGCGCTTGGCGTTCCGTCCGTGCTGGCCCTGCTGCTCTATCTGGTTTTGCTGGTTACCCCTCTACGCCTGCCTTTTGGCGGGGAGGCAGTGCGCTCGCTGATCCAGTCCGCGCTGCCGCCAACCAGCAGCCTGTCGCTGGGCCAGATGGCACTGGCGCTGGAGAACAATGTCTGGCCGGTCATCCAGTTTTCCCCGGTCGTCCTCACCGACAGCAAATCCGGCGCCCGCATTGCCATGGAGGCGCTCGAAGTCGGTTTCTCGCCGGTCCGCGCCCTGGTCGGCCAGCCGGGCGCCACCGTGACCGTCGTCCGGCCCCACATCCAGGTGGTGCAGGACCTGTTCGGTCCTCGCGCTTCCGCCTTCGACGTCATTGAGGACCCGGCCGGTGGCACCCCCACGGTGCGGGTGCAGGAGGGTGAAAATGCCTTTCCCGCGGTCGGAATTTCGGCGGCGGGCCTGGATGTCAGTGGCAACGGCCAACCCGTTACCCTGCGCTCGGACAATGACTGGCTGATCTACAATCTGGAAGGCAGTGAACAGGGCATAGCCGGCATCGTGGAACAGGCGGAGCAGGGCCGCTTTTCCAAACTGGTCATCCGCGATGGCGTCGTCGACATGGTCGATTCCGTCTATGGGCTGTTTCGACGCTTCGACGCCATCAACCTCGAGATCGGGCCGACGCCCGACCGGCGCGATACCAATGGCACTTTCTCGGCCAGCCTGGCCGGGCGCACCATGACGGGGAGCCTGTCGCGCCGCGTCGACGACACAGGCAATTCCCGCCTCGAGGCCGACGTCTCCAATATCGATTTTGCGGCCTTTCTCCCCTTCATCGACGACGCCACCAGCGTGGCTGCGATGCGCGGGGGGGGCGCGCTGTCGATCGACGTCAATTTCGAGCCTGCCGCCGGAAAACTGGTCGACGGGCGCTTCAAGATCGACCTGACCGGCCTCGACCTGCGCATCGCCGATGATTACTTCCCGGTGGCCAGTTCGATCATGGACATCATCTGGGCGCCCGAGGATGGCCAGTTCATCCTCAATGAGGCGGCGCTGCAGATCGGCCAGAGCAAGGCCTATATTTCCGGTGTCTTCGCCATGGGGTTGGACCCCGTATTCGGCCCTACGCTTGGCATTTCACTCAAGGCTCGAGACGTAGCGATCCACCCCAACGAAATGGCGGCACCTGACGAGCCGTTTGACACAATGGAGTTTTCCGGCTGGTCGGCGCCACTCTATGGCGCCCTCGGCATCGATCGCCTGATCGCCCGCAAGGGCGACGCCACGGTGGAAACCACTGGCCGCATCGATATGCTGCAGGCTGGGCTCGGCATCGATCTGGCCTTGGCCGGGCAGGGCGTCAGTGCCGATGACGTGAAGCGTCTCTGGCCCTACATAATGGGTGGCGAAAGCCGCGACTGGTTCGTCGCCAATGTCACTGAAGGCTCGGTTGCGCGGGCGCGCATGGACTTCAAGTTCCCCGTTGGTTCGTTGGGTCTCGACGACGAGGACAAACCCATCCCGGAGGGCGCCATGCAGATCGACATGGTGGGGACCGGCGTCGCCGTCAGGCCAACCGCCGAAATGGTGCCAATCGCCATTGAGGGAGAGACGCGGCTGCAGGTCGACGATGCCAACATCATTGTTTCGGCCGGTGGCGGGCAGATCGATGCGGGCGGTGGGTTGATCCGGGTCACCAATCCGGCACTGGTCATGGACAATTCCGACCCCTCCGGCGGCATCATCGAGATTTCCGGCGATATTGCCGGCTCGATCCCGGCCCTGCTGGCGCTGGTCAAGGAACAGCAGCCCAGTGCGCTTGCCAATGCGCAGGTGCCGCTTGACCTGGAATCGCTGACGGGCGTCGTCGATCTCGGGCTGGTCGCCACCATCGCGCTCGGCGACGAAGCCAGCGGCCGGCCCATGGATATCGACTATGTGGTCAATGGCACCGTGGCCGACTTCGCCAGCTCCGAACCGATCCAGGAGCACCGCATCGGCAATGGGCAATTGGCCTTCAGCGCCAATCAGGATGGCTATCAACTGGGTGGTGCGGCCGAGATCGATGGCATGCAGGCCGATATCGAGATTGCCGGCACGCCGACCACCGACCCGAGCTTCAGGCTCGGTTCCAGCATAGAGGTGGCGGAGCTTGCCAAAATGGGCTTCGACGCCTCCGAGTTCCTGTCCGGTCGCGTGCGTTTCGTCGCCCAGCCCATGCCCGACGGCTCGCTGCAGATGGCCGTCGACCTAGAGGATGCCGCACTCAACATCAGGGACATCGGCATCAGCAAGGCAGTCGGGACTTCCGGCACGCTGACCGCCACCATCAAGCCCGCCGGGGAGGTGACCGAGCTCGATGATATCGACCTGTCCTTCGGCACGGTGCGCGCCATCGGCAACATCACCTATCACGCCATTGACGGTCTCCAGGCCGCCAGCTTCAGCCAGTTCGGCCTCAGCACGGGAGATAGTGCGCAACTGGAGCTGGCGCCGATCGATAGCGGGTATTCCGTGCAGATCCGTGGCAGCCAGCTCGACCTCAAACCCATGCTGCGCCAGTTTTTCGGACTGGGTGAGGGGGCAGGCGGGGTGCAGTCCACCCAGTTCGACCAGACCATCGCCCTCGACGTGCAGCTCGACCGCGCCTTGGGCTACTACGCAACCACCGCGTTCAATCTCGATCTCGACCTGCTGCTGCGCGGCAGCGACATGCGGCGCGCCAATTTGACGGCGCAGTTCAGTGACGGCAACGGCATCTCCGTCACCACCAATCCCGCCCCCCGGGGGCGCACGCTGTCGGTCGCCTTCAACGATGCCGGCACTATCCTGCGCCTGCTCGGTGTCTATTCTCAATTGGCCGGCGGCGCGGGCAATCTGGTACTCACCACCGACCGTGATCTCGATGCCGAGGCAGGGCAATTGGTGATGCGCGACTTCGCCATTGTCGACGAGGCCAATGTGGCCCAGGTGCTGGGCAACCACGCCGACTCGCGCGCCGCCATCGCCCAACAGAACCGGCTGGATTTCGACGTCGCCCAGGTCGATTTCCAGCGCCGGTCAGACCGGGTCGAGGTCACCAACGCCATGCTGACCGGCGGCACCGTCGGCGGTACCATGCGCGGCTTCATCTATACCGACCAGCGCCAATACGATCTGACTGGCACCTATGTGCCGCTTTTCGGGCTGAACAACGCCTTCCGGCAGATTCCCATCCTGGGGCCGCTGCTGGGCGGCCGTGAAGGTGAAGGCCTGGTCGGCGTGACCTTTGCAGTGCAGGGCTCGCTGGACAATCCCCAGTTCCGCATCAACCCGCTATCGATCCTGATGCCCGGCGTGTTCCGCGAACTGTTCGAGTTCAGGGCGAAGGAACAGCCGCAGGTGGAGTAGGGCGACCCGCGGATCAAGCCCGCGGGAAGCAGGGTGGGAGACGGCTAGACCGGCTTGATCAGCGCATGGCGCTTCTTGCCGACCGAGAGCTTGATCACGCCTTCCGGCAGCAGCGCATTGTCGCCGATATTGAGCTTGTCGTCCTCGATCAGCGCGTCGTTGACCCGCACCGCCCCCGATTGGATATGCCGGCGCGCCTCGCCATTGGAGCCGGCCAGGCCGGCCGTCACCAGCGCGGCAAGGATGCCCAGGCCATTGGCGAGTTCGGTATGGGTCACCGTCGCCGTCGGCAGTGACAGATCGATGGCGCCCGATTCGAACGTGGCGCGAGCGGTGTGCGCCGCCTCTTCCGCTGCCGCACGGCCGTGCACGATGGCCGTAACCTCAGTCGCCAACACCTTCTTGGCCTCGTTGATTTCGTTGCCGCCCAGCGCGGTGAGCTTGGCGATCTCGCTCAGCGGCAGGCGGGTGAAGATCTTGAGCCACTTTTCGACGTCCGCGTCCTCGGTATTGCGGAAATACTGCCAGAAGTCATAGGGGCTGAAGAGATCGCCATTGAGCCAGACAGCGCCGGAGGCAGACTTACCCATCTTCTCGCCGCTCGACTTGGTCAGCAGGGGCGTGGTCAGCGCGTAGAGCTGCGGCCCGCCCATGCGGTGGCTGAGATCGACGCCATTGATGATGTTGCCCCACTGGTCAGAGCCACCCATCTGCAGCACCGTGCCATAGCGCCGGTTGAGCTCGACGAAGTCATAGCCCTGCATAATCATGTAGTTGAATTCGAGAAAGCTCAGCGACTGGTCGCGATCGAGACGCAGCTTTACCGAGTCGAAGCTGAGCATGCGGTTGACCGAGAAATGCCTGCCCACATCGCGCAGGAATTCCACATAGTTGAGCTTGAGCAGCCAGTCGGCATTGTTGACCATGATGGCCGGGTTGGAGCCCTCATAGTTCAGAATGTTGCTGTAGACCTTCTTGATGCTCTCGATATTGGCCGCGATCTGCTCGACCGTCAGGAGCTTGCGCTGGTCATCCCGAAACGAGGGATCGCCCACCATGGAAGTGCCGCCGCCCATCAGGCTGATCGCCTTGTGACCGGTTTCCTGCAGCCAGTAGAGCATGGTGACGGTGATCAGATTGCCGATATGGATCGACGTCGCGGTGGCGTCGTAGCCGATATAGCCGGTGATCGGCCCTTTGAGGGCCAGGGCATCGAGCCCCTCGGGGTCGGAAATCTGGTGGATGAAACCGCGCTCATCGAGCACGCGCAGGAAATCGGACTTGAACTTGGTCATCTGGAAACCACTGAGATTACTGAGACCTCATGGTGAGCTTGTCGAACCACGAGGTCGGTGCATGCGGGACCTCGCCCTTCGACAGGCTCAGGATGAGGTCCCTCCAACAGATCGCGGTGTTCGCGCTCTTGTCAGCGCCCGCCGCCGGCGGCGATCTCCTGCCGGCGACGGTCGAGATAGTCGGCGGAGCGGGTGGTGAGCTCGTCGATCTTGCCTTCGAAGAAGTGGTTGGCGCCCTCGACGATCTGCTGCTCGATGACGATGCCCTTCTGGGTCTTGAGCTTGTCGACCAGCTTCTGCACCGAGCTTGGCGGCGCCACGCGGTCCTTGTCGCCATGGATGATCAGGCCAGAGGAGGGGCAGGGTGCCAGGAACGAGAAGTCATAGAGGTTTTCCGGCGGAGCCACCGAGATGAAGCCCTCGACTTCCGGGCGACGCATCAAAAGCTGCATGCCGATCCAGGCGCCAAACGAGAAGCCGGCAATCCAGCAGCCGCGCGACTCGCGGTTGATGACCTGGAGCCAGTCGAGTGCCGCCGCGGCATCGCTGAGTTCGCCAATGCCATGGTCGAACAGACCCTGGCTGCGACCGACGCCGCGCGAGTTGAAGCGCAGCACCGCAAAGCCGCGCTCGGCGAACATGTAGAAGAGATTGTAGACGATCTGGTTGTTCATCGTCCCGCCGAACTGCGGATGCGGATGCAGCACGATCGCAATAGGAGCATTGGGCTCCTTGCCGGGCTGGTAACGGCCTTCCAGACGGCCCTCAGGCCCGTTGAAGATCACTTCTGGCATGGGTCTACTTTTCCGGCCACTTTTGGCTCTGTTGGCGTGGTCTTCCCGGCCCCCGTCGGGACGGCGTAGCGGCTTGACTAAGCACGCCACGCTGCCTAAAACATGGGTCGAAAAAACCAGTTTAGAATTATTCAAAACGGGTTTTCGGCCGCATAGCGGCCTGCAGGAGCGCCCCTTGTAATGAAGTTGGGCGTCAAATTTCAAGAAGTGTTTGGATTCGAAGGCGCGAGGGCGCCTCGGTCTTGGCATGGATGGTATGACCGGCGCGCATGCGCCACACGGGAAACCGATGACCAAAGCGGCGATCTATCTCGATCACAATGCCGCGTCCCCGCTTCTGCCAGAAGCGCGGGCGGCGCTGGTTGCTGCCCTTGAATTGACCGGCAATGCCTCATCGGTGCACAGCCACGGCCGCGCATTGCGCAATCTCATCGATACCGCCCGTGGCCAGGTCGCAGCTCTCGCCGGCGCTGACCGCAAGCAGGTCGTCTTTACCGGTTCGGCCACCGAGGCGATCACCCAGGCGATCATCGGCGGGGCCAAGGCGTTTTCGTCAGCAGCCGTCGTCATCAGCGCCGGAGAACACGCTGCCGTGTCCAAGGCCGCCGAAATGACGGGTCTGCCGGTCATCACCATCGGGCTTCTCGCCGATGGCAGCATTGATCTGGATCAACTGGAAGAAATCTTGCAGCATGCTGCAGGAAATCTGCTGGTTTGCCTGCATTGGGTGAACAATGAGACCGGCGTCGTGCAGCCGGTCGGTCGCATCAACGCTTTGGTTGGTCCGACGCCCCATACCCTTTTCATCGATGCCGTGCAGGCATTCGGCAAGCTGCCCCTCGATTTTGCCGCCTCCGCACCCGATATGATAGCAGTGAGCGGCCACAAGATCGGCGCTCCAGCCGGTATCGGCGCCCTGCTGGTCAAGTCACATGCCGATGTCGTCCGGCTCATTCCCGGTGGCGGGCAGGAGCAGGGACGGCGCGGCGGCACCGAAGCGGCAGCGCTGATCGCGAGTTTTGGCGCGGCGGCCTCGGCCATTGCGGATCGCTACGCCGCAGCGAACGTGCCGGCGCTGATCGCGCAGCTGGAAGCCAGCCTGCCAAGCGACGCAGTGGTCTTTGGCGGCACGCGCCTCGGCAACGTCGTCAATTTCGCCGTGCCCGGCATCAAGAACGCCACGGCGATGATGGGGTTGGACCTGTTGGGCCTTTCGGTCTCATCCGGCTCGGCCTGTTCGTCCGGCAAGGTCGGACCCAGCCATGTGCTGGCCGCCATGGGTGTGGCGCCCGAGCTTGCCGATTGTGCCCTGCGCGTCAGCCTGGGCTGGAATTCCACGGGTGACGACGTCGATGCGTTCGTTGCCGGTTACCGATCGATCCTCGAGCGCCAACGGGCGCGGCAGGGTCAGGCGGCCTAGGCCGTCATAGTTTATGCGGCTCGCAGCGACCTTGAATCGCTGAGGGGCAAATAGGAGAAGCCATCATGGCGGACTACGACGATATCCCGACGCTCAAGGAAAACATCGACCGCGCCACCGTCGACTCGGTGCGTTCGCTTGATGTCGACAAGTACAAGTACGGCTTCGAGACCGATATCGAATCCGACAAGGCCCCCATTGGGCTCAGCGAAGATACTGTCCGCTTCATCTCCAAGAAGAAGAACGAGCCCGCCTGGATGCTGGAGTGGCGCCTTGAGGCCTATCGCCGCTGGCTGACCATGACCGAGCCGACCTGGGCCAAGGTGCACTATCCCAAGCTCGACCTGCAGGAAATGTATTTCTACGCCGCCCCCAAGTCCTCGCCGGCGCCCAAGAGCCTCGACGAGGTCGATCCGGCGCTGATCGCCATGTACGACAAGCTGGGCGTGCCGCTGCGCGAGCGCGAAATCCTCGCCGGCGTCGAGCGGCCCAACGTCGCCGTCGATGCGGTGATGGACTCGGTTTCCGTGGTCACCACCTTCCGCGAGGAACTTTCCAAGGTCGGCATCATCTTCTGCTCGATCTCGGAAGCCATCCGCGAATATCCCGAATTGGTGCAGAAGTACCTGGCTTCGGTGGTTCCGGTTTCGGACAACTACTACGCCACGCTGAACTCGGCGGTCTTCACCGACGGGTCGTTCGTTTACATCCCCAAGGGCGTGCGCTGCCCGATGGAGCTGAGCACCTATTTCCGCATCAACGAGAAGAAGACCGGCCAGTTCGAGCGGACGCTGATCATCGCCGAGGCCGACAGCTATGTGAGCTATCTCGAAGGCTGCACCGCCCCGATGCGCGACGAAAGCCAGCTTCACGCTGCCGTCGTCGAGCTGGTTGCCCTGGAAAACGCCGAGATCAAGTATTCGACGGTGCAGAACTGGTATCCCGGCGACAAGGACGGCAAGGGTGGCATCTACAATTTCGTCACCAAGCGTGGCGACTGCCGCGGCGACAATTCCAAGATCAGCTGGACCCAGGTGGAAACCGGTTCGGCTATCACCTGGAAATATCCGAGCTGCATCCTGCGCGGCGACAATTCGCGTGGCGAGTTCTATTCCATCGCCATCTCGAACGGCCGCCAGCAGGTCGATAGCGGCACCAAAATGATCCATCTGGGCAAGAACACCTCCAGCCGCATCATCGCCAAGGGCATCGCTGCCGGCTTCTCGGACAATACCTATCGCGGCCAGGTCTCGGCCCATGCCAAGGCCAGGGGCGCCCGCAACTTCACCCAGTGCGACAGCCTTCTCATTGGCGACAAATGCGGCGCCCATACCGTGCCCTATATCGAGAGCCGCAACGGCACGGCGGTGTTCGAGCACGAGGCGACCACGTCCAAGATCTCGGACGACCAGATGTTCTATTGCCAGCAGCGCGGCCTCTCGGAAGAGGAAGCCGTGGCGCTGATCGTCAACGGCTTTGTCCGCGACGTGCTGCAGCATCTGCCGATG
>NZ_JAKFDJ010000192.1:0-2614 GCF_036676215.1 Devosia sp. | reverse complement strand
CTCGCGCAATTTCGGCTGCGGCGTCGGATTGCGGGTCGCCGGCAGCGTCGGCGTCAACCTGCCGCTGGGCGCCTCGGTGATCGGTACGGTGGAACACCTGCCCGATTTCGGCACCTGCGCCGCGCCGCGCGCCAACACCAATGTCGGCATCAGGCTGGGGTTCCGGTTTTAGGCGACCTGGCCAGCCGCCCAGCCCGAGGCCCAGGCCCACTGGAAATTGTAGCCGCCCAGCCAGCCGGTGACATCGACCACCTCGCCGATGAAATAGAGTCCCGGCACATCGCGGGCCGCCATGGTCTTGGCATCAAGGTCGCGGGTATCGACGCCGCCCAGCGTCACTTCGGCCGTACGGTAGCCTTCCGAGCCAACGGGCTTGAGCGTCCAGGCCTTGAGCATGGCTTCCACCGCGGCGAGCTTCTTGTCGGAGAAATCGCCGATCATGCCAGGCAGGTCGAGTTCGTCCCCCAGCAGCTGCGCCAGCTTCTTGGGCAAGAGGCCCGCCAGCACGGTCTGCACGTGCAATCTGGGAGAAGTTCGCCGGCTTTCTTGCAGCAAGTTCCCGGCATGCTGGTGCGGCAGCAGGTCAACCGTGATGGTGTCGCCCTCGCGCCAATAGGACGAAATCTGCAGGATCGCCGGTCCAGAGAGTCCGCGATGGGTGAAGAGCAAAGCTTCCTCGAACGCCGTCTTGCCGTGGCTGACAATGGCATCAGTGGCGATGCCAGACAGCTCCTTGAGCTTGTCCAGCGCCCCGGTTTCGAAGGTCAGCGGCACTAGAGCCGGACGCGTATCGGTGAGCCGCAGGCCGAACTGCGTGGCCAGCTGATAGCCAAGGCCGGTCGCACCCATCTTGGGAATGGATTTGCCACCGGTGGCGACGACCAGGCTGTCACAGGTGATGGATGACGTGCTGAGCTGCACGGCAAAGCCACTCTCGTTGCGGCTGACGCTCTCGACCGATGTTTCCAGCACCAGCGTCACGCCAACCTGGCGCATCTCGCCCAGCAGCATGGTGTTGATCTGGGTCGCCGGCCCGTCGCAGAACAGCTGGCCCAAGGTCTTTTCGTGGAAGGTGATGCCATGCTCGCGCACCAAGGCGATGAACATTTCGGGCGTGTAGCGGGATAGAGCCGACAGCGCGAAGCGCGGATTCTGGCTCAAAAACCGGTCACGGCCCTTGTCCGTGGTGGCGTTGATATTGGTGAAGTTGCAGCGCCCGCCGCCCGAGATACGGATCTTCTCGCCAGCATATTTGGCGTGGTCGACCACCAGCACGCTGCGCCCGCGCTTGCCGGCTTCGATGGCCGCCATCATGCCGGCGGCACCGGCGCCAAGGATCACGACATCATAATGGGGCATGGCAACTCACCGCGTCATTCCCGCAACGGCAGGAAGGGAAGGGTGGCTCTTAGTCGAAGTGCCACACCGTGCCAATGGTAACCTTGGAGCTCGAGGGCCCAGTGACCCCGGTCAGGCCCGGCGCGCCATCCATGCGGCCCAGGATCAGCGCCTCGCCACGCAGGGAGGCCTGGCCCCACAGGGCATATTCGACGCCGCCGCCAAAGGCATAGGCGCCCTGGCCCTCGACGAGACCCAGCCCGCCCGCGGCATAGGCATGGATGCCCTCGGTCGGCACGACGCCGAGGCGGGCGAGAGCCAGGGCATCAAAGCCCGCATCGCCGGAGGTGTCGTAGTTCACCCCGAGCTGGACTTCGACACCGGCGCGGAACATGTCTGACAGCGCATGGGTGTAGCCGGCGAAGCCGCCCATCTCGAAGCGGCTCAGATGCCAGCCCCAGCCATAGTCGTCAAAGAAGTTGAACTGTGGGTCGGTCAGCCCGCCGATATTGATGCCAGCATGGAAGCCGGTGAAATCGGTCACCGGACCGGAATTGAACGTCGTCGCGGCCGGTCCGCCATCGCGCTGCCAGATCGCGCCCGAGGTGATCCGCATGGCCGAGGCGGCGGGAATGTTGTTGCCATTGGGCACTGGTCCGAGCTGGCCGATGCCGGCGGCTTCGAGCCGCAGGGCCATGTTCGATGTCACCATCACCTCGGCGCCGATGCCGGCCTCGAAGGCCCAGCTTTCGCCCATGCGCCCGGCGCCGCCCAGGACATAGACCAGCGTATTGTCGCCGGCGGCAAAACCGAGGCGGGCCAGCGCCATCAGGCGCAGATAGGCCGAGCCGAAGTCGGTGGCGACCGTGCCCTGCAGTTCGCCGCCGATGATCACGCCCGGCGCCACCGGCTGGTTCCAGCCGACCACGCCGCCGAACTCGCCGCGAATATCGGCACCCACGGTATTGAAGTTGTTCTTGCGGGCCGAGATCGGGCCGAGCAGTACACCGGCATAAAGCCCCTCGAAGGCGCTGGGTGCGGTGAATTCGGCCATCAGGTCCGGGCTGAAATAGAGGGCATTGTCCCGGGCCGTGGCCTGTCCTGCCCCCAGCGCCACCGCCAGCAACGCCGCCGCAACTGCCTCAATACGCATTACCCACTCCCCCGAGCCCATCCGCAATTGCGCGCGTCAGGTGTTCACGCCGCTATAATTTAGACCGTTAACGGCGTCTTAGCATAGTCCTTGTTGCAGCGGTGCATCACTGATGGCGCTGCG
>NZ_JAKFDJ010000191.1:0-16187 GCF_036676215.1 Devosia sp. | reverse complement strand
CCGCCGCCACTCCTTTTCGGAAAGAATGGATCGGGTCGCTACTTTCATCCTCGGGCATCCGGAGGCCGTCGCGTTCGGAACCACGGCCACGGTAGCAGAGGGAGCGCAGGTCGCACCTTCTACCCTGGTACGGTTCGCACAGTTGCTGGGCCTCACCGGCTTCGTCGATATGCAAAGGTTAGTTCAGGCGGAAGTCCTCAAGAAAGCGAGCAAGAGTGGTGAACATCGCCCTTCTGTCGGCTATCGACACACCCTTGGCTCAATAGCTGAACCAAGCATCAGGGCCCTGGAGTCACTGGTGCAGTCCGTGACTGAGGAAGAGCTTTGCCAATTCCTGGATGTCGTCGGGAGCGCCGAAACGATCTTCATCGTGGCCGAACGGCGCTCCTTCTCGGTCGCTCTGGCGTTCCGCCACATGCTCGGCGGGTCGCGCCGGCGATCGTTTCTCGCGACGCATGATGAGTTTGAGGCGGAGGACATACTGGCCCTTGCGCGGCCGACCGACGCGATCATCGAAATAGACATTTCGTCATTGCAGATAGGCGCCCGGAAGGGCCGTCCGCATCCCGCTCCAAGCGCCGGGCCTTCCGTTGTCCATCCGTCTGCATCGGCATCCAATGCGAGTTACCGGCTCAAACTACCTGAACATGGATCGGCCGAGATCGCGGCTCTAACGCTATGCCAAACCATAGCGGCATGCCTCATGAAAGCTCGATGACCGCTAGCCAAACCGAGACCTCAGCCCGGCAGGTTTGAATGTCTGCTACTCGCGTCGCGGATGTCACAAGCCGCCAGTCCGCATTCGGCCCCAATCCAGACAAACGATCTTTCCGCTAGTTGGGCAGTCGCAAGTTTGGCAAGCCGACTCGGCCTGCCTTTGCCTCGCTCCAATTCTTGCCGGTTGTCCACCAAAGGATAGCGACCGCTCTGATACTTGAACTATGGTACCCGGTATGATGCCGACCAAGCTGCAGTGCTTGCCGGCCATGCGCATCGCACAGGGCCATTGGCCTAGCGCTGCCGATATCGCCGCTGCCCCCGACAAGCTTATATTTGCCTGTTGTCGTCGAGACTGACATGGCCGTCGCGGAGCACCCCATCGAGGGCACCCGGCATCAAGACCGCCGTTGAACGGCGCTGGCGTTCGAGTTCGCGCAGGCGCGCCACGCTCTGGTCGATCTTGGGGTGGCGGTAGCGCAGCAGGCTCTTGATGTCGACATGGCCAGAAAAATCCATGACCTGCTCGCTGGTCCAACCGGCATCGAAACAGCGTGAGATGGCCTCGTGCCGCAAATCGTGCCAGCGCAGGGAGATCCCGTTAGCCAGCTCCGGCCGGCCTATGGCGATCGCGCGCTTGGCGGCCCGTTCACGGGCGTAGACAAAGGCCTTGTAGAGCAGGTTGGGGGTGATGTCGAAAATCCTGCCGCCTGCGGCGCGACCGGGCAAAGCCTCCAGGATTTGGATGGCGCGTTCGGACAGCAGAATGTGGCGACCCCGGCCGTTCTTGGCATCGGCAAGCCAGACCGTGCCGCCACGCCGGTCGTAGTCCTTCCACTCGATACGCAGTTGTTCGCTGCGGCGGCACCCGGTTTCGAGGGCAAACTCGGCCGCGAGAGCCACGAGCGGGTCCTCGGCTTTACTCAGTTCGGCGAAGAGCAAAGCTTCCTCGTCTTCGTGGATACGCCGAATACGTTCGTCGATGGCCCGCGGCGCGTCCACATATTCGAGGGGCGATCGCAGTAAGTCATATTTCCGGGCGGCAGCGGCAAACAGCGGCTTGAGCAGGCGAATATCGCGGCCGACCGTGTTCGGCTTCACCTCCTCAAGACGCTCGGCGATCCAGTCCTCGAACATGTCCTCGGTGGCGTCCGACAGGGCCGTGGAGCACAGCATCGCGTTGTTGCGACGGAACGCCTTGAGCCGATAGAGCTCGCTCGCCGCTCCTTTCACCCGGCGGCGGCCAGTTTCGAGAGCGGTGATGGCGCTGTCGATCACGTCCGCGACCGTATTGCGATGTGCAGCCAGCCGATCGACCTTGTGGCCCCGATCCTGGTCGCCAAGCACCTTGCGGACGAAACGACGCGCTTCGTCGAGATCGTCGAACGAGGCGTTGTGTTGCGGAAACCCCGTGCGACGGATTTTCACCTGATACGAGGTCAGGCGCCCGTCGGTGGAAATGCGCTCATAGATGTATTGCTCGCCCTCGAGCTTGATCGTCGGCATGTGTCTTTCTTTCGCGTTGTGGCGAAAGGGTCGTCGACACTCTGGCAAGGTACAAATCGATTCGTGGATTGATTTGGTTCGGATGCGCCGTCCCAAAACCCGTCCCAAAGTTCATGTGTTAGATCAAGAACTTAGGGCAAGTTTTGGCGCACCCGACAGAATTCGAATCTGTGACCTCTGCCTTCGGAGGGCAGCGCTCTATCCAGCTGAGCTACGGGTGCATCCGTGCGAGCGGGGGCGGGGCCCCGGCTGAACAGCGCGCAACCTAGCCAAAGCCGGTGATGCGCGCAACGGGCGTTTTGCCCTTTTGTGTCGCGGCGACAATGGGCAGGTCGCCCACCCCGCCCAGGCGGCGCCACGAACTTGCCATCAGTCTGCCGCTATTGGCGCCTATCGCGCCACAGGGACAAATCCGCTAGAGTGGTGGCATGGCATACAGAACGACGATCGGCAGCGGCACACGGCTCCTTGGCGCAATCACGGTTCTGGCGCTGCTGGTTTCGGGCTGCTCGATGAGTTCGTTCAAGCCGGCGCCCGGTGGGGCCAGTGCGGCCCTGGCCAGTTTTGCCGCCCCGGCGACGCCGGCAGGCCATGTGCCGGATGCTGCCGTGGTGCCCGTGGCGCCCGTGGCGCCGAGCGCGCTGGGCTATGCCAGTGCGTCGCTCGATCCGCTGATCGCCCATTATTCCCGGCAATATGACGTGCCCGAATCCCTGGTGCGCCGCGTCATCGTGCGCGAAAGCGGTTACAATCCGGCGGCGCGCAACGGGCCCTATTACGGGCTGATGCAGATCAGCCACGCCACCGCGACGGGCATGGGCTATCGCGGCTCGCCTTCGGGCCTGCTCGATGCCGAGACCAATCTGCGTTACGCGGTGCGCTATCTGGCGGGCGCCTATATCACCGCCCGGGGCAATCCCGACCAGGCCGTGCGCTTTTATGCCCGCGGCTATTACTACGACGCCAAGCGCGCCGGCCTGCTCGAGCGGACCGGGCTGCGCTAGCGGCCAGCGCCGCCAGCCATTCGCCGAAGCGGGGGCGAGCCAGGCCGCCGCCTAGGTGGCCCGGCCCTGCAGCAGCCGCGAGATATGCGTTTCCAGTTCAGCCTGCTGATAGGGCTTTGACAGGCGCGGCAGATCGGTCGTCGTGCCCGAGGGCAGGTCGGAATAGCCCGTTGCCAGCAGCACCGGCAGGTCCGGCCACAGCGCCCGCGCCTGCTCGGCCAGTTCCACGCCGGTCATGCCGGGCATGGCATAGTCGGTAATCAACACGTCGATCCGCTTGCCGCTGGCCAGGATTTCCAGCGCCTGTTTGCCCGAATAGGCTTCGAGCGCCGTATGGCCGAGGTCTTCGACCATATCGACCGTGCTCATATTGATGAGCGCGTCGTCATCCACGACCAGAATGGTGGAGGCGGCTGGGGCGGTGACGGTTTCTGCTTGCATCTCTGGCACTTTCTCGACGAGTGCGGACGATACGGGCAGCCACAGCGCGGCCGTGATGCCCTGTCCCAATTGATTGCTGAGCCCGCGAGACATCGCCTGATTGGACAGCAAGCCCCGCGAACCATGGAGAGGCCGAGGCCTCCTCCCCTTGCCAGCTCCCTAGTCGAGAAAAATGGCTCAATTGCGCTCTCCGGCGTCGTTGCCTCCATGCCCTTTGCTGGCAACGTTCGGACTTATGCCCGGTTGCCGACGCCCCGGCCCTTTTGCCGCTCTCCCATCTGGCCTAAAGTCGCGCTTCGCTTCGCTACGGAATCGGTTTCATGCATCTGCTGCTCGTCGACGGCTCGGGTTACATCTTCCGCGCCTTTCACGCCTTGCCCCCGCTCAACCGCAAGTCCGACGGGCTGCCCGTGGGCTGCGTGCAGGGCTTCTGCAACATGCTGTGGAAGCTGATGGAGGATCTCAAGGGCGAGGACGAGCCGACGCATATGGCGGTGATCTTCGACGCCAAGGGCAAGACCTTCCGCGACGATTTCTTCCCTGAATACAAGGCGCAGCGGCCGCCGGCCCCCGAGGAGCTGGTGCCGCAGTTTCCGCTGACCCGTTCGGCTACGCGCGCCTTCAACATTCCCTCCATCGAGATGGAGGGCTGGGAGGCCGATGACATTATCGCCACCTATGCCTGCAATGCCCGCGCTGCCGGCGGCAAGGTGACCATTGTCTCCTCCGACAAGGACCTGATGCAGCTGGTGGAGGCCGATGGCTCCATCCGCCTGCTCGATACCATTCCCCGCCCCGGCCAGCCGCCGCTCCGCTGGATCGGCGTCGAGGAAGTGTTCAACAAGTTCGGCGTCACGCCCAACAAGGTCATCGACGTGCAGGCACTGTGCGGCGACAGCGTCGACAATGTCCCGGGCGTCCCCGGCATCGGCATCAAGACGGCGGCCGAGCTGATCAATACTTATGGCGATCTCGAAACCCTGCTCGAGCGGGCCGGCGAGATCAAGCAGAATGCCCGCCGCGAAAAGCTCATCGCCAATGCTGAATCGGCCCGCCTTTCCAAGCGGCTGGTGACTCTGGAACAGAAGGTGCCGGTCGCGCTCGATCTGGGCGCCCTGGCGCGTCAGCCGATCGAGCCGGGCAAGCTTTTTCCCTTCCTCAAGGCGATGGAGTTCGCCACCATCACCAAGCGCCTCGCCGGCCTGATCGGCGCCGATCCGGAGGCCTGGGAGCCCGATCCGGAGCTGGCGGTCAAGCAGTCGAGCCCCATCGGTTTCAACAACGAGGCCCGCGCCGAAGCCCGCGCCGCGCGCGCCGAGGCCTCCGGCAAGTCCGAGGCGCCGCTGGTGCTGCATGCCGCGGCCGAGCACGCCCGCGTCAAGGCCATCCCCTTCACACCCGAGGCCTATGAGATCATCCGCGACGCGGCGAGCCTGCAGCGCTGGATCGACGCCATCTATATGACCGGCCATGTCGCCACCGATACCGAGACCACCGGCCTCGACAACCAGACGGCCGATCTCGTCGGCCTCAGCTTTTCGGTTCACCCCGGCAGCGGCGCCTATCTGCCGCTCGGCCATGCCAGCGGGGAAGGCGACATGTTCGGCACCGGCAAGGCCGAAGGCCAGATGGATATCCGGCTGGCGCTCGACATGCTGCGACCGCTGTTTGCCGACCGCTCGATCCTCAAGATCTTCCACAATGCCAAATATGACCTGGGCCTGCTCGCCCGCTATGACATTGCGGTCAACAGTATCGATGACACGCTGCTGCTGAGCTATGCGCTCGATGGCCCGCAATACAACACCATGGCCGAGCTGGCCGATCATTGGCTGGGCGTGCCCGGCACTTCGATCAAGGAGCTGATCGGCTCGGGCAAGGGCCAGATCACCTTTGCCCAGGTCGAGATCGACAAGGCCGCCCGCTATGCCGCCGAAGACAGCGACATGACCATCCGCCTGTGGCAGATCCTCAAGCCCCGCCTCGCCGCCGAGAACATGACCACGGTCTATGAAACCCTCGAGCGTCCCCTCGCCCCGGTTTTGGGCCGCATGGAAGGCCGCGGCATTCATGTCGACCGGCAGATCCTCGCCCGCCTCTCGGGCGATTTCGCCCAGCGCGCCGCGGCGCTCGAAGCCGAGGCCTATGAGCTGGCCGGCTCCAGCTTCAATCTCGGCTCGCCCAAGCAATTGGGCGAAATCCTCTTTGATCGCATGGGCCTTGAAGGCGGCACCAAGACCAAGACCGGCGCCTGGTCCACCGGTGCCGATGTGCTCGAAGACCTGGCGCTGAAGGGCGTGCCCCTCGCCCGCACCATTGTCGATTGGCGCCAGCTCACCAAGCTGATGGGCACCTATACCGATGCCCTGCCCAATTACATCAACCAGCGCACGGGCCGGGTCCACACCACCTATAGCCAGCATTCCGTGCTGACCGGACGCCTCTCGTCCAACGATCCGAACCTCCAAAACATCCCCGTCCGCACCAGCGACGGCCGCAAGATCCGCACCGCCTTCGTCGCCGCCCCGGGCAAGATCCTGATCTCGGCCGATTACTCCCAGATCGAGCTGCGCGTCCTCGCCCATATCGCCGATATCCAGGCGCTCAAGGATGCCTTCGAGGAGGGGTTGGACATTCACGCCATGACGGCCAGCGAAATGTTCGGCGTGCCGGTCGCCGGCATGCCATCCGATGTGCGCCGCCGCGCCAAGGCGATCAATTTCGGCATCATCTACGGCATTTCCGCCTTTGGCCTCGCCAACCAGCTCGCCATTCCGCGCGGCGAGGCGGGCGACTATATCAAGACCTATTTCGAGCGCTTCCCCGGCATCAAGGACTATATGGACAGCCAGCGCCGACGGGTGAAAGCCGACGGCTTCGTCACCACCATCTTTGGCCGCAAGATCAACTTCCCCAATGCCAATTCCTCCCACGCCGCCGAGCGCAGCTTTGTCGAACGCGCCTCGATCAACGCCCCCATCCAGGGCAGCGCCGCCGACATCATCCGCCGCGCCATGGTCCGCATGGAACCGGAACTGAAGAAGGCGGGCGTCGAAGCCGACATGCTGCTGCAGGTCCACGACGAACTGATCTTCGAAGTGCCGCAGGGCACGGAAGAGGGGGCCATGGCCGCGATCAAACGGGTGATGGAAGGCGCGGCAGAACCAGCGGTACGGCTATCCGTGCCGATCCAGGTCGATGCCCATGCCGCGCATAACTGGGACGAGGCTCATTAGGCGGCGCCACTCCCGATCCCTCCCCCACCACCGCACGTCACCCTCGGGCTTGACCCGAGGGGTCTTCACTTGACGATCTCATCCCAGAGATCCCGCCAGTCCGGATTGTGCTCCTCGACGAGCGCATCCTTCCATTGGCGAAACCAGCCCAGGGGTAGTCCCCTTCTCCCCTCGCGGGAGAAGGTGCCCGAAGGGCGGATGAGGGGGTCCTTGCTCGCTGCCCGTGAGGCGCATTGAGGGCACCCTGTTCGCCCGCCCACCGGGCCCACCCTCCCCCTTGCGGGGAGGGAGAGCGAGATAGGACTTAGCGTTTGCTAAGTCCGTCATCGAGCCGGGTGGGGGTGCGAGAGCCCGGATGTTCGGGCCAACCACCCCCCACCCTTGATCCCTCCCCGCGAGGGGGAGGGTGTCGACTGCAATAGCTGCGAAAGGGTCAGAATGCCCACCACCGACGGCGAAATCCCCCTCCCCGGCGGCGGTCGCACATCCGTTTCCCGCATCGGCGACACTGTCCACCGCCAGACCGGCCCCTGGGCCCCGTCCGTCCACGCCCTGCTCCGCCATCTCGAGGCCGAGGGCTTTCCCGGCGCACCGCGCGTCGTCGGCAGCGGTTTCGATGCCGAGGGCCGCGAAACCCTCACCTATCTCCACGGCGTCTCGCTCCATCCCGGCCCCTGGCCCGACGAGGCGATGTTCAATCTGGGCAAGATGCTCGCCACCTTCCACCGCGCCAGCGCCAGCTTCGTGCCCCCCGAAGGCGCCATCTGGCGCGACTGGTTCGGCCGGAGCCTGGGGCACGGTCCCCGCATCATCGGCCATGGCGACCTGGGCGATTGGAACATCATCGCCCATGATCACCAGCCCGTCGGCTTCATCGATTGGGAACAGGCCGGCCCGGTCGATCCCCTGGTCGAACTCGCCCAGCTCTGCTGGCTCAACGCCCACCTGTTCGACGACGACCTCGAAACCCGCATCGGCCTGCCGCCCCTCGCCGCCCGCGCCAGAAAGCTGCGCACTATCGTCGACGGCTACGGCCTTGCGGCAAACGAGCGCGCACGCCTCGTGCCGACCATGATCGAACTGGCCACCCACGACGCGGCGAATGAGGCCATCGAGGCCGCGCTCAACCCCGACAGCACCAACCCGGCCGACGCGCTGGCGGCAATTGCGTGGCGGGTGCGCAGCGCGGCTTGGATGGGGCGGAACAGGGGCGCCTTGGAGGCGGCGCTTGTTTAGGAACAGTTTGCTGGCTTAGTACGACGTGACGAGGCTAGCTCGCGAGGCGAAACTCGGCCATGTCTGTCTCCAATCGTAGGAACTTTCGACAAAGGCACGAATCTCACCTCCTCGCGAAGCGATTGCTCGTGAAGTTCTTCGTGTATTTCCCGGAGGTTTCCAACTGACGGTCGCTGGCGAAGGTTCGCGGAAGCCCGGCTGGAAGGCGACCACCGCAAGCGGCGAACAGGGCCTGTTTGACGGATTCGCGCGATTCCGATAAAGAAAAACTGGTGGAGCCGACGAGTGTCGAACTCGCAAGGGAGAGTTCCTAAGGCTATCCCCTTGCACCGGCAACGGCCCCACAGGGCCAACTTGGAAACCCGCTAGCGCAGGCACCCAAGTTGGAATGGCTGGCTCCCCCTAGAGGGTCACCAGATCAAACTAAAGGCGGCGGCATGTTTCGCTTCCTTGGTTGTGTTCAGGGCGACGGTCAAAGCTGTCCAGGCTCCGTCGCCCCATCCTTTTCAGGATTCCGTAGATCGTTGAGATCGTAGTAGTCGCCACCGAGTTTGAGCTCGGGCGGTACGCGCCAACGCCCATTCTCATTGTCATAAATCATGCCTTTTTGGCGATTGAGTTCGTTGTGGATGCCGCCGACGCTGATTGATGGGTCAATCTCCTGCGCCTGCGTCACAACTTCGGCAGTGGTGAGGCCTTCTGGCTTGGGTAGAAGCACTGTCAGCACGGCCCTTCGGACTGAGCCACGCGGAGCGCGTCCATCTTTGCTCGGCGCTGCATTCTCTTGCTGGGAGATAGATTGGTTCGTTGCCCCTCCGACGATCGACCGAGGGAAGATGTGGTCAGGGCTCACGGACTGCATTGCCCGTCGCAGGGCGTTGGCATACTCAACGCCGCCAGCGTCGAACAAATCGCCCATTACCTTGGGCAAGACGCTATCCAAAGCCCTGCTCAAGGCCTTCTCAATGGTCAGCATGGCGTCGTGGATAGCCTGTTCTTTCGGGGTCATGGAATCGCTCCGCTTCCGCATGGGATGAGCATATGCGGAAGGATGCCCCCAAAGTCAACACTTGGGTGTCACCGAGGCTGTGGATAGGGAAACCCAAACTTATCCATGGGATGGCCTGTCCGGTCATTGAGGGCATACGGATGTCTTTATGTTTCCTCCCAAACCCGGTTGGGTGTGACTGCACAATACCGGGTTTGCCTCTCGCGCAGGCTTGAGGATGGCCGCACCGTGGCGAGCGATCACGGGGCGCGATCAACCGGTCTGTTCCAAAAACCGGCGCCCCGAGGCGTCTTGCGTCTCAAAAAACTCATCGAGGCGAAAGTCGCCTCGGGGTCCGCTCTCGTCATGACAGCCGCATCACAGGCGGGGCCCTGGCGCATCACTAGCGAGCATCAACACCGTGAAGAACCTGCTTGAGGACGCAGGCCGAGCCTGCGCCGCCTATCAGCCTCAACGTGATGGACGTCCACCGCATGGATTCCGGCCCGCGCCGGAATGACATCGGGGGTGGGACGCGAGCGCGGCTAGAGCCCCAGCTCATGCGACAAATCCCGCCAGGTCGGGTTCTTCTCCTCGATCAGCCGGTCCTTCCAGTCGCGGTGCCAGTCCTTGATGCGCTTCTCGCGCTGGATGGCTGACATCGGGTCTTCGCGCACCTCGTACCAGACCAGCCGCTCGACCTTGTAGCGAGCTGTAAAGCTCTTGGGGAACGCGTGGTTCTTGTGCTGCCAGACGCGGCCGGCTGGATTGCCAGTCACGCCGGTATAGAGCGTGCCACCCTTCATGCTCGCCATGATGTAGACGATGAAGACCTTCCCATGGGCGCAAGACAAGCATGGGAACTCCACGCCATCAACACCCACCGGGTCATTCCGGCGCAGGCCGGAATCCATGTCCGTGGTTCGCCGCAGCACCCAGCGTTGGGATAGTCCACCGCATGGATCCCGGCCTTCGCCGGAATGACATCGTGGGTGGGGCAGGCGTAGTGCCGCCAGGAGCGTCAGGCAGGACGCCATCCTCGCGCCATAGCCCCCGCAATCCTCCGTGCAATGTCACGCAAATCGCGTCATACTGTCATCACAGTGTCACCGAATTCGGCCTTGGCCGGGGGAGCGTGGGATGGGCGGTATCGCGTGGAAGCGGCTGGGGCTGGTGGCGGGGTTGCTGCTGGCTGGAACCGGGATGGCGCAGGCGGCGCCGCCTGCGGTGGGCAGCAGCCATCATTTCCTTGATCCAATATTCCGCGGCACGATTATCTGCGACACGCTGGATGCCGTGCAGGCCATTGCCGGCGCTGATCAACCCGACCAGATCTATGCTGCCTATTACATGACCACCAATGATATCGGCGAGCCCATCTGCATGGCCATCGCGCCCACCGCTTTGGTGCGGGCGGTGACCCCGATCGGGGTGATGGCCAGGAACGGCAAGAGATACGACGCCTGGGCCGTCGAGGCCGAGATCAACGGCACGGTGATCTTCGCGCTCTATCTCGAGCACCAGCCAGGCATCCTGGTCTAGCGGGCCTATCCCCGGCGTCTCCAGGCGTCGGAAGGCGACACCACACGCGGCGCAGCGCGCCCGCTGCCCATCCGCGCCGGCTGCACGAAAATACCTATCCCCGCCCCGCGGGTGCGGCCTAAGATGGGCCCATCACCCCGCATGGGCGGCCTGCAGGCGAACAGTGGCTGGGGTGAGCCGGGCGCGGGCTTTGCCTCTCGCGCAGGTTCGAGGATTGGCCGCAACATGGCGAGCGTTCATGCTGCGCGACAACCGGTCCTGTTCCAAAAACCGGCGCCCCGAGGCGGTTGTCGTCTCATTTTTAAATTTCCAGAGGCGAAAGCCGCCTCGGGGTCCGTCCGTCTATCGACAACCGCGTAGCAGGCGGGGCTTCCGCTCGCCTGCCCACAAGCGCTCACAATTGCGCATTAGCGTCACAGCTTCATTGTCGCCTGAGGGGAGCGCCAAACCATGCCTTTACACGTCACCACTTCGCCCAATGCCGCCCATGTCCGGCCGCAAGTGGGCGGTCTCATCGCCCGCTTTCTCGATGCACAGAACCATGTCTATCCGCAGGTGCTGCACGAACTGCGCTCCGGGCAGAAGCGTAGCCACTGGATGTGGTTCATCTTTCCGCAGATTGCCGGGCTGGGCCACAGCGCCATGGCCGAGCGCTTCGCCATCGGCGATCTCGAGGAAGCCCGCGCCTACCTCGCCCACCCGATCCTCAATATCCGCCTGCATGAATGCGCCAGCGCGGTGCTGCTGCACGCGCCCGGCGCCGCCGCGCCGCGCAGGCTGAGCCAGATCTTCGGCGCGCCCGATGATCGCAAGTTCCATTCCGCGATGACGCTGTTTCACCGCGCCGATCCGGAGGAAAGCCTGTTCGGCGACGCCCTCAACGCCTTCTTCAACGGCGCCGAGGATCAGGCGACGCTCGACCGGATCTAGCCGGATTGGGGCCTTGTCACCGAGACCAGCCGGCCCGCGCCGCCGGGCGGAATGGCGAGGCGCACCACCAGCGTTGCCGCGGCGACGATTTCGGGGGCACGCTCGGCCCATTCGACCAGCACGATCGCCTCGGGATTGTCGAGCAGGCCCAGTTCCTCCACCTCGCGCGGATCGCCCAGCCGATAGAGATCGGCATGCAGCAGCGGCCCCTTGGCCGTGTCATAGGGCTGCACCAGCGCAAAGGTGGGCGAGGGCACTTCGAGCCGCGGATCGCCCGCGAGGCTTCGGATGATGGCGCGGGCCAGGGCGGTCTTGCCGGAACCCAGATCGCCCTCGAGCACCACGAGGTCCCCGGGCGCCAGTTCGACTGCCAGCTCCGCCCCGAGGGCTGCGGTGGCGGCATCGTCGGCCAGCAGCGTCGCCATTATTCGGCGACGCCGGCCATGGCGCTGTCGCGCGGCAGGTTGACGATGATGCGGCTGCCACGCGGCTCGCGCTTTTCAGCCGAAATGGTGCCGCCATGCAGGTTGACGAAGGTCTTGACGATGGCCAGGCCCAGTCCCGCGCCGCGCTGGCGGCCGGAGGGCGTATCGATGCGGGTCTGGATGGCGGCGCGCATCTCGTCGGTGACGCCGGGGCCCTCGTCCTCGATGATGAACAGCATGCGGTCGGCGCGCTGGCTGACCGAAAGCCGGATTTCCCCGCCTGGCGGGGAGAAGCGGGCGGCATTGGAGAGCAGGTTATACAGCACCTGCACGATGCGCGTGCCATCGGCGATGAAGGGCGGCATGGCGTCCTCAATGTCGACCACGAGGTTGATCGGCTTTTCGCCCGAGATTTCGGGGAACGTCGCCGAAAGCCCCGCCTTGGCCTTTTCGACGAGGCTATGCATGTCGAGCAGTTCGGGCCGCAATTCGGCAATGCCGGCATCGACCGAGGCCAGATCGAGGATATTGTCGATCAATACGCCCAGGGTCACCGAGGAGGCGCGGATATAGTCGATATAGGCCCGCTGCCGCTCGTTGAGATTGTCGCCCTCGCTGCCCGCCAAGAGGTCGGCAAAGCCGATGATATTGGTCAGCGGCGAACGCAGTTCATAGGAGACATTCTCGACGAAGGCGTCCTTGAGCAGGTCGGCGGCGACCAGCGCGTCATTGCGTTCCTTCAGCACCTTGGAATAGCTGGCGCTTTCGGTGACGTCGAGAAAGGTCATCATGGTCTGCCCGTCGGGCAGGCGGGTAATGGCATAATCGAGCAGCCGCCCATCCGAGCGGTTGAGCCTTCCGGTCTGGTCCGAGCGGGTGGGATTGAGATCGATGATCCCGCGCTTGAGGTTGCGCCAGATGGTGGCGCCGTCCTCGGGAATGGCGCGGCCGCTGGCTTCGGCGATCTGGTCGATATGGGGGTGCTGCCCCAGCGCGTTCATCGGCAGCTTCCACAGCGCCGAGAGACGCGGATTGGATAGCGCCAGCCGACCATTGGTGCCGAACACCGCCACGGCCTCGGATAGCGCGTTGATGGTCTCGCGCTGCACATTGGAGAAGGCCTTGTTGGCCGATTCCAGCTTCAGCCGCTCGGTAATGTCCTCAAAGACATAGATCACCCCGCCCGCCGCGCCGGCCGGGGCCGAGACGACCTTGATGGTGCGCCCGTCCGGCAGGTGCCAGGGCTCATTCTCATGCGGCGCCTTGCGGGTATAGGATTCGAGGTGCTTGGTGCGCCAGGTCTGGTAATCGACCTGGTTGGGCAACATGCCCTCGGTCCTGAGCTTGTCGAGAATGGCCCGCTCGTCGAGCCCGGGCACGAGGAAGGTGCGATTGAGGCTCCAGAGGCCGGCATAGGCCTCGTTGAACTGGACCAGCTCGCGCTTGGCGTTGAAGATGGCGATGGGTGTGGTCAGCGCGCCGATAATGCCGCCGATATGGGCCAGCCCGGTTGCCGCGGGGCGGCTGGCTTCGTCTTCGACGGGCCGCAGATAGCCTGCGCGGCCACCGCCGACGGCAAATTCCACCAGTTCGAACGCGCCCTGGCCGGGCCAGGACACGGGCAGATGCGCCGGCTTGTCCCCGTCGGCGCAGTCGATGATATGCTGCTTGAGCTGGGCCGTATCGAGCAGTTCGGGTGGGGCGCTTTCGCTGCCATTCTTGCCCAGCGCCTTGGCCAGCTGCAGGTAGGCGGCATTGGCATAGACCAGCCGGTATTTGAAATCCCGAGCAAAGGCGGGTGTCGGCAGCGCGGCCAGAATGGCGCGCACGCTGGTGAGGTCACCCGTCGCGGCGGCGGCCACCAGCGTCGGTTCGGCGCCCGGCTGCAGGAAGGCAGGCCGCAGCCGCATTGCAGCGCCGCCACCCAGCACCCAGCCCGTGGCCCGGATCAGCCTGCCGTCGAGCGCATTGAGGCTCACGCCAAAGGCATGACCGTGCACGCGCAGGTCTTCCAGCAGCCGCGCCAGCTTGTCGGCATCGCCGGCATTGAGCCAGCTGGGAAAATTCAGCACGCTTTCGGGCTGGCGGCCGATGGGCAGCACCGCGGATGCCTGGCCCAGCAGCTTGGCCGAACCTTCATTGTTCTCGGTCCACAGAATGGTGACTTCGCGGGTGCCCGAGAGCAGGGCTTCATATTCATCGACCAGCGCCCGGAGGCTGGCAATCTGTTCGCCAGCGCGGTGGCGCGCTGCCTTGCCGTCGACCAGCATGGTGCGCACCACGGCCATGGCGAGCAGCGCGAAGGCCCCGGCCCCGGCGGCTACGGCCAGCGGTGCGGCGCCGACAAAATTGGCCGGCGTAATGCCCTGCGCGAGGGCGGGGACCGCCGTCATCAGGGTAAGAGGGGCTGTCGCGAGTAGTGCGAATCCCCAATGCTTCCGGAAATGATCCGGCGCCATGCGCTGCCCTCTTGGTCAAATCTGTCGTTGCCAGCCCGGTTCGCCAAAAAACCGGTACGCCTGCACTTGAGCGAAGTGGCCAACGCGGAGTCCTAAAGGAATCCTGCCATCTCCGAACCGGCTGCATGTCCCCCAGCACCCGAATCACCTTGACCATAGCGGCCCGACGAATCGCCTAAAAGAGTCTTAATGAATCTCGACTGTGGGCAAGTATCGATATCGGCCCTTGACGGAGAACGAAGCAGGAACTTCGAAGGCGGTCTGCGCTACGCTCGAATGGCACCTGGCATCCTGCCCAAACCTCACCCCCCCTAACCTCCCCATCAAGGGGGAGGCTAGGAGGGGGTGACGGGAGCCCCGATATCGGAACCCTCGAACAAAAGCGCCCGCAGCCGGAGCTGCGGGCGAAATGTGCATGGACGTCGAACTCAGTAGCGGTATTCGCCCGACTTGAACGGGCCTTCGGTCGAGACGCCGATATAGTCGGCCTGGTCCTTGGTCAGCTTGGTCAGCTTGGCGCCCAGCTTGGCCAGGTGGAGTTCGGCGACCTTCTCGTCGAGATGCTTGGGCAGCACATGCACCTTCTTCTCGAGCTTTTCGCCATTGGTCCACAGTTCGATCTGGGCCAGCGTCTGGTTGGAGAAGCTGGCGCTCATCACGAAGCTCGGGTGGCCGGTGGCATTGCCCAGGTTCACCAGACGGCCTTCGGACAAGAGGATCAGGCGCTTGCCGTCGGGCTTTTCGATCAGGTCGACCTGCGGCTTCACATTGGTCCACTTGAAGTTGCGCAGGGCGGCAACCTGGATCTCGTTATCGAAGTGGCCGATATTGCAGACGATGGCCATGTCCTTGAGCTTGCGCATGTCGTCGAGCGTCAGCACGTCCTTGTTGCCGGTGGCGGTGACGACGATGTCGGCGCGGGGAGCCGCGTCTTCCAGCGTCACCACCTCGAAGCCTTCCATGGCGGCCTGCAGGGCGCAGATCGGGTCGACTTCGGTCACCAGCACGCGGGCGCCGGCGCCGCGCAGCGACTCCGCCGAACCCTTGCCGACGTCGCCATAGCCGCAGACCACGGCAACCTTGCCGGCCATCATCACATCGGTGCCGCGACGGATAGCGTCGACCAGCGATTCACGCGTGCCGTACTTGTTGTCAAACTTGGACTTGGTGACCGAGTCGTTGACGTTGATGGCGGGGAAGGGCAGCTCGCCCTTGGCGTGGAGCTGATAGAGACGCATCACGCCCGTGGTGGTTTCCTCGGAGACGCCACGGATGGCGGCGCGGATGGTCGAGAAGAAGGTCGGGTTCTTGGCGAGGCGGCGCTTGATGGTGGCGAAGAAGATTTCCTCTTCCTCGTTGCCCGGCTTGTCGAGAATGGAGATGTCCTTTTCGGCCTTGGCGCCGGTCAGGATATACATGGTGGCGTCGCCGCCATCGTCGAGGATCATGTTGGGCGTCGTGCCCGGCCAGTCCATCATGCGGTCGGTGAAGTCCCAGTATTCTTCCAGCGTCTCGCCCTTATGGGCAAAGACCGGAATGCCGGCGGCGGCGATGGCCGCGGCAGCGTGGTCCTGGGTCGAGAAGATGTTGCACGAAACCCAGCGCACTTCGGCGCCGAGCGCGACCAGCGTCTCGATCAGCACGGCGGTCTGGATGGTCATGTGCAGCGAGCCGGCGACGCGGGCGCCCTTGAGCGGCTGGGC
>NZ_JAKFDJ010000190.1:0-1667 GCF_036676215.1 Devosia sp. | reverse complement strand
GACAGTCGCGGAAACGTTCGCGTACTGGGCACCTCGCACTGGGACCGCATCATGAGCCGCGCGGCCAAGCGCGTGCTGGTCGTGGCCGAACGTGTGGTCGACACCGAGATATTCGAGCAACAGCCCGAAGTGACCCTGATCCCGTACCTTCTTGTGCAGGCCTATGCCGTGGTGCCCCAAGGCGCGTGGCCGGGCTCGTGCTGGCCGGAATACGAGATCGATTACCCGGCGGTCGAGAAGTATCTGGAGCCGGGGCCTGAGGCCTTGCAGGCTCATCTCGACGCCGCCCCCGAAGCCTTGCAGGAGCATGCCGAATGAGCGCCAACTGGACCCCCTTTTCCTACATCGTAACCAACCTGGCCCGGTTCATCCGCCCCAACGAAATCACCTTCAGCGGCGTCAATTCCACCATGCCCATGCTGGCGTGCCTGATGGCCAAAAAGGCCTACGAGTGGGACTTTGTCTATATCAACGTGGCCGGCGGCGTAGACCCGCGTCCTTCCAAGATTCCCATCTCAAGCTCCGATCCCGTGCTTGCCCAGCACACAGCCTCGATCTTCGACAATGAAGACTTCTATGATCTGTGCTGCCGAGGCCGTATGGACCTCACCTTTCTGGGCGCGGCGCAAATCGACGGCGAAGGCAATGCCAATAACTCCTGCATCGGGGACTGGCATCAGCCCAAGGTGCGGCTGCCCGGCGGCGGTGGCGGCGCTGTCATGCTGCCTACCGCCAGGCGCGCATGCACGTGGCGAACAGAACACTCGCCCCGCACCTTTGTTGAGCAATTGCACTTTCGCACCTCCTGGGGCGGCTTCCACGGTGTCGTAACGCCCATCGCCGTATTCATCAAGAAGAACGACCGCCTGGCCCTGCAATCGTGGCATCCCGAATCCAGTCTGGATGAAGTCAAGGCGCGTACCGGCTTCCAGTTCGATCACGAAGGAGCCGAACCCACCGCGCCGCCCACACAAAGCGAGATTGAAGCGCTGGCCGCTCTCGATCCGGACGGCGCTTTCGAGCGTGACGCCGCCGTCAGCTTGCGATAGGAGAGACGAATGCCTGAAGACACCAGTTTGCTGGCCGCCTACCCATCGCTTTGGCGCTCGAAAGAATGGGCATCGCGCCCGGCCTTGAGTGACGCAAAGGGTGAAACCCGCCTTTCTTACGGCGAACTTTACAACCGCGTAAGCGATATGGCCGGCAAACTGCGCCACGCAGGCGTCAAGCCGCAACAACTCGTGGCGCTGTCGATGGAAAGGTCCATCGACAATGTGATCGCCTTGCTGGGCATAATGGCAGCGGGGGCATGCCCCTGCCCGCTCGAGCCCCGGCTGACACCTGCCGAGATCCACGATCGACTGCAGGCCGTCGGCGTCGACACCGTATTGGTCGATGCGGCAAACGAAGCCGGCGTAGCGCCTACGGGCGGCCTGCGGATATTGCGTGTTGATACGCTCGCCGCTGCCGAAGCTTACTGGTCTGAAAAAATCCAGGCTCAAGACCCCGGCCTGCTGCTGTTTACGTCTGGAAGCACCGGCCGGCCCAAGGGCGTTCTGCTCAGCCACAAGGGACTGCTTAATAACGCCCAGGGCGTCATTCCACTGACAGAACTGAACCAGCACGACAAGCTTCTGCATGTCATGCCGCTCTACCACACCAACGGC
>NZ_JAKFDJ010000189.1:0-40902 GCF_036676215.1 Devosia sp. | reverse complement strand
ACCTCGGCATCGCTCGCCTCGGGTTTGCCGAAGCGGATGTTCTCGGCAATGGTGCCGGCAAAGATGATGGGCTCCTGCTCGACATAGGCGAAGCGCTGCCGCAAATCGCTGAGGCGGAGATCGCGGATATCGAGGCCATCAACCAGGATGGCGCCGGCGCTGGCGTCGTAGAAGCGCTGCAGCAGCGACAGCGTCGTCGACTTGCCGGAACCCGAGGGCCCCACCAGCGCAACCGTCTCGCCCCGCCCCACGGTGAAATTGAGCCCGCTCAGCACGGGCTCGGACCCGTCATAGGAAAAATCGACATTGTCGAAGGAAACCGTCCCCAGCGCCGGCACCGGCAGCGCCTTGGGGTAGGCGGCCTCGCGGATCGTCGGCTCGGTATCGAGAATTTCGGTCAGGCGCTCGGTCGCGCCGGCCACCGATTGCAGCGTGCCCAGCACTTCGCTGACATTGGTCAGCGCCCCGGAGGCCATCAGCGCATAGACGAGGAACTGCGCCAACTGGCCCGCCGTCACGGTGCCCTCGAACACCGAACGCGCGCCCCACCAGACCAGGAATACCAGCGCCGCCGTGCCGAGGAAAATCACCATGCCCACGAGCACCGAGCGGGCCAGCAGGCGCTTGACCTCAGCGCGATAGCTCGCCTCGCTGCGCTCGTCGTAGTGGGCGGCCTGCATCGGCTCCTGGGTGAAGGATTTGACCGTGCGGGTGGCGCCCAGCATTTCGGTGGCCATGGCGCTGAGATCGGCCAGCGCATCCTGGGTCTTGCGCGACATGCCGCGCAGGCGGCGCGCGAAGGTGATGACCGGGAACAGGATGGCCGGCGCCGCGATGACCACGGCCAGCGTCAGCACCGGGCTGGTCAGCAGCATCATGGTCAGTGCACCGATAATGGTGACCATGGAGCGCAGCGCCAGCGAGAAACTCGACCCCACCGCGCCGCGGATCATCGCCACGTCGCCGTTGAGTCGGCTGGTGAGCTCGCCCACCCGATGGGTATCGAAATAGCGAGCATCGAGTCCCAGCAGATGCGCGAACACCGCCTGGCGCAGATCGGCCAGCACCCGCTCGCCCACCACCGAGATGAAATAGAACCGCGCCCCGCTCGCCACCGCCATGACCGCGGCGACTGCGATGATGATCCAGCCATAGCGGCCGACATTTTCCAGATTCTGCGCGACGAAACCCTGGTCGATGGCACCACCCAGCAGCGCCGGAATGGCCAGCGACGACACGGTCGAGATCAGCATGAAGGCCACGGTGAGCCCCAGCCGCCACGGATAGCGCAGCATGAAGGGCACCAGCTTGCGCAGGGGCTGCAGCTTGCGAGGATTGACCACCGGGGTCAGTGCGATTGTTTCGGGGTCAGCCTCAACCGGGACGGCCTGGTCTGTCATCGCTCGGTTACGCCATTGTGCTTGGGGTCCGCGACGGGGCTGGACCGCGTTGAGGCTTCGATATAGGCACTAGCCGTTGGAGCGGCAACCGCTTTGTCCGGCGTGAAATTGCCGCGCCCTCGCCCTTGCGGAATGGCCGGCCTTTCTGTATGAAGCCGCCAACACCAGTTTAGATGCTCTCCGGGCGCCACGGCGCCCGTTTGATTTGAGGCGACACCGATGAAGGCAGATATCCATCCGGACTACCACATGATCACCGTGGTAATGACCGACGGCACCAAGTACGAGACCCGTTCGACCTACGGCAAGGCCGGCGATACGCTGCAGCTCGACATCGATCCCAACACGCACCCGGCCTGGACCGGCGGCACGGGCCAGCTGCTCGATCGCGGCGGCCGCGTCTCGCGCTTCAAGGAGCGCTTCAAGGGCCTTGGCCTCTAAGCCATTCCCGATCAGAATTCGAAAAACCCGGCCATTGTGCTGGGTTTTTTCTTGTCCGGAGATCGCCATGCTCATCCTGCTGCTGACTTATATCGCCCCGCTCGACCAGGTCGACCAGCATGTCGAGGCGCATATGATCTGGGTGAAGCAAGGTTATGAACGCGGCTGGTTCCTGGCTTCCGGCCGTAAGGATCCGCGCACCGGCGGCGTGATCCTGGCACGGGGCGACCGCTCAGAGATCGAGGCCTATATTGCGACCGATCCATTCATGATCAGCGGCGTGACCCGCTATGACGTCACCGAAGTTGTGTTGAGCCGCGCCGCTCCGGGCCTTGAAGGCCTTTTGCCCTAGGCCCGCCCGAAGGCCGCCTTGAGCCGCGCCAGCTGGTCGGCAATGCCATTGGCCGTGCCCGGATCAAGCTCGGGCATCTTGCCGCGTTCGAGGGTATCGAACTGCATTACCCGCTCGAACAGCCGGTCGCCCTTGTCGATATAGAGGCGCAGTGCCTCGGGGAGTTGGTCATAACCCGGTCCGCCGCGTTCCGACGGCGTGGCCGAGAACTTGACCTTCTCCTTTTCGGAGCGGGCGTTTTCCTTGGTGATCTCGCCTTCATTGACCGCCCGCTGCAGCAGCAGCCAGGAGGCCAGCTGCATCAACCGCGTAGTCAGGCGCATGGATTCGGTCGCGTAGAGAAATGACGCCTCGCGCGACAGGATGCGGCTGTCGGCGCGACCCTCCGCATCGAGATAGGTCGCGACCTCCTCGATCAGCCCCATGCCCTCGCGATAAAGCGTGTCGAAGCCACCCGAGGCCACAATGCGCGGCCCGATGGCGATCGCCGGTCCCGTTTCTTTCACATTGGTCAAGCCACGGCTCCTTTATGCACACCATGGTAGGCGCAAACCGGCAAGGCGTCATCCCTTGGGGTCAATCAAGCTGAAAAGAGCTTTAAGATCAGGGCCATACGATGGCAAGCAGACGCCCAAAAAGAAAAAAGAGCGGTGCGAAACCGCTCTCGAAGTTAACAGGGAGGCGTCAAACAGAGGGAGAAACCACTCTGCAAAATCCAGAACAATCTGAATAATTCAAGGTTACCGCACAGAGATTAATTGCACGTTAACAGGAGGCGATTTCTTAACCCTGCCGGTTGCCGATCCGTTGACTGCATTTGCCGCCAGGTCCACCGCACCGCCTGCGTGAATAGTCCATCGGCGCCTGGTGAATGAAAAATGAATGCCCCGTTCCAATGCCGTGCAGATGCCATGGTGTCTCATCCCTCCATGGCACCATGCCAATCTGGAGAGGGAACGATGACCACACTTTCTGCTGGAGCCGCGGCCGGCCTGCTCGTCGCGCTCATGGTGATATCCACCAGCGACGGCCACGAAGCCGATCCCTTGCCCGTCCCCAAAAAGGCCGCCGGCTTTGTCCATCCGGGCGAGGCCCGCGGCTTCAATCCCCAGCCCGACCCGCCGGTCGAGGCGTCTCAGCTCACTGCCGCGCCGCGCTCCTAGAGCTTGAACGCCGATTCGGCGGCCTTGCGCGTGGCGTCCCGCACTTCGATCGCTGCCTTGAGGCGCGCGATCTCTGCTTCCAGCAAGCCGATGCGCTCGGCCAGTTCCTCCACCGACATGGCGTCGATGGACATGCCCACTTCATGGCCTTTGGGCTTTTTGATTTCCTCGTCAAACATCGAAAGCCTCCTTCGCCAACTTTATGCGGCAGCTTAGCGCCAAAGGCTTGCGGAGCAAATCGGCATCGGCCAGCATGAAGGCATGACCCTGCCCAAAGAGATGAACGCCGTTGTCATCGCCCGCCCCGGCGGCCCCGATGGGCTTGAGCTGCAGCGCCATCCCTTGCCCGCCTGCCGCGACGGCGAAGTGCTGATCCGCATTGCCGCTGCCGGCGTCAATGGACCTGATCTGGCGCAGCGCCGCGGTCACTACGATCCCCCGCCCGATGCCTCGCCCCTGCCCGGGCTGGAAGTGGCCGGTGAAATTGCCGCGCTTGGCCACGGCGTATCCGGCAGGCAGCTGGGCGACCGGGTCATGGCGCTCACCAATGGCGGCGGCTATGCCGAATACGTGGCGGTGCCGGCCGGCCAGGTGCTGCCGGTTCCTGCCAACTGGACGCTCGAGGAAGCGGCCGCCCTGCCGGAAACCTGGTTCACCATCACCCAGACCCTGGTAATGCGCGCCGGGCTCGAACCGGGCATGACGGTGCTGGTGCATGGTGCGGCCGGCGGCATCGGCGGCGCGGCCATCCAGATCGCGACCATCCTGGGCGCCCGGGCCATCGGCGTCGTCTCCTCCCCCGCCAAGGCCGACTACGCCCGTCGCCTCGGCGCCATCGCCACCATCGACTATACCAGCGAGGACATTGCCGTCCGGGCCCTCGAGCTGACTGGCGGCAAAGGCGTGGACCGCGTCGTCGACATCATCGGCGGACCCATGGCCGAGCGCAATATCGCCGCGTGCGCGCGGGGCGGCCACATCGTTCAGGTCTCAACGCTCGACGGCGCTACGGCCAGCATCTCGCTCCGCGCCATCATGGCCAAGCAGCTGACGCTGTCAGGCTCGACCCTGCGGCCACAGACGCCGGCCGTCAAGGCCGCCATCGCCGGGCGCATCCGCGCCGAACTGCTGCCCGGTCTGTCGCAGCCGGGCTTTGTCAAACCGGCCATCACATTCTTTCCGATGGCGGCAGCCGCCGATGCCCATCGAGCCATGGAAGCCCGCAGCCACCTCGGCAAGATCGTGCTGGTGACTGCATTCGGGGCGGCACGATGACGCCTTCTTCACCTCTCCCTTCGGGGGAGAGGTCGGCGCGCAGCGCCGGGTGAGGGGGCCTTTACTGGGTGCAGCGCGCGGGAAAGGCCCCCTCACCCGACCGAAGACGGTCGACCTCTCCCCCAGGGGGAGAGGTAAAGAGCCCCATATTGCCATTGCGGAGCGGCCCTCAAAGCCATATATTACAGACTGTTCCCCCTCAGCATGAAGCAAAGAGGCGGAGCGGCCCGGTGGAAAACCGGCCGCGCCTGCAGGAGAGATTTACCATGACCCAGCCCCTGTTGATGCCCAAGGCGACCGCTGTCTGGCTCGTCGACAACACTGCGCTGTCGTTCGAGCAGATCGCCGCCTTCTGCACGCTGCACCCCCTTGAAGTCCAGGGTATTGCCGACGGCGACGTCGCCGGCGGTATCATGGGCGCCAACCCGATCCAGAACGGGCAATTGACCCGCGAAGAGATCGAAAGGGCCGAGGCCGACCCCGAATACCGCATGAAGCTGAGCGAGCCCAAGGTTCGCGTCGCGGCGGCCAAGCGCAAGGGTCCGCGCTACACCCCCATTTCGCGCCGCAACGAACGCCCCAACGCCATCAAGTGGCTGGTGCGCAACCATCCCGAGCTGAAGGACGCCCAGATCATGCGTCTGGTCGGTACAACCAAGTCGACCATCGATTCGGTGCGAGAATCGACCCATTGGAATTCGGCGAACCTGGCCGCCATGGACCCGGTAACGCTGGGCCTCTGCAGCCAGATCGACCTCGACCTTGAGGTCAAGCGCGCCTCCAAGGGCTCGACCGGCCCCGATGAGGCCGAAGAAGGCACGATGCTGATGACGGCGGCGGAGGCACTGGCCCGCTCTGGTGGTCGTGGCCATGCCGAGGGCGAAGAAAACGAATTCGCCGCCAATGACCACCGCCCCGAGCAGGCGCAGGACGATTTCGACGCCGACTCGGTCTTCGCCAAGCTCAAGTCAGTCAAAAGCGACACCGACAACTAAACACAGCGCCAGCAGGAGCAATCGTTGGAAAACAACCTCCTGCTGGCGATTTTCGTTCTGCTGGCAGCCAGCGTCGCGCTGGTGCCGCTTGCCAAGGCCGCGGGCCTTGGCACCGTGCTGGGCTATCTCGCCGCCGGCGTGCTGATCGGCCCCTATGGGCTGGGCCTGGTTTCCGATAGCGACCTCATCCACCAGATCGCTGATTTCGGCATTGTCATGATGCTGTTTCTCATCGGCCTCGACCTGCAGCCCACCGAACTCTGGCGCATGCGCCACAAGGTGCTGGGTCTGGGCGTAACCCAGATGCTGGCGACCTCGGCCATCATCGCGCTGGCCCTGCTGGCCTCGGGGTTCGCACCTGGAATTGCCGTCATTATCGGCCTGGCCCTGTCCATGTCGTCCACCGCCATCGCCATGCAGTCGGCCCAGCAGCGCGACATCACCCGCACCGATGCGGGGCGCGCCAGCCTGGCGGTGCTGCTGGTGCAGGATGTATCGGTCATCCCGATCCTGGCGGCAGTGCCCCTGCTCGCCATGTCGATCATCGCGCTCGATCTTGAAGTCACCGAGGCCGTCGAGGCCATGGCCAACCCGCTCGACTGGATCACCCCGCTCATCATCATCGGCGCCTTCATCGCGGCCGTCGTCGCGGGCCGTTACCTGGTCCGGCCGTTGCTGAGCTACGTTGCCCGCACCGGCGTGCGCGAGGCCTTTACCGCACTGGGCCTGGCCATGGTCGCCGGGGCCGCCCTGCTGGCCCAGGCGCAAGGCTTCTCGCCCGCTTTGGGCGCCTTCATCGGCGGCGTGCTGCTGGCCGACAGCGAGTACCGGCACGAGATTGAAAGCAATCTGGAGCCTTTCAAGGGCCTGTTGCTGGGGCTGTTCTTCATTTCGGTGGGCATGTCGATCGCCTTCGACGTCCTGTGGTCCGACCCGGTTCGGCTCGTGGCGCTGGTCATTGGCTTCGTCGGCATCAAGATCGCAGTGCTCTTCACCCTGACCAGCTTCTTCCGCATGCATCTTGCCGACCGGCTGCTGGTCGCCATCCTGCTCAGCCAGGCCGGCGAGTTCGCCTTCGTCATCTTCCAGTTCGCCGAGCGCGCCGGCGCCATGACCAGCGAGGATCACGCCCTGCTGGCCGTGGCAGTGGCGCTATCGATGGCGACGACACCACTGCTGCTGCTGGCCTTCGACCGGCTGGTCGCGCCGCGCATCGATGCCCGCAAGCAGGCCGGCCCGCATGACCCCATCGATGAACACCGCAATATCGTGGTGCTCGGCTATGGCCGCTTCGGCCAGATCATCACGCGTATGCTGCGCAGCCAGGGCTTCGAGATGACGCTGATCGACGATGATCCGGCCCAGATCGAACTGGTGCGCAAGTTTGGCGTCAAGGTCTTCTACGGCGACGCATCCCGGTTGGGCCTGCTGCACGCTGCCGGCGTAGCGCGGGCCGACCTGGTGGTCATTGCCGTGGGCGGCCACACCCGCATTCTCGACATTGCCCGCACGCTGCGCCGGCATTTCCCCAATGTCCCGGTTGCCTCTCGCGCCATCGACCGCGGCCATGCCCATGAACTGATGGCGCTGGGCGTCGAGATCTTCGAGCGTGAAACCTTCCTGTCAGCGGTGAGCCTCGGCGCCAAGGTGCTGACCCAGCTCGGCATTGCTCCGATCGACGCCATGCATATGGCCCAGGCCTTCGAGCGCCACGACAACAAGCTGCTCGAGGAGAGTTTTGCCGTGCGCCATGACGACGCGGCCTATCTGGGCATGGTTCGCGAGTCCATGGGGCTGCTCGACGACGCCATGCGGGGCGACCAGCCTACCATTCCAGTTGACATTACAGTCCCGAAGCGTACCGAGTAGTACGACCCTCCGGACTGCCTCATGCCCATTCTCGATCCCTACTTCATCACGGTTGCCGTGATCGCTGTGCTTATCGTCGGCCTCAGCAAGGCCGGCCTGCTCGGCAGCCTCGGCATGGTCGGCGTACCGCTGCTGACCTTGGTCATGCCAGCCCGCGACGCCGCCGGCATGATGCTGCCGGTGCTGCTGGCGATGGATGCCATCGCCATCTATGCCTATCGCAAGGAGGTGAACTGGAAGGTCCTGCGGATCATGCTGCCGGGCGCCGCCATCGGCACCCTTATCGGCTGGGTGCTCTGGGCCTTTGTCTCCGACGATGCCGTGCTGCTGTTCGTCGGCGTGGTGACCCTGCTGTTCATACTCGATGCCCTGCTTCCGCTGCGCAAGAAGCTCGAGGGCCTGCCGCCGTCACGGCCATGGGGCGTGTTCTGGGGCGGTTTTGCCGGTTTCACCAGTTTCATCAGCCACACTGGCGGCCCGCCCTTCCAGATCTATGTGCTGCCCCGGCGATTGCCGCCCGCCATCTATTCGGGCACCTCGGCCTTCTTCTTCGCCATCGTCAACTCGGCCAAGCTGATCCCCTATTTTTTCCTGGGTCAGCTGAGCGTCGCCAATCTGACACTGTCGGCCGCGCTGATCCCGGTCGGCATGCTCGGCGTGCTGATCGGCATCTTCCTCGTCCGCCGCATCTCGATGGCGCTGTTCTACCGCATCGCTTACTGGCTGGTATTCCTGCTGGCTCTCAAGCTGATCTGGGACGGAGCAAGGGGCGTGTTCTGGGGCATCTAGACAATAAAAAAGGGCCGCAGCTCATGCTGTGACCCTTCAATCCCGTTTGGGGAATTCTGCGCCGCTTTTACTGGGTCGTTGTCGTAAATTTGTAGATTTCGTCCTTCACTTCGAGCTTCTTGCGCTTGAGCGCCGCAACCGTAAGATCGTCGTACCGGGAATTCTGCATCTCGGACTGGATCTGGCGGTCCAGCTCCTGATGGCGCCGTTCGAGCGCCGCGATATGCCCTTCAGTCGTCATGACAACTCCTTGAAAGCCTGTGTGGACGACTCTGATCGTCACAAATAATTCACGACTTGTCGACTGCCTTTCCCGACCCTCTGGAAATCGGGTGCAAAACTCCCCGTGATCGGCTAACCAAGGATGACGGCCGGAGCGTGAAAGGTACGCGGGAATAGATGCTTTCGCTCACCAAGGAACAGGAAGCCAGCCTGGGTCTGGAACTGGCCACAAAACGCCAGGAACACAGCGATCTCAACGCCGCGATCGATACGCTGACCGAGTCCCATGTCGCTGACCGCATGCTGATCCAGCGCCTCAAGAAGCGCAAGCTGGCGCTCAAGGATCGCATTGTTCAACTCGAGAATATTCTGCTGCCCGATATCATCGCCTGATGGGGCACGCCACCTTGAGTTGTGGCGAAATCTGGGCTAAATGCGCGCTTTGTGGAGCTTGAGGGAACAAGGCTCTATGCTGACCAAACCGCAAGTCGCCATCGTCATGGGCAGCCAGTCGGACTGGCCCACCATGCGCCTCGCCGCCGAGACGCTCGAAGCGCTCGAAGTCGAATATGAGGCGCGCATCGTCTCCGCCCATCGCACGCCCGAGCGCCTCGTCGAATTCGCCACCAGCGCCCGCGCCGACGGCTTCAAGGTTATTATCGCCGGGGCCGGCGGCGCCGCCCATTTGCCCGGCATGATTGCCGCCATGACCCCGCTGCCGGTCTTCGGCGTGCCGGTCAAATCCAAGGCCCTCAACGGCCAGGACAGCCTGCTCTCCATCGTGCAGATGCCCGGCGGCATTCCCGTCGGCACGCTAGCCATCGGCGAGCCGGGCGCCATCAATGCCGCTCTGATCGCCGCGGCGGTGCTGGCCCTCTCCGACGACGACCTGGCCGACCGGCTCGACGCCTATCGCGCCCGCCAGACCGCCTCCGTCCCGCTTTTTCCCGCAGACACCGAGTAGACCTTGGCTGACGATATCTCTCCGCTGCCTGCCGGCAGCATGATCGGCATTCTCGGTGGTGGCCAGTTGGGCCGCATGCTGTCTCTGGCGGCCAGCAAGCTGGGCATGCGCACCCACATTTACTGTCCCGACCCCGATAGCCCCGCCTTCGAGGTCACCCCGCACAAGACCGTCGCCGCATATGACGATGAAACGACCCTGGCCGCCTTTGCCGCTGCGGTCGACGTCGTCACCTATGAGTTCGAGAACGTGCCGGCCGCCACTGCCGAATTCCTGGCCACCCGCAAGCCGCTGCGCCCCGGCGCCAATGCACTTGCCATCTCGCAGGACCGGCTGGCGGAGAAAAGCTTCCTCGCCTCCAAGAACGTCCCGGTAGCCCCCTACCACGCCGTCGAGACCCTTGCCGATCTCGATGCCGCTATGGACGCGCTCGGCCTGCCCGCCGTGCTCAAGACCACCCGGTTGGGTTATGACGGCAAGGGCCAGCGTGTCATCCGCGAGCGCGCGGACGCGGCCGCTGCCTTTGCCGAGCTATCGCCCAGGCCGCTGGTCCTCGAAGCCTTCATACCCTTCGACAAGGAGATCTCGGTCGTCGTCGCCCGCAATGCCGCCGGCGAGGTACGCGCCTTCGACGCCGCCGAAAACGTACATCGCCACCACATCCTCTTCACCAGCACCGTACCGGCCGATATCGCGCCGGGTTTGGAAAAGCACGCCGCCATGCTGGCCAAGGTCATCGTCGTGGCGCTCGACTATGTCGGCGTGCTCGGCGTCGAATTCTTCGTGGTGCCCGGCGAGCGCCCGACCCTCTTGGTCAACGAGATCGCCCCTCGCGTACATAATTCCGGCCACTGGACGGAAGCGGTCTGCCTCACCGACCAGTTCGAGCAGCACATCCGCGCCGTCCTCGGCTGGCCGCTTGGAGACCCCGCCCGCATGGCCGACGTGGTGATGGAAAATCTCGTGGGCGACGAAATGCTCACGGTCCCGTCCAGCATCGACGGCAACGCCCAGCCCCACCTCTACGGCAAGACGGAAATCCGCGCCGGCCGCAAGATGGGGCATGTTAACCGGATCGTGCGGCGCTAGGGCTGCTCTGGGGGAGAGGTGAAGAGGCTAGCGTCCCAGCCATCCCCGCATCGCCTCAATCACCGCAGACGGATTCTCCATCGTCGGCAGATGCGCGCTGTCGGCAAACTGCACCAGTTCCGCACCCGTTATCCCCGCCGCCAACTCCTCGGCCAACTCTATCGGGGTCAGCTTGTCGCTTTCGCCTATGCCCACTAGGGTCGGCACCTTGATGTCTCCCAGCGTCGGCCGCGAATCGACGCGATTCATGATTGCCGTCTGCTGGCGCATATAGGCCGCCTGCCCCACCCGCTCGGACATGGCTTGCACATCCTCTGCCATCGGCGTTCCCAGATGTTGTGGGGCAATGAGACTGGCCAGCAGCCCGCGCGACACGCCGATGAAGCGCCCCTGCCGCACCATCTCGATGCCCTTGCGCCTTGTTTCCTTGCGCGCCTCATCGTCGGGCCGCGCCGAGGTATCGAACAGCGCCAGATGCGTTACCCGCTCGGGCGCCTGCCGCATGATCTCGAGCGCCACATAGCCTCCCATGGAGAGCCCCGCCAGGCCGAATCGGGCCGGCGCGGCTACCAGCGCACGCTGCGCCATGGCCGCAATCGAGTCGTCCTGCGTCAGATCGGCGACGATCGAGCGGGCATCAAGCCCCGCAATGACGTCGCGCCACAACCGTTCGTCACAGATCAATCCCGGCAGCAGCAGCAGATCGCTTGCCATTTTGGCCCTCCATTGGCAAAATCACTGCGCTCGACTGTTTCGCCTGAGTGCTCGCGCAGCAAGCCCGGACACACCCAATCCGCGGTTTTTCTCGTTGGCACAGTGGACAAGCCCGGATAGCTGGGCTATAGAGCGGCCCACGGTGACTGGCTCTGCTGGTCGGCGATGGGGTCTTTTGGCTCCAGAGCTTGTATCCAAACCCACATGTCTAAGCTTCGAAAGGGCGGTTGACCTTTGCAAGTAGTCGTTCGCGATAATAACGTTGATCAGGCGCTGCGCGCGCTCAAGAAGAAGTTGCAGCGCGAAGGCGTCTTCCGCGAGATGAAGCTGCGCAACTACTACGAGAAGCCCTCTGAGAAGAAGGCTCGTCAGAAGGCCGAGGCCGTTCGTCGTGCCCGCAAGCTGGCCCGCAAGCGCCTGCAGCGCGAAGGCGGCCTGCCCGCCCCAGTCGCTACGGCACGTCCCGGCCAGCCCGGTCGTCCGCCCGCAGCAATGCCGCGCACCTAAGCGCTGGCGCATCAGTTTTGAAAACGCCGTCCTTCGGGGCGGCGTTTTTGTTTGTCGAAGGCTCGCTGGCCGCGCTACTCCGCCATCGCCCGCTCGAAGAACGGCCTGGCATGGCCCCAGATGCCGCGATTCCACAGATCACCATGGCCCGCGCCCGGCTCGATCCATAGCTCATCCTTGTTGGGCGCAATTGCGTGGACTCGCTCGCCATTGCTGACGCCGATGGTCACGTCGCCCGTGCCATGCGCCACCAGTACCGGCTCAGCGACATCAGCGATCCATTCATTGACCGGAAACTGGTCCTGCATCACCCAATAGACCGGCAGATAGGGATAGCGCTCGGCCGCCACCGTCACGGCGGAGAGAAAGGGCGTTTCCAGCAGCAGCGCATTGGCGTCGCGCGTGCTCGCCACATAGGTCGAAGGACCCGACCCCAGCGAACGCCCCCAGATCACCATGGGAAAGCCCTTGGCCGCCGCCCAGTCATAAACGGCGATCGCGTCTTCAAGCATGCCCTGCTGGCTGATCGTGCCTGGCGAGGTCGGAAAGCCGCGATAGTCGAAGGCCACGAAGCCATAGCCATCGGCCACGAACTGCTCGTAGCGGATATGCTCCTCGCTGAAGCTGCCCGAATTGCCCTTGTAGTAGACGATGAGCGGCCTGCCCGCCCGCGGCGCTCGGTACCAGCCATGGACCGCGCCATCCCCCACCGGAACGGCAATCTCTTCGGCGCCGCCCAACACCGTGTCGGCCAGTGCCGTAATTGGCCCCTCGGCGTCATACTGCAAGCCGCGCTGGTTGACATACATGTAGCCCACCACGCCGGCATAGCCGACGGCGAGCAGGAGGACGACACTGACAAGGACGCGGCGCAGCAGCTTCACGGCAAAGACCTCAGGAAAGATTCGGCCCGAAGCCTACACCAGTCCGCGGGCTGAGGCAGCGTCACTTCTCCCTTAGGGGACACTACAACTCGCCGATGGTCTGCCGCAGCGCCCGCTCGAACACTTCGTCGGGCTGCGCACCGGACAGCGCATATTTCTCGCCGAACACGAAGAAGGGCACGCCGCGAATGCCCTGCGTCGCCGCGTCGTTGGCCAGCTGCTCGGTGATAGCCAGCTCGTTCTCGTCATTCATGGCGTCGAGTGCATCGCCGCGATCGAAGCCATATTCGACCGCGATGTCCGCCAGCACATTGTCATCGTTGATCTGCCGCTGCTGGAGGAAATAGGCATTGGCGATGGCATTGGCCAGCTCATGCTGGACGCCCATCGGCTTGGCCAGCCGGGTAATGGTGTGGACCTTCTTGGTGGGAAACATGCGCGGCTGCTGGCTGAGATCGAGATCGATGCCGGCCTTTTTGGCCTCGCTCTCGACCCGCTCCCACATCTCCTTGGGCTCCCTGCCATACTTCTCGCGCAGCATGTCGGCGACCACCACGCCTTCGGCGGGCGTATTGGGATCGAGATAGAAGGGGTGGTTTTCGACGACGACGTCGACATTGTCCGGCAGCGCTGCGATTGCCTTGTCCAGACGCGCCGAGCCGACCAGGCACCAGGGGCACACCACGTCGGTGAACACGTCGATCTTGAGCAGTTTGGTCATGGGACAAATCCTCTTTGTCCCCCCACATGGCTTGGATAGGCTCACTCTGCAAGAACGCACCCGCAGGTAACTAAGCCGCAGCCTGACTATTGGTTACCGCGAAAGGCGGCGACCAGCCGGCGGCAAAGCTCAGGCCGACAAAGGCGCTGAACCCCATCCAGGCGAGGCCCGGCACCATCACCAGGGCCGCCCTGGCATCCACCGCGGCGACACGCACCATGGTGCCCAGGCCGACAGCCAGCAGCCCGAACGCAACCAGCGCCAAGATCAGCGAATCCAGCGGCGTAGCCAGGAAAGGAAACGCGATGGTGCCGGCTATCAGGCCTACCACCCACCAGCCGGCGCGCCGTCCGGCCGGGCCGTGCGCCGCAACCATCCACCGAGCAATGCCGAACAGCGGCAGCGCGCCCAGATGCAAAGCCGCACCGAACCAGCCCGGCAGACCCAGCGGCGAGAAGAACAGGGGCAGGAAGCCGTTGAGTTCGGCAATGCCATTGGCAATGACGAACACCGCAAGTGGCAGAGCAGCGCTCAGGACCAGACCAAGAGCATTGTGCCGGTCCGCATCGAGAACCGAAAGATATCGCTTCGAAACTGTATTGCTGGTCGCCATTTTCGGCTCCCGCTATTGCCATCGACTGACAAATCAATGGCGTGGGCGGCAAAGGGTTCCGTTAACGTCAAGGGCCGGCATCTGGGCGAAGCCGTCATACTGCGCTAGAACCGCGCCAACTCGCCGGAGCGCGCCCATGACCGACCTTGCCGAACGCCTCGAAGCCCTGGAGATGCGCATCGCCTTTCAGGACCAGACCATCGAGGAATTGAACGCCACCATCACCGCGCAATGGCGGCAGATCGACCTGCTCACCCGCAAGCTCGAAACGGTGGAGCAGCAGGTGCGCAGCGGTGTGCATATCGCGGACCCGAGCACGGAACCACCACCGCCGCACTACTGAAACAAAAAAGGCCCGCCGAGGCGGGCCTTTCCAATTCTTGCGGAGCGTTAGTGGCCCAGCGCCTTGACGATTTCCTCGGTCATCTTCTTGGCGTCGCCGAACAGCATCATGGTGTTGTCGCGGTAGAACAGTTCGTTCTGCACCCCGGCATAACCGGCGGCCATGCCGCGCTTGATGAACAGCACCGTACCTGCATCTTCGACATTGAGCACCGGCATGCCGTAGATCGGCGATGTCTTGTCGGTCTTAGCCGAGGGGTTGGTCACGTCATTGGCGCCGATGACGAAGGCAACGTCGGACTGGGCAAACTCGGAATTGATGTCTTCCAGTTCGAACACTTCGTCATAGGGCACACTGGCTTCCGCCAAGAGCACATTCATGTGCCCCGGCATACGACCCGCCACGGGATGAATGGCGTATTTGACAGTGACACCTTCGGCCTTGAGCAGGTCGGCCATTTCGCGCAAGGCGTGCTGGGCCTGTGCCACCGCCATGCCGTAACCCGGCACAATGATGACCTTGCTCGCATTCTTCATGAGGAAAGCCGCATCGTCCGCCGCACCCTGCTTGACCGGACGCTCGTCCTCGCCTGCCCCGGCGGCAGCGGCGCTATCGCCGCCAAAGCCGCCCAGGATCACCGAGATGAAGCTGCGATTCATCGCCCTGCACATGATGTAGGAGAGGATCGCACCCGACGAGCCCACCAGCGCGCCGGTGATGATCAGCGCCGTATTGCCCAGCGTGAAGCCGATGCCTGCCGCCGCCCAGCCCGAATAGGAGTTGAGCATGGAAACGACCACCGGCATGTCGGCGCCGCCGATCGGGATGATCATCAGCCCGCCCAGCGCCAGCGCCAGCAGGGTTATGGCCCAGAACAGCCAAGGATCGGCGGAGACGGTGAAAGCCCAGACCAGCAGCACGATGGCCACGCCCATCACGATATGGATGGCATGCCGCGCCGGCAGCAGGATCGGCTTGCCGCTCATATTGCCGTTGAGCTTTGCAAAGGCGATGACCGAGCCGGTGAAGGTGAAGGCCCCGATGGCCGCGCCGATCGACATTTCGATCAGTGCCTGTGCATGGATGTGGCCTGGCGTGCCGATATGGAAAGCCTCAGGCGCATACAGCGCAGCCGCAGCCACGAACACCGCCGCCAGACCCACCAGCGAGTGGAACGCCGCAACGAGCTGGGGCATGTCGGTCATCTTGACCGTGCGGGCCATATAGGCGCCGATGCCGCCACCAATGCCGATGCCGCCGATGATCAGCACCCAGCTGACCCAGTCCGATGGCGCCGCCACGGCCAGCGTGGTGACGATGGCAATGCCCATGCCCACCATGCCGAACGTATTGCCCTGGCGGGAGGATTTGGGGCTGGAAAGGCCGCGCAGGGCGAGGATGAACAGTACGCCCGAGACGAGATAGAGAAGGGCTGCAATATCTGCAGAGATCATCGGCTCAACCCTTCTTCTTGTACATTGCCAGCATGCGCTGGGTGACGAGGAACCCGCCAAAGATGTTCACGCTGGCAAAGACCAATGCGATGAAACCGAAGGCCTTGGAAACCCAGTTGCCATCAGCGGCCAGTTGCACGCCCACGGCCAGCAGCGCACCCACCACGATCACCGAAGAGATCGCATTGGTGACGCTCATCAGCGGGGTATGCAGCGCCGGGGTCACCGACCACACCACGAAATAGCCCACAAAGATCGCCAGCACGAAAATGGCGAGACGGAAGGTGAAGGGGTCGATCGCTTCCATTTACTTGGCTCCCTTGGGTGCTGCGGGCCTTTTGGCGGCCGCAGGCTTCTTGGCTGCTGCCGGTTTGCTGGCGGCAGGCTTGGCTTCTGCCGCTGTCTTGGTCTTGGCAGGCTTGGGCTTGGCCGTTGCTGCCGGCTTGGAGGCAGCGGGCTTCTTCGCCGCCGCAGGCTTCTTGGCCGGGGTGGATGCGGCCTTGGCCGCCGTGTCGATCACGGCTGCTGCCTTCTTGGTCGCGGCGCGCTTGGCTGGCGTCGCCGGGGGCTCGGCGGCAACCGGAATGGATTGCTCGACGCCGGGTGCTGCCTTGTGGGGCGTATCGGCCATGGCGGCAACCACGGCCTTCTTTGCAGCGGGCTTCTTGACGGGTACGGGCACTGCGGTGCTCGCGCCGGTCTTGACTGGAGCCGCCATGGCGACAACGGTTTTTGCTGGTGGCTTGGGTGCAGGCTTGGCGACGGCCGCGGGCTTGGTGTCCGCCGGAGCCGGTGCAGGAGCGGCAAAGCTCGGATGCACGACCTTGCCGTCACGCGTCAGCACGGTCGCCTTGACCAGCTCGTCATCCCAGTTGATGGCGAGCTTTTTTTCCTTGGCATCGATCAGCGTCGTCACGAAGGCGAGCAGGTTGCGCGCATAGAGCTGGCTGGCCGTGGTCGGGATGCGACCCTGCACATTGGTGTAGCCGACGATCTTGACCCCGTTGTGCTCGATCACCTTGCCGGGCACCGTCAGCTCGACATTGCCGCCGCGTTCGGCGGCCAGATCGACGATCACCGAACCGGGCGCCATCGACTCGACCATCGCCTTGGTGATCAGGCGGGGCGCCGGGCGACCCGGGATCAGCGCGGTGGTGATGACGATATCCTGCTTGGCAATGTGCGTCGCGGTGAGCGCGGCCTGCTTGGCCTGGTATTCGGCGCTCATCTGCTTGGCATAGCCGCCGGCGGTTTCCGCCTGCTTGAACTCGTCGTCCTCGACGGCGATGAACTTGCCGCCCAGCGACTCGACCTGCTCCTTGGCGGCGGGCCGCACGTCGGTCGCCGACACCACTGCGCCGAGACGCTTGGCCGTGGCAATGGCCTGCAGGCCCGCAACGCCCGCACCCATGACGAAGGCCTTGGCCGGACGAACCGTGCCGGCCGCCGTCATCATCATCGGAAGTGCGCGGTCGAATTCAGCCGCCGCCTCGATGACGCCCTGATAGCCGGCGAGATTGGCCTGCGAGGACAGGATATCCATCACCTGCGCACGAGTGATGCGCGGCATGAATTCCATGCTGACTGCGGTGACGCCGGCCTTGGCCAGGGCCGCCACATCCTTGTCATTGCCATAGGGATCCAGCGCACCGATCACCAGCGCGCCCTTGGCGACGCCGCCGAGCGAAGCCGCCGTCGGCCGCCGCACGGTCAGCACCACCTCGGCGCCCTTGAGCGCCGCATCGGCGCTGGCCGCGATGGTGGCGCCGGCCGCCGTATATTCCTTGTCGAGGATGCGCGAGCCGAGCCCTGCGCCTTTTTCCACCGAAACGCTGGCGCCAAGCGCAATCAGCTTGCCGACCGTTTCGGGGGTAGCCGCGACGCGGTTTTCTCCCTCGAGGCGTTCGCGGACGATCGCAATTTTCATGAATGTCTCCTGCCCGCCTGCCCGACGGACAGGCTCGGTTCAAATGCCTGTATGCGCTGGATGATCAGGGATTGACGACGAAATAGAGGATTATCGCGGTAACGGCCAATCCCAGAACGCTCCACTTCAGAAAGGTCAGGAAGCCGTTATAGGTGGCTTCGTGCTGGGCATAATCCATCGGTGATTCAACCTGCAGCTCGGCGTGGTGTTCGGGGCGGTGCTTAGTGGCCATGTCGTCCTCTTTAGTCCAGTCGTCACAAAGTCTGAGAGCCGAAAGTCGCCCCTCAGGGTGAAGTCGCTTCCAGCTCGTCGATCAGCCCCTCGATCATGGAAAGGCCAAGCGACCAGAATTGGGGGTCCTTGGCGTCCAGTCCGAACGGCGCCAACAGCTCGGAATGATGCTTGCTACCCCCAGCCTTGAGCAGCTCGAAATAGCGCTCCGCAAAGCCCTCATTGGCTTTCTCATACTGTGCGTAGAGCGAGTTCACAAGACAGTCGCCGAAGGCATAGGCATAGACGTAGAACGGCGAGTGGATGAAGTGCGGGATATAGGCCCAGAAGATGTCGTAGCCTTCATTGGCGATGATCGCGTCGCCGAGCGATTCCTGCTGCACACCGAGCCAGATCTGGTTGATCTCTTCGGTCTTGAGTTCGCCCTGCCGCCGCGCCGTGTGGACCCGCCGCTCGAAGGTGTAGAAGGCGATCTGCCGCACTACGGTATTGAGCATGTCCTCGACCTTGCTCGACAGCAAGGCGAAGCGCTGCTTGGGGTCGGTCGTGTTGTTGAGCAGGTGCCGGAAGGTCAGCATCTCGCCGAAAACCGATGCCGTCTCGGCCAGGGTCAGCGGCGTATTGCTGAGGATCGGCCCCTGCGCCGCCGCCAGCCGCTGATGCACGCCATGGCCAAGTTCATGGGCCAGCGTCATGATATCGCGCGAGCGCCCGAGATAGTTGAGCATCAGATAGGGATGCGCGCTCGGCACCGTGGGATGCGCGAAGGCGCCTGACAACTTGCCGTCGCCGGTCGGCGCGTCGATCCAGCCGCCGTCGAAGAAGGGCGCGGCCACTTCCGCCAGCTGCGGCGAGAATTTGCCATAGGCCTCCATCACTGTCGACTTGGCGCTCTCCCAGTCCCAGGTCCGCTCGTCGCTGGTGGGCAGCGGGGCATTGCGGTCCCAGGCATTCAGCTTGTCCTTGCCGAACCACTTGGCCTTCATCTTGTAGTAGCGATGGCTGAGCCGCGGATAGGCTTCCTGCACCGCCTCCTGCAGCGCATCGACCACTTCCCGCTCGACCGAATTGGCCATGTGGCGGCTATCGGCAATGTCCTCGTAACCGCGCCAGCGGTCCGAGATTTCCTTGTCCTTGGCCAGCACGTTGGTGATGTGGGTGAAGAGGCGACTATTGGCCTTCAGCGTCTTGCCCAGCGCCTTGAACGCGGCCTCGCGCTTCGTCTCGTCCTTCTCGGACAGCAGATGCAGCGTCGATTCCATGTTGAGCATCTCGCCATCAACCTCGAATTCGAGGCTGGACAGCGTCTCATCGAACAGCCGGTTCCAGGCCGAATAGGCCGTGGTCGACTTGTCGTGGAACAGCTCTTCGAGCTTGTCGTCGAGCTGGTAGGGCTTGGCCTTGCGCAGCTCGGCAAACCAGGTGCGGTATCGTGCCAGTTCCGCATCCGCGGCGAAGGCCGCTTCGAGATCGGCATCCTCGATCCGGTTCAGTTCCAGTTCGAAGAACAGCGTCTTGGTCGAGAGATTGGTCAGCGCCTCATTGGTGTCGCCCATGAACTTGGCGCGATCAGGATCGGTCGATTTCTGCGCATATTGCAGGAAGGCGAACGAGCCGATCCTGCCGCTGAGGTCGCCCAGGGCTTCACTGTCCTTGATCGCCGCAATGAGCTTGCCGACCTTGGTCAGCTCGACCAGCTTGCCCTTGTAGGTGGCCTCGAACGTCACTGCGTCCGCCTTGGCCTTCTCGAGGTCCGCCTTGAATTCGGCACTGTCGCGTCCCGGATAAAGGTCGGAGAGGTCCCAGACCGGCAGGGCGCCGAGCTGGTTGTGGCCTTTCTGGGCGGCGGCGGTCATGGCTGTTCTCCGGGCTGGTCCAATTGCGGGCGGACCTTAGCCAGCGGGACCCGCGCTGTGAAGGGCGGGTCCGTCCAAAATCAGCAGTGCTCCTGCAGATCAGCGCGCAGTCCTCGCTACTGTGTCGGCATTTCTGCCACCGGCGTCTGGTTTGCCGCCGGCGTGACCGATCCCACGCGCGCGCTGCCCATCATCACCAGCGCGCCCAGGGTCAAGGCGCCGATGATCCACAGGGCGCCCGCCAGCAGCGAAAAGCCCTCCATGAAGTCCAGCCCCGTATAACCGCGATGTTCCATAGCGTCCTCCTGCCACAGCAACACCAGACCGGACACTTCGGTTGCCTGAGCACCGCGGCTGCCGGCAAGTTCCTCATGATTAATCCCCTCTTAAGGCCCCCGGCCCATCTTGTTCCCAAAACGGCACACGATTCGATGCCGCATCAAGAAGACCGGAGTTCGGATGACGCGTGTTCTCGTAGTTGATGATGATCCTGTTCAGCTGCGCCTCACCGCCGAGGTCGCCAACCGGGCCGGCTTCAAGCCGCTGACCGCGACCGGCGGCGAGCAGGCGCTCGCCATCCTGCGCGACGACCGCAATATCGGCGCCATGATTCTCGACCTCGTTATGCCCGACCTCGACGGCATGGGCGTCATGGATGCGATGCGCCGCGAGGGGCTGACCACGCCCGTCATCATCCAGACGGCCAATGCCTCGCTCGAAACCGTCATCTCCGCCATGCGCAATGGCGCCGCCGACTATTTCGTCAAGCCAGTGGCGCCCGAGCGGCTGATCATCTCGCTGCGCAACGCCATGAAGCTAGACGCCCTCGAGGCCGCCATCCGCTCCGAACGTGCCCGCAAGGCCGGCACCTTCACCAGCGCCAACATGATCGCCAAGGCACCGCCCATGGCGCGCGTCCTGACCCTCTGCGCCAAGGCCGGCAAGTCCAACATCCCCGTGCTGATCGAAGGGGAGACCGGCGTCGGCAAGGAGCTGATCGCCCGCATCATCCAGGGCAGCGGCGACCGTGCCGGCAAGCCCTTCGTCACCATCAATTGTGGCGCCATTCCACCCAATCTGGTCGAGTCGGTGCTGTTCGGTCACAAGAAGGGTGCCTTTACCGGCGCCGTGACCGACCAACAGGGCAAGTTCGCCGATGCCCATGGCGGCACGCTCTTTCTCGACGAGGTCGGCGAGCTGCCGCTCGACACCCAGGTCAAGCTGCTGCGCGTGCTGCAGGAAGGCGAGATCGAGCCCATCGGCGCGACCCGTCCGGAGCGCGTCAATGTCCGCGTCATTTCCGCGACCAACCGGCGTCTGCTGAACCTGGCCAAATCCGGCGAGTTCCGCGAAGACCTCTACTATCGCCTCAACGTCTTCCCCATCTATGTACCGCCCTTACGGGAGCGCATGGAGGATGTCACGGCGCTGGTCGCCATGTTCATTGCCCGTTTCAGCGCCGAAGCCGGCAAGCGGGTATTGGGCATTTCCCCACCCGCCCTTGACCTGCTGCTGTCCTATGATTGGCCGGGCAATATCCGCCAGCTGGAAAACGCGGTCTATCGCGCCATCGTGCTGACCGACGGCGCCTTCCTCGAAACCGTCGATTTCCCGCAGATCTTCTCCCAGACTTCCGGCCGCGACCTGGCCGTCAAGGCCATCGAAGCCGTTCCGGTTCCTGCGACCCCGACCCATATCGACATCGCCTCCGCCCGCCAGCGCGCCATCTTCGACATGCCGGCCCCGGCGCCCGATCGCTTCCTCGCGCCGACCGGGGAAATCGCGGCCCTGTCCGAAATCGAACGCGCCGCCATCGTCTTTGCCATCGAGCATCATGGCGGCCGCATGTCGCGCGTTGCCCGTGCGCTCAAGATCGGCCGCTCCACCCTCTACCGCAAGCTGCACGAATATGGCCTCGCCGAAGAACTGATCAACGACGCCGCCTGACACAGCGTCATCCATCCGACGGCGCCGGAGAATCGGTTAGTGTTCCCCTCCAGGGGGACGCGACATGACAGCGCTGATCGAGGCACGGGGCGTTGGCAAACGCTTCCGGCAGCACAAGAGATTTCCCGGTCTGCTGGGCGCCTTCAAGACGCTGGTGACCACCGAATATACCGAAATCGCCGCCGTCTCCGATGTCAGCTTCGACATCGCGGCCGGTGAGGCGGTTGGCTATCTCGGCCCCAACGGCGCCGGCAAATCCACCATGATCAAGATGATGACCGGCATCCTGGTGCCCAGCGCCGGGACACTCTCGGTACTGGGTCGCACGCCTCATCTCGAGCGCATGGACAATGCCCGCCAGATCGGCGTTGTCTTCGGCCAGCGCAGCCAGCTCTGGTGGGACCTGCCGGTGATCGACAGCTTCACCCTGCACCAGCGCATCTACGACATTCCCGAGGCGCGCTACGGCGATAACCTCAAGCGCTTCAGCGACCTGCTCGACCTGACGCCGTTTCTGGATCGCGCCGTGCGCCAGCTCAGCCTGGGCCAGCGCATGCGCGCCGAAATCGTCATGTCGCTGCTGCACGATCCGAAAATTCTGTTTCTCGACGAACCCACCATCGGGCTGGACGTGGTCGCCAAGGATGCGGTGCGGCGCTTCCTCGCGGAGATCAACCGCGAACGCGGCGTCACCATCATCCTCACCACCCATGACCTGCAGGACATCGAGACCATCTGTCCGCGCCTCATCATGGTCGATCACAGCAAGCTGATCTTCGATGGCGAACTGAAAAGGCTGCGCGCCGCGCTCGGCTCGGCCCGCCGCCTGACACTGGAATTCGGCACCGACCCCGGCCCCTTGCCGCTCGCCTCGGCCACGCTGACCAGCGACGAGGGCATGCGCAAGCACTACCTGCTGGAAAGCGAGGAAATCTCGCTGGTGCGCATCCTGGCCGAAGTCGGCAGCGACCGCGACCTCACGGATGTCGCGCTGCACGAACCCGACATCGAAGAGGTCATCCGCACCTTCTACCAGGGCCGCAATGCCGCGGCGCTCGCCTCATGAGTGCCTATGCCGCCTTCGCCCGCAGTTCGTTCCAGACCCAGCTCGCCTATCGCAATGAGGTCTGGGCCAACATCTTCGGCAAGCTGGTACAGGTCTTCGCCCGCGTCGCCATCTGGCTGGCCGTCTATGCCAGCGTCGGCGCCACCATCGTCGATGGCGTATCGCTGGAGCAGATGGTGACCTATGCCCTGCTCGGCGGCGCCGTGATGGGCGCCACTCGGCCCGAGCAGATCATTGGCGCCATCGGCCGCTCGCTCAAGACCGGCGATGTCGCCGTCTGGCTGCTCAAGCCCCTGTCCTACCCGCTCTATCTCTTCGCCAATGAATGCGGCAGCTTCTCCTATCGCCTGCTCACCCAGGTCATCCCCACCGTCGCCTTCACCGCGCTGTTCTACGGCATGCTGCCCCCCGCCAGCCTGTTTCACGCCATGATGTTCGTCGCCTTCTGGGCCATGTCCTTCGGGCTGCTGTTCCTGATGTCGGCACTATTCGGCCTCGTCGCCTTCTGGCTGATGACCAGTTTTTCGCTCGACTGGATCCTGGGCGCCTTCCTGCATCTGTTCTCGGGCATCATGGTGCCGTTCTGGTTTTTCCCCGAACCGCTGGCCACCCTTGCCCGTCACCTGCCGTTTGCCTGGATCGTCTATTATCCAAACGCCGTCTATCTCGGCCGCCTTTCGGTACCCGAGACCTGGCTCTATCTGGGCATCGGCCTGATCTGGACCGCGCTGTTCCTCGCCGGTGTGCTTTGGCTCTGGCGCCGCGCCTCCACTCGCATCACCGTGCAGGGAGGCTGAACCATGCTCCGCCACCTGCGCATCATCCCGCTGCTGGTCCAGATGCATATCCGCTCGCAGATGGAATATCGCGGCGCCTTCTGGCTCGACCGCTTTGCCCAGATCCTGTCCTATGGCAGCGTCTTTGCCAGCATCGGCATCCTGCTCGCCCGCTTCGACACGCTGGGCGGCTGGACCTGGCCGGAACTGGCCTTGCTGTTCAGTTTTCAGCTGCTGGCCTATTCGCTCGGCGCCGCCATGAGCTTCGTGCAGCTGCGCGACCTCGAGGAACTGGTGCGCCTGGGCACCTTTGATACGCTGCTGGTCAAGCCGTTCAGCCCCTGGACCTATCTGGTCTTTTCAGGCCTCAATATCGGCTATGCCGGCCATGTCATCCTGGCGGTGGCCCTGATGGGCTGGGCCGTGCTCGCCGTCGGCTTTGACTGGAGCCTCTGGTCGGTGCTGTTCTTCCTGGGCACGCTGGTCAGCTCGACCCTGCTCACCGCCGCCCTCATCACCATGATCGGGGCCACGGCGCTGATCTGGGTGCGCTCCAACCACCTCTTCGCCATCTTTTTCGGCTTCTGGGAATTGACGCGCTACCCGCTCAACATCTTCCCGGGCGGCATACAGATCATCCTCATCACCGCCGTACCGCTGGCGCTGACCAGCTCCGTGCCCGTCGGTGCCCTGCTCGGCAAGGACATCCCCATGCTCGGCGACTTTGCCGGCCCCGTGGCGCTGCTGGCAGGGCCCCTTTGGGTGCTGATCGCCATTGCCCATTGGCGCTACGCCACCGGCAAATACCAGGGCGCCGGCGGCTGACCGACAAATCCACGGAGACTTCCGGTTTCCTAAGATTTCATATCCGCCACTTGCCCGCCTCCGGGCCGCCAACTAGCCTTCCCGTTGGAGGAGACGACGCATGACCCGACAATCCCATTTCGTGGTCGTCGGCGGGGGCACCGCTGGCTGGATCGCGGCTTTCATCATTCAGGATTCGGCGCGCCGCAAGGGCATCAACGCCCGCATCAGCGTCATCGAGCCCTCCAGCATCCCCACGGTCGGCGTCGGCGAGGCCACCACCGCCGCCTTTCGCGTGCTGCTCAAGCATTTCGGCATCGATGAGTTCGAATTCTTCCGCAAGACCGGCGCCACCTTCAAGCTCGGCATCCGCCACGAGGACTGGCGCCGCAAGGGCTATACCTATTACGGCCCGATCGATGATCCGCATCAGGTCATCCAGCCGCCGCCCGGCGCGCCGTCGGATTATCTCAACGTCTATGCCGTCGCCGCCGGCCGGCCGATCACCGACATGCACCTGTTCGGGCCGCTGCTCGAACAGAAAAAGGCGCCCTATGCCCGCAAAGCCGACGGCTCGCTGATCCCGCTCGGCCCCTTCCACCATGCCTACCATTTCGATCAGGCGCTGGTCGGCAAGTTCTTCGCTAGCAAGTCCCGCGGCGTCGATATTATCGACGCCGTCGTCTCAGGCGTGCATCGCAGCCCCGAAACCGGCGACATCACCGCGCTCGAGCTCGACAACGGCCAGCAGCTGCAAGCCGATTTTTTCATCGACGCTACCGGCTTTCGCAAGCAGCTCATCGTCAAGGAAATGCAGGCGCCCTGGATTTCCTATGCCCATGAACTGCCGGTCAACCGCGCTCTGCCCTTCTGGCTCGATATCAAGCCGGGCGAGGAAATCGCCAACTACACCCGCGCCTGGGCCCAGGATGCCGGCTGGATGTGGCAGATCCCGACCCAGACCCGCTATGGCTGCGGCTATGTCTATTCAGACGAATTCAGCACACCCGAACAGGCCAAGGCCGAGGTCGAGCGCGTGCTCGGCCGCGAGATCGAAGTCCGCGGCGACATCCGCTTCCAGATCGGCCGGCTGGAAAATGCCTGGGTTGGCAATGTGCTGGCGGTAGGCCTGAGCTCAAGCTTCCTCGAACCGCTGGAATCCACATCAATCCATGGCACCATCGTACAGATGATGCTGTTCGCCGACCGCCATCTCAAGCACCCCGCCGACATGACGCCCGCCGACCGCGACGATTACAACACCCGCGTCGGCCGCCAGGTCGACGACTTCCGCACCTTCGTCAACACCCATTATATGGTCGAACGCGACGACACCCCGTTCTGGCGCGAGGTCCGCACCAACCGCATCCATCACGAGACCAGAGAACGCCTGGCTCACTGGAAAGCCCACATGCCCCGGCACGAGCATTTCCCCGATACGCTCTTCGGCCTGCCGCATATCCAGACCCAGCTGCACTACCCCGTGCTGGCCGGCCTCGGCCTGCTCGACCCGGCTCTAGCCCGCAAGGAAATGGACGCCGACCCCAAACTGCGCCAATTCGCCCGCGAGGCCTATGACAGCCTCGTCCGCGAATATCGGGCAGCGGCCCAGCAGGCCCTGGGCCACGCGGAGTTCCTGGAGACGGTCCGCGCCATGGCTTGACGCTGGCGAGGCCGCCAAGGCCGAAGGCGAAGCTGGCGGCCGCAATGCACTGTTCAGCTCGGCGGCAATTGATAGCCGGGTGTCGAGCGCGACAGCGCCAGCTCCTCGGCATCCATCTCCGCCTCGATCGCCTCGAATAGTGGCGTCGTCATGTAGCGCTCCCCGGTATCGGGCAGCATGCAGAGGATAACTGAACCTGGCGCGGCACGCTCCGCCACCTGATGGGCCGCCGCGAAAGTGGCGCCACCGGAAATGCCGGTGAGTATTCCCTCCTTCTGCGCCAGCAACCGCGCCCATTGTATGCCATCCGGCCCTGCAACCGGTAGCAGTTCGTCATAACCCTTGGTGTCGACTGCCTCCTGCAGCACCAGCGGAATGAAGTCCGGCGTCCAGCCCTGGATGGGGTGTGGCGTGAAGGCGGGATGGGAGACTGCCGGCGCGCCGCGATCCCCGCGCTGCTGGGGCTGTCCGCTCCCCAGCAATGGCGCATTGGCCGGCTCGCTCAACACGATACGCGTTTCCGGACGTTCCTTGCGCAATATGCGCGCCAGGCCAGTCACGGTTCCCCCGGTGCCATAGCCCGTGACCACATAATCAAGCCGCGAGCCGGCAAAGTCGTTGATGATTTCGCGTGCCGTGGTGGCCTCGTGGATATCGGCATTTGCGCTGGTCTCGAACTGGCTGGCCAGAAACCAGCCATTGGCCTCCGCCAACTCGACGGCCTTCCTGTACATGCCCAACCCCTTTTCAGCACGGGGCGTCAGCACCACCTTGGCGCCAAACAAGCGCATCAGCCTGCGGCGCTCGATGGAAAAACTGTCCGCCATGGTAACGACCAGTGGATAGCCCTTTTGCGCACAGACCATCGCCAGCCCGATGCCGGTATTGCCGCTGGTGGCTTCCACCACGGTCTGGCCCGGCTTGAGCGTACCGTCGCGTTCGGCCGCCTCGATGATATTGAGGGCCAGCCGATCCTTCACCGATCCCGCCGGATTGAAGAACTCGGCCTTCACATAGAGCGTGACGCCGGACACGCCCAGATTGTTGATGTGGATCGCCGGCGTGTCGCCGACCGTCTCCAATATGCTGTCGAACAGCCTGCCGCGTCCATTGGTGGTTCGTGTCGTTGAGCCTTGCATGACCTGTCTCCCGTTCCTGCGGCCGGGCTGGCCTGCAGCACCTCGCCGATCCAATCCTATAGCAAAATTGAACCGACCAGCATGGGAGAAAAACCGCAATCAGCTCGGCCGCGGGGAAGTGAGGGGCAGGAAGATCTCGAACAGGGCGCCGCCCCCAGGGGCATCGCCGACGGTGATCTGGCCATTGTGCCGGACCACGATATCCCTGACCAGGTTCAGTCCCAGGCCGGCGCCCTGATCGAGCGGCACGATGCGGTTGAAGGGCTCGAAGATCGCCTGGCGATTCTGCTCGGCAATTCCAGGCCCGGTATCGGCCACACGGAGCGAACCATCGCGCCCGACGGCGACATGGATCGCGGTCTTGCGGCCGCCGTGAATCACCGCGTTCTGAATGAGGTTGACGATGGCGCGCGAGAGCGAGGCGGGGTCGCCGGCGACGGTAACGGTGTCCACCTCGGCATCGAACGATATTTCATCGCCGGCCGAGATCGCCAGAGGCGCCATGTCGGCGGTGACCTGGGCTGCCAGATCGACAAGGTTGACCGGCTGAAACACCGTCAGGTCCGCATCAAGGCGTTGCAGGTCGAGCAACTGGTTCGCCAGATTGGCCAGCCGGGCCACGTCGAGCATCAGCCGGCTGCGCTGCTCGTCGTCAGGCAGCAGCTCGATGCGGGTCTGGAGAATGGCGATGGGGGTGCGTAACTCGTGCGCAGCGTCGGCGAGAAAGCGCTGTCGCCGCTCGATGCCATCGTCGAGCCGCTGCAGTGCGGCGTTAACGGCCGCCACCAGGGAATGCAGTTCATCGGGCACATGCTCGGATGACAGGCGAATTCCGCGCTTGTCGACGTCGATCGTATCCGCCTCGGCCGCAACATGGTCGACGCCCCGCAACTGGTGCCTGACGATCAGCGGAATGACCAGAAAGGAGACGATGGTCAGCAGGGACAACAGGCCAAGAAAGATCGGATTGGCGATGGCGCCAAAGATGGCCTTGAAGCGTATCTCGGGACCGCCGCCGGTGATGATCCAGAGCTGCCCGGCAGCGCTGTCGTGGCGCCGCGCGAGAGCGGCAGGCGCCTCGGCCGGCCCGATATCGGCGATGTTGGCCGAGTTCAGCCGCGGCAGATAGTCGAGCAGGTCATCGGCGCGCTCGGGTATATTGCCCATCTGCACCCCATTGCCGTCGATATCCGTGGCGTAGAACCACAGGTCCGGATATTCCGCCGCTTTCTCGAGCATGTCGTCGTCGGGCACAAGCGCCAGCCCGCCAGCGGGGTCGCGCTGGATCGATTCGGCGATGTCCTCGATGACCCCGTCATCGAGCCCCTGCTCCTCGCTGATCAGCTTGAGGATGGGGATGGCGGCCACGCTGGTGAACGCCAACAGTACCAGCGCCTGCATCACCACCATGCGCCAGGTCAGCCTTGTCCGCAGCGATGTCGCGAGCCACGGCCTCATGATGCGGTCCGCAGCAGATAGCCCAGGCCACGAATGGCATGGATCTCGACGCCCGCCGCACTGAGCTTGCGCCGCAGCCGCGAGATGTGCGCATCCAGCGAATTGGACGCGATCTCGTCGTCATAGCCATAGACCGCCTCTTCCAGCGCACTGCGCGACACAGTCCGGCCGGCGCGGCGCACCAGGATTTCCAGTGCCAGCAATTCGCGGCGCGTCAGATCCAGCGGTTCGCCAGCCACGTCGGCCTGGCGCTCGGTCAGGTTGAACCGCAATTGGCCGACATTGACCGTGCTCTCGCCAATCTGTGCCGGGCGGCGCATGACCGCGCGCAACCGCGCCAGCAGTTCGTCTGTCGAAAATGGCTTGGCCAGATAGTCGTCGGCGCCATGGTCGAGCCCGGCGACACGATGGTCGGGGGATCCGAGCGCCGACAGCACGATGATGGGCAGGCCAGGCTGCTCCCGCCGCAGGAGCGGGATCAGCGACAGTCCCTCGCCGTCCGGCAACTTGCGATCGAGCAGCACGGCGTCATGCACCCCACTGCGGCAGGCCTCCTCCGCAATCTCGAGCGTGCGGGCATGATCCACCACGATGTCGTGGCGGCTGAGTGCGGCGGTCAGGGCCGCGGCCATGTTCATCTCGTCTTCGACCAGCAAAATACGCATGCACTAATCCTATCCGACTTTCTGCCAGTCTAGCGACAGACATTGCGGCTGCATTGCGCGGCGCAACGTTGGCGCAATCCAGAACGGTCATTGGATGGGTTCACAGGCCGGTGCTCGGCCCCCTCAGCCATGCGAGGCCGCAATGAACCCGTCCGATCAACCCGCCAACACTGCCACCCGCGCTCCTGCCCGCCGCGGCGGGCGATGGTTCTGGCCGGCCGTCATCCTGACCCTGGCAACCGGTGGCGCCACAGTGCTGCTGGCCAATCAGCTGCCGGCTACGCCGGTCGCCGCGACGATCACCGCACCGGCAACGCCTCGCGTCATGCAACTGCATCCCTTGGAAATCGTAACAGTGCAGCCGCAGCGCATCGAGGACCTTGTGAAGGTGACGGGCACGATCCATCCGGTGCAGGAAGCCGCCATCGCCGCCCAGGTCAGCGGCCTGGCCGAAACGGTAGCGGTGCGCCCGGGCGATCATGTCGAGGCCGGCCAGTTGCTGGTCGAGGTCGGCACCACCGACCTGCGCCTGCAACTGGACCAGCAGCGCAGCACGATGGCGTCAACCATGGTGCAACTGCGTGCCGCCGAGACGACGCTGGAGCGCACCATGCTCTTGTCCGACAAGGGGCTGGCGGCGCAAACCACGCTCGACACGGCGCAGGCGCAGGTCGATCAACTGACGGCAGCGATCGCTACCCAACAGAGCCAGGTCGCCCTGGCAGAGGCCAACCTGCTGCGGGCCCGCGTCGTCGCGCCCTTTGCCGGCACTGTCGCCACCCGTGCCATCGAGCCCGGCCAGATCGTCAGCCCCGGCACCACCATGCTGACCATCGTCGACCTGTCCACGGTCCGCGTCGAAGTCGTGGCATCGCTCGGCCATTCGGCGCGTATTCAGGCCGGTCAATCGGTGCGGCTGACCGTCCAGGGCATGCCCGCAGACGCGTTCACCGGCACTGTGGATCGGGTCAGCCCCGTCGCAGAAGCGGGCACGCGCTCGATCAAGGTCTATCTCACGCTCGATAATCCCGATGGATTGCTGCGCGGCGGCATGTTCGTCACCGGCAATATCGTGGTGCAGCAGGATGACGATGTGCTGGCCGTACCGGCCGCCGCCATCCAGACTCGCGACGAGGCCAGCTATGTGCTGGCGGTTGTGGATGGAGTGCTGCAAGAGCGCTCGATCCAAACCGGCGCCGAATGGCAGACTAGGGCGCTGACCGAGGTCAGCTCGGGCCTTGCGGCCGGCGATGTGATCGTCGGCACCGCGTTGTCCGGGCTGTCCAACGGCGCCCCCGTCGTCATTGAGGAAAACTAGGCCATGTTCCTCACCTCCATCAGCGTTCGCCACCCGGTCTTTGCCACCATGATCATGGTGGCCATTCTGGTCTTCGGCATCTCGGCCTATCGCGGCCTGCCCATCGAACAGTATCCCGATGTCGATTTTCCCATCGTCGCCGTGCTGACGCCCTATACCGGCGCGTCGCCGGAAGCCGTCGAGACCGAGATCACCCAGCCCATCGAGGATGCCGTCAATACCCTGGGCGGTATCGAATCGGTCACCTCCACCTCCAGCGCCGGCCATTCGACGGTCGTGCTGCAATTCACCCTCGAGACCGACGCCGCCGTCGCAGCGCAGGATGTCCGGGACCGGCTGGCTGCGATCGCCGATCAATTGCCGGACGCGGCCGACACGACCCAGGTGCTGCGCTACAATCCCACGGCCAGTCCCATGCTGTCCCTCGCCCTCAGCAGCCCAACCCAATCGGTGCTGGAGCTGACATCGCTGGCTGACGACATCGTCACGCCCGCCCTGACCGCCATTTCCGGCGTGGGCAGTGCCACCGTCGTCGGGGGCCTCGACAACCAGGTCCGTATCGCGGTCGATCCGGACCTGCTCAACGCCTTCGGCATCGGTATTGGCGACGTTGTCTCGGCCCTCCAGCAGGACAACCAGACACTGCCCACCGGCTCGATCGTCGAGGGCCTGCTGGTACAGACGGTGCAGATCAACGCCGAGGTCGCCACGGTCGAAGGCTTCCGCGACATCATCGTTGCCAGCAATGGCGGCGAGACCATTACCGTTGGCGATGTCGCGACGGTGACCCAAGGCCCGTCCGATACCGATGGCCTGGCGTTCCGTGATGGTGAGCAGGCGCTGGCTATCGACGTGGTCAAGATCGAAGGCGGCAATACCGTAGCCATCGCCCATGCCGTCGAGGCGGCGGTCGCCGCGCTGAACGAAAATGGCAGCCTGCCCGAGGACGTTGTCATCGATGTGCTGCAGAACTCGGCCGAACCGATCGAGCAGAATTTCGAGACCGTTCAGGCCACCCTGATCGAGGGCGCCGTGCTCGCCGTGGTGATCGTCTTCCTGTTCCTCAATTCCTGGCGGTCGACCATCATTACCGGCCTCACCTTGCCGATTTCGATCGTGGGAACCCTGACCGTGGTGAGCCTGCTCGGCTTTACCCTCAACATGATGACCATGCTGGCACTGACCCTGTCGGTTGGCATCCTCATCGACGACGCCATCGTCGTGCGTGAAAACATCACCCGGCACTTGCATATGGGCAAATCCCATATCCAGGCGGCGCTCGATGGCACCAAGGAGATCGGGCTGGCCGTGCTGGCCACGACGCTCTCCATCGTCGCAGTGTTTCTGCCGCTCGCCTTCATGGACGGGATTGTCGGCCGGTTCTTCATGCAGTTCGGCGTCACCGTTTCGGTAGCAGTGCTGATTTCGCTTTTCGTCAGCTTCACCCTCGATCCGATGCTGTCGAGCGTCTGGTACGATCCGGACTCCCAGCCCGATGCCAAGCACGGCCCCATCGGCCGGCTGATCGGCCTGTTCGACAAGGGCTTCGAAAAACTCGCCCACTTCTATCGCGGCGTGCTGGGATGGTCGCTGCGCCACCGCATCATCACCATGCTGGTCGCACTGATGTCCTTCGGCAGCAGTTTCCTGCTCTTTCCCATGGTCGGCGTCGAATTCATGCCGCCAGCCGACAACAGCCAGATCCAGATCGATCTCGAGACCCCCGCCGGCTCCTCCACGGAATATACCGCCGTCAAGGCGCATCAGGTCGAGGCCCTGCTGGCGGCCATGCCGGAGGTCGAGAGCACCTATACCAGCGTCAACGCCGGCACGGCCTCCGGCGAGAACCGCGCCAGCATCGCCGTCGCCCTGGTCGATCCCGGTGAACGGACCAGCTCGTCGCTGGAAATGACGGTCCCGATCCGCGATGCGCTGCGCTCCATTCCCGGAGCTGGCTTCGTGGTGACCGCCGGTGGCGGCCTGGGGGGCGGCGACAGCCCCATCCAGGTCAAGCTGCTCGGGGAAAACCTCGACGGCCTGGCCACGGCCGCGGCGCAGTTGAGCGAGGCCATGCTGGCCATTCCCGGCATTGTCGATGTCGAACTGAGCCTGCAGCAGGCCCAGCCCATGCTCGACATCGTCATGGACCGGCAGGCCGCGAGCGACATGGGCATTGGCCTGCAGGCCACGGGTTCGGCCCTGCGCGCCATGCTGGGCGGCGAAACCGCCTCGGAATGGACCAATGCGGCCGGCGACCAGCTCGACGTCGTCGTGCGTCTGCCCGAAGCCATGCGGCAGAGCGTCGACGCCATTGGCGACCTGCCCATCGCCCAGAGCCAGACCGACACCCCGGTCGCCATCCGGCTCGACCAGATCGCCGAGGTCAGGCCCACCCTTGGCCCCAGCGAGATCCACCGCGAAGACCTGACTCGCCAGGTCACCATCAGCGCCAATATCGAAGGCGGCGTGCTGGGCGATGTCACGACCCAGATCGATGCCGCGGTGGCCGCGCTCGATCTTCCCGCCGGCGTCAGCATCGCCCAGGGCGGCGATGGCGAAATGCTTACCGATACGGTGGGCAGCATGGTCTCGGCGCTGCTGCTGGCCGTGATCTTTATCTACCTGGTGCTGGCCAGTCAGTTCGGCAGCTTCCTGCAGCCCCTGGCGATCATGATGGCTTTGCCACTGTCACTGGTCGGGGTCATGCTGGGCCTACTGGTCGGCGGCTCGACGCTGAACATGTATTCCATGATCGGCTTCGTCATGCTGATGGGCCTCGTGGTCAAGAATGCCATCCTGCTCGTCGACAATGCCAATCAGCACCGGCGAGAGGGCGCGACCCTGGTTGATGCCCTGATCGAGGCCGGCGGCACACGCTTCCGCCCCATCATCATGACCACGCTGGCCATGATCTTCGGCATGCTGCCGCTGGCCCTCGCCATTCACGAGGGGAGCGACCAGAGCGCACCGATGGCCCATGCGGTGATCGGGGGCCTCATCAGCTCGACCCTGCTGACGCTGGTCGTGGTGCCGGTGATGCTGACCTATGTCGATGCGCTGTCGCGTTTCGTCACCCGCTTCCTGCCGCGGGCGCCGGACCATCACGAACCGCAAACCGAACCCATGCTTCCGGCTGTCTGACGCCGCACCTCCACGGCGTCACACGCGCACGGCACCCCGCTTTCCGGCGGGGTGCCGCTGCCGTTTGAATTGTCATAACTATTTGAAAATAAACGATCTATGCAATGTTCAGGCAATGCGCGCGACGGAAAGTGAGGGTGTTCAAACAGAAAGAAACATCGAAATGAAAACCCTCTCCATCACCACGCTGGTCGCTATCGCCGGATTTACCGCCCTTCCCACACTGGCCATGGCTGACACGACAATCCACGGCCGCGACGAATTCGCACTCGAAGCAGCCCTGCTCGACCGCGGCGTCGCGACCGAACGCCTGGAAGAATGGGGCGGCTATGTCCGCGCCTGGGTTCCCAATGGCGCCGGCGGCACCTCCATGCAGTTCTTCGATCCCGACACCCTGCAGCAGGTCGAGCCGTATCGCGGCTGACCGGTCACATCGGCGGGCGGCTACGGCCGCCTGCAGCTGCGCCGATCGCCTCGGCCGCAGGGCGTTGCGGTTCTGCCTGTTTGGGAGGTCCTCCTTCCGCTTCAGGTCAACGCGACATGTTGCTTGACGTACCGAACGTATCGACAACCTCTGGATGGGCCCTGGTGCCGCGAAAACCACGGCTGTCGCGTGATGTCGGGGGAACGTCACCCCAAACCCAAGCCGCCTGTTCAGGCCACGGACGTCTGCAAGACGCCAGCATCGCGCCGCAGGGCCACGATCAGTAGGATGGAGAACAGGACCGCGTTGAACATCGGGAAGGCCGACGCGGTCAATGGCAGGACTCCAGAGGCCGTGTAGTAGAGGCCGGCCGCCAAATCCACGAACTGGATGACCACCATGCTCTGCAACCAGAGGGGATCGACGCTCTTGCGACCAGCCAGGACGACCAGCACAATTCCGAATGCCAGAAATCGGGCTGCGAGCATGCCGACGATGTAGAAGGTATCGGTCGGCGGCATCGACAGGCCCATCGCACTGAAGAAGAGGGCCGGCGCGAAAAGGGTCAAGGCGCCAAGGACGATTTGCGAAATGGCGATAAGCCAGAGGACGATGCGCAGGTATGTCATGGATTGAGGCTCCAAAGGTTTCTGGTTGCCGCAATCTAGGAGACTCGCTATACAAAAGTAAGTAATTACAAAAAGTATAGCGATGCTTTTAGTAGATGATGTGGTGCCCTGCGAACCCGCCTGCCCAGTTTCCCGGGCCGCCAAGGTACTGGATGGCAAGTGGACCACCTTGATCTTCCGGGAGTTGCTCCGCGGAACCAGGCGCTATAGCCAGCTTCAGCGGAGCCTTGAGGGAATCAGCCCGCGCATGCTGGCGCTTCGGCTTGCAGCGCTCGAGGCCGAAGGACTGATCAGCAAAACCATCTATCCGACCGTGCCGCCCAAGACGGAATACGCCCTCACCGCGCAAGGGCGAAGGGTCGAACCGGTCATTGCCGCGATGGCGACATTCGGCGAACACCTTGCCTAGGCTCCACGCACGGCCTGTCGCGTACAAAAACCCTGGATTTGTCTCCGGCCAGACCACGGGCCGGAGATAATCCGTCACTGGCCCGGCGCCAATTATGGCAAGGACCTCTTAGGTCGTCCCGAGCTTCCGGCTCGGCTCTGCGCTCAATATCTCCTCGCGATCAGTGGCGCAGATTGCGATGCCAAGGCGGGCAGGTCTGCTCGTGCGCCTCCTTCTGGCGAACAAAAGCGCAGCCTAATCCGCCGGAGCGGGGCGTCCTCGCGTCTCATAGTATGACGCCTTGTTTTGACCGGGTGGAGCTTCGGCCGGAGTGAAGCAGTCGTGCACCGGAGCCCAGGCCGTGGCCCGGCGCTGCCGCGATGGCTCGGGCGATGAAGTGCTTGGCCTGGGTGATCGATTCGATAAGCGTACACCCCCCGGCCAGGCCAGCCGCGATCGCGGAGGAAAAGATGCATCCCCCGCCGTGAAATTCGCCGATGTCCAGGCGCTCAGCGTCAAAGCGCGTGACGCCGCTGGCATCGACGAGCAAATCAGTACTCTGCCGCCCCGCGCCGTGTCCCCCCTTGATCAGCACCGCCTGGGTTCCCATCGCCAGCAACGCCCTGGCCTGGGTGATCATCGCAGCCTCGTTCATGGCAATTGGCGAGTTGGTCAAGGCGGCCGCCTCGGGCAGGTTAGGCGTGAGCAGGTGGGTCCTCGGCAGCAGCAGGGTTACCAGCGCGTTCAGGGCCTCCTCTGGCAACAAGCGCGCACCGCTGGTTGCGACCAGCACGGGATCAAGGACAATCCCGCTGGCGCCATGCCGAGCCAGACTCTTGGCGACCGCGGCGATGACATCGGCACTTCCGAGCATACCGATTTTGACCGATGCTACCGGCAGATCGGCGAATACGGCATCGATCTGGGCTGCCACCATTTCAGCGGGTATCAAGTGGACGGCGCTCACGCGCATGCTGTTCTGCGCTGTCACCGCAGTGATGGCGCTGGCTCCAAACACGCCAAACGCCGAAAACGTCTTGAGGTCTGCCTGGATCCCGGCGCCGCCGCCCGAATCCGAGCCGGCAATGGTCAACGCAACAGGAGTCACGACGGATCTCCAAGTGCCACGAGCGCCAGGTTGAGCCTGCCCATGGCCTGCAGCCGCCCCGCGGCCCGCAGCGCCCGCTGCCCGCTGCGGCAGCACAGCACGATGCGTGCTCCACCGTCGGCTGACGCCAATAGGTCGACATCCGCTGGCGCTACGCGAAGCGCGTCTGAACGCGGCAGTATGGGGGCTTCGGCCACACCGCGCAGGTCGACGACAATGTCCTCCGGCTCAAGGTCCGCCAGCCCGATGAATTGAGCGGCATGCTGAGGCTCCGGACAATCGGCAAAACCGAAACCGCCAAACTGCAGACTATGGCCATCGAAGCTGACCACGCGGCCCAGCACGCTGGGCCTGAAGTCGAGCAGCACATGGAGTGCCAAATGGGCTTGCAGACTTCCCAGGATCGCTACAGCCGATCCCAGCACGCCAATGCTGGCGCAACTACCTGCGGCTTCCGGTACATCGGGGAAAACCGCGCGATAGCTGGGCGCACCGCCGCAATAGGCCCCGACATAGCCGGACAGACCCAGCACCGACGCACTGATCAGTGGCTTGCCAACGGCCAGGCATCGGTCGGACAGCATATAGGTCACGGCAAAATTGTCGGCGGCGTCGATGACGATGTTTGCCTTTTCAATCAGCTCAGTGGCATTGGCCGGCGTCAGACGCTCCGATTTGGCCGTCGTGACTATGTCGGGATTGGAACGGAGCACGGCGTCACGCGCCGCTTCTGCCTTGAGAACACCTATATCGCTCATGTCGTAAAGCGGCTGACGATGCAGATTGCTGATGTCGACATGGTCGTGGTCGACGATGACAATCTCGCCGACCCCAGCGCCAGCCAGGATTTGCAGAACCGAGGAGCCCAGTCCCCCCGCCCCCACCACCAGCACCGTGGCGGCGGCCAGCCTGGTTTGACCTGCCGCCCCGATTTCGCTCAGCGTTGTCTGGCGGATGTAGCGATCGGTCATCTCAAGGCCTCGTTGCTGCCAGCCAGGCTCCGGTCTGGCGGGAGGGGTCGGGATGGCGCATGATGTCGCCCACCACCGCGACGCAATCGGCCCCGGCGCCAAGGCAGAGGTCGGCTCGCGCCACAGTCAGCCCGCCAATGGCCACCAGAGGGCGTGCACCCACGAGACGTTTCCATTCTCCAATCCGCGCCAACCCCTGCGGCGCCCAGGGCATCTGCTTGAGCTGAGTGGGATAGATGGGACCCAGGGCCACATAGTCGGGCGCTTCGGCCAGGGCTCGGTCGAGTTCGGCATGGTCATGGGTGCTGATGCCGATGCGTATCCCGGCCCGTCGCAGCGCGCCCATATCGGCCCCGGCCAGATCCTCCTGGCCCAAATGAACGAAATCGCAGCCGGTATCGAGCGCCAGTTGCCAATGATCATTGACCACCAATTGCGCGCCCGCGGCGGCGCATGCGCCTTTGGCCCGCTCGATCTGGGCCCGCAGCGCGGGCTCGGGACAATCCTTGATCCGCAACTGGATCAGCCTTGCCCCCCAGGCAAGCAGCCGCTCGACCCAGTCCGCATCGGGCACCACCGGATAGAAGCGGTCGAGCGTCATGCCAGGTGCGCCTTGCCCACGACCGGGGTCGAGGGTGCCGCCATGTCGCGCGGCTCCATTGGCGAGGCGGCATAGGCCATGTGCCCCGCTTCGACGGCCAGGGCGAACGCCTCGGCCATGCGCACCGGGTCGCCCGCCTCGGCGACGGCGGTATTGAGCAGCACCGCGTCATATCCCAATTCCATCGCCGCCGCCGCATGCGAGGGCACGCCGAGGCCGGCATCGATCACCAGGGGCACATCAGGGAAGTGGGCCCGCAGGGCCCGAAGTCCAAAGAGATTATTGAGCCCCCGCGCCGATCCAATCGGGGCCCCCCAGGGCATCAATACCCGGCAGCCGGCCGCGATCAGCCGTTCGGCCACCACCAGATCTTCGGTGGTGTAGGGAAAAATCTCGAACCCGTCCTCGGCCAGGATCCGGGCGGCCTCCACCAGCCCGAACACGTCGGGCTGTAGCGTATCGGCCTCTCCGATCACTTCGAGCTTGATCCAGGTCGTGCCGAACAGCTCGCGCGCCATATGGGCGGTGGTCACCGCCTCCTTGACCGAGTGGCAGCCGGCAGTATTGGGTAGGATGCGGACGCCCAGCTCACCAATGAACGACCAGAACGCCTGACCAGCCCGCTGTTCGCCGCCTTCGCGCCGCAGCGAGACGGTGACGATTTCGGCGCGAGAAGCGCGGATCGCCGCTTCGAGGATATTGGGTGAAGGGTAGCGGGCGGTGCCCAGCAGCAGCCGGGAGGAAAGCTCGACGCCATAGAAGTCCATTCCTCAGCCCCCCTGCATGGGGGCGAGCACTTCGAGATGGTCGCCATCGGCAAGGGGCGTGGCCGCGCGTCGCGCCGTGGGCACGAACCGCCCGTTGACGGCGGTGGCGACGATGGCGCCCTTGTAGCCCAGCGCTTCGAGCGCTTCGTCAAGGCGGTTCGTCGCCAGCCTTTGCTCGGTTCCGTTAAGCAAAATTCGCATGAGCAAGCTCCGTATCGAAATGGGGATCAAGGGCCGTGCCGGCGGCGATCTGGGCCAGAACCGGAGCGAGCAGAAAACCGTGGCGGAAGAGGCCGTTGACCCGGATCACGCGACCGGCCCGCTCCACCCGGGGAAGATTGTCAGGAAGCGCGGGGCGCAGATCTGCCCCCAATTCGAGAATTTCAGCCTCGCCCAGCGCGGGATGGAGCGCAAAGGCAGCACCCAGCAATTCGAGCATGGAGCGCACGCTGACCGCCCCCCGCGCTTCACTTTCGAGCATGGTCGCGCCCAGCATGAAGACGCCTTGGCCGCGCGGGACCACGTAGAGCGGCAAGCGCGGATGGAGCAAACGCACCGGTCGGGACAGCGCGAAACTGCGCGAGCGGATCACCGCCATTTCCCCACGTACGCCGCGCAAGGCCGGCATGTCGTTTCGGCCGCTGAGGCCGCGGCAATCAAAGACCAGATCGCCAGCGGCCGCCTCGGGCAGGACGTCGGTTTCAAATCGGATCGCCACGCCCAGAGACGTCAGCCGTGCCACCAGTGCCGCCAAGGCGAGGCGCGGATCGAGATGGGCTTCGTCGGGGAAATAGAGCCCCTTGCGGAAGCGATCGGCCAGATCAGGTTCGAGTGCTGCAATGCCGGCCTCGTCCAGCCAGTGATAGCGTTCGGTGCGCCGGGCGAAGCGGCTGAGTTCGACAAGGTCGCGTGCAGGGGCGACCACCAACGTGCCTTCCGACACCGTGCCGGGAAAGCGCTCGCGCCACCAGGCGATGGACTGGACACCCAGCCGGCCGACAATGGCCTCGGTCGAGGCCATCTCGCACCAGGGCGCTAGCATCCCGCCAGCATGCCAGGAGCAGCTGCCGGGGCCGAGCCCGGCATTGCGTTCGAGCACTTCCACCGCAAGGCCTCGTTCGGCCAGAGCCAGGGCGGTGGTCAAACCCGCCACCCCGGCCCCGATCACTGTTGCCCGCAGCGGAGCGCTACTGCTCGAGCGGGACATAGACCTTGGCGCCCTGGTCGATGAACTCGCGCGACTTCTCAGCCATGCCATCCTCACGGGCCGCCATGTCGCGAATATCCTGCGTGATTTTCATCGAGCAGAATTTTGGCCCGCACATCGAACAGAAATGGGCGGTCTTGTGGGCGTCCTTGGGCAGGGTCTCGTCGTGGAAGCTGCGCGCCGTATCCGGGTCGAGCGAGAGGTTGAACTGGTCCTCCCAGCGGAACTCGAACCGGGCTTTTGAGAGTGCATCGTCGCGCAACTGTGCTGCCGGATGCCCCTTGGCCAGATCGGCCGCATGCGCTGCGATCTTGTAGGTGATGACGCCGGTCTTGACGTCGTCGCGATTGGGCAGGCCCAGATGCTCCTTGGGGGTGACGTAGCAGAGCATTGCCGTGCCGAACCAGCCGATCATACCCGCACCGATAGCGGAGGTAATGTGGTCGTAGCCCGGCGCGATGTCGGTGGTCAGCGGTCCCAGCGTATAGAACGGGGCCTCGCCGCATTCGCGCAACTGCTTGTCCATGTTCTCCTTGATCTTGTGCATCGGGACGTGCCCAGGGCCTTCGATCATCACCTGGCAGCCTTTATCCCAGGCGACCTTGGTCAACTCGCCCAGCGTTTCCAGCTCGGCAAACTGAGCTGCGTCATTAGCATCGGCAATCGAGCCGGGGCGCAGGCCATCGCCCAGGGAGAACGACACATCGTACTTGGCCATAATGTCGCAGATGTCGCCGAAGCGCTCGTAAAGGAAGCTCTCCCTGTGATGAGCGAGGCACCAGCCGGCCATGATCGAGCCGCCGCGCGAGACGATGCCGGTGACGCGCTTGGCGGTCAGCGGGACATAGGCGAGGCGCACGCCGGCATGGATGGTGAAATAATCCACGCCCTGCTCGCACTGTTCGATCAGCGTGTCCGAGAACACTTCCCAGTCGAGCTTGGAGGGATCGCCATTGACCTTTTCGAGCGCCTGGTAGATCGGCACCGTGCCGATGGGAACGGGCGAATTGCGGATGATCCA
>NZ_JAKFDJ010000188.1:0-2402 GCF_036676215.1 Devosia sp. | reverse complement strand
GCCGCCGCCGCGAGGGCGAGAGCGTCTTCAAGCGCGCGACGGCGGCCGTCTTCTATTGGGTCATGCACACCTTCGTCCACCGGGAACTGCCGCTCAACGTCGGCGACTTCCGGCTGATGACCAGGGAGTCGACCGAGGCGCTCGGCCACCTGCGAGAAGGGCATCGGTTCCTCCGAGGCATGGTGGCCTGGCTGGGGTTCAGCCAGACGGAGGTGCTCTTCGACCGACCGGCCCGAGCCGCGGGCAAGACCAAATACTCCGCCCGGAAAATGTTCAGGTTCGCCTGGGATGCGATGTTGTCTTTCTCGAGCATGCCGCTGCGGTTGGGAATTCGCCCCGTGATCATCGCTGCGCGGCCAGGTGTACAACTCGGCTGCGCGTAGAAGTTAAAAAACGTCATGCCACTGTCTGCCAACTTGTCGATATTTGGCGTCGGCATCCCGCGTCCTTCGCCACCGCCATACGGTCCAAGATCGCCAAAACCCGTGTCATCGGAGACGATCATGAGAATGTTCGGCTTAGCAGATTGGGGCGTTTGGGCAGTCGCCGACCCCCAAGGGATGGCGGCGAACGTAAACGCAGCAGCGGCTGTCGCGAGCAGCTTCGCTCGAGCTCCAGCGCCTAGCCTAGTGCCCATCCACAAACGGTAAACCGCTGAAATTATTGGAGGAATCGCGATATTGCCGCGGGCAAAGCCCGGCGGTTTCAGGTATACTTTAGATCAAGCTACTGATTCTAAAGACAAACCCGTCACCGCCGGAGCCGACAATGCGCCAAGAACGCACCGTCCAATCCAGTATATTCGATCTTTTTGCCGGGCACGAGATCAGCCGTGAATTGAAAGCCATGTCTCAGTGGCTGGATGAGCATGGCGAGGTGCTGAGCCAGGTGACGCAGGATCTGCGCCGACACGGCATCAAGGAAACCGGCCGCGAGGGCCTGCCGACGGAGGCGGTGCTGCGCTGCGCGCTACTCAAGCAATATCGCCAGTTGAGCTATCAGGAGCTGGCGTTCCATCTGGAAGACTCCGCCTCGTTCCGGGCTTTTGCCCGGCTGCCGTGGGGCTGGAGCCCGAAAAAGTCGGTCTTGCACAAGACGATCAGCGCGATCCGGGCGCAAACCTTTGAAGAGATCAACCGGGTGCTGCTGGCGAGCGCCCTGCAGGAGAAGCTCGAAAGTGGCAAGGTCGTGCGTGTGGACAGCACCGTCACCGCCGCACTGATCCATGAGCCGAGCGACAGCAGCCTGTTATGGGACGCCGTGCGGGTGATGGTGCGGCTGTTGCAGCAGGGCGATGCACTGGGGAGCGCCATCCCATGGCACGACCACCGCCGCGCGGCAAAGAAGCGGGCTCGGGCGATCGAATATACCCGCGGTCGCCCGAAACGGGTGAAGCACTACCGCGAACTGCTCAAGATCACGCGCACGACCTTGAGTTATCTGCAGCAGGCGAGTGAACAGTTGCCCCTGACGGCGGGCCCGGCCGGCGAACCGTGGCAGACCCAGCTCCGCCACTATAAGCCGCTGATCGAGCGGATCATCGCCCAGACCGAACGGCGGGTCCTGGCCGGCGAGCCGGTGCCGGCTGGCGAGAAGCTGGTGAGCCTGTTCGAGCCGCATGCCGACATCATCGTCAAAGGCAGCCGCGACGTCGACTACGGCCACAAACTCAATCTGACCACCGGCAGAAGCGGACTAGTCCTCGACCTCGTCGTCGAAACCGGCAACCCGGCCGACAGCGAGCGCTTGCTGCCGATGCTGGAACGCCACATCGCCTTTTATGGCCAGGCGCCGCGTCAGGCGGCGGCCGACGGCGGCTATGCCAGCCGCGATAATTTGAGCCGAGCCAAAGCCTGTGGCATCCGCGACATGGCCTTCCACAAGAAGTGCGGCCTCAAGATCGAAGACATGGTCAAGAGCCGTTGGGTCTATCGCAAGCTCAGAAACTTCCGCGCTGGCATCGAGGCCGGCATCTCATGTCTGAAGCGCGCTTATGGCTTGGGGCGCTGCACCTGGCGCGGGCTCGACCACTTTAAGGCTTATGTCTGGTCCTCGGTGGTCGCTTACAATCTCGCCCTCCTTGCCCGCCTCAGGCCGACCTTACGCTCCTGATCCGGTAGCGTTCAGAGCAAGCCCGGCGAGCGTCGGCCGATACCCCATGATCCCATTGCCGCCAGATCGCTCTTCGGGCCATAACCTGCGCGGCCTTGTGCCATCACGCGTCCCAAGAAACGATGGCAGCCGGCAAACAACCTTTCAAAACCGCAGAAAAACAGGCGTTTATGGACGGGCACTAGCTAGTTCAACTCTGGTCGCCCCGCAACAAGCGTCAAGAATTTTCCGATACGCTAAATATTGACCGTATCGGAAAATAATTTTACCAATGCCTATGCGCTCAGGAC
>NZ_JAKFDJ010000187.1:0-9688 GCF_036676215.1 Devosia sp. | reverse complement strand
CTGATTGACGAACTGGGCGAGGCCGATGGTGCCACCGGCGCCGGGAACGTTGGTGACCTGCACATTGCCGGAAATGCCTTCGGCCTGCAGGGCCTCCTGCATGGAGCGTGCGGTCTGGTCCCAGCCGCCGCCGGGGGCAGCAGGGGCCATGATGGTGTAGTCAGCGGCGAAAGCGGGAACAGCCATAGCGCCAGAAATCAGCGCGGCCAAAAGCAGCTTGTTCATAAGTCCTCCCATGTCATATCCGGAACGTCTTTGCGTTCGTGAGCAGGGAGAATAGGGCACGTCCCTGTCACCGTCCTGTCAGCAGGGCGCGTGCGCCATGCGACTTTGGTTCAGTTGGATATTTCGCCATCAGATTGCGCCAGTGGGGCAACAATTGCAACGGTGTCCGGGCGCCATGTCTCAAGCGGAGTAGCGCTCCATGACACGGTCGTCCGTGTTCTGCGCAAACATGGAGAGCAGCTGCGTGGTGTCCTCGAAAGAGCCTGCCCGGGAGAACAGGTAGCCCTGCCCCATGGTGCAACCCAGCTCCGACAGCATGCTGGCCTGGGCGGTGGTCTCGATGCCTTCGGCCACCAGGCGCATGTCCAGCTTGCGCGCGATATCGATGAGGGAGCCGACTATGACGTCGCTGGCCCTGTCGGTGCCCAGCCGGGCAACGAAGGAGCGGTCGATCTTGATGATATCGACCGGAAAGCTGAGCAGATGGGTGAGTGAGGCAAAGCCGGTACCGAAATCGTCGAGGGCGACGAGCAGGCCGCGCTGGCGCAGGGCGCCGACAGCCTTGGGCACCATCTGGTCGCCACCGCCCATATAGACCGATTCATTGACCTCGAGGATAATGTGCTTGAGCGGCACGCCAGCGCGATCGAAGGTATCAACAATGCGCGACTCCAGATCGCCGCGCTGGAAATCGCCCGTGGTGACATTGATGCCGACATGCTGGAAAGGAATGCCCAGATCGAGCCAGTGGCGGATGTCGGCGGCGACCTGGGTCAGCATCTGGCCGGTTAACTGCCAGGCGATGCGCGGATCGGCCAAGGCGGCGTGGAACTCGCCGGCCGAGGCGATGCGGCCATCCGTGCGACGCATCCGTGCCAGGGCCTCGACCCCCACGATTTCGGCCGTATCGAGCCGCACGATCGGCTGATAGTGCGGGATGATGCGCCCCTCGCTTATCGCCTGATCGACATTGCGCACCATATTGGCGCGCTCCAGCATCGAGGTGCGCAGGCCGGGTACGAAGCGCACATAACCGCCGCGACGGGTTTCCTTGGCGTGATAGAGGGCGAAATCGGCGTTCTGGCTCAGCGACGCCTCATCGACACCGTCAGGACCGAAGAGGGCGCCGCCGATGGTGATATGGGGATCGATGGTCTGCTCACCCTCTTGGATCAGTCCGCGCGCCGCTACCAGCATATCGGTCGCCGCATCCTTGAGCGCGGCATCGGAATGGCAATCGGCGACCAGCACGGCAAATTCGTCACCGCCCAGGCGGCAGGCGGTCAACGCGGGGTGGCAGCCGGCGATGCGTTTCGCCACGGTGCGGATCAGCATGTCGCCGAATACATGCCCGACGGTATCGTTGACCAGCTTGAGATGATCGATATCGACCAATAGCAGGCCGAACGGCTCGTCCATGTGGATAGCGCGGCTCAGCAACTCGTTGAAATGGCCACGATTGGGCAGGCCGGTGAGGGCGTCGAAATAGGCCAGGTGATGATTGCGCTGGTTGGCCTGGTCGTGCGCTATGGCGATGGTGCAAAGATGCACACATGTCTGCACGATGCTGCGCTCCATCGCGTCGGGCCCCCGACAGCTGCGATAGTAAAAGGCAAAGGTCGCGACGACGCGGCCGTCATGGTCGCAAATGGGACTGGACCAGCAGGCGCGCAGGCCGAGCGGTTCAGTGAGACCGCGGAAATCATCCCAGAGTGGATCGGTTGCAATATCGGTGACCATGATCGCTTCATTGAGAAACGCTGCCGTGCCGCAGGAGCCGATGCGGGGACCGATGGCCAGGCCTTCCAGGGCGCTGGAGTAGCTCAAGGGCAGGCTCGGCGCCGCCAGCGGATGCAGGATGCCTTCTGCATCGACCGTAAGAATCGAGCAGATCGCATCAGGCGCCAGCGCCTGAGCCCGCCGGCACAGCAGATCGGCGACCACCACCAGCGGTTCGCCGCAGGCAACCGCTTCCAGGACTTCCGTCTGGAGCTGCAATAGCAGAGCGCTATCCGTGACCATCAACCCACCTCACACCCGGGCCCAGCATAGCCCGAGCCGATGAAGCGGGTGTTCCGAAGATAGCTGGAATTGCTGGCGTCGCAGCAACCACTCGTTAAGCCAAAGGCTATGGCCTGGCAGAAAGAACGAATGCATGGAAATTGTGGTGCCCGGGACCGGAATCGAACCAGTGACACGCGGATTTTCAATCCGCTGCTCTACCAACTGAGCTACCCGGGCAATGGGGCGGAAAGGTCCGCCCGGCGACAAGCCACGGGCCTTATAGGTGATGGGTTTTGCCCGTGCAAGCGGGAAAAGGGCATGTGGAAAAGGAGTTTGCCACGGGAGGCGGCAGGACGGTAACACACAACACAAGACAAGGCCCCCTCACCCGGCGCTACGCGCCGACCTCTCCCCCAGAGGGAGAGGTAAGGGCTAGATATTATCGTCTTCGTCGTAGTCGGGGATAACATCGTCGCCGTCACCGGTTTCCGGCTCATCGTCGCGGGCGGGGATGACGTAGCTGCCGGTCAGCCAGCGGTTGAGGTCGACATCGGCGCAGCGCTTGGAGCAGAAGGGCTTGAATGCCTCGACGCTGGGCTTGCCGCAGATCGGGCATTTCCGCTCGGCGACCATCAGACGCCTGACAAGGTGGACTGGTTGAGCCAGTTGAAGTGGACCGGATAGCCCTCGCCGGCAAGAAGCTGGGCGGTTTCCATCAGCGGCAGGCCGACGACGCCGGTATAGGAGCCCGAGAGCTTGACCACGAAGGCGCCGGCAATGCCCTGGATGGCGTAGCCGCCGGCCTTGTCGCGCCATTCGGCGCTGGCCAGATAGGCTTCCATCTCGCGGGTGGAGAGGCGCTTGAAGCGGATGCGGGTCTCGACCAGACGCTGGCGCTTGGCGCCGGAAGGCGTCAGCACGGTCAGCGCGGTATAGACGCGATGGGCGCGGCCGGAGAGCAGGCGGAGGCATTCGGACGCCTCCTCCATGGTCTCGGCCTTGGGCAGGATGCGGCGGCCCACTGCAACCACCGTGTCGGCCGCCAGCACCAGCGCCCCGCTACCGAAGCCGGCAGAGCGGGCCTTATGCTGGGCGGTCAGCGCCTTGAGGTCGGCCAGACGGATCGCCAGCTTGCGCGGCAGTTCGCCCTTTTCGGGCGTCTCATCGACATGGGCCGGCACCAGATGCTCGGGCTCGATGCCGATCTGGTTGAGCAAAGCGAGCCGGCGCGGGGAGGCGGAGGCCAGAATCAGATCGGGCCTTGAGGCCATTGTGAGATCGAGCTCCGTTTAAACAGACGGCCCTTCGCATGGCTCGGGCGTTCGTCGCTCAAAACGATCCACTGGATCGTTTTGTCCGCCCTGCGGGCGGTCGCGCCAAACCTACTTGAAGCGGTAGGTGATGCGGCCCTTGGTCAGGTCATATGGCGTCATTTCGCACAGGACCTTGTCGCCGGCCAGGACGCGGATGCGATTCTTGCGCATACGGCCGGCGGTGTGAGCAATAATCTCGTGCTCGTTTTCCAACTTGACGCGGAACGTCGCATTGGGAAGCAATTCTGTCACCACGCCCGGAAATTCGAGCACTTCTTCCTTCGCCATACTGTCTCCTGAAGGACCCATGGGGCATTGATTTGCCGGCCGGGGGTCGGAAATTGGCCGGAACCTACTTCAATTCAATGGATTTGTGAACCACCGGAAACCAGCGGCTCAAGGCGCTCGCGCACCCGCTTCCTGAGGCTGTCGCGCAACGCGCGATAAGCGCCCAGAATGACCTCGCGGCTGCCTTCCACCAGGGACGGATCGGACACCTGCCAGGATTCAACGGCACCGGCTTCCAGGCCCTTGCGGGCCACGGCTTCCAGGGCGTCGTCGGAAAGGGTGATGACCAGATCGAAGCGGTTGGCAACGAGCTCGTCCAGGATATGGGGCGTATGCACGCTCATATCAATGCCGATCTCTTCCATCACCTCATGCACGAACTGGTCGGCCTTGCCGCCATTGACGCCGACCGAGCGGGCGATGATGCGGCCGGGAAAGGCCTGGCGCGCCAGGGCTGCGGCGATTGGCGAGCGCACCGAATTCATCGAGCAGACGAAGAGTACGGTGGGCAGCTCGCTTTTGCTCTCGTCGATGCGGCTGGCATAGGGCTGTACGGCGCAGATCAGCGTGAACAGGCGCCGGGCGGTGTTGAGATCGATGATCAGCTTGTTTTCGAGCCGGGTACGCAGCAGCTCGGCGGCCTCGTTGTGCATGCCGCGGCGAGCCATGTCGACGGTTTCGATCTGGAAGGGCTGGGCCGAGCGGATGGCCTCGTAATAGGCGTCGCGGATGCGGAAATAGTCGCGGATGAGGCGGCGGAACGGAGTCAACGACAGATAGTGCGCCGCGATGGGCTGGAAAGTCTCTGGATGGCGCACGTCGAGTACGATGGAATTGCCGACGATGGACATGTGGAGCGCGAACGGTCCCCTGGCGGCGACGCGCGCCGGGCGGAAGCTGTTGTCTTCGAGCAGGTCATAAATGGCGATGCGCCATTCATGCACCTCGTCGGGATTGATCGAGGTGATGGTATTGGGGTCGAGCGTGACGGTGACCAGGCGATCGGTATCTTCTGCCCGGGTCTCTGTCCCCATCGAAATGCTCACCGGTTGAGCCGGATGGAAATCGACCGCCCATGGCCGTCGAGCGCTTCGACTTCGGCCAGGGTTACCGCCGCCTCGCTGAGCGCAGCGAGCGAGGACGGGTCGCAACCCAGGATGGAGGTGCGTTTCATGAAATCGAGGACCCCGAGGCCCGAGGCAAAGCGGGCCGAGCGGGCGGTGGGCAGCACGTGGTTGGAACCGCCAACATAGTCGCCAATGGCCTCGGGCGTGTGGTGACCGAGGAAGATCGCGCCGGCATGGCGGATGGAGGCTAGAAGCGACTGCGGATCGTCGATGGCCAGTTCGACATGCTCGGAAGCGATGCGGTTGGCGAGCGCAGCGGCCTCGGCCATGGAGGCGACAGTGATGATGGCGCCGAATTCGTCCCAGCCTTCGCGGGCGATGGCTTCTTTCGGCAGCAGAGAGAGCTGGCGATCGACCTCGGCTGCCACAGCGTCGGCAATCCGAATCTCTGACGTGACGAGGATGGACTGGGCCCCGCCGCCATGTTCGGCCTGGGCGATGAGGTCGGCGGCGATCCAGGCGGGGTTGGCCGAACCGTCGGCGATGACCAGAACCTCGGACGGACCGGCGATGGTATCGATGCCCACCTGACCGAAGACCTGGCGCTTGGCGGCTGCGACATAGGCGTTGCCCGGACCGATAATCTTGTCGACGCGGCCGACAGTTTCGGTGCCATAGGCCAAAGCTGCGACGGCCTGCGCGCCGCCGATGCGATAGATCTCGGTGACGCCGGCTAGCTTTGCGGCCAGCAAGATGGTGGCGTTGATCTGGCCGCCCGGGGTGGGAACGACCAAGGCGATGCGCTCTACTCCGGCCAGCTTGGCAGGCACTGCGCCCATCAATACCGTTGAGGGATACCAGGCGAGCCCGCCCGGTACGTAGATGCCGACGGCATCGATGGCGGTCCAGCGCGTGCCGAGGGTAACGCCGAGCGCGTCGGTATAGATGTGATCGACCGGCATCTGTTTTTCGTGGTGGGCACGAATGCGATCATGCGCGGTCTGGAGGGCGGCGCGGACCTCCGGGGAAACGCGGGCGGCGGCCTGGTCGATCTCGGCTTCGCTGACGCGCAGGTCCGCGGCGGTGAAATGAGTGCGATCGAATTTGTTGGTCAGTTCGACCACGGCCGCGTCGCCACGGGTGCGGACATCGGCGATGATGCGGGCGACGGTGTCGTTGACGTCCTGACTGGACTCCCGTTTCCCGGCGAGCAGGTCCTGGAAGCGCTGCTCGAAATCGGCGTCGGCGCTATCGAGGCGAATAGGCATCAGATGTCCTTAGTCGAGGGCGTGGGCGGGCTTGGTGGAGGCTGCCCAGGTGGCGCCGAGATCGGAAAGGCGGGCTTCGAGACATTCGACGCCAAGGCGCACGGTGCCGCCGCCCGAAAAGCTGAGCTCGACAATGCCGGCAGGCCCATCGATGGGCATGAAGGTGACCGCCAGCAGTTCGAGCACACCCTCTGGCGCGGCGGGATCGAAGCCGTTGGTGACGACGGATTGGACAGAGTCGAAGTGGAGGGCTGCCCGCTTGCGGACACCCTTGTCGCGGCGGCCCTTGCCGGATTCCCAATCGAAGCGGTTCATCAGCAGCGCAAAGCGGCGGTCGCCGCGCGCATAGCCCATGTCGGCGACGCGCACGACGGCGTCCTGCACATGGGTGGAGATAACTTCGAGGTCTTCGGTATCAAGCGCGAGAAGTTTCAGGTCGGTCATAGCTGGTCGGCCCTTGGCAATGGAATGACCGTATCTGGTCAACCCAACCCCGATCTACAAGTTTGGCGGCATGGGGGCAATGCGGCCACGCAGAAAAGGACGTGCGGAAGCGCCGCCTGGGTCGCGGTTGTCGATAGAGAGACGGACCCCGAGGCGGCTTTCGCCTCTGGTAAATTAAAATGAGACGACAACCGCCTCGGGGCGCCGGGATTTATGGCGCGCGGACTCTGGCCGGGCCTCGCCCGACACTTCCGCTTGCCCGAGCAGAGGCACGACCCTCTACCCCCCGACTGTCGCTGCGCCATTGGCCGTGCACGCCGTCTCCGCGCAGCAATGGGGGAAATATAGGCGGGGTCGGAGGGGCGGGGATAAGTGGGGAATTAGGCCCGATCGGCGAACGATAGTGGAGGCTTTAGCCCCTCCCCCTTGTGGGGAGGGGTGGGGGTGTCGAGGGTCCACCAAACACCGGGCTTGTGGAGGTCCCGACACCCCCACCCTAGATCCTTCTCGCCTAAAATCGCTCCACCGGAGCGCTTTTACCTTCGGCCGGCTCGAAGCCCACAAGGGGGAGGGAGACGACTGACAATTCCGCGGCATGGTCCACCAGGATCCGCCAATGGGAAAGTGCCGTCCGGTGGGTGAGGGGTGCGATGCTGGGACATTACCGATGCGGCAGCATCGCACCCCTCACCCGGCGCTGCGCGCCGACCTCTCCCCTGAGGGGCGAGGTGAGTAAAGAGCCCTTGGGTCAAGCCCGAGGGTGACGATCTGTGGGTGGCGCGGGATTTGGCGGTCGACACGCTCGCTATCGCCTGCTGTTCGTCGCGACCCCCTCCAGCTCAAATCCTGCGCTTGCAACTGACTGACCAGTCAGTTATTAATAGCACAGGACTGGAGCTGCATGATGAGCGATACATCCAAGAAATTCCGCCGACGGGCCGAGGCGCGGCCGGATGAGGTGCTTGATGCGGCACTGGCGGTGTTTGTGGAGAAGGGTTTCGCGGCCGCTCGGGTGGAGGACGTGGCCAAGCGCGCTGGCGTCTCCAAGGGAACGGTCTATCTCTATTTCTCGTCCAAGGAGGCGCTGATCGAGGGGATCGTGCGGCGGGCGGTGGCGCCGATCGCGCTGCGGGCCCTGCCCGACCTCGAAAAGTTCGATGGCGATCCACGCATGCCGATCACCATGCTGATGATGATACTGATCGAGCAATTGGCGCAGCCCGAAAAGATTGCCGTGCCCAAGCTTATCCTGCGCGAGGTGATGAGCTTTCCCGCCATCGCGACGTTCTATCGCCACGAAGTGCTCGACAAGGTCATACCGGCGCTGACCGGCCTGATCCGGCGCGGCGTGGAAAACGGTACGCTGCGCCCGGTCGATCCCGAACTCACGGTGCGGTCCATTGTCGGGCCGTTGATCGCTCATGTCGCCTTGGGTGAGATTTTCGGCGTCAAGCCGGAGGGCGAAGGGCTGTCGCTCGACCGGCTGGTCGCCAACCATCTCGATATTCTTTTTCACGGCATCAGCGCCGCGCCAGCGGAGGCGAGGCCATGAACGAGTTCTTTGCGGGCATCTTCGCTGCGTTTCTGTCCATTCTGCCGGGCGGGGCGGCGGAGGATATTGGTTTTCCGGGATATCTCGAAGCCGACTATGTCTATGTCGCGCCGGTGAGCCCTGGACGGATTGCCGGGATTGACGTTGCCGAAGGACAGACCATCGCGGTGGGCGATGTGCTGTTTGCGCTCGACGATGCACAACAGCAGGCATTGCTGGCGGCGGCCGAGGCGCGGGTGGCGTCGGCGCGGGCAACGCTGGAAAATCTGGTGACCGGCAGCCGCTCGCAGGAGATCGACGTGATCCGCGCGTCGCTGGGCAAGGCGCAGTCGGACCTGGCGCTGGCGGAAGCCAATTTTGCCCGCAGCGAGAAGCTGCTGGCGGCGGGAGCCGTGCCGGCGGTGCGCGTGGAGCAGGACCGGGCCGCGCTGGCCTCGGCGCAGGCGCAGGTCGAGCAGTTAACGGCGCAGGTGGGCGTGGCGGAGCTGCCGGCGCGCAATGCACAGCAAGTGGCGGCGGAAGCAAACCTGACGGCGGCGGAGGCTGATGCCGACCGGGCGGCGCTCGATCTCAAGGATCGGCAGACATTGGCGCCAATAGCCGGTGTGGTCGATCGACTGTTCTACTCCACAGGCGAGATGGCGGCGGTAGGGACGCCGGTGGTGTCGATTCTGCCGGAGGGGGTGCTCAAGGCGCGGTTCTTCGTGCCCGAGACGGAGCGGGCGGGGCTCGCGGTGGGCGCGACGGTGTCCGTCGGCTGCGATGGCTGCACGGCGATGACGGCGCGGATCACCTATCTCGCTGCCGAGCCGCAGACGACGCCGCCGGTGATCTATTCGCGGGAGGAACGGGGGCGACTGGTCTATCTGGTGGAGGCCGAACTCGATGCGCCCGGCATACTTCGGCCGGGGCAACCGGTGACGGTGAAGCCATGAACGGGCAGAAGGCCATCGATGTGCGGGGGCTGACCAAGAGCTTTGGCGACAAGCTGGTGGTGGACCACTTCGATATCGCCGTGCCGCGCGGCGCCATCTACGGGTTTCTGGGGCCGAACGGCTCGGGCAAGACAACGACCATCCGCATGCTGTGCGGACTGCTGCTGCCCGATGCCGGCGAAGGCACATGCCTGGGGTTCGACGTGCGCAAGCAAGCCCAGGCGATCAAGACCCAGGTCGGCTACATGACGCAAAGGTTCAGCCTCTACGAGGACCTCTCCATTCGCGAGAACCTCGATTTCGTGGCGCGGATGTATGGCGTCAAAGACCGCAAGAACCGGGTGACGGCGGCGCTGAGCGACCTCGGCCTGGCTGACCGGGCGGGACAGATGGCCGGGACGCTTTCGGGTGGCTGGAAACAGCGGCTGGCGCTGGCGGCCTGCCTGATTCACGACCCGCAGCTGCTGCTGCTCGACGAACCAACAGCGGGCGTCGACCCCAAGGCGCGGCGGGATTTCTGGGATGAGATCAGGCGGCTGAGCAAGGCCGGCGTCACGGTGCTGGTTTCGACCCACTATATGGACGAGGCGGT
>NZ_JAKFDJ010000186.1:0-16103 GCF_036676215.1 Devosia sp. | reverse complement strand
CCCGCCAGCACCGCGCCAAAGATCAGCGCCAGCATGATGGTCGAGCGCAAAGCCGGCACATTGGCCAGCCCGCCCGCCAGCAGCAGATAACCCAGCGCAGCAACAATGCCCGTCGCGGCCGCGATCTTCTTGACCGGCCAGCGCGTGGCGACTGCCGGAATGGACGCAAGGCCGAACCGCAGCAGAAAGAAGATACCGCCGGCGACGATGGAAAGATGCAGCCCGGAAATGGAATAGATATGCGCCAGACCCGAAGCCGCCATCACCTCCCGCGTCTCGTCAGTGATGGCGCTCTGGTCGCCAACCACCATGGCCCGGCCAATGGCGGCGGAAGCGCCATCGAGCACCGCATCGATACGCCCCCCAATCGCCATGCGCAGCCCTTCCACGGCGCGCGTGGCATCCAGGGCACTGCCGGTCGAGACCAGCGCAAAATCCCCCGTCACCGTGCCATAGGCACCGATGCCGGCAAAATATGCGTGGAACTGGCCGTCAAATGCCCCCGGCAGAATGGGCCCGGGCACCGGCGCCAGCCGCATGCGGGCCCGGATGACGTCGCCCGGCGCCAGCGCTGGCGTGGGCGGCACCACCAGCCGCGCCTTGGCGATGTCGACCGGCCGGTCCCCATCGACAGGAACCAGCCCCGAAACGACAACGCGCCGAGCCTCCTCGGTGGCCGAGACGATCTCACCGACCCGCGCCTCGAACAGTCCATAGGCGGGCCGCGCCAGCATCTCGGTGCCAAGCCACATTCCGTGCAGCGGCAACAGGCAGAACCCCGCCCAGAACGTGGCTACCAGCCCGATCGCCGGTAACGCGGCGGACCGCCACAACAGCGCGACACCCAGCACGAGGCCAGCTGCCACCGCGATCAGCACCCAGGCTTCCGGCTCGAACGGCAGCGCCGCATAGCCGATGAGGCCGGCGATCATCATGAACGGCAGCAGCACAAAGAGCCGCCGGGCCGCAACGGCGTCATCAAGCGACCGGACCAGCCCCGCCGGTTGCCGAGATGCCAGCTGCGGCAGCGATGGTCGCGCAAGCTGTTGCGCCGGCACGGGAGCCGCGCCAGCGTCGCGATCGAGTGTTTCGGTCCCCTGCACCCGCTTCGCCCCCGCCCTTGCGCTCGTGCCGCTCTATGCTACACACGGCCTCGAAATCCTCCAAGCACTCCGGTCTCATGTCCCAGGTCGTTACCCGTTTCGCCCCCTCGCCCACCGGCTATCTGCATATCGGTGGCGCCCGCACGGCGCTCTTCAGCTGGGCCTATGCCCGCAACAAGGGCGGCAAGATGCTGCTGCGTATCGAGGATACCGACCGCGAACGCTCCACCGAGGCCGCCGTCGTCGCGCTGGTCGACGGGCTGAAGTGGCTGGGGCTGGATTGGGAAGGCGAGCCGATCAGCCAGTTCGGCCGCGCCGCCCGCCATGCCGAAGTCGCCCATGAACTGGTGAAGATGGGCCACGCTTACTATTGCTATTGCTCGCCCGCCGAACTCGACCAGATGCGTGAGGAAGCCCGCGCCGCCGGAAAACCGCCCCGCTACAACGGATATTGGCGTGACCGCGACCCCAAGGAAGCGCCCGAGGGCGTCGCGCCAGTCATCCGCATCAAGGCGCCGCTGACTGGCGACATCGTCGTCGACGACCACGTGCAGGGCAAGGTGGTGTTCAAGGCCGAGAACCTGGATGACTTCATCATCCTGCGCTCGGACGGCACGCCGACCTATATGCACGCCGTGGTGGTGGACGACCACGACATGGGCGTCACCCATATCATCCGTGGCGACGACCACCTGACCAATGCCGCCCGCCAGATCGTCATCTACAACGCCATGGGCTGGACCGTACCGGAGATGGCCCATATCCCGCTGATCCACGGCCCGGACGGCGCCAAGCTCAGCAAGCGCCACGGCGCCCTGGGCGTCGAGGCCTACCGCCAGCTGGGCTATCTGCCCGAGGCCCTGCGCAATTACCTCGCCCGCCTGGGCTGGAGCCATGGCGATGACGAGATTTTCTCCACCGAGCAGATGATCGAGTGGTTCAGCCTCGAAGGCCTCAACAAGGGCGCTGCCCGCTTCGACTTCGTCAAGCTCGAGAATATCAACGGCCACTATATCCGCGAAGCCGCGCCGGCCTATCTCTACGACGTCATGCTGGCCACGGCCGCCGAAGTCGGCCGTCAGGTGGACGTCGACGGGCTCAATGCCAATAAGGACACGGTGCTCGCCGCCCTGCCCGAACTGCAGCCACGCGCCAAGACCGTCCTGGAGCTGATCGACTTGGCCCAGTTCATCTATGCGACACGTCCGCTTGCCATTGATGCGGCTGCAGCGGTGCTGCTGACCCCCGACACGCGAGCCGTGCTCAAGGACATGGCCGAAACGCTACACGGCCTCAACGAATGGTCGGTCCCGGCCATCGACGCAGCCATGCGCACGCTGGCAGAAGCCAAGGGACTCAAGCTCGGAAAACTGGCGCAACCGCTGCGCGCCGCACTCACCGGACGCACGGTTTCCCCAGGCATTTTCGAGGTTATGGTGCTCATCGGACGAGATGAAAGTATGGCTCGTCTCGGGGATCAAATCGGCGCTGTCTAGTGCTATTAGGAGGGTAAGCCTTGCTTACCCATTGGTTGCCTCGGGCGGGCAAAAGCTGATACCTGTCCACAGCAGCCACGACTGCCCAGTTCACGGCCCCACCCGACCGACCTTGCTGTTTGGAACAAGGGGCCTTCGAGGAGAGCTAAATGACCGATAAAGTCGCCAAACTCGTCATCGGGGACCAGACGCACGAATTTCCGGTGCTGTCAGGATCCGTGGGGCCGGATGTCATCGACATCAGATCGCTCTACGCCAAAACCGGAATGTTTACCTACGATCCGGGCTTTACCTCGACGGCCGCGTGCGACAGCGCCATCACCTATATCGACGGCGACAAGGGCCAGCTGCTTTACCGCGGCTATCCCATTGAGCAGCTTTCCGAAAAAAGCAGCTATATCGAGGTCTGCTATCTGCTGCTTTACGGCGAACTGCCCAACAAGGCGCAGCTCGAAGAGTTCAGCGAGCTGGTTACGCGCCACACCATGGTGCATGAGCAGATGCACTATTTCTACCGCGGCTTCCGTCGCGACGCGCATCCCATGGCCATCATGACCGGCGTGGTCGGCGCCATGGCCGCCTTCTACCATGACTCCACCGATATCACCGATCCGCAGCAGCGCGAGATCGCCTCGATCCGCATGATCGCCAAAATGCCGACGATCGCCGCCATGGCCTACAAATATTCGGTCGGCCAGCCCTTCGTCTATCCGCGCAACGACCTCGATTACGCGTCCAATTTCCTGCACATGTGCTTCTCGGTCCCGGCCGAGCCCTTCCAGGTTAATCCCACCATTGCCAAGGCGATGGACCTGATCTTCACGCTGCATGCCGATCACGAGCAGAATGCCTCGACCTCGACGGTGCGCCTGGCTGGTTCGTCTGACGCCAACCCGTTTGCTTGCATCGCCGCCGGCGTTGCCTGCCTCTGGGGTCCGGCCCATGGCGGCGCCAACGAAGCGGCGCTCAACATGCTCAAGGAAATCGGCACAGTCGACCGCATTCCAGAGTTCATCGCGCGCGCCAAGGACAAGGGCGACAGCTTCAAGCTGATGGGCTTCGGTCACCGCGTCTACAAGAACTTCGATCCGCGTGCGACCGTGATGCAGAAGACGGCCAAGGAAGTGCTCGACCTGCTCGGCGTGCACAACAACCCGACCCTGCAGGTGGCCCAGGAACTCGAGAAGATCGCGCTCGAGGACCCCTATTTCATCGAACGCAAGCTCTACCCCAACGTCGATTTCTACTCGGGCATCATCCTTGAGGCGATCGGCTTCCCCACCTCGATGTTCACCGTGCTGTTCTCGGTCGCCCGTACCGTTGGTTGGATCAGCCAGTGGAAGGAAATGATCGGCGACCCGCAGAAGAAGATCGGCCGGCCGCGCCAGCTTTATGATGGAGCCCCGGCGCGCGACTACGAGGCGCTCAACGCCCGCTGATCCCAGTGTGCGAGGACCCGGTCCGCCGGGTCCTGACGGGGAAAGCGATCCTCGCCGGTTTCCATAAGATTCGAAAGCTCGCCAAAGGCCGCAATCTGGTCCTGGCGGGCTTTTTTGTCATCCAGCAGCACGCGCACCGCGGCCAGCATGACTTCGCTATCGGGGGCTGACTGAACCAGTTCGGGCACGGCCGGCCGGCCGAGGATAATGTTGGGCAACGCGACCGGGGGCCGCCCGTGCCTGGCATAAATCCGCGCCTGGTGCGGGTCGAGGACATAGGTCACCACTTCAGGCACCTGCGCAAAGGCTAGTTCCAGCGTCACAGTGCCGGAAACGGCAAGGGCCAACACCGCTTGCCGATAGAGATCGGCTCGCGCCGCCCGATCAGACACAACGCGCACCGGCACAGCCCAAGCGGCCGTTTCACGCACCATGCGATCATGCAATGACGACAGCGTGGGAATGACTATGCCATCGACGGCAGGATGATCGGCGATACGCTCGGCAACCTGTCGAAACGAGTCCAGGTGCCGGCGCAACTCGCCATCGCGGCTACCCGGCAGCAGAACCAGCGGTCCCCGCTCTAGCGCGTTCCGGCTCAGGCGCTCGCCAAGGGCGGGATGGCCGACATAGCTGGTCGTCGGACCGCCCAGGCGCTCCATCACCGCCGGCTCGAATGGCAGCACGGCCAGCACCTCCGCAAAGAACGGCTTGAGCTTGGCAGCGCGTTGCGGCGCGCGCGCCCATACCGAGGGAGCCACATAGAGGATGAGGCTGCCGGCAAATCCGAACATCTTCAGCCGGCGCGCTACGAGCTTGGAAAAGTCCTGGGAATCGACCAGCACCACGATATCGGGCCTGGCTTTTCGGATGGCCCGCGCCGTCTGCTCCACCCGCCATAGCAGCAGCGGCAGGCGCAGCAGCACGTCGCTGATGCCCATCACCGCCAGATCACTCATGGGAAAGAGCGAATGGAGGCCCTCGGCCTGAAGTTCAGTGCCCCCGACGCCGCTGAAGGCCAGGGGCACGCGCTGCTTGAGCCGACGAACCAGGTCCGCCGCGATGCGGTCACCCGAGGGCTCGCCGGCCAGGATGAACAGCTTGAGCCGGTCGCCTGGCCCGGCCATTTACTCTGCGGAGTGGCCGTTGCGCGGCATCAGGATCGGGCGATCCGACGCGGCGGCGATGAAGGAAACCACGTCCTGCACCAGGTGATCGTCCTTGAACAACTCGGCCGCATCCTCGACGCGCTCACGCAAGGTGCCTTCGCTGGCAAAGATCAGCCGATAGGCGGCGCGAAGCCGGTGGATCGCCTCGCGATCGAATTTGCGGCGCTTGAGCCCCACCAGGTTCAGCCCGGTAAGCGAGGCGCGGTTGCCCACCGCCATGCCATACGGGATCACGTCGCCATCGACCATCGAGTGCGCACCAATAAAGGCATGCGACCCGATACGGGTGAATTGATGAATGACGCAGGTGCCGCCAAAGATCACATTGTCGCCGATCTGGCAGTGGCCGGCGATGCCCACATAATTGGCCATGATGACATTGTTGCCGATAATCGCATCGTGTGCCACATGCGCGCTGGCCATGATCAGGCAGTCATTGCCGATCCGGGTGACCATGCCGCCACCTTCCGTCCCCGGATTGATCGTCACCGACTCGCGGATCGTGCAGCGTTCACCGATGATCAGGCGCGACGCTTCCCCGTGATATTTGAGATCCTGCGGCTTGTGACCAATCGAAGCGAAGGGATAGATCTGCGTACCGGCGCCAATCTCGGTATTGCCGTCGATGGAGACATGCGAAACCAGCTCGACATTGTCGTGCAACACGACATCGTCGCCGACGATGCAATAGGGACCGATCTTGACGCCATTGCCCAGGCGCGCCAGCGGGCCGACAATCGCTGTCGGGTGAACGCTGGGTCCGCTCACGAATTAGCCTCGATGATCATCGCGGTGATTTCAGCTTCCGCGATGATCGTGCCGTCGACGATCGCCTTGGCCTCATAGCGGCCGACATTGCGGCGGCGCTGGATCTTGGCAATGTGGAACTCGATCGTGTCGCCCGGCCCTGCCGGCTTGCGGAACTTGGCCTTGTCAACGCCCAGCATCAGCACGATGTTCTTCTTGCCGCCGCCCGCGTCATGCTTGATGACGATTGCGCCGGCCGTCTGCGCCATGCCTTCGATGATCAGCACGCCCGGGAAGATCGGATTCTCGGGAAAGTGGCCCTGGAAGATCGGCTCGTTGAACGTGACATTCTTGATGCCGACGGCGGTCTCGTCGCGGTCGATCTTGATGATCTTGTCGATCATCAGGAAAGGATAGCGGTGCGGCAGACTCTTGAGGATTTCGGCAATGCTCATTGCCCCGAGCTCGGTGCTCACTGGTGCGTTGTCGGTCATCCCCGCTTGTCCCCCTTGGAAAGTTTTCGCATCGTAGCGAGTTCGCGCCAAAAATCTCTTATATCCTGCGCCGGAGCGCCGGCAAGTTTGCTGCCGGGTGGCCAGTTTTTGGTAACGGCGGCGCGGCCATGCACCACCGAGCCGGCCCCGATGGTCAGGTGACCCGAGGTTCCCACTCCACCGCCCATCAACACGCCGTCGCCAACCACGGTCGAGCCGGACAACCCGCTCATCGCCGCGATCAGGCAGTTGCGGCCGATCTTGCAGTTGTGGCCGATCTGCACGAGGTTATCGATCTTGGTGCCCTCGCCGATCATTGTGTCGCCAAGCGCGCCGCGATCAACCGTCGAATTGGCACCGATCTCGACCCGATCCTGCACCAGCACCCGGCCGAGCTGCGGCACCTTGCGATTGGACTGGCCAAAATCAAGCCAGCCGAATCCCTCGGTGCCGATGCGGACGCCTGAATGAATGACCACTTCATTGCCGATATGAGCGCAGTCGATGGTGCAATTGGCGGCGATGGTGCAGTTGCGGCCGATGGTGACGCCCGCCCCGATAACGGTATTGGCGCCGACCACTGTGCCGCGACCGATCTCCACGCCCGGGCCGATCACCACATTGGACCCAATCAGCACATCGCGCTCGAATACCGGCGCGCCCAGGTCATCGCGGCCGGCCGCGATGATCGAGCGGGTGTTTGAGGGATAAAGAAGGTCGAGCATGTCGGCGAACAACTGGTGCGGCTTATCGCTGACAATAGCCATACTGCGGCCAGGCACCATTTCGCGCAGCGCCGGTAGCACGATGACCGCGCCGGCGGATGTGGCACGCAGTTCCTCGACATAGCTGGGGTGGGCCGCCAGGGCCAGGTCGCCAGCCCCCGCCAGATCGAGTTCGGTAACGCCGGATATGGCGAGGTCCGCGTCCGTCAACCCCGCCAGAAGGTCGCGTCGGTTAAGCTCTGAGAGAATGCTGCCGATAGTGAACGGGCCGGCAAAGCGATGAAAGCGGGTGTCGACCATCAGTCAGTGTCACTTAAAAAGCATTGAGCCGCGGCGCTACCGCCCCGCGGCTCAATGAACTGTCTCACGCCACGGCGGCTAGAACAAGGTCGACATCGTCAACTGGAAGACCTGGGTACGGTCAGTGGTCGACTTGTTCAGCACATGGGCAAAGTCGCCACGCAGCGGGCCAAACGGGCTGTCCCAGATCAGCGAGGCACCAATCGAAGTGCGCCATGGCACGTCGATGCTGTTCGGATCCACGGTGTTGCCACCGAGGCGCGGAACGTTGACGCCATCGACCCAGGCCGCATCGGCCCAGATCGCGCCGGACACGCCGTAGTTCTCCGGCACGCCAGGGATCGGGAACTGGATTTCCGCCGAGGCGCCAGCATAGGCCACCGCACCAAGGAACTCGCCATTCGTCAGGCGCGGCCCGAGACCACGACCTTCAAAGCCACGGATCAGCTGCGAACCCGGCGAGAAGGCCTCCACAGCATGAACGCCGTTGCCGCTCAGGTCGTTGATGACACCAGCCTGGCCGCGGACGCTGCCAACGATGCCGCTATCGTCAAGCAGAGGCACATAGTAACGGGCACGAGCTTCGCTACGGATCAGGCTATGATCCCAGCCGACATACTGCTGGGTGAAGGTGGCAAAGAGACCTTCCGTCGGCTTCTTGACGTCGTCCACGCCATTCCAGGTCAGCGTATAGCCAACGAAGGCCTTGTGGAATTCCTGGCCGTTGGTGACCAGTACAGACGTCGGGGCATCGGTATCCTTGATGACCTTGCGTTCCATGCCAACAAACACGGTGGCCGAGAGATCGCTGGTCAGCGGCATGCCGGCACGCAACTGCCCGCCCGTCGACTGCGAACCATAGACTGTGGCGCTGTTTTCGTCGTCGATGCGATGATAAACGTCGACGCCGGTTGCCACCTTGAGCCCCATGAAGCGCGGCTCGGTGAACGAAAAGTCAAAGGTACGGCCGGACTGCGAGGCACCGATGGCAGCCCGCAGATACTGACCACGACCCAGGAAGTTGCGCTCCGTAAGCGACACTTCGCCCAGAATGCCGTCCTGCGTGGAGTAACCGGCAGTGGCACCATATTCACCGGTCGACGTTTCCGTCACGGCGATGTTGACCACCACGCGGTCGGCTGCCGAGCCCGGCCCGGTCGTCACATTGACGGACGAGAAGAAGCCAAGCGCGTCGATGTTCTTGCGGCCGCGAACCACCAGGGCACGGTTGAAGGCGTCGCCTTCTGCAAATTCCAGCTCACGACGGATCACGAAGTCGCGGGTCTTGGTATTGCCGGTGATGTTGATGCGCTCGACATAGAGGCGCGCACCCTCATCGACCAGATAGGTCACGTTGAACGTGCCGTTGGCAACATCGCGGTCAAGGCGAGCACGGACATCCACGAAGGAATAGCCCTGCACGGTGGCCTCATAGGCCATTTCCTCGATCGTCTCCTGCAGATCGGTGACGGAGTAGTTGCCGCCTTCGCCGGTCTGCACGGTACCCCTGAGAGCATCGGTATTGAGGCCGGTAATGCTGGTCTCGATGCCAACATTGGCGAATTCGTACTTCTGGCCCTCGTTGATGGTGAAGTTGATGAAGTACGCATTGCGCGCCGCATCATATTCGCCGACCGAGGTGACCTGCGCGTCGGGGTAACCCCGGCTCGCGTAATAGAGGCGGATCCGCTCGCGATCGACGGCGAGCTTCTGCTCGTCATAGCCGTCATCCTTGAACAGCCAGCTCAGCAGACCGGTTTCCTTGGTGAGCATGGTGCTCTTGAGGCTATTGCCACCAAAGGCATTGTTGCCGGTGAAGTTGATCGCAGCGATACCCGCGCGATTGCCTTCATTGACGACGAAGATGACGCGGACGCGGCCGTCGGTGGTTGCCTCGGTGCGCGACGTCACGGAAACGGAAAGGAACCCGTCGCGGTCATAGGCCTGCCGGATGCTTTCGATATCCGAGGCCACGCGCTGCTGGGAGTAGATGCCGGAGGCCGACACGTCGACCATGGCAAGAAGCTGGGAATCCGAGAAGCGCCGATTGCCCTCGAACAGGACAGAGCCGACAAGTTGTTCCTGAGCCTGAGCAGTGACAACGCCAAGAAGCGGAATGCTGGGTCCGGCGAGCGGTGCTGCACCCAGAATCGCAAGCGCCAGAAAAGCGCCGCGCATCAGCTTGGTGGGATGGATCATATTATTATTGCCTTCTGCGACCAGGCCCAAAGAATCGCTATGCACAGCGCTCCCCCAAGCTAACTCCATTGCACCGTTTTACCGTCTTTTTAACCAAGGACAAGGCGCAAGCCTCGACGCGGTTAGCAAATGATTGGTGCTCTTGTATTCCTGCAACACCTTACGAACCAAGGTTAACAACGCGTTAACGCAAGATTCCGAAGTGCGCGAAGATCGTATCGTTAAAGAGCGTGAACACCATGAGCGCAAGCACCAGGGCAAACCCGAATCGGAACCCTATTTCCTGCATCTTCATGCTGAGCGGACGCCCCCTGACGGCTTCAATCAGATAGTACAGAAGATGGCCGCCGTCGAGCATCGGCACAGGTAAAAGGTTGAAAATTCCGATATTTAGCGAGAGCAGCGCCGTCAGATTGATCAGCGCGATGATGCCCAGCGTCGCCACCTCCCCGGAAACCTTGGCAACCTTGACCGGTCCACCCAATTGCTCGACGTCGCCACGCCCGACAAAGAAGTCGCCGAGGAACGCCGCCGTCCGCTGGATGATGAAGCGAATCTCCTCGACGGTCATGCCGACCGCCTCGACCGGACCCGGCCGATAGAGACTCACATCGGTCTCGGCCACGTCCCGGCTCACGCCGATTCTGCCGATCTTCTGCATGTTGCCGAAGCGGTCTTCCACCTCGGCCACTTCGGGCACCAGCACGATGGTTTCGGCGCCGCCATCGCGGTCCAATTCGATCGTCACCGCTCGTGCCGGGCTGGTCGCGACCAGCCGCTGGAAATCCTCGAAGCCCCGTACCGCGTAGCCATCCACCGAGACGATCACATCGCCTGGCTCGAGGCCCGCCGTCTCGGCGACCGAACCGGCGATAACCTCACCGACAACCGGGGGAATGGTGTAGCGGCCATAGCCCAGCAGCAATGCATAGAGGATGACGAAGGTCAGGATGACATTGGCGATCGGTCCTGCCGCAACGACGGCGATCCGCCGCCAGACATTCTTGTTGGCAAACAGTCTCGGCGCCAGATCGGGGTCGGCATTGGCCACCGCATCGGCATCCGGCACGCTGGCCGCGTTCAAATCGCCCACAAAGCGCACATAGCCGCCCAGCGGAATGGCCGAGATGCGCCAGCGCGTTCCCTGCTTGTCGTCCCAACCGATCAACTCACGCCCGAAGCCGATGGAGAAGGTCTGGATGGCCACGCCGTTCCACCGGGCCACGAGGTAATGCCCCATCTCGTGCACGAATACGATGGCCGTCAGTACCGCCAGAAACGGCACCACGTAGGACAGCAGCCAGTAGATGAATTCGAACATGGTGTTCCCTGCTTATGCGGGCGGCGTGGCACCCGCGGCGCTACCAGTAGAGCAGACCTTCGGCGACCGAGCCGTATCCCGCATGGAGTGCCCCCACCAGCAACACGAACAAAATGCCGAATGTGAGGCTGTCGAGCCGATCCATCAGGCCACCATGGCCAGGGATGATATCGCCGCTGTCCTTGATCCGGAAATGCCGCTTGACCGCGCTCTCGCTGAGATCGCCCAACTGACCCAGCACGCTGATCGTCGCCGACAGCACCAGGCCGATCCACCAGGGCGAGTCAGTGGCCAGGACCCACACCAGCAGCCCCGCCCCGGTCCCCAGCGCCAGCCCGCCCAGCGCCCCCGACCAGGTCTTGGACGGCGAGATATCGGGCGCCAGCTTTTCGCCACCGATCTGCCGGCCGGTAAAGAAGGCCGCCGAATCGGTCATCCACACCACCGTACCCAGATAGACCCCGGCCCACACACCCGCCACCGTATCCCCGCGCATGGCCAGCGCCGCCACGATGATGGCACCGTAGATCACCAGCCCCAGCACGCGCCACGGCGCTTCCTCGCCGCGCATGACAATGGCCACGGCACAGGCCACCGCAATGACCGAAGTCGTTCCCAGCGGGCCCAAAAATGGGTAGATCAGACCCGAAACAGCCACCAGGCCAATGAGTACCATGCCGCCCGGGGTCAGCGGCGCGCGGGTGACCATGGTCTCCCACTCGCGGTAGGCGCCCGCGAACACGGCACCGACCACGGCAGCAAACACATAGCTGCCGACATAGAGTGCCGTAGCTGTCAGGGCGACCAACACCGCCGCCGAAAGCAGCCGCGGCCCGAGATCGGACCAGCTACGGCGACGGCTTGGAGCAGGCTCTGGCACGTGATGGCCCTGATCGCTCAAGATTGTTTCGCCTCGATCCCGCCAAAACGCCGGTCGCGCAGCGCGAACGTCTCGAGCACTTTGACGAAACTGGCTTCGCCGAAATCGGGCCAGTATTCGTCGACAAATACGAATTCGGAATAAGCGGCCTGCCAAAGCAGGAAATTGGATATGCGCTGCTCGCCGCTGGTCCGGATGATGAGGTCGGGGTCGGGCAGCCCGGCGGTATAGAGCGCGCCGGCGATCGTATCCTCGGTGATCGCCTCGGGCGACAGGCGACCGGCGGCGACCTCGCGGGCGATATGCCGCGTGGCGTCGGCGATCTCGGCCTTGCCGCCATAATTGAAGGCAACAATGAGCACCAGACCGCTATTGCCGGCGGTCTTGGTCTCGACATCCTCGATCAGCCGCACCAGGCTGGGCTCGAGCCCGTCCCGGCTGCCGATGATCCGGACCTGCACATTGTTGCGGATAAGATTTTGAAGGTCGGATGCAACAAACCGGCGCAAAAGATTGAAGATAAACGATATCTCATCCTTCGGCCGCGTCCAGTTCTCGGATGAGAAGCTGAACACCGTCAGGTGCGCCACACCGTAATTGATGCAGAGCTGGACCAGGTTGCGGAGCGCCTTGACGCCTTCGATATGGCCCTCGGTCCGGCGCTTGCCGCGCGCCTTGGCCCAGCGGCCATTGCCGTCCATGATCACGCCAAGGTGGTTTGGAATGCGCAAGCGCGGGCGCTGCTCAAGGTCGGCTGTGATGGCTGGATCGATGGACATCTACGCCTCCGGCGCAGCTCAGCCGACTTAGACCTGCATGATTTCCGCTTCTTTGGCCGCTACCACCTGGTCGATTTCCGTGACCGCGGCGTCGGTTGCCTTCTGCACCAGGTCCGCCTGCACGCGCGCATCGTCCTGGCTCAGATCGCCATCCTTCTCGGCCTTCTTCAGCGTGTCCATGCCGTCGCGACGGATGTGGCGCACCGCGACACGAGCGGCCTCGGCATAATTATGCGCAACCTTGGACAGATCGCGGCGGCGCTCTTCGTTGAGCTCGGGCAGCGGCACGCGGATCACCTGTCCCTCCCCCATCGGGTTGAGGCCCAGACCGCTGTCGCGAATGGCCTTTTCAACCACCATGGCCAGCGAACGATCCCAAACCTGCACGCTCAGCATACGCGGTTCCGGCACGGTCACCGTGGCGAGTTGGCTCAGCGGCGTGCGCGAACCATAGGCCTCCACCATCACCGGCTCCAGCAGGCTGGCGCTGGCACGACCCGTGCGCAGTCCGGCAAGTTCGTCACGCAGCGACGTGATCGACTTCTGCATGCGGGTTTTGAGTTCGGCGAGATTGTAGGCCATCTTATCGTCCTTCTAGGCTAGATCAGCTTGCCGACGCGCGTAAAGCGGGTAGTCCCTGCCAGCACACCGGCAAGGCCCGCCGCGTCGTCCAGCGCATATACGATTATCGGCATGCTGTTGTCGCGGGCAAGGGCAAATGCCGCAGTATCCATCACGCGCAGATTCTTGCTGATGACTTCGTCATAGCTGACGGTGTCATAGCGCGTGGCATCGGGGTTCGTCATCGGGTCAGCCGAATAGACCCCGTCGACCTTGGTCCCTTTCAGCACCACGTCGCATTCCAGCTCGATCGCCCGCAGGGTCGAGGCGGTATCGGTGGTGAAGAACGGATTGCCGATGCCTCCGCCCAGCACGACCACGAAGCCATCCTCGAGCGCCAGCTTGGCGTCGCGCGCGGTGAAGGTGTCGGCGACCGAGGGCATGGACACGGCGCTGTAGGGCATGGACTTGGCGCCCTGGCGGGAAATGGCATTGCTGAGGGCCAGCGCATTGATCATGGTCCCGAGCATGCCCATCATGTCCGCGGTCACGCGATCTGTGCCATCGGCGGCGCCGGCCATGCCACGGAAAATGTTGCCGCCGCCCACCACGATGGCGATCTCGACGCCGCTATTGGCGACATCGGCGATCTGCTTGGCCACGGCCTGCAGAAAAGGCGGTTCAATACCGAAGGAGTTGTCTCCCGCCAGCGCCTCGCCCGAAACCTTGAGGAGAATGCGTTTATAGGCAGGCGCCATCGGCAAACCCCTCTTGAGAAAATGAAGCGGGGCCCGAATCCGGCGGCACCCGGCAGACCCTATGGCAAAAACGCCTCCAAAAGAAGGCGCCATACCATTGGAAATAAAACTACGGCAGGGTTTTGCGCTCGATCCCGGCCAAATCAAGGCCGCAACAGGAGAGCGGCGAACGGGCCCGTAGGCCCGCCCGCAATCGGCCTACTTAGCCGGTTCGTTGTCGTTGCTCTTCACGCCGGCGGTGGCAGCGACTTCGGCAGCAAAGTCGGTCTCGACCTTCTCGATGCCCTCGCCCAGCGCGTAGCGCACGAAGCGGGTCAGCTTGATCGGGGCGCCAACGTCCTTTTCCGCATTCTTGATCGCGACGCCGACCTTGGTCTCGCCATCGATCACGAAGGTCTGCGCCAGGAGCGTGACTTCCTCAAAGTACTTGCGCATGCGGCCATCGACCATCTTTTCGGCGATCTCGGCCGACTTGCCCGATTCCTTGACCTGCTCGAGGATGATGGCGCGCTCGCGGGCGACAACGGCCTGGTCCAGGTCTTCCGGATCGATCGACAGCGGGTTGGTCGCCGCGATGTGCATGGCCAACTGCTTGCCAAGGGCACTCAGCGCAGCCTTGTCGCCGGTCGACTCAAGAGCCACCAGGATGCCCATGCGGCCGAGGCCACCCTTGACGGCATTGTGGACATAGCTTTCCACCACGCCATTGCTGACCGACACCACTTCGGTGCGGCGCAGGTTCATGTTCTCGCCGATCTTGGCGATGGCTTCGGTCAGTTCGGCCGAAACCGAATGGCCCGAACCGGGGAACGGCATTTCGCCGAGCTTGACCACGTCGCCATCGGCGTCGAGGGCCAGCTTGGCGACATTGCCGACGATCGCCTGGAACTGCTCGTTGCGGGCAACGAAGTCGGTTTCCGAGTTCACTTCGACGACGGAAGCCTTGGTGCCGCTGGTAGCAACGCCAACCAGGCCTTCGGCCGCAACGCGGTCGGCCTTCTTGGCAGCCTTGGCGAGGCCTCGCGTGCGCAGCCAGTCGACAGCGGCTTCCATGTCGCCATTGGTTTCGGCCAGGGCCTTCTTGCAGTCCATCATCCCGACGCCGGTCGAGTCACGGAGCTGCTTGACCATTCCTGCAGTGATTTCCATGGGTTCACCTCTTGGCGACCCCATTCAAGGGGCCGCGTGGTTCAAATCAGTATGAATGCGATACGCGCTTAGCTGGCGGCGGCGGTCGGAGCTTCGTCGGTCGGCAACTCTTCAGCCGGCGCGCGATCGGAAGCACCGAGATCGGCGCCGAGAGCCGACGACGAGCGGCCGATGCCGTCGATGGCAGCCTTGGAGATCAGCGACACATAGAGCTCGAGAGCGCGCGACGCGTCGTCATTGCCCGGGATCGGGTAATCGACCGTGTCGGGATCGCAATTGGTGTCAACGATAGCGACGACCGGAATACCCAGGCGACGGGCTTCCTTGATCGCGTTGGCTTCCTTGTTGGTGTCGATGACGAACAGGAGCGAAGGCAGGTTGCCCATGTCCTTGATGCCGCCCAGGTCGCGCTCGAGGCGTTCCTGTTCGCGGCTCATCATCAGGCGCTCCTTCTTGGTGCGCAAAGCGAGTGCGTCTTCGCTCATCGACTCGAGTTCGCGCAGGCGCGAGATCGAGTTCGAGATGGTCTGCCAGTTGGTCAGCGTGCCGCCGAGCCAGCGGGAATTGACGAAATACTGGGCCGACTGCTTGGCAGCCTCGGCCACCAGCGGCGCGGCCTGGCGCTTGGTGCCGACGAACAACACGCGGCCGCCGTCAGCAACGGTGTCGCTGACGAGCTGCAGCGCACGGCTCAGGGCCGGCACGGTCTGGCTCAGATCGAGAATGTGGATGTCGTTGCGAACGCCGAAGATGTAGCGCTCCATCTTGGGGTTCCAGCGATGCTTCTGGTGACCGAAGTGGACGCCTGCTTCAAGCAGTTGACGCATAGAAAAATCGGGCAGTGCCATGATGGCTGCTCCTTGTTTACCGGTTGATGCCGCCACGAGGCCTTGCGACGGTCTCCCGTCACCGGATGGATTTTCGGAACGCCCGAAAAGCCTGCCTCGTGTGTGAAATCGCGCTGACACGCAGTCAAACGCAGG
>NZ_JAKFDJ010000185.1:0-1697 GCF_036676215.1 Devosia sp. | reverse complement strand
GACGTAGTGGGGGATGTTCAGGGCGTCGGCGGCCGTCCGCGCATCGTGGATGTCCTGGCCCGCGCAGCAGGCGCCCTTCTTCTGCACCGCCGCCCCATGGTCGTAGAGCTGCAGGGTGACGCCGACCACGTCATAGCCGGCCCGCGCCAGCAGCGCCGCGGTCACTGTGGAATCCACCCCGCCGGACATGGCCGCGACCACGCGTGCGCCGGCGGGCAGGCCCACGGCGGCCCGGGCGGCTTCGACGGCGCTGTCGGCGAAGGGGGCGTTCATGGGCTGCTATGTAGACGCTGGCGGCTGGTTTTGCGAGATGCGCCCGGAATCCAAAGAGTCGGAGACCCGACCATCAGTTATGGCGAAAGCGTGATGGTGGTCGCTCGTGGCCGGGTGTATGATCGGCAAGTCGTCGGCGAGTAGCGTCCAGGACCACCGACGACTGAGAGCTGTGCTCCCACCTGTCTAGCGGAAGGGTAGCGCCAATGAATTCGTATCGCCTCTATGTCCTGGGCCCGCAAGAACGCCTTTGGGACGCGCGCGAATTGCAGTTTTGCGACGACGAAGCCGCGCTTGCCCAGGCTGACACCCTGCGGCAGGACAATTGCGCCGTGGAGGTCTGGACTGGCGAACGCCTGGTCGCCCGCCTCGGCGCGGAGTTCAATCTGTAGAAGCCTTACGGCTGCAGCACGTTCAGCAGCGAGCTGTTCTGCAAGGTCAGGAAGACCTGCGAGGCGGCCTGGACCGAGAGCTGGGCCTGCTCCAGGGCGCTGATCGCCAGCGTCATGTCGGCGTCAGTAATCTCGCCCATCATCCCCTGCAGGCTGTCCTGGCGCGAGACCAGGTCCTTCTTCACCGACTCCACCCGCTTCTGGACCATGCCGTTGCGCGCGGTTTCGTTGATGATGTCCTTGTGGACCGTGTCCCAGGTCGCAAGGATGCCCTCCAGGAAGGTCTGCTGGGCCGTGGTCAGTTCGCCCGTGAACGGCCCCGAGCCGCCTTCCTCGAACACCTGGATGTCCTTGAACGCCTGCAACAGGTCCGTGCCGATATTGTCGGCCAGCAGGCCAGTGTTGACCGTGGTGGAGTCGTCGATCTTGGCCTGGGTGATGAAGTCGTCGTTCTGGAAGAAGTCCGAGATCAGGGGCGTGCCGGGATTGGTCAGGTCCGCCATTGCAGTGGCCGTGACCGGCAGGGTGTCGATCTTGCCGCCGGCGAACAGGTACTTGCCGCCGTAGCGGGCGTTCATCCCCTCGACGCCGTTGCGAAAGTAGCCCCGGATGTCCTGCATCAGGGTATCCGCGCGTCCGGAGGCCAGGGACTCGGCGATGGCCTGGCGGACCCCGTCGGCCGACTCGGCCACCTGGTTGAGGCCGAAGTCCTGGGTGGTCAGCTTGTCGGAGATCAGCTTGTTCTGCTCCAGATAGCCGCCCAGGCGCACGTCGATGGACCGCATGGCGGTCAGCATGTCGGCGTTGCGCGAGAAATCCTTGAGATCGCTGCCCTTCTTCTGGGTCGCGACCTGGTTGCCCGCCTCCATCTGCCGCTGCTGGGCGGCCATGATGTTAGAGAGCACCTGGTTGTAGTTGCCGGTCGTGGAAACGCGGTTCATGGCGTTGGCCCTAGATCATGTTGGTCAGGACATCGAACATGTCCTTGGCGGCCTGGATCATCCGGGCCGAGGCGTTGAAGGCTTGTTGATA
>NZ_JAKFDJ010000184.1:0-3005 GCF_036676215.1 Devosia sp. | reverse complement strand
TGGCCACCGTCGGTCGAGGAATAGAACTTCGGCGCCGGGCCCCACCAGCCGCCGCCCGATTCGTAGGCATACACCCGGTTCGGATTCTTGCGGTCGGCCGCCACGCGGTAGCTGCGGCCCGGCGCCACCGCCGGCAGATTGGTGTAGCTCCAGCTCGCCCCATGGTTGGTGGTGTACGCCGGCACGGAATCGGACGGCGCCCATACGATGTGGCCCGGCTTGGTGACCGCCAGCGTCGAGTCATTGCCCTGGCGCGCCAGGCCGTCGGGGTGGTTGGCAGGGAAAGCGGTCCAGCTCAGGCCCGAGTCGGTGGAGTAGGCGCCGCCCACGTTGGGGTGGTCCCAGGTGGTGGTGCCGATCGACGCGATGTATGCCGAATTGGACCAGGCCATGTCGGCACTGGTGCTGTTACCGAACCAGCCCTTCGGACCGCGCACAGGCGCAGTGGCCAGGTCTGTATGGATGACCATGCCGATGTCGCCCGAGCTGTTGAGCAGGGTGTACGAGGCGCCCGGCGGCGGCGTCATCAGGGCCAGTGTCGCGGTTTCCTCGATGCCGTTGGCGGCGGTGTGGGTCCAGGTCGGCTTGGCAGCCGACGCATTCCGGGTTTCCCACACGCCCCCGCCATGCACGTGCACGATGCGTTCCGGGTTGTTCGGATCGATTTCGACGTCGTCGACCCAGCCTGACCAGCCGTCGGCTTGACCGCCGTGCGGGGCGAGGGCGGAAATCTCGCGCCAGGTGGCGCCAGCGTTGTCCGACAATTGCACAACAGGCTGGCCTTCATAGTTGCCCCACGAATTGGAAACACCGAGCGCGATGCGGGTGGTGGCGCCGGTGCCGGACACCGACAGGCCGCCCATGCCGTAGCCGGTCCCCGCGGCCGACGAATCATAGCGCTTGAGCAGCGTCCAATTGCTGCCGTCGAACTTGTACAGCCTCGCCGAACCGCTGGCGCCGGGACCCGTGCCCTGCGTGAAGGCGACGTACATCATGCCGTCCCTGGCGCGCACCATGTGGGGGATATGGTAGCCCGCGACCGGCGTGGCGATGCCGGTCCAGGTGGCGCCGCCGTCGGTGGTCTTGTACATGCTGTACGCCAGCCCTGCCACGGCGGCGTAGTCCGGCGCGACGGCCGTGTAGACGGTTTGCGTGGCGCTGCCTGTGCCCTTGGTCGAGGTATCGAAAATCACTTGTTCGAAACCGACCACGCCGCGCCAGAAGACGGCCTCGATCTGTGCATTGGTCATTTTGTGCGATGCCAGCGAGGTCACCTGCCGCCAGGTCTGGCCGCGGTCGGCGCTCTTCCACAGGCCGGTGGTGCGCGTTGCGTAGAACAGGATGGCAGGATTGTTGGGGTCGACCATCAGGCGCTCGCCGACGGCGCGGCCCTGGGCGTTACTGGCCGCCGAGAACGGCAAATTGACGTAGGTCCAGTTGTCGCCGCGGTCGGTGGAAATGTAGAGGCGCGCGTCGGCTTTATCCGACAGGTACATGCCGGTGCTCATGTAGACGCGCTTGTCGTCGTTTGGATCGAGCGCCATGCTCTCGGAGCCGTGGTAGAAGCTTTCGGCAGCGCCAAAACCGTCCGTGATCGGCACCCAGGCCGAGGCGGCGGCGTTCCAGCGGTAGGCGCCGCCCATATCCGTGCGTGCGTACAGGACATCCGGGCTGGTGGAATGGAACACCAGGCCGGGTACATAGCCGCCGCCGCCGAACTTCACATTGCTCCAGCTGCTCGTGCCCTGTTCAATGCCGGGCGCCGGCGGGGCCGGGGTGACGGGCGCGGGAGGGACGGGCAGCTGGGCAGGCGGCGTTGGCTGGGCGGGCGCAGGCGGCACAGGAGCCTGGCCGGTGGCAGTTGCACCGCCACCGCCGCCACAGCCGGCCAGCAAGGAAGTCAGCAGCACTGACAAGGCGAAGAGTGTCTCTTTTATCATTATGTGTTCCGGAAGCGGGCTGGCGGGCTTACGCTTGCGGGACGGGGAACAGGCCCACCTATCCAGCAAACCGGCGGAGTGTATCCCGGGGATTCGGGAAGGGTAAGCACCGAAATAGCGCTAACGGTGAAGGAATTACAAGGGTGCAGATAATCGCATTAATACTGCACTTCCTTGCATTCGACGTGCGGCGACGGAGCGGCGATCTGTGACGGGCCAGATGGTCGCGCTGCATGCGCGGCCCTGCGTAATCGATATTGTTGTTTATCCGGCGCATGCAGCATGACGATTCCCTCGCCCAAGCAGTAGAAGGAAATCCCCGAGTTCTTCAACTATTCGCATACTGCTAGCATTCTCAGGGCAATCGCTAACGGCTGCAGCGCGGACCTCGCTATGTTGGCAACTTAGCCGAAGAATCACTCGAGGCCGAAGGACACTTTGTCAGCATGAATATTTCGAGGTTACTATGAAGCTCAGCCGCGCACTTCTATTAGTTGGAATTCTGTCATTAAACGCCGGCTGTGGCGGCGGCTCGGCCAGCACGATGCCGGCGGCACCGACGCCAGCCCCCACCACAGCAGCCCCAATTGCGCCAGCGCCAACAACGCCGGCGCCAACGACGGCAGTTCCAACGACGCCGGTTTCGCCGACGCCAGCTCCAACGTCGCCGGCCGCGGGTCTCTATCCCGACTACAACACGAATCCGATCGCGCCGAATGCGACCGGCATGGGCAGCACCGCAGTCCAGCTCGCCAGCAAGATACGTCTGGGTTTAAATATTGGCAACACGATGGAAGCGATTGGCGGAGAAACCGCCTGGGGCAATGCCCTGATCACCGAGTCGCTGATCAAGGCGGCCAAGGCGAACGGATTCAACGCCATCCGGCTGCCGGTTGCCTGGGACCAGTACGCCAACCAGCAGACCGCCAAGATCGACCAGGCCTGGCTGGACCGCGTCAAGCAAGTCGTCAAATACTGCGTCGACAACCAGATGTATGTGCTGGTGAACATCCATTGGGACGGCGGCTGGCTCGAAAGAAACGTCGAAGCGGACAAGCAAGCGGC
>NZ_JAKFDJ010000183.1:0-2665 GCF_036676215.1 Devosia sp. | reverse complement strand
GCGTCTGTATTGCGCCAGAAGAAGCGTTGGACTTCGGCCCAACCTCCCCTGTCGGGGAAAGGCTAGGTGGCGGTATCCCGCAACCAGGACCCCAACTTTTTCACCCAACCCCTTTCCCCCCGCCCCAACCTGCGCCATAAGGCACCTATGACCCAAGACAACACCCTTCAGATCAAGCTGCGCCTCAAGGGCGGCAGCGGCCCGAATGCAAACTGGCATTGGGAAATCCATGACGCCGCCGGCAAGGTGCTCAAGACCGGCAGTGCTGTCGGCCCCGAGCACAAGGCATTCGCCACTGCGCGTATTGCCAAGGAAAAGATCGAAGCCGCCAAGAGCTGACGCAGTCCTCCGGCGCGGTGCAGGCAACCGATCGCGCCGAACCTTGCCGTCCCTAGCGACGAGACTCTCGTGACCAGTCCCAAGCCGGCCGATCCGACCAGCCCCGCGCAACATGCGGGCGGTCCGTTGCGCGGCATTATTCTCAAGGTTCTTTCGGTCTGCTTTTTCGTGGTCATGGCCACGCTGCTCAAGGCAACCGAGACGGTTCCAACCGGTGAACTGGTCTTCTTCCGCTGCTTCTTCGCCATCTTGCCGGTGCTAGGTTACCTTGCGTGGCGCCGGCAATTGCAGAGCGCGCTGCACACACGCAACCCCCGGGGACACGTGCTCCGGGCGTTTATCGGCGTTTCCGCGATGGGCCTGGGCTTCTTTGCGCTGACGCGGTTGCCGCTGCCGGAAACAACGGCCATCAGCTACGCCACACCCTTGCTGATCGTCCTGTTCAGCGCCGTGCTGCTCAAGGAGCGCGTGCATGTCTTCCGCTGGACCGCGGTGCTTGTCGGCCTTGTCGGCGTTGTCATCATCCTGTGGCCGCGCCTGACGGTGTTCTCGAGCGGCGACGCCATGGGCGATGCGGCAACCATCGGCGCCATCGCCTGCTTCGTCTCGGCGATATTCTCGGCCTTTGCCATGATGCAGGTGCGCAAGCTGGTGCAGACCGAGCGCACCGAGACCATCGTCATCTACTTCTTCATCTGCGCGACCCTGCTATCGCTGCTCACGGTGCCCTTCGGCTGGGTCTGGCCCGATCCCCGGCAATGGCTCTTGCTGATCGCTGCCGGATTTGCCGGCGGCATCGGCCAGTTGCTGCTGACCTCATGCTATCGCTATGCCGACATGTCGGTGATCGCGCCGTTCGAATATGTCTCGCTGATCCTGACCATCATCCTTGGCCTCATCGTCTTCGCCGAAGTGCCGACGCTGACCATGGTCTTCGGAGCCACGATCATCGTGGCCTCCGGCATCGCCGTGATCCTGCGCGAACACTATCTGGGGCTGGACCGGGTCAAGGCCCGCGAGGCAAACACGCCTTGACGCTGCGGGCCGGTGTCACCACCTAGCGCGCGTATCGAGCGCTTGGGGGCGACATGACGGCAGCGGCTGCACTGGCATTGAGCATTCTTCTGGCCGGATTGGCCGTGCTCCAGGCAGGTCTGGCGGCCGGGGCGCCGCTCGGGCACTTCGCCTGGGGCGGGCAATACCGCACCTTGCCAACCGGGCTGCGCATCGGCAGTCTCGTGGCCATCGTCATCTATGCGGTGATCGCCGCGATCGCCTTGCAGAAGGCGGGGCTGGTGGCCTGGCTGCCTGGCGGTGACTGGATCGGGATAGCCGCCTGGGTGGCCGTGGCCTATCTGGCGACCGGCATTCCGCTCAACGCCATTTCGCACAGCCGCCCGGAGCGGCTGACCATGACGCCCATCGTGGCGCTGCTCTTCGTGCTGACGCTGGTGGTGGCGCTCGGACTCTAGCCTGCTGCTGCCATTTCGGCCCAGCCCTGCCGCTTGCGATAGATGGTGGAGGGGCTGATCTCGAGCGCTGCAGCAGCCAGCGATACATTGCCCCCGAAGCTGGCAATGGCATCCTCAATGATGCGTTGCTCCTGCTGCCACATCGGCAGGATGGCCTGGCGCCGGTCCGCCCGGGATGCCGGCTCGGGCGCGACAACGACACCCCGCGATTCGATGTCGGCAGCGCTGAGCATCGGCATGGTGATTTCCCCGCCGTCGCACATCACCACCAGCCGGCGCACCAGGTTCTGCAGCTGCCGCACATTGCCCGGCCATTCCGCCGAGGTCAGCAGGCTCGCTACTTCCGGCGCAAAGCCGCTGAAACGCTTGTGTTCCTCGGTGGCATAGAGCGCCAGGAAGTGGCGGGCCAGCACCATGATGTCGGTCGGCCGCTGCCGCAGCGGCGGCAGATGAATCGGCAGCACATGCAGTCGGTAGAACAGGTCCTCGCGGAACTTCTTCTCGGTGATCAGCTGCATCGGGTTGCGGTTGGTGGCGCAGATCACCCGCACATCGACATGCCGCACGCCCGATTCGCCGACCCGGCTCAGCGTGCCGGTCTGCAGGAAGCGCAGCAGCTTGGACTGCAGCGAAAGATCCATCTCGCCGATTTCGTCGAGGAACAGCGTACCGCCATCGGCCAATTCGGCCGCGCCCTTGCGGTCTTCATGCGCGCCGGTAAAGGCGCCGCGGGCAACGCCAAACAATTCGCTTTCCATCAGGTCCCGCGGAATCGCCGCGCAGTTGATGGCCACCATGCGCTTGCCATAGCGCGGCCCCTCGGCATGCAGCGCCTCGGCGCAGACATCCTTGCC
>NZ_JAKFDJ010000182.1:0-5471 GCF_036676215.1 Devosia sp. | reverse complement strand
CGGAACGGATCAAAGCTGTTGGCATTGGCGAAGCGCCTGGGGTCGCGGTTGGCGGCGCCCAGCATCAGCCCGATCACGTCCCCCTTGCGCAGGTGCAGCCCTTCATAGTCGAGGTCGCTCAGCGCATAGCGCGTGAACATATGTAGCGGCGCGTCGAAACGCAGGCATTCTTCCACCGTGGCTTCGGTCTGCGCGTCGCTGGAGAAAAGCGTAACCGGATCGATACCGCTTTCGAGGATCGATTTGACGCCATTGCCGGTGGTGTGGACCGTCGCCTCGTGGCCCGCGTTGAGCAGCAGGATGGCCGTGGACATGACCTCCTCGTCACTCAGCCGGTCGCCGTCACGATCCGAGGTCAGCATATGCGACAGCAGGTCCTCCCGCGGCTGCCTGCGGCGATCCGCAATGGCCTCGGCCACGAAATCCATGAAGTCCTGCGAGGCCTGGTTGGCATCGATCTCGGTCTCATGGCTGACGCCGAACATGTACATGGCCACCATGCGGTTGGACCAGCTGAGCAGGCTCGGCGCGCTTTCGGCGGGCAGGCCGATCATTTCGGCAATGATGATGGCCGGGATTGGCGCGGCAAAGGCCTTGATCAGGTCGACGCTGTCCTCGCCCTCGAAACTGTCGATCATCTCATTGGCGAGCCGGATGATGCGCGGCCGCAACTGCTCGACATGGCGGGAGACAAAGGCGCGGTTGACCAGGGTGCGTAGGCGCGTATGGCCAGGCGGCTCCAGATTGAGCAGGGAGTGCTTCTCGGTGAGGTCGAAGGCGGCCGTATGCGGCTTGGGCTCGGGCATGCCGAGCTCTTCGCGCGTCGCCACATGCAGAATCTCGCGGCCAAAGCGCTTGTCGCGCAGCAGGGCACTGACATCCTTGAACCCGGCAAAGCACCAATGGCCATATTGGTCCCAGAAGAAGGCCGGGTTGCCTTCATGCAGCCGGTCATAGAAGCGATAGGGATTCTGGAAAAAATCCGGATCGCGCGGGTCGGCACTGGCGCGGCGGTGGTCGGGAACGTCGGAGATCGGCTTGAGCTGGATAATGGCGGCCATGGGGAGGAGGGAAACCGGAACAACAAATGGATGTTCGACATTACGAGGTCGTGCCTCCTTTGCAATCGGCGGCTTGCCCTTGCGGCAAAAATCGCTAGTGGAGTGGGAAAGACCCAAGGAGTGTCGTGCCGTGAGCGATCTGACCCTGAACCAGGCCATCGACAACATCTATGCCTCGATCAAGAACGACAACGAGGATCTGGACGCCCATATCGCCGCGCTGAAGGCCGCCATGGCCCGTGAAGGCGCCAAGGAGGCGGTGTTCGAGCCGGCCAAGCTCGCCCAGTCCAACCGCCAGGGGCGCAAGATCATGCAGTCCTATTTCAAGAAAAAGGGCGTGGCGGTCAGCTTCTCGGCCTAGGCGAGCAGGCCCGTTCCATTCACCTTGCCGTCACATCCGGCAAACGCGCTATTGAAGCCTGCCCCAATGCCGCCTATCTGTGCCTTTACCCGCTCTTAAGGCAGCATGGGCTGCAATCGAGCGCAGCGTCGATTCGAAATTCGACATGATCCCCGGACCCCCGATATCCGAGTTCGGGAAGGGATCGTGTTTCATCCAAGCAATGCTGGCCAGGTCCGTGATACGGCACAGCAAAGGGGCATTACATGCGGGATCCGCACGATACTTACATGAACACGCTCGTTCCCATGGTGGTCGAGCAGTCCAATCGGGGCGAGCGCGCCTTCGATATCTATTCGCGCCTGCTGCGCGAACGCATCATTTTCGTGACCAGCGTGGTCGAGGACAACATGGCGAGCCTGATCGTGGCTCAGCTGCTGTTCCTCGAATCAGAGAATCCGAAAAAGGAGATCTCGCTCTACATCAACTCGCCTGGCGGCGTGGTGACGGCGGGTCTGTCGGTCTACGACACCATGCAGTTCATCCGCGCGCCGGTGGCCACCATGGTCATGGGGCAGGCCGCCTCGATGGGCTCGCTCTTGCTGGCGGCAGGCGAAGCCGGCATGCGCACCGCGCTGCCGAATTCGCGCATCATGGTCCACCAGCCCTCCGGCGGCTTCCAGGGTCAGGTCACCGACATCCTGATTCATGCCAAGGAAGTCGAGGGTTTGAAGCGACGTCTTAATCAGATTTATGAGAAGCACACCGGCCGCACCTACGAGGAAATCGAGAACGCTCTCGAGCGCGATCGCTTCCTTTCCCCGGAAGAAGCCAAGACCTTTGGCCTCATCGACAACGTCTGGGACAAGCGGGTCGTGCCGGAGGCGCAGGCCTGATTCCGGCGTTAAGCACATTGCTGATGCGCCGTGGACTGTGATCCAGACGCAATTGCACCAAGCCGGATCGGTCTTTAGGATCGGTTCGGCTTAGACTTTCTTTAGGCTCGAGCGTTACCGTCACTGATAACGCTTGGTTTTGGGGGCGCTCTGGCCCCCGGGAGTGACTGGATGTCCAAAGAGACAACGAACGGCGAAACCTCGAAGAACACGCTTTACTGCTCGTTCTGCGGGAAATCCCAGCATGAGGTTCGCAAGCTGATCGCCGGTCCGACCGTGTTCATCTGCGATGAATGCGTCGAGCTGTGCATGGACATCATCCGCGAAGAGAACAAGACCTCCATGGTCAAGTCCTCCGATGGCGTGCCGACACCTGCAGATATCTGCAAGGTGCTCGACGACTATGTCATCGGCCAGTTCCGCGCCAAGCGCGTGCTCTCCGTGGCCGTCCACAACCACTACAAGCGCCTGCACCACTCGTCCAAGAACCAGGATATTGAACTTTCCAAGTCCAACATCCTGCTGATCGGACCGACCGGCTCGGGCAAGACGCTGCTGGCCCAGACGCTGGCCCGCATCCTCGACGTGCCCTTCACCATGGCTGACGCGACGACGCTCACCGAAGCGGGCTATGTCGGCGAGGATGTGGAGAACATCATCCTCAAGCTGCTTCAGTCGGCCGACTACAACGTCGAAAAGGCGCAGCGCGGCATCGTCTATATCGACGAAGTCGACAAGATCTCCCGCAAGTCTGATAACCCGTCCATCACCCGCGACGTATCGGGCGAAGGCGTGCAGCAGGCTCTGCTCAAGATCATGGAAGGCACCGTGGCTTCGGTTCCGCCCCAGGGTGGCCGCAAGCATCCGCAGCAGGAATTCCTGCAGGTGGACACGACCAATATCCTGTTCATCTGCGGTGGCGCCTTTGCCGGGCTCGAAAAGATCATCTCGGCACGTGGAGAGGGCTCGGGCATCGGCTTTGCCGCGACCGTCAAGGACCCCAACGACCGTCGCGTCGGCCAGATCCTGGCCGATGTGGCGCCGGAAGACCTGGTGCGTTTCGGGCTGATCCCCGAATTCATCGGCCGTCTGCCGGTGCTGGCAACGCTGGAAGACCTTGATATCTCCGCGCTGATCGAAATCCTGACCGCCCCCAAGAACGCCCTGGTGCGCCAGTACCAGCGCCTGTTCCAGATGGAAGAAGTCGAACTGACCTTCCACGAGGACGCCCTCAAGGCGATCGCCGAGCGGGCCATCGAGCGCAAGACCGGCGCCCGCGGCCTCCGCTCGATCATGGAAGCCATCCTGCTCGACACCATGTACGACCTGCCTTCGCTCGAAGGCGTGGAAGAAGTGGTGATCAGCGCCGAAGTGGTGAACGGCAAGGACGTGCGTCCGCTGTACATCTACTCCGAGCGCAAGAAGGACGAAGCGCCCGCAACGGCGTAACGTTCCGAGGATAGAATTGAAAACGCCGGGTGATGAGCCCGGCGTTTTTTGTTTCTAGGCCGCCACCTGGGGCCTCGGACCCACATAGACCGACATCGGCCGGATCAGCCTGCCGCCCAGGGCCTGTTCCCGCGCATGGGCGACCCAGCCGCCGACGCGGCCGGCGGCGAAGACGCAGGTGAAGGCGTCGCGGGGAAAGCCGAGGGCTTCGAGCAGGAGCGCGGTGTAGAATTCCACGTTGGTTTCCAGCGGTCGGTCAGGCTTTTTCTGCCGCAGCAGATACAGCGCGGCCTGTTCGACCGCTTCTGCCAGCGCCAGGCGCTGCGGCTCGATGGCGCCCGAGGCAGCCAGCAGCCGGACGGCGCCCTTGAGTGCGTCGGCACGTGGGTCGCGGACCCGATAGATGCGATGGCCAAAGCCCATCAGCCGCTCGCCGCGTGCGAGCGCATTGTCGAGCCATGCGGGGGCGTCTGCGGGCTTGCCGACGCCGTCCAGCATATCCAGCACCGGGCCGGGCGCCCCGCCATGCAGCGGCCCCTTGAGGGCGCTGAGCGCGGCCAGCACCGCGGAGGCGAGACCTGCCTGGGTGCTGGCGACCACGCGGGCGGCGAAGGTGGATGCGTTGAGCCCGTGATCGGCCACCGTCACCAGATAGCGATCGAGCGCCGCGGCCTGCTGCGGGCTCGGCACGGTGCCGCCCAGCATGCGCAGGAAGTCGGTCGCATGCGGCAGGGCCGGGTCGGGCGCGACGGGTTCCATTCCGCCGCGCAGCCGGAGCAGGGCGCTGGTGAAGACCGCGGGCGCCGCGACGAGCTGCAAAGCAGGGTCAATGTCATCACCATCCGCCAGCCGCGCCATCAGCGCCCGCAGGCCCTCTACGGGCGGCAAGGCCACAATGGCGGCATCGGCTGCGACGACATGGGCGAACACGGCCTGGCGCGCCGCGCCCAGTGCCGCCGGCAGGTCATCCGGCAGCGGCAGGAAGCCGTCGCATAACAGGTGCAGCACATCTTCATAGCGGCTGGTTGCCACCAGCTCGTCCAGCGACACGCCGCGCACGATCAGCCGGCCATTGGCGCCATCCACGTCCGACAGCACTGTTTCGGCGGCGACTACATCTTCGAGACCACTTTTCATAGCGCACTCCTTTGGCTTGTTGCGGCAAAGGTTAGGCGTGTTAACATTGACGTCAATCTTGACCGATTGGATCAATGTATTTGCCATGGACTGGCTGACCGCTTCTGAAGCCCTGAGCCTGCTCGGCACCCAGCCGCAGACGCTCTATGCCAATGTCAGCCGCGGCCGCATCAAGGCCAAGCGCGACCCATCCGACAGCCGCAAAAGCCTTTATCGGGGCGACGACGTGCGGCGCCTGGCCCGGCGCGCTGCTGGCCGCCGCCGACAGGACGCCGTTGCTGCCCAGGCCATGCAGTGGGGCGATCCAGTGCTGCGCACGGGTATTTCGACGGTTGCCGATGGCCGCTTGCTTTATCGCGGCCACGATGCCTGCGAACTGGCGGAGGGTGCCACGCTCGAGGATATCGCCGCGCTGCTCTGGCAGGCACCGTGCGACCTCGGGGGGCTGTCGTCCTCGGATGCCGGCGAGGGCCTCCCGGGCGCCTTTATGGCGCTCGCCAGGCGGGCAGGGGCGCCGACGCCCATGGTTCGATCGCTGGCCGGGGAAGCCGGGCAGGTGCTGGGGGCCATGGCGCAGGCGCTGGCCGG
>NZ_JAKFDJ010000181.1:0-1683 GCF_036676215.1 Devosia sp. | reverse complement strand
CGCGGGCCTTACCGACAGCGCTTGTTGCGTGATGCCAGACGAAGCGGAGTGGCGTGGGACCGCAGCGAACGATCCGCGCTTGACCCACGACACTCCCCAATTCCAACGCGGCCTAACGCCTGAGTTAAGCCGCGCCGCGAAGCGGCGTCGGCTTGGACGAACTGTTAGGGCGCACCCAGTGACGGTGCTGGAGGATGCCCACGACTGCAAACACGAGCTCGATCGCGGCGCCTGTGGCCACGACCACCAGCGCCGAGGCCGATAGCGCGGCGAGAGCGAAACCGGCACCGGCAAGGGCCAAGCCCAGTGCCCAGTAAAGCCGCATGCCGTACAGCGTGGCGAAAACCAGATAGCGCCCGCCAATGACGAGCAACATGGCGACGAAGAACCACGCGGGGTGCTGCAGCCCGAGGACGTACGCCAAGGGCAGACTAAAGATGAGCCAGAACGTGCTGGCCCCGGCCAGCTGCCCGAGCGGGTTGCCTTTGGTATGGGTTGCCGGGGCGCCGAAGAGGCGACAGAGCAAGACGCCGACCGGGTGAATAAGCGCACCGCCAATGAGTAGCGCCCAGATCGCCTGCTGAGGCGAAGAAAACGCAGCGAAGCCTGTAGCGACAGACCACGCGAGCGCAGACGCAAGAATGCCCGGCGCTCCGCTGAAGTAGCCGTGGCGCATGTCGTGCTGAGCACCAGTTATGGTCATTTCCATCTTTCCCGTCTCCGTGTTGCAGCTGTGCGCCCTAACACCTGAGTTAAGCCGCGCCGCGAAGCGGCGTCGGCTTGGACGAATTGTTAGGTGTCACCCGCGCTGCCTTCGGCACGGGAAGCAGGGCTTTGAGGGCGAGGCGGTGCGACGACATCCCAGTGCTCCACGATGCGGCAGTTCTCTACGCGAAAGATATCGACGATTGCGTACGCCGGGGCGCCCGGCGCCGGCACAAACCGAGCGTGTAGAGCGACGAGCTCCGGCTCAGCCACAGTTCGCAGCACCTCCCAGCGTGCGGCTGGGAGCTGGGCGATCAAACCTTCAAGGAATGTAGCGACAGCATCTCGGGTGCCGCCGGCGACATCCGCCTTGTGCTCGACAAAGGCTGGCGATACGAACCGTTCAAAGGCGAGCTTGGGCTTCTTCTGAATTAACGCCTGGTCGTAGAACTCCAGAACTACCTTTCGGCTGCTTTCGGCTGAAGGACTACAGGTTGCCTCTCTGGCCGAGGTCGAGAATGGCAATGAGGCGGCGGCAAAGGCGAGGAGCACGCTTATCCGGTTCATTAAGTCACCTCGATATTTGGTGTGACACCTAACACCTGAGTTAAGCCGCGCCGCGAAGCGGCGTCGGCTTGGACGAATTGTTAGGCCGCGGCGTGCTGCTTGCCGAGCCGCTGGGCGAACGCGATGAGCGAAATACCAGCGATAAGCGGGCCCGTACCGATGAAGCCGCCAAGCCCGCACAGGTTGCTCGCCCCTGCCGGAGAACACAGCGCCCATGCCCCCAAGAGAGCGCCAGCCAGATAGCCTGCGAACCCGACGGCCACCGACGCCGCTGCGATACGGATTGCCGACTTAGAATGGCTCCCGCCGGCCAAGGCAGCGATGCGGTAAGCCGCGAGAATGCATCCAACGAGCGCCAGAATCGGGCCGGCGAGGATCACGAGTGTCATGACAGTTTCCATGCGGCCTAAC
>NZ_JAKFDJ010000180.1:0-5049 GCF_036676215.1 Devosia sp. | reverse complement strand
GACCTGGTGGAGTATCTGGGCGTGATGCCGGACCGGCTCTGGTACGATTTCGGCCCGAGCGCGCAGGGACGCCGCTTCCACCGCACCCTGGGCGCCATCGACGAGCTGCGGCGCTGCGCCGAAGGCCGGCTGACGGCCGGGCATGGCATCGGCCTGTCGCTGCCCAGCGCCATGCCGCTGGATGAGGCCTTCGTCGACGCGGTGGCCGAACTCGCCGCCGACATCGGGTTTTCCTGGTTCAGCGAGCACCTCAGCGTCTTCATCACCCCCAAGGGCGCCGTGCCCAACGCCCAGGCGGGCCTCGGCCTGCCCATCGCCTATGACGACGAGGTCTATGGGATCGTGGCCGGCAAGGCCGCGCGGCTACGCGAGGCCCTGGCCTGTCCCATCGCGCTGGAGAACGGCGCCTTCTTCACGCCGGTCCCAGACCCCGACATGACCGAGCCGCAGTTCCTCAACCGGCTGCACGCCGAGGGTCGCTGCGAGACCCTGCTGGACCTGCACAACCTCTATGTGAACTGGCGCAACGGCGGCGAGACCCCTGAGGCCTATATCGCCCAGCTGGACCCGGCCGCGGTGATCGAGATTCACCTGGGCGGCGGCGACGAGTTCGCCGGCTTCTACATGGACAGCCATTCCAGCCTGACGCCGGAGCCGGTCTGGGAGACCGCCTTCGCCCACGTGGCGGGCTTCCCCAATCTGCGGGCCATTACCTACGAGTTCCAGGAGACCTATTACGAGGACCTCGCCGACGGCCTGATCCCGGAGCTGGAGCGGATGCACGTGCTCGCCGAGACCTGGGCGCCGCGCCGGAGGCTGGCCCATGCTGGCTGACTTCCAGCAGGCTCTGGCCGACCTCACCGCCTCGCCGGACCTGTGCATGGCGGTGAAGATCGATACCTCGCTGCTGATTCGCCGCTACCAGCTCACCGACCGGGAGGCGGGCCGGCTGCAGGGGATCGTGCGCCATCCGGGCATGGCCTGCTCCTGCATGGTCTACCGGGCCAACCGCCTGGCGCCGCTGGCGCTGAACACGCCACGGCTTTGCAAGGCGCTCGGTCCCGACCTGCGGGCCGTGGCCTCCGACTATTGGGCTGACCATCCGCAGTCCAATGTGCATTTTTATGTCGAGGCCGACCGCTTCTGCCGCTTCGTCCGGCGCGAGATCGCGCGCGGCCGGTCGCTCGCGCCGGAGGTCGGTTCCGCCCTGGCGATCGAGAGCGCCCAGGTGACTGCGGCCCTGAGCGAGAGCCATACGGAGGCGGCGTGAACCGGCGCTAGGTCAGGGCGCGCGCCCAGGCCTTCTTCAGTTCGGCGGCGACGCCCACCTGGGGCTCGTGCAGGTCGTGGCGGCGCAGAGAGCGGGCGCCGACGAACGAACCTCCTCGCCAGGCGACCTGCGCCTCGTGGCCGATGCCGCCCAGGAGGTCGACCATCAGGAAGCGGTCGGGAACGGTCGTCACGGCCTCGCCGAGATCGATGCGGAAGCCCTCGAGGGAGCGGTCGACGATGGTGCAGGAGACCAGTTCGTCGCCGGCCAGCAGGAGGAAGGCCGGCAGGCTGACGCTCTCGCGCGGACTGGCGCGACGATCGCCGGCGCGGGAAATCGACCGTCGTTCCAGTTCGCTGGCGTTATCGAGAACGAAATTCCGCACGCGTCTCTCCAAGTCGACGTAGTTAAGCACGCAGCCCTTACCCAAAGGTGTCAAAGCGTCGCAGTCACGGCGCGAGGCGCAACCGATGGCGGGTTCCGGCGCGGATCGGGGCCCGAGCTAAAAAGGGGGGCGTCAGCCACCGGGAGTTGGCGGACATCTTGCTCACTGGGTGTTGCCCGAGACCGAGCGGAACATAGCGAACAAGATCAGTCGCGCAGGCTGCACGACCACGTTCTTGGCTCAGGTGATGGTGGCTATTGGGGCAGAATGGCCTGAGCTGTGATCTTGCACTGAGAGGTCTTGCCGTTCCGAAGCGCGACCTTCAAGACCGCCCGCGTCATGAGTCCGCTCTCGGCCGTCATGGAGATTTGGAAGCTAGTTCCCTCATCCAAGGCAAGTTGCTGCCGAAGGCCCCCTGTCAGATGAAGAAGCCAGGGTCCGCGCTTCCCCGCATCCCGCGACAACATTCGGATTCGGAGGGTGTCGCGCCGTCGCAGGGGCTTGCTCGCCACCAAGACATTCGTTCCGACGGGAACGATACGTTCACCGCCTTTGGTGGCCATCTCAGAGACAGATACGGTGACGCCCCCAAGGTCGCCGTAGGTCTTGTTCTGCACGTCCAGTGTCAGCGAACACTTGTCCAGATCACCGCTCGAAAAGGCATCGTAGCTGAATTTGGCGGATTCCAGCCAAAGCGTCGGCTCCGGCGGGTCCTCCGGTGCGGGCTCGAAATCGGGCTCGGCGGCGGCAACCGCTTCCACAAGATGGGCGGCTAGGAAGGGCGGCGCCTCGCCCCGCGCGACGGCAAACCGCGCCAACTCTGAACGTCTGGCCCATGCATGGTCTATTGGCGAGCCAATCAAAGGGCGTCCCGGATCGGTATTGGCTGTGACGCTGAGTCCCCCGGTCTCGGCGGCCTGCACCAGGGCCTGCAGCCATGCGGCTGGCGTTCCGCGCAAAGGCTTGGTCGCGAGCGCCGCAGGGTCTTGTTTCGCCCAAAGGGCCGCCGCTTGCCGAAGTGTAAGGGGATCGGCGTGGCCCCACGCGCTCAGATCGGCCGGTGCGGCATTGTCGGCGTGTTGCGGCTCAGCGGGCAATGGCGGCCTAGAGCCCATTGGGACCGGCACGAGCGCAGGTAACGTCGGCGGGCCGGGGCTGGCAATCACACGACTAGTCTTCAGAACGTCGCGAACGGCCAGCAGAACGCCAAGCGTGAGAATGGCTTGGAGGATCATTAGCCAACCCCACCCGGGAAGCAGGTGCGAACCTGTCACGATGGACGGCCCGAGCAACTCTTTGAGGCTCGGGAGCTCATGGCCAGTGACCTGCTCAACGTTGCCGCAGAATGTATCCCACGCTGAAACGAGTCCTGTAATGGTGAACACCGCCGCAACGAACGGGTGACGCCTGATCAGTTGCCAAAGTTTGAGGAGGCGCTCTGGGATCGACATACTCCGATGATGGCCGGACTTGTTGGTCCGCGGCAACGCTTGGTGCTTCTCATGCCTTGTTCCCCAAGGCGTCAGGGAAAATGCATCCTTCCCGATGGGTTTCCCCCCGAATCTCCCGAAGAACATCATTAGATAGGATGTGTTTGTTGGCTTGATTCATATCAGTTTCAGCGGTAAAAATATCGAATATAATGATATTGAACTCTGAAACGGGAGGCCTCGCCATGGCCGAAATCGACTGGACGGCCCGGACCAAGAACCTCCTGAAAGCTGAGCTGAAGAAGCGCGGCGTCAGCTACCGGGAGTTGGCGGAAAAGCTGACTGCAATCGGAATCCCAGAGACAGAGCGGAACATTGCGAACAAGATCAGCCGGGGCGGATTCACCGGGGCTTTCTTGATTCAATGTCTGGTGGCTATAGGGGCGACGACACTTCGGCTGGACGACATTTCCTAGCAGCCGTCGCGGTGATGGCGATCACCGCGCTCATTGGCCTCATTTGGACGTCCATAGAGACCGTCACGACGCGCCGCGAGATAACCCACCAAGCCGCTCAAGAGCGGTGCAAGGGCGCCACCGACAGCGATTGCCAGAGTTTGGTCGCCAACCTTCGGGGTGTCGCAGCTACCGAGGCGAGCGCCGACTACACAGGACAGCAACTCTGGCTCAACCTCATTGGCATCCTTGGGCTTGGGGCCACCATTCTCTACGCGCGAGGGGCTTGGCTCGAAGCCAGGAAGAGCGCCGGCGCGGCGCGGGAGAGCACTGACGCCGCGCTCCGGGCCTTCGAGGCGGATAACCGAACCTGGGTCACCATCCAGGCGACCGGCGTATCGGACCTGTCCGTCACCAATGGCAAGCCCCGTATCAAGGTCGACGTCGAACTTAAAAACATCGGCGCTCAACCGGCGTTTGATGTCCACTTCGCGGCGAAAATCTTCGTGGCGCGGGGCATGTGTATCGGCCAGTCGGCGCGCGACGGCGTGATCGAGTACGGCCAGGTGCTGGCTGAGGTGCCGGGGTATAGCGGCATCACGCTGATTGGCGGGCAAACCGACCACACAGCCCTGGCGAGTGATGCTGAGACCGATCCTGAGGTTGAGGCGAGGGTCGCAACCATGTTTTCCGGGTTCACAGTACCACCCAGGCCAAGGGTGATCTCCGCCGCCTACTGCGTCCACTACCGGAGCCCTGGATCGGAGGAGTGGCGGTGCTCTGCTGGCGCAATCATGGTCAGCAAGACAGATCACACCGACCTGCCTGAGAACGGCGAAGTTCCGAAGAGTCAGCTCAGGGTGATGATCATTCCATCCCTGACCAAGATGACTTAGCCCGATGAGCGCCGCCGCCAGAACTCCTAACCCCATCGGGGCCGCTCCTCTTTAGGAGCGACATCAGGATAAACACCGCCATTATCAATGGCGTTCCTCATCGTATGTGAGGTGTGTTTGCTACCTAATGCCGCATATTACCGCGAATTATGTTTGCCGGCGGTCGTTGAGGCGACAGAAGGAACCTGACGGACGGGCGCTGGAACGCCCGTCGCGCTGGAGCTTGCCTGGTGATCGTGTTCGCCGCCGCCGCGTCCTTGCTCGCGGGCGCCCCGGAACTGCCGCGCCTGCCGGAGATCCGGCGCGATCCTCAGGTCAGCTATGTCGACCGGACCGGCGCGGTGCTGGGCGTGCGCGGCGGCCGTTACGGCCCGCCCGTCGACCTCGCCAAGCTGCCGCCCTATGTCCCGGCCGCCTTCATCGCCATCGAGGACCGGCGGTTTTACGAGCACACCGGCTTCGATCCGATCGGCATCGGCCGGGCGATCATCGCCGGGGTGAACGAAGGGCGCGCGACCCAGGGCGCCTCGACCATCACCCAGCAGCTGGCGCGCAACCTGTTCCTGACCTCCGACCGCACGGTCGAGCGCAAGGCCATGGAGCTGCTCTACGC
>NZ_JAKFDJ010000179.1:0-2955 GCF_036676215.1 Devosia sp. | reverse complement strand
ACGAGCATCCTGCGCTCTTCCTGAAAGGCGATGGCTGCCGCCAGATTGCCGACGCTCGTATTGAGGTCGTTCCAGATGCGCAGGGGCAGCGTCTCGATGCTCTCGCCCGGACGCACCACCACCACGTCGCTGTCGACCGTCGGGATGCCGCCCAGCATATCCAGATCGAACCACCCCGCATCGGCCGTGATGGCGCCATTGATGGCTATCTTGGGCAGCTCGATGGCCAGGCGCAGCTTGCCGGTGATCATGGCATAGCGGTCCGAGCGCTGCAAAATGGGGTAGCGGTAGATATCCAGATCGATGATCCCGCTGGACTCGAACAAGTTCCAGTCGCCGGTGATCGTCAGTTTGCCGCCCTTGGCCTCGGGATTGGTCTTCAGCCATTCCGCTGTGCGCCATTCCCGGGGCTCAACCCGCAGCAGCGCCGGAAAACTCAGGCTGTCGAGGATCAGGCGCTCATCCTGCAATCGGGCTTCCAGCGTGCCGTCCAGCAAACGTATGCCGTCATCGATACGGATCAGGCGTATCTTCTGGCCCGAGATGGTGCCCGTGCTGTTCCAGGTGCCATCCGGCTTGCTTTGCAGTTGGACGTCTGCCTGCACGGCTCCGCCCAACTCCATCGTGTCGTCCAGGAAAAGACTGGTCCAGCCCAGGTCGTCGATATTGGCATTGAGTTTGACCGTCTTGACGTCTTTGGGGTTGAGCACAATGCCGCCGCCCGGCGTGGCATGAATCAAGGTCTGGGCGCTGGCCGAAACCTGGCCCATGCGCGCAGTCTTCAGGTCCAGATCCGCAGTCAAGCGGCTGGTTGCGCCACTGGTGGGCCTGGCATTCACGTCCAGGGAAAATGCTTGCAGCCCCAGCGGGAATGCCGGTTCGGCGGGAACCATGACATCGCCGGAAACCCGCTCGATATGCGCACGGCCCGCCAGCGCACCGGCAAACTTCAGATCCCAGTCCAGGGCGAATACGACTTCGGACTTGTCATCGCCCTGATTGGCCTTGATCTTGATGCCCCCGCGATCGGCTTCTTCCTTCGCCTGGGCATCCACCTTCTTGCGCAATTGGTCGACCAGGCTTGCCGAGACCGGCAAGCTGGCAATCGCGCCCTGGGTTTCCCAGCGCCCCGGCCCGCCTCGCGAACCCTGATGATTCAAGGTAAACAAAGTTCGCGAGTTCAACAGGAAATCGAGCTGCGTGGCGCCCACCTGCCATTGCCACGCCGGCGCTACCTGGCCCGGTAGAAAGCTGAGCGCAGTGACCGAATCGGAGTGCAGGCCCAGTCCGGCATGGTCGATGTCCAGCGACGAAATTTTTCCGCGCCAGCCCTGAACGCTTCCCTGCTCCACGGGCCCTTTGTCCCAGGCGCCTTCCAGCTTTATATCGACCTTCAGCGCTGCGCTGCCGACCTGGCCGGGCTTGCTCTTCTCGGGCGTATATTGGGCCGCAAGCTGTGCCCGGTGATGCGGCAGCGTGCCAGCCACCAAACCTTTAACACTCGCACCGCCGCCGACACCCGGCCAGAACGCCGCCAGATCGGGTGCCGTCACGTCCAGCGTCAGATCATTTTCGATCGATCCCAGCGCGCCTTCTGCGCGAAGATGATTCTTGCCCAGACGCAGGTCCATGTTCAGCGACGCCAACTGCAGCGTCTCCCATAGCGCACGCGCCGGCGGTGTTGTGCCGGCCGGCTGCGGCGGGGCCGCCGGGGTAGGCGTCGGCCCCGCAGCGGGCTTGGAGGATGGCGTAGATGCAGAAGACGGCGTTGGGGGAGTTGCCGCCTCGCTCGTGGGCGATGCCGCGTTGACGACCCTGCCCTTCAAGTGGCCGGAAAGCGGCTGCTTGTTCCAATGCGAGCCCTCGGCGAAGTTCAAGGCCACATCGCCGGACACCACTTCACTGCGGTCGCGCAGTTTTACATCGAAATCGGCCGAAGTCGTGATGACGGCAGGCGGTATGGAGTCGCCTACCAACTGGCCGATATCCAGTTTCTCTGTGCGCAAAGTGCCCACGATGTGGTCCAGGATGACGTCATCCGCCAGGCCGGAAGACCAATCCAGATCGCCGTGCAATGACGAGCCATCGGCCAGTTCCAAAGCCACTTCCCCTCCCTTAAGCGGAAAGGCCGCCCGGGGAGCAAGCGATATATCCGCGTCCAGGCTCATGCCCTGGCCGGTGCCCTGGATGACGACGTCCAGCGCCTCCATGCTTCCTTTTATCGTCGTATTGATGTCCAGCGTACATGGAGCGCCCTTGCTTTCTTGCGCCGGGGCAATGATGGTCCCCGACTGCGGCTCGGTTTTCTTGGCCGGCAGAGATGGCAGGTAACGGTTCAGGCACAGCGGAGAATCGGCCGTCAGGCCCACCGCTTGTGTGGTCAGATGCGCCCGGCTTGGCCATGGATCGCTCAGGCTCAGCACCTCGAGCTCGCCTTCGAACGTGGCCAACCCCTGTTCATGTCCGAGCTCCACGCTACGAATGACCAACTGCCCGCCATCCTGATCCAGCGCAATCGAAGTAGACAGATCGCGGATAGTCATCGGAATGGGGTCGCCGTTCTGATGGACGATCAGTTCATCCAGGGCCAGATGGTCAATGGCAATACTGAACGGCAGAGCAGGCATGGAAAACGGGTCTCCCGGCGCCTCGTCGGGGCTGGGAGCAAGGTTGAGCGTGACTGATTCGGCGGTCAGCTCCTGCACATGCAGGCGCCGCTGCAACAGTTCCGGCCAGCGCGCCTTCAAATGGAACTGCCCCAGCTTGACGTCGGCGCCGGGAAAGCCGGCATCGAAGTCGTCGACATAAAGGCCGTCCCAGATGCTTCCCGACACACCGGCCACCGTGCCGCCCAGCTGCTCGGCCGCCGTGACGACGGCCCATCGGCTGCCTGAAGGCGTGGCCACCACCCAATACAGAAAACTGCTGCATACCAGAAGCAGCACGACAATAATG
>NZ_JAKFDJ010000178.1:0-1635 GCF_036676215.1 Devosia sp. | reverse complement strand
CATCAAGGACGGCACCTCGGTCAACGGCAATTCCATCATGGGGCTGATGATGCTGGGCGCCGGCCCGGGCAGCACCATCCTGGTCCAGGCCAGCGGCAAACAGGCCCGCGAAGCGCTGGAAGCCATTGTCGAGCTGGTGAACAACGGTTTTGACGAGGATAGCGACGGGGCGGTGGAGTAGAGCCTCATGTCCGAGGTCGTGGAACTGCATGATGCCGATCCCGCTTGGCCCGCCGCCTTCGAGCGCGAACGTAAGCTGATACTACCGTGCTTTGCCGAGCTGCCATTGCTGGTCGAGCATATGGGATCCACGTCAATTCCCGGCCTGCCCGCCAAACCGATCATCGACATCATCGTCCTCGTCGCCGATCTCGAAGTTGCGCGAGGGGTGATTCCGGCGCTGGAGGCGGCGGGGTTCGAATACCGGGCGGACTATGCTGACAAGACCAAGATATTCCTTATGAAACGGGCCGATAGCGACGGCAGCCGCACGCATCACCTGCACATTCACGAGCATGCAGACGAAGTGCGCCGGCATTTGCTGTTCCGCGATGCCCTGCGTGCCGATGACCACCTGCGGGATGCCTATCGTGATCTCAAGCAGGAGCTAGCTCTGCGCTATCGGGACGATCGTATTGCCTATTCACGCCACAAGACGGCCTTCATCGACAGGCTGGTGCTTGGCATGGGCGGGCCCGCCCGGCGCGTCGCTTGGGACCCATAAGGGAGATTGCGGAACGCTCTTGCCTCTCCCACATTGACACCCGGGAAGCTGGAGGAAGCGTATGCGGCGGATTGTTGCCGGCATTGGTGGGCTGGGCCTCGCCGTCGTCCTGAGCCAGTTTCCTGAATATGCCCAGCAGTATACCCACGCCTGGGCGGGGCGGTTGATGAGTTGCGCGTCATTACCGAGGATTTCGACCGGGCGGCGCTGGCCGGTGGGCTGGATCGCGCCGCGGCTTTGGGGCGCTTCGAGGCCTCCAACGACGATTTCCTCGCCGGACGCGGCAGCTCGATGACGGCGACCTTCCAGCGCTACGACAATCTGAGCGCCACGCTTGCCCGCATCGAGGGCGCCAATGCGGTGGAACGGCTGCAGTCGCTACCGGCCTATCTCGACACCGATATCGGCCAGCGTACGCTGGAGAACTACCGGCCGGCCGTGCCCGTCACCATGGAGGGTATCCTCTATGCCGGCGGCGGTTTCATCCTGGGCTATCTGGTGCTGTCGGGCCTGTGGCGTTTCGTCAGCATGCCGTTCAAGCGCCGGCGCTACGCCGCCTATCGGTAATCGGATATAAACATTTCTTTATGTCTCCGGTTGATCCGGATCGCGCCCTTGCGTATAGCAAAGGCAACGACCTTATTCCGCCCCGGAGCTCATTCATGACCACCCAATCGACCGACTACGCGGTCAAGGACATTTCCCTTGCCGGCTTCGGCCGCAAGGAACTCGACATCGCCGAGATCGAAATGCCCGGCCTGATGGCCATTCGCGAGGAATTCGCCGCCGCCCAGCCGCTCAAGGGCGCCCGCGTCGCCGGCTCGCTGCACATGACCATCCAGACCGCCGTGCTGATCGAGACGCTGGTCGCGCTCGGCGCCGAAGTGCGCTGGGTTTCGTGCAACATCTTC
>NZ_JAKFDJ010000177.1:0-1705 GCF_036676215.1 Devosia sp. | reverse complement strand
CGATTCCGCCGCGTCCGCCATGCTTGCGCCGCAAAAAGCGACCTGTTACCCACCGCGCGGCGGCTTACGGACGTTTCGCGTCCGGAAGTCTGTCGGGAGACGAGATGCAATCCGTACAACACATGGTGCGCACCGGTCGGCGCGGGCCCATGCACGAGTTCAGCATGGCGTTCGCGGACCTGCGCGCCTCCTTCGGACGGATCGGCCTGGCCTGGTCGCTGGCCTGGCACGATGTGGTGTCCAGATACCGCGGATCGATCATCGGCCCGTTCTGGATCACTCTCTCCATGGGTCTGATGGTGGCCGGGATCGGCTTCCTTTACGCCAACCTGTTCAGAATCCCGGTCAACGACTTCATCCCCTTTGTCGCCATCGGCATCGTGTTCTGGGGACTGATCTCCAACGTGATCGTCGAGGGCTGCGGCGCCTTCGTCGGCGCCTCGGGCATGCTCAGCCAGACGTCGCTGCCGATGATGACCTTCATCTGGCGCACGGTGCTGCGCAACGTCATCAACCTGGCCCACCACCTGGTGATCATCCTGGCCGTGCTGGTGTTCTACGATCACTGGCGCGACGCCAACGTCCTCCTGTCCGTGGCGGGCGTGATCCTGGTGATGTTCAATCTGGGCTGGATCTGCCTGGCGGCGGCCATGGCCTCGGCCCGGTTCCGCGACATCCCGCAGATCGTGGCCTCCGTGACCCAGTTCGCCATGTTCATGACTCCGGTGTTCTGGCTGCCCGGCGGACGGCTGCTGGATCACGCGGTGCTGCTGCTCAACCCATTCTACCACATGCTGGAAGCGGTCCGCGCGCCGCTGCTGGGCCAGGCGGTGGAGCCGCTGACCTACCTTGTGCTGGGCGGCATGGCCCTGGCCGGCTGGTTGGCCACCTTCTCCATCTTCTCCAACATTCGCCGACGGATCGTGCACTACCTATGAAGGGTCCCCAGGTCTCGATCACAGTCACCGATCTCACCCTGCGCTTCCCCGTTTACGGGGTGGACGCCAAGTCGCTGAAGAAGCGGCTGGCCAGCATCACGGTGGGCGGCAAGCTTGGCCGCACCATGACCGGCGCCACCGAGGTCACGGCGCTCTCCAAGGTCAATATGAAGCTCAAGGCCGGCGACCGGCTGGGCCTGATCGGCCACAACGGGTCCGGCAAGACCACCCTGCTGCGGGCGCTCTCGGGGGCCTATGAGCCCGACGAGGGCACCATCGATGTCCACGGCCAGATCGCGGCCCTGCTGGATCTCAACCTCGGCATCGATCCGTCGGCCACCGGCCTGGACAATATCCGCCTGCGGGGCCGCATCGCCGGCCTCACGGCGCGGGAGATCGAGGACAAGCTGGAGGAGATCGCCGAGTTCACCGGCCTCGGTCCCTTCCTGGCCATGCCGCTGAAGACCTACTCCGCCGGAATGCAGGCGCGGCTGGCCTTCGCCGTCTCCACGGCCGTCGAGGCCGACGTGATCCTGATGGACGAATGGATCGCCGTGGGCGACGCCGACTTCCAGAAGATCGCCCACAAGCGCCTGCTCGGCCTGATGGAGCGGGCCGGGATCCTGGTCTTGGCCTCGCACGACCTCGACCTGATCCGGCTCTACTGCAACAAGGTCATGCGGATCGAGGGCGGCGTCGCCTCCCCCGTCACCGACGTCAAGAAGCTGCACGAACTGCTGGCCGCCGCCTGACAGATCGTCCGCCGC
>NZ_JAKFDJ010000176.1:0-10914 GCF_036676215.1 Devosia sp. | reverse complement strand
ATGCACATGCAACTCATGCAACAGATGCAGAGTGGAATGGGCGGTATGATGCAGCCCGAAGCGGGCGGCTCACCGCAGATGCAAATGATGGAGATGATGCGGTCCATGCAGGCGATGCAAATGGACATGATGCAGATGATGCAGCAAATGCAGCAAATGCAGAGGGACATGCCCACGCTCGAGGTCCCTGGTGAGGGAGACATGCCATGACCGACATCGCCAACAGACGCACACTGTCAATGCTGGGGCTGGCCATCGCGGCCAGCGTGGCGCTGATCGTACTGTTCGTCTTGTGCGCTCTCGTGGGGGTGCTGTTTCCCAACCTGCAGGCGACGCATGCCTGGGTGGGATTGTTCACGCTCGCACCCTTGACGTCGCCGCAGGCCTGGCTCGAGGGCATCTTCTTCAGCCTCGCTTTCGGCATCGTCATCGGCTCGATCGTGGCCGCGGTCCACAACGCGATTGCGGCGCGCGGGCTCTGAGACGGGCCGGCCGCAGGGCCGGCGCGTTCTCCATACCCAGCCGCGGCAGATCGACGGCGCAACGGCATCAGACTCACATCGGCTACAGCCCGTTGATTCAAAGGAATTGACAATGAAACGTCGCAAATTGCTCACAGGATTGCTCGCAGGGTCGGCGGCTCTGGCTTTGCCATCCGCCCTCATCCGGCCCACGCTCGGGGCACAGTCGCCCGCCGCGAAGTCGCTGAGCATCGTCCGCCGCAGCATCGAGGTGAATGGCAAGTCGGCAGACGTCTTCGGACTGCAGCAAGCCGACGGTTCGATGGGCTTCAGATTTCGAGCCGGGGATCTCTTTGACGTGTTGCTGGGTAACGAAACCGACGAAAGCACGATCATCCACTGGCACGGGCTGACGCCGCCTTGGCCGAACGACGGGGTGCCCGATGCCCCGAGCCCGTTGATCGCCGCTGGCGAAAAGCGGACCTACGCCTTTCCCATTGGTAAGGCCGGTACGCACTGGATGCATGCCCACACGCTCCAGGAACAGGCTCTCCTCGCGGCGCCACTAATCGTTGCCAACCCGGACGACGACGGGCGGGACGAGCAGGAGGTGGTGGTGCTGTTGCACGACTTCTCATTCAAGACGCCTGGCGAATTGCTGGCCGGCCTCACAGGTAGCCCGGCAACCGATGCCATGGCAGGCGCGGACCACAGCGGACACGGCGGCATGGACATGTCTTCGGGCACCATGGCGATGGACCTCAACGACATCGAATACGACGCCTATCTCGCCAATGATCGGACGCTGGATGACCCGGAAGTGGTGGATGTCGAGCGCGGCGGCCGAGTGCGGGTGCGGATCATCAATGGGGCGACCGCCACCGCCTTCACCATCGACTTCGGTGAACTGGAGGGAGATCTGATCGCGGTGGACGGCGAGGACATTGTGCCCGTCAAAGGCAGCCGTTTCCCGATGACCATGGGACAGCGGATTGACGTACGGCTGACGCTGCCCGCGGAGAGCCGCTCGTTCCCGATTCTGGCAATGCGCGAAGGTGCGCTGCAGCGTACGGGGATCATCCTCAAGCCAAGCGGCGCGGAGGTGGCGAGGATCGCTGCATTGGGCGAACAAGGCGGGCCGGTGCTCGATCTTGAACTGGAGTCACAGCTCCGGGCGGCAATGCCGCTGGCACAGCGGGCGGCGGGCAAGTCCTACGAGATGGTGCTCAATGGCGACATGGCCGCCTACAAGTGGGGTCTCACCCTCAATGAGCCGATCCTCGTCGACCAGGGCGACCGCGTCGAGGTCAAGATGGCAAACATGAGCATGATGGCGCACCCGATGCACCTGCATGGCCACCATTTCCAGGTCGTGGCCATCGACGGGCAGCGCTTTGCAGGAGCGATGCGGGACACTGTGCTGATCCCGCCGATGCGTTCGGTGACCATCGCAATCGATGCCGACAACCCGGGGCAGTGGGCCTTCCATTGCCACCATCTTTACCACATGGCGGCCGGCATGATGTCGACCTTTGGCTACCGAACCTGAGGCCCGAGGGCAGTAACGCGAAGGGAAGGCATCTGACGGGACGGGGTGCCGCAAATGCCAGCACCCGCCCTCGTACCATGCGGTCAGTCTTCTTCCGGAGGCAGTTGCGCGCGTAGCTCGCCGTCCGGATACATCGCGGTGTGGACGTTGAAATACCACTTGCCACCCCGCAGATCAGCAGCCTGCTCGTCGGTTAGTGTCGCCTCTCCGGTGAGCTGGGTCGTCGGCTCTTCCGGCTGGGCCTCGGCGGGAACGGCCGGCTCAGCCGGCGATGCTTCTTCTGCGGGGGGCGCAGATTCGGCAGCCGGCGGCTCTGCCGGTTCGGCGGCGGGAGGTTCGGTCGGAGTCACGGGCTCGGCTATGGTAGCTGCCTCTAGCGGGACCGGGATGACCGGCTCGGCAACCTCGTCCGGGCCGGCCGGCCCGTGGAAGTGCGCTGCGGTGGCGGGGCCGGTGAGACCCTGGTAGCTGATGTTCCATTTAAAGAGCTTGGTTTCTGTGTCGTAGTCTGACGACACCTGCCCCGTGCCCGCTGAATCGTTGGGCGGCACTTCGGCCGCGCCAGTGAGATCGGCCGAGAAATTCAATACCTCCGCTTGTACCGGCGCGGTCGACAGCAGCAGGGCAACAGTGGCTGCGGCGTAGATGGAAGACAGGGTGGCACGCATCGAAGCTTCTCCTTTGCAGTGTTGCGCGCGTCAGCCACGGCACATGCTACGCGCTGACGTTCAGGTCGGGGGCGACGGCGATGTGACGTCGTCGCCCGTAGGTGGCTCCGCGGCCTGCGTGCCTGGCGAAGCCTCGCATTCCGCCTTGGAGCTCAGGAAGTTGCTGCCCAGAGCGCCGGTCAGAAACACGCGGCCTTCCGGTTCCAAGTCTTTCGTGAACACGTGACTCCCGTCCTTCCGGGCAAACGGCACTGACCAATCCACCGAAGCGCCGGAGGCGATCGGGTCGGTTCCGTTGTTGTGGAGGATCACGTCATAGCCGGAAACGGTGCAGGTCACAGCGCCGGGAGCGGTCCACTCTTGCTCGGCGGGCGTCGTGGCTTGAACGGGGTCGCCCGCCTTTTCCTGGGCGAGCGCGGTACCCGCGACAAGTGGCCCAAGCGTGAAAACAATACCCGCAGCGAGGTTGGACCGGTTCCGGCCCATGCGACATGTGGCCGGCTGTTGTGCAGCGCCATGGGTCATGGGCCGGCCCGATTCTCAATCACGATGCGACCGAGGGCGGCGGGGTCCGGCGGAAGCTCGGTGTCGCCGGCCGGCGCCTCGCTGACGGACAGCATATAGGCGATGAGGTCGACATATTCCTGGTCGCTGAGCGAGCCAGGGTTGTTCTGAGGCATCGTCGTCCTGTTGAACTCGAACAGGGTTGCCAGTGTCCGTCCGTCCCAATCGCGAAGGAAGGCCGCCCGCGCCAGGGGCGGGGTCGATTTCATGTCAGGGTCATCGGCCGCTCCGTTCAACCTGCGGCCGTGACATTTGGTGCAGGCGTCATAGGCCTCTTCGCCCCTCGCTGCCTGCTCGGCGGTAAACACTCCATCCCAGATCGAGGCCTGGTCGACTGTGGCCTCGGGCCCAACCATGTAGGCAGCAACGTCCTCGGTGGTCACTTCGCCGAAGGCATTGCCCCAACTGTTGCGGATGTAGGTGGCGAGCGCGGCAATCTGCTCGGTCGTCAGGTTCGGGAAGGGGGGCATGTTGTTCTTCCCCCGGCTGATGTTCTCGACGATCAGGGCGAGGTCCTGCAGATTTGCGTCGCCTGCCAGAGCGGGGAATGTCGGCGGGTTACCGGTGCCGTCCGGCATATGGCACACGGCACAGTTCTGCTCGTAGAGCTGTTGCCCTTGTGCCTGCGGTTCAGATTGCCCGAGCGCGGGCTGGGTAACGGTCGAGGCGGCCGCGACGAGCAGTGCACCAACGACGCAAGCTGCTGTTTTCGGCATGATAGACCTTCCCTTCTTTCGACCCTTCCTGAGTGTCAGGCCCAGAGTTCGGCTGCGGTGGGCTCCCTGTCCAAGGTCAGTTCAGCGCGGATCGACGTGTCGGCCATCACTTCGCCGTCGGAGCGATAGGGGACGTGCCCGGGGCCGGAAACGAAGATCCTGTACATGCCCTGGGGGACACGTACTTCGGCGCGACCGTGTTCGTCGGTAAAGACCCGATAGGGATGAACAACCACCTTGGCTCCCTTGATCGGCGCCTGGCTCGCCTTGTCTATCGCCTCGATGGAGATGAGGTACTCGGGTTGCCGGACCGATCTGACGCCGATGCGGGCAGTTTGCTGCTCATGCGGAATTTCGAGGTCCGGCCCGGGAGCGGTCACGGTCCAGTCGTGCACTCCCTCCGCTTCGGGGGCGCGCGCTTCGACTTCAGCATAATAAAGCGCGGCTGTGCCCGGCCAGGGTTCGTCACCCAGCGTTCCCGCAGCCGCCGGTTGACCGTCTTCGTCGCTGACCGCGAAGCTCCAATTGGCCGGCCCGCATGCCGACGAGCATTTTACGCCGAGCTTGAAGCGGAACGCCTCACCGGCGACGATCGCGGTGGGCACATCCCAGACCACGATGCTGGTCGTGTGCGACCTGACGATGAACTGGAACGGCGCCGAGACCTCTTGGTAGTCGACCCCATCGGCCGTGTGGGCCGGCAGCACCGCCAGCCAGATATGCTCGCCAGGCAGGAGCGGCGCCTTGACCGCCAGCTCGGCCGTGGTGTTGATTTCGCCATTGAATTCAACGATTTCGGCTTCGCCCAGTAGCGAGCCTTCGTCGTCCTTGATCAGCAGCGCCACATCGCGCAGGTCTCGTGCTGGGGAATACTGAATGGTGCCCACCAGCGTAACTTCGGCGCCCGCATCGACCTCGGCAGGCTGGGCATCCTCCGCGGCATTCTCCTCGGCGCTAACTATCTCGTCTGGGTCCGGCTCCGCTGGCTCGGCGCGTGCGGCTATCCCGCCGGGGGTCACTTCGACGGAGATGATGCACGCCGTTTGCGGTTCTTGATCTTGTACGGCCATCTTGCTTCAACTCCTGGGCCGGGGCGTTCCGGCGGGGCCAGCGCCCCACCGGAAGATCGGAATCAGACCGCGGCCTCGGCCGCGGCGTTGGTACCGGCGATGTAGCCGTGGACGTGGCCCTTACCCAACCCGTGCTTGTTGATGCCGCCGACGGCCTCGCCACCGGCATAGAGGCCGGGAATGGGCACGCCCTTGGTATCGATGACCTGGTGCCGGCCATTGACGCGCAGGCCGCCATAGGAGTCGTGCCAGATCACCATGATCGAAAGCGCGTAGAAGGGCGGCATCGCAATCGCGTTCATGGGCGCTTCCACGTGCCGTTCGAACTCGGGATCCTCGCCGCCCTCCACGTAGGAGTTCCAGGTGGTCACCGTCTGCTCCAGATAGGTGAGCGGGACCCGCTGGAAGGGGTGACCTGCGTGAATCTTGCGGGCCAGGTCCGCGATCGTATCGGCGGTGAAGTAATAGCCGTTGTCCTCGTTGACGTAGGGGAAGCGCAGCTCCCACCCAGTGCGATTGACCGCGGCCTGATCGAAGATCGCCCACAGCGGCCCCGAATAGTAGTGCGGGGGTCGTGACCCCTCGTTCATGGCGAGGGCGGCGTCCATGCCGTGGTCATAGGCGTACATCTGCCTCACCCACTCGTGCCGGCAGTTGCGCCAATCGAGTGGAATATGGTCGAGCCCGGCGTTTGGCACGCCTGATTCCGGCCCGCCCGGATAGCGGGCCGCTCCGCCTCTGATGGGGAGGCGCACTTCGTTGAAGAAGCGCTTGCCCACCTGGTTGACGGCGATGAACTCCTCGAAGCCGGTGTTACCGACATTGACGCCGGTCGCGCCACGGAACACGAAAGTCGGGTGGCCGGGGAACATGTCGGTATAGGCATCCCGGGTCCCGAGGCGCGTCGGAATGTGGAACGTGGTGGGATATGACAGGTTCTGCTGCATCCCAGCCATGTTCGCTCCGACTTTGAGCGCGGCGACCAGCGCACTTCCGTCCTGACCATTCGGTCCCTGTAGCGCGTATCCGCTGGTCACGAAGGCCGGCTCCCGCATGGCGGGGTAGAACATGCTCCGGATCTCTGGATTGCCGGCCATACCGCCACTGGCGAGGATTACTGCCTTGCGAGCCCGGATATGCACGATCTCGCGCCGCTCGTCGATATTGCCGTTCTGCCAGTAGCTCTCCAGGCGCTCCCCGGTCCTGGGGTCGATCCTGGGCGAGTAGTGCGCACTGATCCCCAGGATCCGGCCGGCCGAGGGTTGCTCGCGGATCAGGTCGTCGAAGTGGCGGCTCAGCATGAACTGCACCCCCTTCTCCCGGGCCGAGAACTCCAGCGGCCTGGCGAGGGCGACACCGTTCTGCACTGCGTTGGGGCCGACCACCTCAGTGGCCTCCGACATCTTTACCGGCGCCAAGGGGCTGGTGCGCTCCGGATCGGCAACGCCCGCATCCTCGGCGGTGATGGTGCCCGCCCTGATGTCCGTCACGTCACCAAGCATGAGGAAGCAGAACGGCGCCCTGGCGCGTGACATGCCGCCGCCGCCATGCGTGCCGCTCACCCGGGTGAAGTGGACATAGTTCTGCATGAGGAATTCGCGGGTCGGCGGGCAGTTTTCCGCCCAGGCACGATTCTGCTCACGCTCGTTGTACCTGAAGGGACTTTGGCCCTTGGTGTCGACAATCGACCAGTCGGTCATGTCCTTGAACAAAAGGTCGACATTGTCGTCGAGTTCGGCCGGCTCCTCAACCGGAGGAACGGTGATGAAGCCCTCCGGGTCGCCCTGGGCGGCCATATCCCGCTTCTGGATGGCGTCGCCGCCACCGAGTGACAGGAACGAGCCGCTGTGCAGCATCCTGCCGCCGAGGTCGAAGTTCTGGTCAACGACCAGTACGCTCGCGCCGAGGTCCCGCGCCCGAATGGCTGCGGTAATGCCAGCGCATCCGCCGCCGGCGATGACCACGTCCGCTTCATAGTCCCATTCAATGGATTGGTCGGGCTCGTGTGCCGATGTGGCCCCCGCGCCGGTCAATGCTGCCGCGCCGAGCACGCCAGCCGCTGCGCCTTGTGTGAAGAACTGCCGCCTGCTGAGGCCCTTTTGGTCCGGATCAGACTCCTGTCGCGCCTTTGGTTCCTTAGCCATCTGCTCCTCCCGAGCTTACGACCATCCCCAAGCGTTGTTATAGTACGTCCGGGCGTAGCGCTCAGCAATGACATAACAAAATTGCGTTCTGCCACAGCTGTAATTCAGCACCGAACTCGGATCCCCGACCAGTCCACGCCATTTTGCCAAACGATGCTTACGGCCGACCGAAATTGGAAGGCCGAAAGGCCTAATTTGGCTCAGTTCGCTGGGGAACTAAGCGCACTCCCGCTCGTTGCCATAATGGCGGCTGACGCGATGCCGAGCCGCTCGATCTTTCAAAGGGAGAGCGAAATGCAAGTTAGAGAAGCAATGCATACCGGTGTGACTTGGGTAGGGCCGCACACCAGCATCAATGAGTTAGCCAGGAAAATGCGGGACGAGGATATCGGTGCCATCCCGATCGGCGAAAACGACCGGCTGATCGGCATGGTGACCGACCGCGACATAGCGTTGCGGGGTCTGGCCGATGGCCGAGATGCACAGGCGCTGACCGCGCGCGATGTCATGACCAGTCCGATCATTTATTGCCGTACCGACGAGGAGATCGGCGACGCTGTCCGCATCATGGAAGACAAGGCCATTCGCCGGCTGCCCGTGATCAACGAGCAGAAGCGTCTGGTCGGCATGCTGGCGCTCGGCGATATCGCCGACTGTGCACCGCGTGACATGTCGGCAGAGGTCATGCAGGCCGTTTCTGCCCACCATGCCTGACGCCAGTTGGCCGCCCGAGGAAGAACCTCACGATCCTGGCACGGTGCCCGAGGATGTCCCCCGCCGGTTTGAACTGCGAAGGAATGCCGAAACCCTGAGCTGCGCCTCGAGCATCTGCGGGCAGAGTGTGCGTCAGCCGGGATTCTCGTATGCGGTGAGAAACAGCGGCTCCTAGGGCCGCTTTTGGCTGGACCAATTGACATTGGTCAAAGCTTTCGGAGGCGCCGCATGCTCTTGATCCTGGAGAGCTGAGTGCGGCCGTTGCTCAGGCGAGATCATAATGGCCAAGCCGGAATGGGGGAAGACCCATGACAACCGTCCGACATATCCTCGACGCCAAGGGGCACGATGTCTTTTCTGTTAGCCCCGTGGACAGCGTTGCCGATGCGCTTCGGCTGATGTCCGACAAGGATATAGGTGCCGTACTGGTCACGGAGGGCGACCGCGTCGTCGGGATCTTCACGGAGCGACAATACGCCAGGAAGGTGTTTCTGATGGGCAGAACATCTCCGACAACCTTGGTGCGCGAGGTGATGGTGAGAGACGTCATCTATGTCGAGCCCGATCAGAGCGTCGAAACCTGCATGGCTCTCATGGCCGCCAAGCGCATCCGACACCTCCCGGTCCTCAGCGACGGGACGGTGGTCGGCATCATCTCCATTGGCGACCTTACCAAGAGCGCGATAGCCGACCGCGAGTTCAACATCGAGCAGCTCGTGCTCTATGTGGGTGGCGGAACGCGCTGATCGCCAGAGCGGTCAGGTCGCCGGCGGAAGGCGTCCATCCGTTGCATCGTAGTCGTCGGCCTGCATATCAACCGACGCCCGCATCAGCGCCTACCGCCAGTGAGGAACTACACCCCGCCCTGAGAACGTCTGTCGGCCCGAGGCCGACCGGGTTCATATAGGGCGCAAGCCTGAATGACGCAAAGAGTCGGTCCGCCGACCAGGCGTGAAAGTCTCATTCTTGCAGGGGCCAGGCCCGCGTCATTGCGGCTTTGGCGCCCCAGTGATCCTCAAATACGAGGTCGGAAAGCGACGTGCGTGCCCGCCACCCCCTTTGTTCCAGTTCGGGCGTCGCAAAGAAGCTTTCGACCTTGCCAACGCATAGATAAGCGACCATTCGGACCGGATCCGGAATCCCCAGGACCGCCTTGACCTCGGCTTCCTTCAGAATGCTGACCCAGCCAACCCCCAGACCCTCGGCTCTGGCCGCCAGCCAGAGGTTCTGGACGGCGCAAACCGTGCTGAACAGATCCATGTCGGGCATATGGGTGGCGCCCAGCACGACCGAACCGCCGCGTGAGCGATCGCAGGTCACGCAGATATTGACCGGCGCGCTGGTGATGCCCTCGAGCTTGAGTGCCCGATAAGCGTCCTGACGATCCTTGGGAAACATCGCAGCGGCTTCGCTATTGGCACGGGCAAATATCTCGGCCACCCGGCTTTTCTTTTCGGCGTCGCGTACCACCAGGAAATTCCATGGCTGCATGAATCCGACAGAGGGCGCGTGATGTGCCGCGTCCAGAATTCGCAGCAGCACGTCATCGGCAACGGCATCGGGTCGGAACTGGCCGCGCACATCCCGCCGGCTATAGATGGCGCGATAAACGGCCTCGCGCTCGGCGTCGGAGAACGGCTCGCCCGTCGTAAGGCGTGGCCGAAATTCAGGCGATTCAATTGCGTCCGGCATGGCATTGCCCCTGTTCAAAAAACACAGGAGCTGGGGTCCAACCAGCTTCAACGGTCACCTGGCCGGTCTTCTGACTTGGGATCAACCCCGGCGGGCGCCTTCCCGGCCGAAGCCAGTGGCATATGCTCGCAAGGTCCCCCGCACAGCGCTGGGCGCGTCGCGGATTACAACCGCGTTCCCGATTCTCCCGCCGCAGCAGGCACCAGATCTGGGTCGTGTAGCGCCTCGAGGGGCCGCATGGCAAGGCCACCGACGGCCGCTTGACATTGATGAGGCGATGGCGTGTTGTCGGCGCGTCCGAGGGGTGTCCAGATTCGCAAGGGTCTGGTCTGAGATGGCTGAGAAGCCGAACCCTTTGAACCTGATCCGGGTAATGCCGGCGAAGGGACGGGATCGTTATCCGCCACCAGAGCTGCGTCCCGGGTTTCCGTTTTCACGAGAAAACATGGAGACCCATCGTGAACAAACCATTCGACGCCAAGGCGCTTGGCGCCAGCGGCGTGTCTACCACCCCGCTTTCTGCGTCCCGCAAAGTCTATGCGAGCAGCGCACTCGCTGCCGATATGCGGGTGCCATTTCGCGAGATCGCCATCGACGATCCGACCGCCCCCGCGTTCCGGGTCTACGACACCTCCGGCCCCTATACCGATCCCGCTATTGCCATTGACCTCGAGCGCGGCCTGCCACGCCTGCGCGAAAGCTGGATCGCCGAGCGCGGCGACGCCGCACCCTATCAGGGCCGCGCCATCAAGCCGGAAGACGATGGCCATGTCTCGCCCCAACGGGCCGTTGCACATTTCCCCCTCGTCAATCAGCCGCTACGCGGCAAGGGGGGGCGACCGATCACCCAACTCGACTATGCGCGCGCCGGCATCATCACCAAGGAGATGATCTTCGTTGCCGAGCGGGAGAACCTCGGGCGCCAGCAAATGCTGGACGGCGCCGAGGCGCGCCTGGCCGATGGGAACAGTTTCGGCGCGGCCATTCCGCCCTTCATCACCCCAGAATTTGTGCGCGACGAGATCGCCCGCGGTCGGGCGATCATCCCGGCCAATATCAATCACCCCGAAATCGAGCCGATGGCGATCGGGCGCAATTTCCTGGTCAAGATCAACGCCAATATCGGCAATTCGGCCGTGTCTTCCTCGGTCGAAGAAGAGGTCGAAAAACTGGTCTGGGCGATCCGCTGGGGCGCCGATACGGTCATGGATCTGTCGACCGGCCGCAATATCCACGCCACCCGCGAATGGATCATCCGCAATTCGCCCGTTCCCATCGGCACGGTGCCGATCTACCAGGCGCTCGAAAAGGTCAATGGCGATCCCTCCAAGCTCGA
>NZ_JAKFDJ010000175.1:0-24527 GCF_036676215.1 Devosia sp. | reverse complement strand
GCCATTTCGGCGGCCTGCAGGCCATTATTGGCGCGGGCGACTTCGTCATGGCCCTTGAACAGGATCTGCCAGGCGCGGGTGAGCGCGCGCATGGGCAGCTTGCCGGCAAGCTCGGCGCCGCGCTTGCGCTCGTCCGGCGTCAGCGAGACGTCATCGGCGGCGGCGGGGACGACCTTGATGCGGGTCACCAGATGGGTGAAATCGGCGAGGTCGGCGACCAGGGTCTGGGGATCGGCGCCCATGTCGTAGAGGGCGCGCATGGTCTCAATCGCCTCGCCGATGCGGCCACCCATCAATTCCTCGAAGAGATCGATGATGCGCGCGCGATCGCCGAGGCCGAGCATGGCCTTGACGGTGGCGGCGGTGACCGTGCCATTGCCATGGGCGATGGCCTGATCGAGCAGGCTGAGATTGTCGCGGGCCGAGCCCTCGCCGGCGCGGACGATCATGGCCAGCGCCTCAGGCTCGAAGGAAATGCCTTCCTGGCCCAGGATCGATTCGAGGTAGGCGGTCATGATCTCGGGCGTGATGCGGCGCAGGTCGAAGCGCATGCAACGGCTGAGGATCGTCACCGGCACCTTGCGGATCTCGGTGGTGGCGAAGATGAACTTCACATAGGGCGGCGGCTCTTCGAGGGTCTTGAGCAGGCCGTTGAAAGCGGCCGTCGAGAGCATGTGCACTTCGTCGATGACATAGACTTTGTAGGGCGCCGAGGAGGGCGCGTATTTCACCGAGTCGATGATCTCGCGGATATCGTTGATGCCGGTATTGGAGGCGGCGTCCATTTCGATGACGTCAACATGGCGGCCTTCGATGATGGCGCGGCAGTGCTCGCCCTCGACGCTCAGATCGAGCGTGGGATGGGGGCCGGAGGCGTCTTCATAGTTGAAGGCACGGGCAAGGATGCGGGCCGTGGTGGTCTTGCCGACGCCGCGCACGCCGGTGAGGATGAAGGCATGGTGGATGCGGTTCTGCGCGAAGGCATTGCCCAGCGTCTGCACCATGGCATCCTGGCCGACAAGCGTGGTGAAATCGCGCGGCCGGTATTTGCGGGCGAGGACGAGGTAGGGCGAGGTCGGTGCGTCAGCCATCGAGCCCTTCTGTCGCTTGCGGGGTGGGGAATCTGCCTTGGGTCATGCGACCATCATAGAGGCAAGTAGGAGGCTGGCAACGACCCGTGAAGGTCTCGTTGGGGCTGCTTCCTTCCGGACCTGACCCGGTTGGCGAGGAACACGTCCGCGCCAACCTCCCGATCGCTATATGCGAACAAAATCGGGCAAAGGCAAGACCTCAGGGGGCGAAGAGGCTCCTCAAAACAGCCAAGGTCTCCATCAGGCTACGCTACCAGTTGTGCCCCATTGACCGACTAGGACAATTGCCCTAGTGCTGAAGCAGCAAGCAACATGGCGATGAGATGCCAACCTCCCCCACCCGAGACTTGATCATCGAGAAAGCGGATGCGCTCTTCTATGAGGGCGGGTTCGAGGCCACGTCCTTTGCCGACATTGCGGCAATTGTGGGCATATCGAGGGGAAATTTCTACCACCACTTCAAGACCAAGGACGAAATCCTCGACGCCGTCATCAGCCGGCGGATGACACGGACCCGGGCGACGCTTGAAGACTGGGAGATTGAGGACGAACGTCCGCGCTATCGCATCCTGTCCTTCGTCCACATGGTCATCGCCAACCAAACCGAGATAATGGCCTTTGGCTGCCCGGTGGGAACGCTTTGCTCCGAACTTGCCAAGCTGGACCATGTTTCGAAAGGTCGCGCGGCAGATATCTTCAGCCTGTTCCGTGACTGGCTGGCCGGTCAGTTCCGTGCGCTTGGCGCCGGGGATCGGGCGGACGACTTGGCCCTGCATATCCTGGGCTGGTCGCAAGGCGTGGCCGTCCTGGCCTCAGCCTTCCATGACGAGGCGTTCATCCGCCGCGAGGTGATCGGGATCACGACCTGGCTCGACAGCCTGCCAAACCTTTCACATCACAATTGACCATGGGGTTTCGATGTTCATTACGTTCCTGAAATTTGCCGAGAACCGCGCTGCTGCGCCGACGGTCATGGCGGCGCACAATGAATGGATCGCCAAGGGCTTTGCGGATGGCGTGTTTCTTTGTGTCGGCTCACTGCTGCCCGGAGCGGGCGGCGTCATCATCGCCCAAGGCGAAGGCCGCGAGGACTATGAAGCCCGCATTGCAGCTGATCCATTTGTCGGGCAGAGAATCGTTACCGCCGAAACCCATGAGGTCGACGCGAAAAGCACCGTCGCGGCGTGGGACTTTTTGAAGACAGCGGCGTGAGCGCGATCGTTCCACGTTACTCTGCTGGACTTCATCGCTCCCATTTCTGAGGGCGATGCTGTTTTTGAGCGCCTCGCCATGCGCGTTGGCTGACCGGGGCGAGAGCAGCGCCCGCCGCGTAAACCATGAATCCACATCAGGCCGGACGGCCGGCCCTGCCCGCGTTAAGGTTTCGTCAACCATAGGCGGGAGGTTGCCATGCGTGTTCCATCCATCGGATTGCCGCTCGATGAGCGCCGCATCGTGCGCGAGGGATACCGGTTGGCCGAGCGAATGCTGGCCGGCTACGAGGACCCGCCGGGACTAACCTTCAGGATCGGCCGGTGGCTGGCGCAATTGCGCCTGATGGTGCTGGCGCGCGACTGAGGCTTCCCGGCAGGCGCAACAGCACCAGAAGCGTCGGCGCGTCGATGCGCGCTTCCAAACTCGTGAACTGGTTCAAGCGCCCCGCCCTTGCTCCGCCGGCCCGGTGTGGTTATGCCCTGTTGAAAATCTCCGAGTTGTAGCGGCTCTGCTGCTTCGGAGCCGACCATCGGAGAAGCCGGCACATGGCCAGACGTCGCCCCACTTCGTTGCGCACCTCGGTCGAGGACGTCGCCGCTTCCAAACGGGCGCCGCAGACGCCGCAGACCCAGTCCGCGGCGTTCCGGCTGGCCTTTGCCGACGACGAATTCATGACCTCGGAAGATACCCGCGGCATCCGCTTCCAGCTCGAATATCTCAAGCCCGAGTTCCGCCTGCGCGAGCGCGGCATCAATTCAACCGTGGTGCTGTTTGGCGGCGCGCGCATTCCGGCGCCGGGGCAGCCGGCCTGGGCGGCCAAGAACGAGGTGCAGAAGAAGAACCTGGAAGCGGCGTCGCGCTATTATGAAGAAGCGCGGCGTTTTGCTCAGCTCGCCTCGTTCACCTCGCGTGCGCTGGACTTCAAGGATTATGTGGTGGTGACCGGCGGTGGGCCGGGCGTGATGGAGGCGGGCAATCGCGGGGCGGCCGATGTCGGCGCGCCCTCGATCGGGCTCAACATCGTGCTGCCGCATGAGCAGGCACCCAATCTTTATGTGACGCCCGAGCTGAGCTTCAATTTCCACTATTTTGCCACCCGCAAGATCCACTTCCTGATGCGGGCCAAGGCGGTGGCGGTATTCCCCGGCGGCTTCGGCACGCTGGATGAGTTCTTCGAGACGCTGACGCTGATCCAGACCGGGCGCATGGATCGTGTGCCGCTGCTGCTGTTCGGGGCGGAGTTCTGGGGCAAGGTCATCAATTTCGAGGCGCTGGCCGAAGCCGGCACCATCGCGCCCGACGACATCAAGCTGTTCCACGTGGTCGATACCGCCCAGCAGGGCTGGGACGTGGTGCGGCAGTTCTACAACCTGCCCGCGATCGACGAAGTGCTGCGGGGGGACTGAGCCCCGCGGCTTGCCTAGTCGTTCTCGGCGGCCGGATAGACGCCCAGCACGCGGAAATGGTCGGTGAAGAAGCCGAGTTCCTCAAAGGCATGCTGCACGCCAATATCGGAGGGATGGCCCTCGATGTCGGCATAGAACTGGGTGGCCGTGAAGGCGCCGCCGACCATGTAGCTTTCCAGCTTGGTCATGTTGATTCCATTGGTGGCAAAGCCGCCCATGGCCTTGTAGAGCGCCGCCGGCACGTTACGCACGCGGAAGACAAAGGTGGTCTTGACCTTGCCGTTGCCGGCCGGGGCCTCCTGCTTGTCGCGCGAAAGCACCAGGAAGCGCGTGGTGTTGTGCGCGGCGTCCTCGATATTGGAGGCCAGCACTGTCAAGCCGTAGATTTCCGCGGCGAATTTCGAGGCGATGGCGGCCACGGACTTGTCGGCCTTCTGCGACACTTCGCGGGCGGAGCCAGCGGTATCGACGGCATTGATGGTGCGGAAGCCATGGTCGGCGATGAACTTGCGGCACTGGCCGAGGGCCACCGACAGCGACTGGACGGCCTTGATGTCGTCCAGCGTCGCGCCGGGCACGCCCAGCAGGTTCATCTCCACGCGCAGGAAGGTCTCGCCGATGATGAAAAGACCGCTTTCGGGCAGCAGGTGATGGATGTCGGTGATGCGGCCATAGAGCGAGTTCTCGACCGGCACCACGGCGAAATCGGCGCGGCCTGACTGCACCGCATTGATGGTCTCCTCGAAGGTGACGCAGCCCATCGCTTCCTCGCCGGGGAACATATTGTTGGCGGCGGCGTGGCTGAAGGCGCCGGGCTCGCCCTGGAAAGCGATCTTCTTGGTCATCGAGGAGGTCCGTATCTGGTAGGCGAAAGGCTTTTGAACCGGGGCGCAGGCGGAGTCAATTGAACGGCGGCGGCAGCGGGGGGCGGATCGCTGGTGGGGAATTGTCGCAGTACCGCTTTGCACGGTTGCACAGCCCTGGCCTTTGCGACTATCTTCCGCCCGCGCCGGGCCCCCACGTTGAGGCGATTTTCCTTTGGGATATCGAAAGTTGGGCCGGGTTCGACTATCGTCCACAGGGGATGGACTGGCAGAGAGACCAAATGGATTCGTTCGAGCTTAACAAGATCATAGGCGCCGTGCTGGGCACGCTGTTGTTCGTCATGGGCGCCGGCTTTGTCGCAGAAGCCATCTACCATCCCATCCAAGGCCGCGGCCCGGGCTATGCCCTGCCAGAGCCGGAAGTCGCCGAGGCCGGCGAAGCGGCCGAGGCCGCGCCGGAAGTGCCGCTTGGCGTGCTGCTGGCCAGTGCCAGCGCCGAGCGCGGCGCCGCTGCGACCCGCAAGTGCCAGTCGTGCCACAACTTCGGCGAGGGCGAACCCAACAAGCAGGGTCCGGGCCTCTATGGCGTCGTAGGCCGGCCCGAGGGCAGCCATGAAGGCTTTGCCTATTCGGATGCCCTTCTGGCGCACAACGCCGCCGGGGATGTCTGGAGCTATGACAATCTCAACGCCTTCCTGACCAAGCCGAGCGACTATGCGCCCGGCACCAAGATGAACTTCGCCGGTATCCGCACCGCCGAAGAGCGCGCCGATATCCTGGCCTACCTGCAGACGCTGGCGGCTACTCCCGTGCCGTTCCCGGCCGCCGAAGAGGCTCCGACCGCGCCCGCCGCGGATGCCGAAGCCGCTCCGGCGGACGCTGCCGGAACACCGCAGCCCGACGCAACGGCGCCAGCCGAGCCGACCGCACCCGCCGAGGTCGTGGAGACCCCGACCACCACGCAGAGCGAAACCCCGGTGGAGGGCACGGCTACGGGCAGCGGTACGCCCGCCGGCACTACTGACGAAACGCCGACCGATCCGGCTGTGCCGGCGCAGTAGATTTCGGTCGATTATTGAGAATATCCAGGCCGCGCCCGTCAAACGGCGCGGCTTTTTTCTGGGAGGTCCCACATGCTGCTGCTGCATTTGTCCGATGTTAACGAGGCGAGCTGGGCGGAGAAGCTCGGGGCGGCGCTGACCCCCTACCCGGTGGTGCGGCGCGGCGACGATTTCAACCCGACCGATATACGCTATGTGTTCGTCTGGAAGCCCAAGCCGGATGCCTTTGAGGGGCTCACGGGGCTCAAGGCCATGCTGTCGCTTGGCGCCGGGGTGGACGCGCTGCTGAAGCATCCTAGCCTGCCGGACGTGCCGATCGTGCGGTTTGTCGATGCCGATCTCAGCCAGCGCATGAGTGACTATGTGGTGGCGCATGTGACCATGCATCACCGTCTCTATACGCGGTTCCGCGCCGACCAGAAGGCCCGGCGCTGGACCCAACTCTATCCGCCCGCCGCGTCGGAGACGAGCGTCGGCATCATGGGCATGGGGGTGCTGGGACAGGACGCAGTCAAGCGCCTGCTACCGCTGGGGTTCACGCTGCGCAGCTGGAGCCGGACACCCAAGGCGATAGAGGGCGTCGCGGGCTTTGCCGGGGACGAACAGTTCGATGCGTTCCTCGCGGGCACCGACATTCTGGTCAACCTGCTGCCGCTGACGCCGGAGACGACGGGCATTCTCAATTACGACACCTTCAGCAAGCTGCAGCGCGACCGGCTGGATGGCGGACCGGTGATCGTCAACGCAGCGCGGGGCGGCCATCAGCGCGAGGCCGATATCGCCCGGGCGCTTGCCGACGGGACGCTGGGGGCGGCGAGTCTCGATGTGTTCGAGACCGAGCCGCTGCCGACCAGCAGCCCGCTCTGGGAGATTGAGAACTGCTACATCACGCCCCATATCGCGGCGATTTCCAACGAGGCGACGGGCGTGAGCTATTTCTCGAAGGTCATCCGCGACCATGAAGCGGGCAGGCCGCTGATCAATGTGGTGGATCGCGGCCGGGGGTATTGAGGGGGCTTTGCCCTCAACTTTGCACTGCGCCGCACCTCCCCTCGACGGGTAAGGCTGGGGAGGGGTGCGGTTCAGCCCAAACATTCGGGCCAAACACCCGCCACCCTTGATCCCTCCCCGCAAGGGGGAGGGTGTCGACTGTAAGATCGTTCGACCATTCCGCGAGGTTACTGGGGCTATAGCTCCAGCGACCAATACTGGCCATTGAGATCGGCGCCGAAGGAATGGTGCAGCTCTTCCCGCTCCAGGGTGAAACCAGCGCCCTGATAGATGCGACGAGCCGAGACCAGACTATCCTGGGTCCACAGGATGATACGCTTGTAGCCCGACGCGCGGGAGAAGCGCACGGCTTCCTCGACCAGACGCTTGCCGATGCCGCAGCCGCGAAAGGCCGGCTCGACATAGAGCATGCGGAGCTGCGCAGTGCCTGCTGCTTCCTCGGCGGCGGGGATGATGTAGACCGAGCCGGCGATCTCGCCCCCCTGCTCCGCCACCCACAGCGATTTGGGCGGATTGGCTGGCGCTGCCTCGTAATCGCTGTAGAGCCGGGCGATCAGCGCCTCGAATTCGCCGTTCCAGCCCTGCTCGAGATGGTAGAGCAGACCCTGGCGATGGATCAGCCAGCCGAGTTCGCCTATGCGGTGGGGACGCAGGATCAGCGGCTCTGACGGCTCGGGCGCGGCCAGCAGATTGCGGATGCGCGCCATGGAATCGACGAGGTCGCGGCGACGCAGTTCGTCCAGCGGGGCGATAAGAGCTCTGACCGCAGCATTGCTGGCGCCGTCGAAGCCCTGATAGACCGCTTCGCCCCGCGGCGTCAGCGCCATGTTATTGGCCCGTTTGTCGCCGCGGACCGGCGTCATCGACAGCAGACCGTAACTGTCGAGGCGCCGGACCAGCCGGCTCAACTGCCCTGGGTCCATGCTCAGATCGCGCGCCAATTCGCTGGCTACGGTCGCCGCGCCGCGCTTGCCCAGCTCATAGACGATGCGCGCCTCGGCCAGAGTGAACGGGCTTTCATGCATGCCCTCTTCGAGCAGGCCTATGACCTTGGTGTAGAAGCGGTTGAATGCCCGGATGTCGGCGATCTGGCCGGTGTGATCAACCATGTGATGCCCCATATACTGGTTGACATGGTCAATCATATAGTTGTCAAAGTCAACTATCCTGGATAGCGTTGTTTCAGCACGCCATAGATGGCGCGTATGCCCTGATCGGTGCCGCCCTGGCTGCGGCCGGGTCGCGCTTCCGGCGCCCAGCCATAGATGTCCAGATGCGCCCAGGTGGTCGCCTCGCTGACGAAACGGCGCAGGAACAGGGCGGCCGTCACCGAGCCGGCAAAGCCGCCGCTGGCCGCATTGTTCACGTCGGCAATCTTGGAACTCATCATCGCGTCATAGGGCGCCCATAGCGGCATCTGCCACAGCGGATCGTCGGCGGCGGCGCCCTGATCCATGAGGTCGCGGGCCAGGGTGTCGTCATTGGAATAAAGCGGGGGCAGATCCGGGCCGAGCGCGACGCGGGCGGCGCCGGTCAGGGTGGCAAGGTCGATCAGCAGGTCGGGATGTTCCTCGTCGGCCAGCGCCAGGGCATCGGCCAGGATCAGGCGGCCCTCGGCGTCGGTATTGCCGATCTCGACGGTGATGCCCTTGCGCGACTTGAGGATATCGCCGGGGCGGAAGGCGGCGCCGGCAATGGCATTCTCGACCACGGGGATGAGCACGCGCAGCCGAACGCGCAGCTTCGCCGAGACAATGGCATGGGCGAGGCCAAGCACATTGGCAGCGCCGCCCATATCCTTCTTCATGATCAGCATGCCGGCCGGGTTCTTGATATCGAGCCCGCCGGTATCGAAGGTAACGCCCTTGCCGACCAGCGTCACCTTGGGGTCGCGGGCATTGCCCCAGGTGAGATCGACGAGACGCGGCGCCTGGATGCTGGCGCGGCCAACGGCGTGGATCATGGGGAAGTTGGCGCGCAGCAATTCGTCGCCGGCGATGATCTTGATCTTCATCTTGCGCGTGGCGGCAAAGGCGCGGATTTCGGCTTCGAAGGCGTCGGGGCCGAGGTCATTGGGGGGCGTATTGATCAGGTCGCGGGCCAGCGCGGCCGCCTCGACCAGTCGATCGACCTCCGCCGCATCGGCACGGCCGGGGCCGGCCAGAACCGGGGCAGGCTTGCCCTCGCGGTACCGGTCATAGCGATAGGCGCCGAGGCGGAAGCCGATTGCGGCCAGCGTCGGATCGCCATAGGCGCCTTCAAGCCGGTAGCGGCCCGGGCCCAGAGCGGCGCCGGCAAGGCCGGTGACCAGGGCAGGCCGATTGGCCTGCTTACCGATGCCGAACAGATAGGCCGCGAGGCTCCCATCGGCGGCGGGCACAGCCAGCAGCCGTCCGCGCTGCCCGGTAAAGCCGTTGGCGGCGGCCCAGGCGCCGTGCATGGCGGGCAGGTCGGCTGCCACCAATGCCCCCTCTTCAACGCAAATCAGGGGGATGATGGAAGCCTTGGCCATGACGAACTCCAGCGGGTGCTGATGCTCTTGTAGCGGGCCTGCCATGGGGCGGCAACGCTGCCAAAGGCGCACCTTAACTGGGCGTTAGGGTTAATAACCTATTGAAAGGGGCACGGTGCCGATTGGCCCGAGGAGTTGCACGTGACGTCGCTGAACCGCTTTTTCAGACCCATGCGGATGCTGCTGCTGGCCGGCGTGGCGGTGGTGGCTATCAGTGCCTGCGCCTCCAATCGCGGCATGTCATCGCCCGACTATTCGGGCCTGCCCGCCGGGCAGAGCCACCAGACCCTTGCCGAGCTGACCGCCCGCTACAAATCCAATCCCAAGGACAAGGGCATCGCCATCCACTATGCCGCGGCCTTGCGTGCTGTGGGCCAGAGCCAGCAGGCCGTGGCTGTGCTGGAAATCAGCGTCGGCCTTCACCCCCGGGATGCGGATATCGCGGTGGCTTATGCCAAGGCGCTGACCGCCGACGGCCGGTTCGAGCAATCGCTGCAGGTGCTGGACAATGTCATCCGTCCGGAAGCGCCGGACTGGAATGCATTGCTGGTCAAGGGCGCGACACTCGATCAGGTAGGGCGCAACCAGGAAGCGCGGGCGCTCTATGCCCAGGCCCTGGTTTATGCACCGGACGAGGCATCGGTCGAGGCCAATATCGGCCTGTCCTATGCCATGACCAACGAACTTCCTGCCGCCGAGCAGCATCTGCGACGCGCGGTGCAGATGCGGGGCGCCACCAGCCGCGTGCGCCAGAACCTGGCGCTGGTCATCGGCCTGCAGGGCCGGTTCGATGAGTGCCGCGCCATCTATGCGGCCGAACTGCCCCCCGAACAGGTCGAAAGCAACATGGCCTATGTGCGGGCCCTGCTGACCCAGCAGAACCGCTGGGACATGATCGCAAAGAGCTGATCGCCTTCCCTGCCACAAACAAAAATCCCCGCGTGAGCGGGGATTTTGCGTTTCGGCATGCGTGTCCGGCCGCGATCAGCCGGCGCCGCCGCTGGACATCACGCTGCCGACCGGGCCGCTGAATACCTTGATCATGGCGGGGGACAGGATGACGATGAACAGCACGGGCAAGAAGAACAGGATCAACGGCACGGTGAGCTTGGGCGGCAAGGAGGCGGCCTTTTTCTCGGCCTCCATCATGCGCTGCTCGCGGCCTTCCTCGGCCATGACGCGCAGTGCCTGGCCAACCGAGGTGCCGTAGCGGTCAGCCTGGATCAGGGCCGTCATCACCGACCTGACCCCATCAAGCCCGGTGCGGCGGCCCAGATTGTCGTAGGCGCGACTGCGATCTTCCAGGAAGGAGAGCTCGGCGGTGGTCAGGGTCAGTTCCTCTGCCAGTTCGGCGCTTTGCTGGCCGATCTCCTTGGCCACGCGCTTGAAGGCATGTTCCACCGACATGCCGGCTTCAACGCAGAGCAGCAGCAGATCAAGGCAATCGGGCCAGGCGCGCCTGATCGAGAACTGCCGCTTGGTGGTGGTGTTCTTGAGCATCAGATTGGGCAGATAGGCGCCCACCAGCGCCGCGCCGACGGCATAGGTAAGATTGAGATAGAGCGGGCGGCCGCCGGGCGCCAGCACCAGCATATAGAATGCGGCCAGCAGAAAGATACCGATCGGCGCGGCCAGGCGCATGAACAGGAAAGTGGTCAGGTGCCCCTGCCCGCGAAAGCCGGCCATCGCCAGCTTGTCGACGGTCGCATCATCCTGAAACGCCTTCTTGAGATCAAAGCGTTCCACCACGTTCTTCATATAGGTCTTGGTTTCGGTGGCGCGCCTGATGCCGCGGCTATCGGTGGCGACGCTGCCCCGCAGGCGTGCCATCTCCTCGGCGCGCATCTTCTCGCGTTCAAGCGCCACGCGCTTGATGCGATCGCGCATCTCGCTCTTGACGATAAAGCTGGAGCCGAAGGTGAAGACCACGGCCGCCGCCGAGATGGCCGCGAGTACGGAGATGAGGAATTCCCGCTGGGTCAGAAGCGCGACGAAGTTCATCCTGGCTCTCCCCGATCAATAATTGAACTGGATCATGCGGTTCATCACGAAGATGCCCGCCGCCAGCATGACAATGCCCACCCCCAACCAGATCTGGCCAATCGAGGTGAAGAAGAGCGGGGCGAGATAGGCCGGGGAGACCAGGCTCACCAGGGTGCCGACGACGAAGGGCAGCGAGCCGATGATGCCGGCGGACGCCTTGGCCTCGGCCGACATGGCCTTGATCTTCTGCTTCATCTTCTTGCGGTTGCGCAGCACCTTGGCGAGATTGCTCAGCGCCTCGCTGAGATTGCCGCCGGCCTGTTGCTGCACGGTGATGACGACGACGAAGAAATTGACTTCCGGCAACGGCACCCGATCAAGCAAAACGCCGACCGCCTCGGTCATCGTCATGCCGAAGGCCTGCTGGTCGAGCACGCGGCCGAATTCGGATCGCACCGGCTCCTTGGCGTCCTTGGCGACGACGCGGATGGAGTCGTTCAACGGCAGACCGGTCTTGACGCCGCGCACGATGGCTTCGACAGCGTTGGGCAGTTCATCGAGGAAGCGGTCCTGATACTTCTTGCGCTTGCGGCTGACATACATGCGCGGCAGCAGATAGCCCGCCGCCACGGCAAAGACCGGCGCGAGGTAAATCGGCACCTGGACCAGGACCAGGATGACCAGGACCACCACGCCGAAGATGATGCTGTTGCGAATGAAGGCCGCCGGCTTGATGGTCATGCCGGCCTGGAACAGCAATTGCGGCAGGCGTATCCGCTTCTTGGCGTTGAGCGCATCGGTCTGCGACTTCAGCGCCTGCTGCACGCTCTTGCGCCGGTCCTCGCGGCTGCGGGCAGCGTCGACCTCGAGCCGGTTGACGCGGATATCGCCCTGCAACGCCTTGCGGCGCTTGTCGGCCCGGCCACCGCCCAAGGCCGACGGAACGAGGGCGAAGCCCGCGGCGCCGACGGTGATCATGGCCAGGATGACAAGAAGGATGGTGGTCATTTACGAACCCAGCAATTGATGCTGCTCTGTGTTGGATTTCTCGAGCGCTTCGATGAGGTTGGCTTCTTCGTTGAAATAGCGGGCGCGCTCGGCAAATTGCGGCTTGGTAATGCCGGTGGAGCGATGCTTGCCCATCAGCATGCCGTTGCCGTCTTCGCCCATGATGTCATAGACGAAGATGTCCTGGGTCACGATGACGTCGCCTTCCATGCCGAGGATCTCGGTGATGTGGGTGATGCGGCGCGAACCGTCGCGCAGGCGGGCCGCCTGAACCACGACGTCGATGGACGAGGTGATCATCTCGCGGATGGTGCGGCTGGGCAGCGAATAGCCGCCCATGGTGATCATGGATTCAAGGCGGGAGAGCGCTTCGCGCGGGCTGTTGGCGTGGAGCGTGCCCATGGAGCCATCGTGGCCCGTATTCATGGCCTGAAGCAGGTCGAAGCTCTCGGGTCCGCGCACTTCGCCGACGATGATGCGTTCGGGCCGCATGCGCAGGCAGTTCTTGATGAGATCGCGCATGGTGATCTCGCCTTCGCCCTCGAGGTTGGGCGGGCGGGTTTCTAGACGCACCACATGCGGCTGCTGCAGCTGCAGTTCGGCCGAGTCTTCGCAGGTGATGACCCGCTCGTCCTTCTCGATGAAGGCCGTGAGGCAATTGAGCAGCGTCGTCTTGCCCGAACCGGTACCGCCCGAGATCAGCACATTGGCGCGTACCCGGCCCAGGATGCGCAGCACCTCGGCACCTTCGGGCGAAATGGAATTGTATTTGACCAGCTGCTGGAGGGTCAGCTTGTCCTTCTTGAACTTACGAATGGTGAGCGCGGCGCCGTCGATGGCCAAAGGCGGGGCGATGACGTTGACGCGCGAGCCATCGGGAAGGCGGGCGTCGCAGATGGGCGAGCTTTCATCGACGCGGCGGCCGACCTGGCTGACGATGCGCTGGCAGACATTCATCAGGTGAGCGTCGTCGCGGAAGCGCACATTGGTGAGGCGCACCTTGCCGGCCACTTCGATGTAGCATTTCTGGGACCCGTTCACCATGATGTCGGCGATGTCGTCGCGGGCCAATAGCGGCTCCAGCGGACCATAGCCCAGCACGTCGTTGCAGATGTCCTCGAGCAGGTCTTCCTGCTCGGAAATGGACATGATGATGGACTTGAGCGCGATAATCTCGGCGACGATATCGCGGATTTCCTCGCGCGCCGCGTCCTGATCCATGGTCGCGAGCTGGCTGAGGTCGATGGAGTCGATCAGCGCGTTGAAGATGGCCGATTTGGTGTGGAAGTATTCCTTGTCACGCGCCGCATCGGCGGGCGCGCGGACATCGACGACATCGTCGTTGCGGATACGGGAGGCCATGGTATCGCCATCGGAGCCACGGCGGGGCTGCGCGGGCGCTTCGGCGCGCGGTGCAACGCTGGGAACCGGCCGCGCGACTTCGCCGACGCCCGGAGTGTTGCCGCCAAAAGATACGCGCTTGCCAAACATTGTCGTCCTACCGTTCTAGAGGGCGCGACGTTCCGACCGGAACGGCCCTCAGGCCCGCTTCTTGAGGAACGAGGGCAATTTCATCAGGCTCGATGACCTGCCCCCGGCATGTGTCGCCTGCCGCCCGGTCACATGCAGGCTGACAGCGCGATAGACGTCGTTGATCTTGTTGTTGGCAGCGACCTCGGCGATCATCTGCCCGTTATTGGCCGCCGTGCCGAACAGTGCCGCATCGAACGGCACCTGGCCGAGCAACTGGCATTCGACCGAACTGGCGAATTCGGCTGCGTCGATCTCGGGCCGCCGCGGCATGCCCACCTTGTTGAGCACCAGGCATGGCGCCGTCTCGGTGGGCCGCAGCGCGCGGATGGTGTCGGCCAGGTTCTTTGCATTGCGCAGGTTGGCGAGATCGGGCTCGGCCACGATCACCACTTCGTCCACGGTGGCTAGCGTGTGCCGTATCCAGGCATTCCACGCATGGGGAATATCCAGCACCACCATGGGCATGGTGTTCTGACAGAGTTCGAGAATCTGTTCGAACTCGCGCTCCTCGAAATCATAGGTGCGATCGAGCGTGACCGGCGCGGTCAGCAGGTTGATATGGGTGGCCGCCTTGCTCATCAGGCGGTCCAGCATGGTCTGATCGACCTTCTGGTTGGCCGACAGCGCATCGGCCAGGCCGTGAGGCGGGTCCTGATTGAAATTGAGGCCCGCAGTGCCGAAGGCCAGGTCCATGTCGAGGATCAGGCTATCCTGGCGCAGGGTCGTGGCGATGGCCCAGGCGACATTATGCGCGACAGTGGAGCCGCCAGCACCGCCCTTGGCCGAGACGAACCCGATAGTTCGCCCGATAGGGGCCGAATTCTCCGAGGCGAAGAGATCAGTGATGGCGTTGACGATCTGCTGGGCGGTGGCCGGCAGGACGACATATTCGGAGATGCCCGAGCGAATGAGCTCGCGATAGAGCAGCACGTCGTTGACGTGACCGAGCACGACCACGCGGGTCGAGGCATCGCAAACCTCGGCAAGGCGCTCGAGCGCGCCGGGGATTTCTTCGGGCGCCAGAATGGTCTCGACGATGATGAGATTGGGCGTGGGATTGGACTTGTAGGTTTCCACCGCGCCATCGATGCCACCATTGTGGGTGGTCAGGGCCACCTTGGACATACGGCGATCATGGATGGCGCTTTCCACCAGCTGGGCGGTCTGGGAATGCTCGCAGAACGCCTGGATGGTGATGCGCGGAATAAGGCGCGCACCAGCGGCGATATCGGCTGCCGGCTCTTCGGCCTTAGGTTCTGATGACAGGAAACTCATGACACAAACTCTCCTTGACGCCTGGCCTCAGTCGAGGACGAAGCCGACCGAACCACTGAAGCTGCCGCGCATCTCGCCGGTCTGACCGACGCCATACATGTTCTCCAGCCGGCCCAGGAAGATCGACTCCGCATCGCTGGCCACCACCGAGCGGTCGGTGGGGACGGGAATGGAATTGGCCGGGCTGGGCGAGACCAGATAGGGGGTAACCAGGATCACCAGCTCGGTCTGCTCGGTCTGGAAATCGCGCGAGCGGAATAGCGCGCCCAGGATCGGGATATCCCCCAGCCAGGGGAACTGATTGATCTGCTGCTTGGTTTTTTCCTCCAGCAGTCCGCCAATGGCCAATGTCGTACCGCTGGGCAACTCCACGGAGGTGCTGGCCTCGCGCTTGGTGATCGAGAGGTCCGCCTGCGGCTCGGAGACCGAGGTTTCGACCTTGAGGCTGATAGTGCCGTTGGACTTGACCACCGGGGTGAAGCCGAGTTCGACGCCATAGGGCTTGAACAGCACGGTGCGGGTGCGCGTGCCGTCATCGTTGTCCTCATAGGTGTAGTAGGGCAACTCGCCGCCCGCCAGGAAGGTGGCGGACTCACCGGAAATGGCGGTGAGCGTAGGCTGGGCAAGGATGCGTAGCGCGCCGCGACCTTCGAGCGCGCGGATGGCCGCGCTGACCGCGTTGCCGCCACCGCTGAAACTGGCGTCGATGCCATCGAGGGGAAAGGCATCGGTGAGCAGGCCATTGGCGAATTGCAGGAGATTGGTGGTGCCGACATTGAACACGGCACCTAGATTGATGCCGAGTTGCTTGGCGACTTCGCGCTTCACCTCAGACACCGTGACCTGCAGCATGACCTGCTGTGCGCCCGAAACATCCAGAATGTTGGCGACATTCTCCGGGCCACCGGCGAACTGCACGGCAACTTCAGTGGCGCGGTTTCGATCCTCACCCGACAGAACGTTGCCGGTGAGCACGACGCGGTTGGTGTCGCCGCCCAGCGTCACTGACTCAACCCGGATGTTGGAACCCGGAATGATGCGCGCCAGCGCGATCTGCAGGGCATTGCCGACCTGGGACGGCTCCTCGATGACCTTGACGTCCAGCACCGCAATGGTGCGGCCTTGGTCGTCGAGAAAGAAGATGTTGGTGTCGCCACCGGTAATGCCCTGGACGATTGCACGCGTGCGGGTCCGCATGATGGCGGCGGCGACCCCTGGCTGACCGACGATGACCTCGGCGGCTCCCGCCGGCAAATCGATCAAGGCGGTCTTGTTGATCTCGACCTCGAACTTCCGCGTGGCGCCATAGGCTGCCGGCGAGATGGTGATGTGCGTTTCATCGGCCAGTGCGGCGGGCATGCCGGGCGCGGCCAGCAGGCTGATGGCAAGCAGCGGGATCGCCAGGGTAGCGGCGCGGCGGCGAAGCGTGGTGAAATTGATCATGATCATCTCCGCCCTATTGGGGCACCGCGTGGGGATCGACGGCCATGGCAGGCTGTGTCTGGTTGCCCGGCGCCTGTGGTTCGGAAAAAGCGGTGGGCTCGATCGCGCCCATTTGAGGGGTGGCGAGGCTGGCCGTGTTGCCGGCAATAACGGACTGTTCCTTGCCGAAGCGGATAAGCCGCACGGTCTGGTTGGAATTGGGTGTATCGACGGTACCCCGCTTGAAATCGATGACCGAGCGCAAGGTCAGGCTGAGCTGGCCAACGGTGGAGGCATTGATAAGGGTTTCGGCCTGGCCCGGGTCGAGCTCCAGCGTCGCAATGGTGGAGCTGTCGAACACCATGGGGGTTGGCGCCGGGCTGTTCGGATCTTCCTGCCCGCCAGTGGCACCCATTTCGCCCAGCCGGTGGCCGATGGCGAGCACACGCACATTCGACAGGATGACCTCCGATTGCTGGCCGGCGGACGTCTGGGTCGTCAGCAGGACATCGACATGATCATTGGGGACGATGAAACCACCGGCGCTGGAGGTGGGCGTGACACCCACCGAAACGCCGCGCATGCCCTCGGACAATACCGCCGACAGATAACCCTGATCGGTGCGAACCAGCTTGGCCTCGCGGATCGGCTCGCCGGGGAAAAATTCAAAGCGGGCCACCGCATCGGTCAATTGCGTCGGTGCATCGGGCATGGCTGAGATGGTGACATATTCGGCGCGCACCGCGCCTTGGGGCCAATCCTGCCATTCGAGCATAGCCGGGCTCAGTCGCACACCCATACCAATCGGCGCCTTGGCCACCAGAATCTGGGTTTTGGCCTCCTGCACGACTTCGGTCGTCACCACCTGCTGAGGCGCAGGACTGCCGCCGCGTGTCACCAGAAAGGCTGCCAGGCCGCCGGCGACAAGCGCCACAACCAACAAGATGATACGCGCCGGCTTCATGACTCACTCCGGTTGTACGCGGGCACAACGGGCCCAATTCCAACAGGGTGAACTGTGCAGGCAAAGGGTCAAAGTTTGGTTAACCGGGGCTTTGCGAATGCGGTTAACAATATGTGAACTTTGGTCTTTTGCCGGAATAGCAGACAAACATGCGCAAGCGGGGCCTGACGCCCGACGGGAACTTTCAGTTTGTTTTGCTGAACCTGATCAGGCGGTGAGACGCTCGAAAATGGTCGAGTTGGTGTAGGTAAGCATGCCGGCCAGGGCCAGTGCGATGCCATAGGGCACGCCGGACTTGCGGTCATGCAGCCGTTCGAGCCAGCGAAAGCGGGCCAGGAACGGTGTGAGCGGCATATTGCGCAGCGCAAGAATGAGCAAAGTGAGCACGCCACCCAGCAAGGCGGCATAGACGAGATAGGGCAGTGTCAGCCCGAAGCCGAGCCAGAGGGTGGTCGCAGCAGCCAGCTTGGCGTCGCCACCGCCGATCCAGCGCAAAGCGAACAGCACAAAGCCGACGGCCAGCACGACAAGCGCGCAGGTCACATGCATGGCGAATTGCTGCAGGGGCAGATTGATGGAGATGGCCACCACGCAAAAGCCGACGACCAGCAGCAGCACCAGCTTGTTGGAAATCCGCATGGTCAGCAGATCGGACGACGCCGCAAATGCCATGCCGAGGGGGAAAAGCAGCATTGCAAGTGTGGACATGGTCGAACTCCCCGCCGGCACAACCGGTCCGCTGAGATTGCCCAGCCGCGGTTAAGAAAGTTCAAATAAAAAGGGAGGAGCGCATGCGCTCCTCCCTTCGATCTACGCGTCGCGTAGGCAGCCTTACGGCACGGTCACGTTCAGTTCACCGGCGATGCCGTTGAACAGCGTGCCGAGATTGGTACCGAGAGCAGATGCGGCAAGGATGATGCCGACGGAGATCAGTGCGGCGATAAGGCCGTATTCAATTGCGGTCGCGCCAGACTCGTCCTGCGCGAAACGTGCGAAGATGTTCATTCCCAGGCTCCATTTTTTTACGTCATCCAGTGACGCCATCGTTCGACACGTCACACATCGAACAGTCACCGAGGCTAACGGCGAGTCCTTGAAATTGCGTTAATTGAAAGACGTGACGATGCGCTGTTTGACGTCGATTCAACCATATTAATCAAAGCGTTAACGAGATATGTGACATTTTACGGAAGTTGTAAACACCGGGTTATACTATGGCCCAGACAGGTGCTATTCCTGACATCAATATGTGGAGACATATCGCGCGACGGATACTCCAAGCGTCTCGCTTGCTACTTCAAAGCAAGCAGTTACTGCCGCCAAAGCGCGTTTGCCAATTATAAACCATTCGGGCCGAAAATGGCGTCATCGAGTATCAGTACCGCCGGAACCGCCGATGCGTCCCATGTTTGCCGCCGTCTTCGCATTCAGCCTGTCGCTGGCATCGAGCCTGGCTCCGGCACCAGCCATTGCGGCCGATGGCGCGCCGATCAATGTCAATGTGAACATGGCCCGCATCCTGCGCATCAATGCGTCGGCGGCGACCGTCATCGTCGGCAATCCTGGCATTGCCGATGTGACCATCCAGGATCCGCAGACGCTGATCCTGACCGGCAAGAGCTTTGGCCAAACCAATCTGATCGTGCTGGACAGCGCCGGCAACCCGATTGCCGACACGCTGATCGAGGTGGTGCAGATGCAGGCCGGCGTGGTGACGGTTTACCAGGGGCAGGCGCGCACCAGCCTCGCCTGCGCTCCTGTCTGCCAATCCGTCATCATGATGGGCGACGACCCGGCCTTCTCCTCGCAGGCCGTGGCCTCGTCCCAACTGGTGCAGCAGCTCGCGAACTGACGTTGACGAGTGATTAACCCTAGCCGCAAGCGCCTGGCGCGGCGGCCTTTATCCTAACCATCGGTTAGCCACGCCGGTCTAGGTTCGGTGCGTTGCAACCGGGCGTGGATAATGGCGACCAATCTTGTCTCGCTGATCGGACGAGCCTTGCTGCCCAGGCGGCGGCGCGGCTTCGCGCGCGACGAGCGGGGCGTCACGATCGTCGAATTCGGCCTGCTTGCGCTTCCCTTCTTTTCCATTGTGGGCGCCATTCTCGAAACATCGGTCGTGTTCCTGTCGGGCCAGATCCTTGAAAGTGCCGTGAATGACGTGAGCCGGCTGATCCGCACCGGACAGGCCCAGGCGGCCAATGTCACGCCAGCCAGCTTCAAGCAGACCATATGCGGCCGGCTGTTCGGGCTCTTCGCGGACTGCGAGAGTGCACTCTTTGTGGAAGTGCAGGTGCTCAACAGCTTCAACGCGACCAGCATCACGCCGCCCGTCGATTGGACCGCTGAGGAGCATGAGGAATGGACCCGGCCAGAGGTCTATGCGCCGGGCCAGGGTTCGAACATCGTATTGGTGCAGGTCTATTACAAATGGCCGGTCATTTTGGGGCTGGGCGACGTGTCGATGGCCAATCTCCCGGGCAGCCGGCGCCTGCTGGGCGCCGCCGCAGTCTTCCGCAACGAGCCATTTTCATGAGAGTGGCGTGGCGCAGACTTGTGCAGCGCCTGCGGCAGCTGCGGTTGGTCGAGGAAGGCACGGCGGCGGTGGAATTCGCGCTGATCCTGCCCATCATGCTGCTGGTCTATATCGGCTCGGTCGAGGCCAGTGCGCTCATTTCAATGGATCGCCGCGTGCAGTCGGTAGCGGGCACGCTGGGGGACCTGGTCGCCCGCGCCGATACGACCATTTCGGCCGCCGCACTGACCGATTACTTCCGCGCCGCCGAGGGGATCATGACCCCCTATCCGGCAGATGGGCTGCGCCAGGTGGTGACGCAGGTGGCGGTGGACGACGCCGGCAACGCGACCGTGGTTTGGTCCAGACAATATGTGGACGGGGAATATGGCGTTGGAACCGAACGTCTACTCGGGGACCCCTATGAGCTGGCGGACGCGATGGATACTATCGCACGTGGGAATTTCGTGATCGTGGCGGAGGCCACAAATTCCTATTTGCCGATGTATGGCTTCGTCTTCGAACAGCCCATACGGCTCTACCGCGAGAACTTCTTCGTGCCGCGCTTTGGTGGCAGCATCACCGTGAACTAAGGCCGCACCGGGCCTAGCGGAAACGGTCCGGCTGGCTTGCGCCGGTCACGGACGCGTGCCACAAGCCAGCATCCCTTACTCATCGGCGGTAGACCATGAACGATACGCTTGTCCCTGTGTTCGACCTTGGCGGCGTGTTCGTCGACTGGAACCCGATGTACCTGTTCCGCAAGCTCTTCGAGACCGAAGAGGACGCGTTGTGGTTCCACCAGAACATCTGCACACTGGACTGGAATCTTGAATTCGACGCCGGCGAAATCTATTCGGAGGGCGTCGCCAAGCTGATCACGCGCTTCCCCAAATACTGGCGCGAAATCCAGGCATTCGACCTGCGCTGGAAGGAGACGCTGGGCGGCTTCATCCAGGGCACGATCGATATCCACGACGAGCTGATCGCCGAGGAAATTCCGACCTTCGCCATCACCAACTTCTCCTGGGAGAAATGGGTGAGCTGCCTGGGCGAGTGGCCCTTCCTCGAAAAGTTCGACGGGGTGATCGTCTCGGGTCTTGAAGGTCTGGTGAAGCCTGATCCGCGGCTCTATCGGGTGTTCTGCGAGCGCTATGGCGTGGGCGCGGAGAATTGCGTGTTCATCGACGACAGCGAGCCCAATATCGTGGCAGCGCGGAAATACGGGATGAAGGGCATCCACTTCAAGGACCCGGTCATGCTGCGGCAGGAGCTGATCGCGCTGGGACTGCCGCTCAAGGCGAAATAATGACCGCGAAATCTGCGGTATTCCTAGCGATGCGAGCGCTGCTGATGCAGCACTGGGACCCCATAGGCATTAGAGACGTCGAGCAATGCTACGACGAGTATGACAGTTACATCCCGTCAATACTGAGTCTGATCGACGCGGATATCGGGATCGACGAACTCGCCCAATTCCTCGACAAGGTTGTTTCCGAGCGCATGGGTTTGTACAGCAATATGGCCCACAGCAAAAGCGTTGCGGCGCTTCTGCTGAGGTCTTAGGCCTATTTCGTCCCGTACATCCGATCGCCCGCGTCGCCGAGGCCGGGGACAATATAGCCCTTCTCGTTGAGATGGCTGTCGATCGAGGCGGTGAAGATCGGCACGTCGGGATGGGCTTCGCCGAAATGCTTGACGCCTTCTGGCGCGGCCAGCAGGCAGAGGAAGCGGATATTGTTGGCGCCGCGCTCCTTGAGCTTTTCGATCGCTGCCGAAGCTGAGTTGCCGGTGGCCAGCATCGGATCGACGACGATGATCAGGCGGTCCTCGAGGTTGGACGGCGCCTTGAAGTAATATTCCACCGGCTCCAGCGTTTCGTGATCGCGATAGATGCCGATATGGGCGACGCGCGCGGCCGGCACGAGGTCCAGCATGCCGTCGAGCAGGCCGTTGCCGGCGCGCAGGATGGAGGCGAAGACCAGCTTCTTGCCCTTGATGGCAGGGCTATCCATCTGCGCCATCGGCGTCTCGATCGGGATCATTTCCAGCTCGAGATCGCGCGTCACCTCGTAACACATCAGATGGGCGATCTCGCGCAGCAAGCGGCGGAACCCCGCGATGGAGGTCTCCTTGTTGCGCATGATGGTCAGCTTGTGCTGGATCAGCGGGTGATCGATGACCGTGACATTGCCGACCTTGGTGCTCATGGAAACCGCCTGAAGCGTTAGAGGAAATTCTTGCCATGGTGGCCGGGCGCGAGGCCGAGCCAGTGGGCAATGCTCTCACCTATATCAGCGAAGGTGGGGCGAATGCCAATCTCGCCAGCCGACAGGCTTGGGGAAAAGACCAGGATCGGTATCTGTTCGCGCGTGTGATCGCTGCCCGGCCAGGTCGGGTCGTTGCCGTGGTCAGCCGTGAGGATCAAAAGATCGTCGTGCCGCAGCTTGGCGATGAGCTCGGGCAGCCGGGAATCGAAATATTCGAGCGCCGCCGCATAGCCGGGCACGTCGCGGCGGTGGCCATACTCGCTGTCGAAATCGACAAAATTGGTCATGACGAAGGCGTGGTCCGCGGCCATTTCCATGGCTTCGAGCGTCTTGTCGAAGAGCTGCGGCAGGCCGGTGCCCTTGATCTTGTGGGTTACGCCGTGACCGGCATAGATGTCGGAGATCTTGCCGATGGCATAGACTTGATTGCCGGCCTGCTTGTTGCGATCAAGCAGGGTCGGCTCTGGCGGCGAAATGGCGAAGTCGCGACGATTGCCGGTGCGTTTGAAGCTTGCTGCGTCCTCACCGACAAATGGACGGGCGATGACCCGGCCGATCATCATTGGCGCGGTGAGCTCGAAGGCGACCTGGCATATCTCGTAGAGCCGCTCGAGGCCAAAATGGGTTTCGTGCGCGGCGATCTGGAACACCGAGTCGATGGAGGTGTAGCAGATGGGCTTGCCGGTGCGGATCGACTCCTCGCCCAGTTCGGCGATGACGGTGGTGCCCGAGGCATGCTTGTCGCCGAGGATGCCGGGTAGCTTGGCACGTTTGATGAATTCGGCGATCAGCTCGGGCGGAAAGGTCGGCTCGGTCTGCGGGAAATAGCCCCATTCGAAGGGCACCGGCACGCCGGCGATTTCCCAATGGCCGGATGGCGTATCCTTGCCCTTGCTGACCTCGCGACCGACACCGAAGCGGCCACCCCTGGCCGTGGCGGAGAGGCCCGGCGGCAGCGTGCCGGTCGAAAGCTGGATGGCGGCGCCGATGCCCAGGGCATCGAGATTGGGAACGTTGAGCGGGCCGGCGCGCAAGCCATCGCGGTCGGCCTTGCCGGCAGCTGCGTGTTCGGCGATGTGGCCGAAGGTGTTGGAGCCGACATCGCCATAGACGTCGGCGTCGGGCGCGCCGCCAATGCCGACGCTGTCGAGAATGCAGAGTATGGCACGGGGCATGGGATGATCCTCAGGCGGTGGGCAGAATGGTATCGGCGATGAGCGGGTATGCAGGAGCGGCTTCGCCGAGCCTGTAGGCGGATTTGAGGCGCGCTTCGGCGTCAGCCGCCGAGGCCTCGTCGCGAGCGTGGATGCGGGCGATGGGGATCGTGGTGTCGACGCGGGCGCCAAGGCCGAGCAGGCGGTCAAATCCGACGGTGTGATCGATCTTGTCGGTGGGCATGGTTCGGCCGCCCCCCAGAGCGACGACGGCCATGCCGACGCCACGCGTATCGATGCTGGCAATGGTGCCCTGCCCCGCGGCGAAGACATCGCGAACAATCGGCGCCGGAGCCAGATGCAGATCCATGGTCTCGACGAAATCGGCAGGTCCGCCCAGCGCCGCGACCATCTTGCCGAACCGCTCGGTGGCGCGGCCGCTGTCCAGTGCATCCTCGACCATCACGCGGCCGGCGCCGACGTCCTTGGCCACTCCGGTCATGGCGGCGACTTCGGCACACAGGGCGAGCGTCACTTCCCTGAGGCGGGCATCCTGATGCTTGCCGGTGAGGAAATCGACGGCGTTGCGCACTTCCAGGCCATTGCCGGCGGCGCTTGCCAAGGGCTCGTTCATGTCGGTGATCAGCGCGCCAGTCTTGAGGCCGGCGCCGTTGGCGACGGTGACGAGGCTCCTGGCCAGGGCCCGCGATTTTTCCAGCGTCGGCATGAAGGCGCCCGAGCCGGTCTTGACGTCGAGGATCAGCGCGCCGAGGCCGGCCGCAAGCTTCTTGGACAGAATGGAGGCGGTGATCAGCGAAATGGATTCGACCGTGCCGGTGACGTCGCGGATGGCGTAGAGCGTCTTGTCAGCGGGAGCGAGATCGGCGGTCTGGCCGATAATGGCGCAGCCGACATCCTTCACGACCTTGCGGAACAGCGCGTTGTCGGGGCTGGTCGTGTAGCCGGGAATGGCATCGAACTTGTCGAGCGTGCCGCCAGTGTGGCCGAGGCCGCGCCCGGAGATCATCGGCACGTAAATGCCGATGGCGGCGAGGATCGGCGCCAGCATGAGGCTGACGTTGTCGCCGACGCCGCCGGTGGAATGCTTGTCGGCGACCGGGCCGTCGAGGTCGGACCAGTCGAGCACGGTGCCAGAGTCACGCATCGCCACGGTCAGCGCGACGCGCTCGGGCATGGTCATGTCCTGGAAATAAACCGCCATGGCAAAGGCGGCGGCCTGGGCATGGGAGACTGTGCCCTGGGCGAAGCCGGCGATGAACTGG
>NZ_JAKFDJ010000174.1:0-1805 GCF_036676215.1 Devosia sp. | reverse complement strand
GATCAGCCCGGACACCGAGGTGATGCAGACAATCCGCCCGGCGGCGCGACGACGAATCATCGGCATCATCACCGGGTGCAGCACGTTGTAGAAACCGTCGAGGTTGGTACGCATCACCGAATCCCAATCTTCTTCGCTCAAGGCCGGAAAAGCCCCGTCGCGGGTCAGGCCGGCATTGAGCACCACGCCGTAATAGGCGCCGTGAGCTTCCACGTCGGCTTCGAGAATGGCTTTGCAACTGGCGCGGTCGGACACGTCGAATTGCAGGACACGCACGTTGCGGCCCAAGGCTTCCACTTCGGCCTTTACCGCGATAGCGTCCGCCAGACCGCTGCGGCAGTGCAGCACGATGTCATGCCCGGCCCGGGCCAGACGCAATGCAATGGCGCGGCCGATACCACGGCTGGAGCCGGTGACCAGTACGGACTCAGTCATCACTCGACTCCTTGGGGTTCATGCAGATATTGAGCGGCCTGAGGCGGGCGGAACACGTTCAGCCGGGCGGTCGCGTGGATGCCGGGGGCGGTGATATGGCATTCGAACACGCCCATGCCATTGTCGTCTTCCAGCGAGCGTATCCCGTGGATGGTCAGCTCGGTGCCGGCGGGGAAGTGTTCCACGTTGCATTCGAATTTGCGGGTGCCGAGCAGGAAACCCAGTTCCACCGCATTGCCTTTGCGGCGCGCGTGGCAGCCGGCATAAGCGGCGACGCTCTGGGCCATCAGCTCGATGCCGACCCAGGCCGGCAGGCTGCCGTCGGGGCGATTGAACAGGCCGTCGGGCTTGACGGTGAGTCGGGTGTGGATCTGCTCGTCATCGAACGACAGGATCTGGTCGATGAGGATCATGTCACCAGCATGCGGTAGCAGTTCGGCGAGCGGCCAGTCAATCATGGGGCGTCTCCGATAATCAGGCTGACGTTATTGCCACCGAAGGCAAAGGAATTGCTCATCAGGTAGCGGGGTGCAATGGACGTCAGGTGGTCGGTCGGGGTCACCCAATGCAAGGCCGGCAATTCGGGGTCGGGCTGACCGTCCCAGACGTGGGGCGGCAGGGCGTGCTCGCGGTTGTCCGCGCTCAGACTCAACCAGCAGAACGCTGCTTCCAGGGCACCAGCGGCGCCAAGGGTATGACCGGTCATCGGTTTAGTCGACGAGCAGGGCACACCATCCGGGAACAGCGCTGTCACGGCCAGGCTTTCCATGGCGTCGTTGTGTTGGGTGGCGGTACCGTGCAGGTTCAAATAGCTGATCTGCTGCGGTTGCAGGCCCGCGCGGCTCAAGGCCTTACTCATCGCTTGCCGGGCGCCACGGCCGGTCGGTTCCGGCGCGGAAATGTGGTGCGCATCGGAGCTGGCGCCACTGCCGAGCAGGGCAATCGGTTGGCTGCTGCCGACGTTTTTGCTCATCAGAAACAGCACCGCCGCTTCGCCGATATTGATGCCGTTGCGGTTCGCCGAAAACGGATTGCAGCGCTGCTCGGACACCGCTTCCAGGGCTGAGAAGCCGTTGAGGGTCAGTTTGCACAAACTGTCGACACCGCCGCACAACACGGCATCGCACATGCCCAGGTCGAGCAACCGTTGGGCACTCATCAGCGCGCGGGCGCTGGAGGTGCAGGCGGTGGAAATCACATAGGCTGGGCCGCTCAATTGCAGCCAGTCGGCGAGAAACGTCGCCGGAGCGCCGAGTTCCTGTTGTTGATAGTCATAATCGGCAGGGAACTGATGCTCTCGGATGTAATGGGCCAGACCGCTGCTGGCCTCGTGAATGCCCGAGGTGCTGGTGCCCAGAATGACGCCGATA
>NZ_JAKFDJ010000173.1:0-2360 GCF_036676215.1 Devosia sp. | reverse complement strand
CGGGTCATCGTCCATGACCATCTCGACAGTGGCGTCGGGCGGGGCGCTCAGCAGCCGCTCGATCGCCACGACGCCCACCAAGAGCTCTCCGTCGCAGACTGCGGCGACCGAAGCGCTGTCATATTCGTGGCCCCTTAGCCGGGCCAGCAGTGCCGAAACCTCTTCACCCCTCGACGTGACCGGCACACGAGTGCTGGCGTGCCGTTCCGCCACCCGCAGCAAGTCGTCAGGGGGGCTCTTTGGAGCGTCCTCCTCAGCACCGATCATGACGCTATCGTGGCACGACCTGAGTGCCGAGAGAATGCGTCTCCGCTCGCGTCCTACCGCCGCATCACCTTGCCCAGATTGCTGCCGTCTCAGCCTGTCCGCGCGCGGACCCAGATGTGGTGCCCGGCGCGACCAATGTGCCGGGCGTGGCAGGACCATTGACCCTGTCGCCTGGAGAAAGTCAGGGATGACGCTGAGATCGTCGGCCGCACAGTCGTTGGTGAGGGGATGTGATCGAGATGGTCGCTGGGCGAGGGGTATCCACGCGCCAGCTGATTGCCGAAGTCGGCGACGTCGCGCACGATGTGCCTGCCTTTCTCACCTCGCCGCTGTACCGGCGCTGGCACCGGCACTGGGGCGCCACGGCAGCGGAGCAAGCCGGGTCGATGCCCGGGGACGACCTGCTCCGGCGTGCTCAGTTCCGCGCAACCAGAGCGATCACGATCGACGCACCGCCACAGGCAGTCTGGCCGTGGCTGGTGCAGGTGGGGGCACGTCGGGCCGGCTGGTACAGCAACGACCTGCTCGACAACCTCGGCCAGCCGAGTGCCACCAGGGTCGTGCCCGAGCTGCAGCACCTCGAGGTCGGCCAATGGGTGCCCATGGCGCCCTCGGGTCCGCCTTCGGACCGCAACGCGTTCAAGGTCCACTCCTTCGAGGTCAACCAGTGGCTGCTGTGGACCAAGCCCGACAGCACCTGGGCGTGGCGGCTGACACCGACCGAAGGTGGCACTCGTCTCGTCACCCGGATCCAGGCCATCTACGACTGGAGCCGCCCGCTGGGAGCACTGTCTGCGGTGGTGCTCATGGAGTTCGGGGACTTCGCCATGCAACGCAGGATGTTGCGCGGGATCAAGGCGCGGGCCGAGGCCATCGTCGGAGGCGGCACATGAGAACCGCGTCCGGCCAGGATCGTGTCGCCCGAGGTGTCGATCGGCTGCCGCCGGCCACGACCCTCCTCGGCCTTCTCACCTTGGTGGCGTCGGTGTTGTACTTCGGATCCGACGTCGTCGAGGCGCTCCAGGCGGATTCTCGGCCGGCCAGTTGTGGCTCACGCTCCTTGCCGAGGCGGCGATCCCGATCTTCGTCATTGGACTCGCAGCCGCGCAACGGCCACGCCTGGGACGTCTCGGAGTGCTCGCCGCCGTGGGCTACGCATACAGCTATGTCGTCTTCACCGGAACGGTGGTGTACGCGCTCGTGAACGACACCAAAAACTACGAGGAGCTGACCGACCAGCTCGGTGCGGTGATGACCGTGCATGGTGCGGTGATGGTGGTTGCCGGACTCGGATTCGGTCACGCCGTGCTCCGCGCGAGAACGCTTCCGGCGTGGACAGCTCTCGCGTTGATGGCCGGGGTCGTGCTGGTCGCCGTCACTCAGACGCTGCCTGAAGGCGCGCAGTTGGCAGCTGCGGGCGTCCGCGACCTGGGCTTCGCCGGCATGGGCGCTGCAATGCTGCGGACACCGGCCGGGAGGACCCGATCCCGATCGCATACCTCAAATTTTGGTGGCCAGGAGCCTGCTGCCACGGGCAAGATCCGACCGTCACACGGACGGCAACGAACGTAGGCTGATCGATTCGTCGCGGGGCCCCATAGACGTTGATTCGGGAGCAGCGCATGACCGCAACCGTCAAGAACGCACGAGAACATTTGCGGCTGGCCCTAGTCCATTGGCGGAGGCATTTGGCCCCTTCGGGCTATGGCTGATGAGGCGGCAAAGCGAGGACGCTGATGTGGAACCCGCCCGCTGACCGGGCAAGCGGAGGTGCGGAAGGTCCCGGGCATGGAGGCAGAACTATGCGAAAGTCCTTGGCAACCATGCTCGCGGCCATGGTCGCCGCTCCGATCGTCGCTATCAGCCTGGCCGCGCCAGCCGGCGCCAGCCGGCACGACGGCACGTCCCTGTACGTCAGCGATTACCACTCATGCAATTCCTGGCGGGTGCCCAATTACCACAGCACCGGTAACTACTGGGGCTGCTACACCTGAGCAATTCAAGACCGAGTCGTTGAGCGGAGAAGGACATGTCTGTTGCGAACGAGCACGGCAGTTTCGTGCAGCGCCTCAAGGAGCGCCATGGGCAGGACG
>NZ_JAKFDJ010000172.1:0-12011 GCF_036676215.1 Devosia sp. | reverse complement strand
CATCGCCAGTCAGCGTTGCGTCGTCCTCTTCTTCGAATGCCCCGCTCACGAGCATTGCTTCGAGAGCACCGACAGCTCGGTCCTCGTCGTCATCGCTCTCGGCCGCGCGCTGCCGTTTTAGCAGTCCGGCTAGGCCACCTTGTTGGTCGTGCTGGTCGGCGACTTCCGGGACCATGGGCGCGAGTTCGTTGAGCACACGGAAGCCAAATTTCAGATTTTTAGAGGCGTCCCCGGCTTCGTAGTCCCCACCGCCTGCCGCCGTGCTCACGCCAATCGCGAACGCAATTCCATGGAGCGCCGCTATATCGAATGGCCGGCCGGCGCGAGTTTGGATCGCGCGCAGCACAGCCCTACCAGCGGCGTCGACGTCACCCATGAGCGCGAGCAGTACCTCGACCCGCCTGGCAAGCCGTTGGTCCTCGTGGCAGCGCTCGCCGGATCGGCGCGCTGCCGTTAGCAGGGCGGACAGGTTTTGGTGGTCTGCTGTCAGACGAGCGAGCTCTGAAGCGATGAAGAGGTCGTTCTCGAGAAGATGATCCTTGGGCCGCCGCTCACGCCAATCGTCGATGTAAGCCATTACGTCCGCCTGGACGTCGTCGTTGCGCGGCGGCAGGCCGGTTAGCAGCTCATCCGTCGTTGGGAGTGCGCCGTCCATGATCTGGCCGAGACGCATCTGACGTCGTTGGAGTGCGTCGATGTCACGATCGTCGAGATTGGATTGAGATGCGGAATCGCTCCGCCGGCCAGTTGAACTGGTCATGATCACGCCCCTTAGAATGGCGATGCACCAACGCCAAACAGCGTGAGCGCAACGAATTGGACCGTCCGTCTAACTGGCGGACGCTGTATTGTCGAGGTCAGACCGGACTGGAAGTTAACGAAACCTATTCGATCGGCTTGCCGAGCATCTTCTGGTAGAGCGCCGAGAGTATCGACCCCAGCGCTTCCCGATGCCCGTCTGCATCCAAGAATTCCTGGCAGCTTTCTTCGAGATGACGCATGACATCGGTCTGGTCTGCAACCCGAGCCTGGTGCGCGATCGCATCGCTGACGTTCTGCGGCACGTCGGATTCGCCGCTCATCCATTTTTGCATCGTGCGCTGACTAGTACCGGCAAAACGGGCCGCCCGGGCCGACGAGCGATCCGGGAATGCCTGGTGCACGGACGTCTTGAACTGGAGATCAGTTAGCTTCGACATGATAAGGGCCCTACGACATCCCTATCGTAGAGCCCCCGAATTTACGTTTGGTCAACCCGCGTCAGTCGCCCGGCTCTCGACCGTTCTCGATGTCGTCGATTTGCTCATACAGGGTCTTCATGAGAGCGTCCGTATCGCGAAAATCCTTCGGCACACCGAACCGCTCAAACATCGTCATCAGCCGGCCGAGCCAAGGTGGGATGGGGCGCTGGCCGCTCTCGTAGCGGCGGATTGTGACACGGACCGTGTCGTCGCCGCCTTCATAGCCGAAAGCGCGACCCAGCTCGAGCGTGGATAGCCCGAGCTGGTGGCGGATACGCTGCATGTCATCGCCGGTGAACGCCATCCTCACTCGAAAATTTCACGCTCGTCAGCAGCCCGGATGATGCGGTTGAAGTCGCCAATATCACGGATCCGATCGGCTTCGTACGTTGTGATGCTGTAGAAGGCCAACCCTTCACTCACGATGTCCTTGGAAACGTCCTTGCGGAAAGCTTCGAGCGCCTCGGCCGCGGTCTTCGCCTCGGCGATGAATGCCAAGCCCGGGTCCCACGAAATCGCAACGTGGGTGAAGTTCAGCGACTTGAATTCGTTGTTGCCTTCAGCAACTTGATCCGGATCGTACTCGAGCTCCATCTCGTCCTCGATCATCTCGACCAGCTCGTCAACGACATCGTCGTAGAGGGTTTTGTCGGACGCTAGATCCGGCGCGTAGTCCTCGCCCTCTTTGTAGATGTCGATGGCATCGATCGCGGCGGACTTGGGTTCATCATCCCACCCACGGAAGCTACCGCCATGCATCATGCGATTCTCGTCCATGCCCTTGTAGATGTTGGCAGCGATCTGGGTAGCGGTAAGGTCAGTCATTTTAGTCTCCTCGGGCTTATCCCGGTCGGCCGACAACCCAATGTCGTCAGCGAATAATCATAGAATGGTGTAGCCATATGGCTACGTCAAGGGTTCGTTAGCGAATTCTTTCTAGTCGCTAGTTCGGGACGTGCACCACGCCGGCAAGCTCGTCCATGACGCGGTCAATGAAGTCGGCCGCCATCGCACGTGCCGGTGAGCCAGGGACAACGTCCGTCGAGTTGAGCTCGTCATAGAGCTCGATGAGCTTGTCGCGAGGGGTTTCGGAAGCGCGGTCGAGATACCCCGCAAGCTCCAGAAAGCGTTCGCGTTCGTGAGGACGGAGCCAGCCCTCGTTTGCACGGGAGCGGGCAACAGCAGACGCTATGGAGAAGCGGGGGAAGACGTATGCAGGATCGATCATGGTGGCTCCTAATCTTTGAGGGTGTCGAGGAAGACGATGTCCGCAGTCCGTACGCCGCGTGGAATCTTGGTGACCTGATTCTTGGCGAGGAAATCGTCGATGAGGGCCTGGCGCTCGCACTTGCTCATGGCGATCGCCGCGGGTTTGCGGCGGGTGGTCGGGCGCCAGGGATGGTCAGGGCCGCGGGTTTGAGCGGCGGGTTCAGCGTCGGCGCGCTTGATGCCGGCTTTGTCTAAGACATTGTAGATCGTGCGATCGGAAACGCCGAAACGCTCCGCGAGCGCGGAAACCTCGATGCTGGGGTAGCGGGTGGCAACTTCGATGACGCGCGCCGCGTCGACAAGGTTTTCGGGGCACTGGCGGCGAGTGGGGCGGTGGGTGTCGGTAGTAAGCATCGTCTTTCTTTCTTGTGGCGCGGGTGGCCTGAGATCCCCGCCCGGTGGAGGTAGGTGACTGCGACGGTCAAAAGGATGATGCAGAAAAAGTATCAGCTAGTACACACTTTTTTATCTGAGGATGAGCACTATTAGCCCTTGTAGCTTGCGAGGATCGACACCATGGTGCGAAGCCAGAGGCCGGGGTCAGCGGCCTCGGTGAGGTGATGGTGATGGGCTACGACGAGAAGGACCAGGCGGAGCGCCGGCAGCAGCTCCTTGCGATCATGCGACTGCTGTATGGAGAGAACGGAAGATCCGAGCTCGCTCGGGATCTTCGTATGTCGCACTCACTGATCTCGCAGATGCTCCGCGGTGAAAAACCGGTGTCGGATAAATTTCTGGTGCGGCTGATGGGGGAAGTGGACCACATCCTCGAGATGCAAGCTCTCGAGCTCTACCACGCTCGGGAGCTCATTCTTGCACTGGGTCGATCGGTCGTCCCGAGCTTCGACTTGCCCTTCATTCAGTCTAACGAAGACCATGTCGCGTTGATGCGGCAGGTTGCGCGTGACGCTGAAGCGTTCGAGGCGAAGGGCCCTGACGAGGACGATGAGCTGCTGCTCGCGGAGCTGGAGCGGCATCAGCGGCGCAGTAGGACGTTCAAGGCGCCCTGATAGCCGCTATACGCAAATCAGAGTTTTACTTACAGCGCCCAAAAACCCAGCATTTCCGGGCGTTATACTGGTTTCGCAAATCACGTATAACCGCTCACGTCGCCTTGGCCAGTTGTGCCCAGTTCTCCCGATACGGCTCCAGCCAACCCGGCCCCGCGCCGATATCCAATCCCACTTTCGTGTAGTCCGGCATGAACCGTCGCATCGGGCCATCCTTCCGAACCTCGACCCGCTTGCCGGGCTGCGACAGCCACGTAGCATGCGACCTGGCCACGACGTCCGCCACCACGGCCGATGGGACGACAAAGCTCACAGGCGGGTCCGTCAGCGTGCGCCCGAAATCAAGGAACACATAGAAGAGGCCGGGCGAGCTGATGTGCTCGTGCTTCTCGGACATATGCCAACCGCCGTCCGAGCCTTTCTCGACGCGCGTCTTCACTTGAATCGCACAGAGGCGGTCGCCGATGTCGTCAGTGACCACGATATCGCAGTTGGGGACGCCTACTGGAGCCAGGGCGGCTATGAAGCCGTGGCGGAGGAGCAAGCTCATCACGTAGTGCTCGCCGGCGGCGCCAAGGACTGTAGATGCGGCTACCATTCCGTCCCCGTTTCTGTCCCCGTAAGAAAAAGTCCCTGCGACGGTCAGTAACTAAACCATTGCAGGGACTTATCTAATTCTGGTGGGCCCACCAGGACTCGAACCTGGAACCAGACCGTTATGAGCGGTCGGCTCTAACCATTGAGCTATGGGCCCCCGTCTGCCTCTTAGGCAGGGCGGCGCGGGCTGGCAAGAGGGAAGTGGGCAAGTCCATCCGGCATCTTTCCGGCCACGCGGTGGCGCGGCACCTGGCGCGGCTTTGACCGCGTGCCCGCACTGCGATCATGATGACAAAGCTATAGTCATCCCTTGGGAGCCGCGCTGCGCCGCAGCGCCTCGCCGATGACATGTCGGGAGGCTCGACCTTCCCCGCCTGACGCCGGATCTCGTCCGTGCGCTCCGCGATTTTTGTTCGAATATCGCCCGCCCCGCTATACAGCATGCCTGCGACAAGGCAATTTGCCCTGCGGCCCTCTGGCCGCTAGCAGTGGAGCGGGTCATGCGCGAAGGTGACATCATCAATGGTCTGGTCAAGGGCCTGTCGGTCATCGAGTGCTTCGATGAGGAACATGCCAGCCAGTCCATCACCGACGTCGCCAACCGCACTGGCCTCGAACGCGCCACCGCACGCCGCTGCCTGCTGACCCTCACCCATCTCGGCTACGCTACCTATGATGGCAAGTTCTTCCGCCTCACCCCGCGCGTGCTCAATCTGGGCCATTCCTATCTCGCCGCCACGCCCCTGCCCCGGCTGATCCAGCCCTTCCTCGAAGACCTGTCGGCCCAGATCAACGAGAGTTCGTCGGCCGCCATCCTCGACAATACCGAAATTCTCTACATCGCCCGCGCCTCCTATCGCCGCGTCATGTCGATCAATCTCGGCGCCGGGGCGCGCCTGCCCGCCTATTGCACGTCGATGGGCCGCATCCTGCTCGCCGCCATTCCTCCCAGTGCGGCGCGCGACGTGCTCAACCGGTCCGAGCTGGTCGCCTACACCGCCAAGACCAAGGCGGACCTGCCCTCGCTGACCACCGAACTGGCGGTCGTCGCCGCCCAGGGCTTTGCCGTGATCGACGAGGAACTCGAACTGGGCCTCTGCTCCATCGCCGTGCCGCTGTTCAATGCGCAGGGCCAGACCGTGGCCGCGCTCAATGTCGGCGCCCATTCGGCCCGCGCCTCCACCTCGCACATGATCGCCAATTTTCTGCCCCTGATGCGCAAGGTGCAGGCCGAGGTCCGCCCCCTGCTGCGCTGAGCCCGGCCGATCGCTCCGCTGTCACCGCCGCGATGGTGGGATGTCCACCCACGGCCTGCCTGGCATTGATGGGACTGTCACAATAGCGGTCTAAAGCTGGGGATGCACACCATCCGGACAGGGCCTGAAAGCTGGAGGCCGGGACTCGCCACGCCTTTGGTCTTTGTCACATTCCGCCGCCCCGGAATCGCGACAGAAATTTGTTGTTGTTAGCATTGTTGTGTAAATTCAATAGCTTGTACTGTCACAAACGCGTCACGCAACAGCAATAAAACTGTCGCCTAGCCACCCTATGGTCTGCCGCGTCAAGGGGCGGCGCCGGGGGATGAACTGCCGGATGGGCCTGCCACGTTGAAAACGAATTCCGAAAGGGAAATCCCATGAAGACCGCACTCTACGCCAGTGCTGCCGTGATCGCGCTTGCCGCGTTCGGCACCACCGCCGCCTTCGCCCAGTCGCGCGACCAGATCCGCATCGTTGGCTCGTCCACCGTGTTCCCCTACACCCAGGCCGTTTCCGAGCAGTTCGCTGCCATGACCGGCGGCACGGCTCCTGTCGTTGAATCGACCGGCACCGGCGGCGGCATGCAGATTTTCTGCGGCGGCGTTGGTCCGGATCATCCCGATATCACTGGTGCCTCGCGCGCCATGAAGAAGTCCGAGTTCGAGCTGTGCCAGACCAACGGCGTCGACTCGGTCACCGAAGTTCTGATCGGCTATGACGGCCTTTCGATCGCCCATTCCCAGCAGGGTCCGGACCTGGACCTCACCAAGGCCCAGATCTTCCAGGCTCTGGCTGCCCAGGTTGAAGTTGACGGCGCCATCGTCGACAATCCGTATAAGAACTGGTCCGACATCGACGCGTCGCTGCCGGCCACCCCGATCACCGTGTTTGGCCCCCCTCCGACCTCCGGCACCCGCGACGCTTTCGTCGAGCTCGTGATGCTCGAAGGCTGCGAAGGCTTCGAAGCCATCGCTGCCCTAGATGAAGACGCCATGGAAGAGACCTGCTCGCGCATGCGTCAGGACGGCCCCTTCATCGAAGCCGGTGAAAACGACAACCTGATCGTGCAGCGCCTGAACGCCGATACCAATGCCCTCGGCATCTTCGGCTACTCGTTCCTCTATGAGAACAGCGACACCCTCAAGGCCGTGGCCGTCGACGGCGTCCTGCCCACCACCGAGACCATCGCCGACGCCTCCTACAGCGTCTCGCGCCCGCTGTTCATCTACCTCAAGAATGCCCATAAGGGCGTGATCCCTGGTTTCGAAGAATTCGTCACCGAATACGTCTCCGAAGAATCCTTCGGCGAGGGTGGCTATCTCTCCGAGCGCGGCCTGATCCCGCTGTCGGCCGAAGAGCGCGACGCAACCCGCGCCAATGTCGAAGGCAACGTGGCGATGGCCGCACCGGCCAAGTAAGGCCCGATACCGGAAGCCGGGGACATCCTCCCCGGCTTCCTCTCTGTCTGTATGCCGTTGCTCGCTGGAGGCCTATCGTGATCGGTTATCTGCTGCTGGCCATTCTGGTCTTTGCGCTCGTCGCCTACTTCACCGGTCGCGCCGCAGGCAATCGGTTCGTTGCCACCAGCGGAGCGTCCGTACACTCCCTGCCCGGCTATCACGGCACCTTCGTCGCCATCTGGGTCGGCATCCCGGCATTTGTCCTTGTTCTGCTCTGGCTCGCGCTGCAGGGTACCGTCATTGACCGCCTGCTGGTTGGCACTCTCCCCGCCGCCATGACCGCGGCCGCCTCCTCGGCCGATATCAGCCTCATTCTCTCCGAGATCAAGAACGTCGCAGCCGGCCGCATTTTCGCCGAGCCGACCCCCGAAATCGCAGCCGCCGCCGAAAGCTACGTCCGCTGGCAGGGCATTGCCGGCTGGGCCATGGTCGTCGTTGCCGTTTCGATGATGACGATAGCGCTGTTCTTCGCCCGCTCTCGTCTGGCCCCACGCTTTCGGGCCCGCACCGGCGTCGAGCGCTTCGTCAGCGGCGCCATGATCCTCTGCGCCGTGATCGCCGTGTTCGTCACCATCGGCATCATCTTCTCGCTGGTGTTCGAATCCTTCGAGTTCTTCAAGCTGGTTCCGCTGCACGAATTCTTCTTCGGCCTGAAGTGGGAACCCCAGATCGCCATCCGCGCCGATCAGGTCGCCGGTGCGGGCGCATTCGGCGCTGTCCCGGTGTTCCTCGGTACGCTGGTGATCTCGGTGATCGCCATGCTCGTTGCCGTGCCCATCGGCATCTTCACCGCCATCTACCTGGTTGAGTATGCCAACGATACGCTCCGCAACGTGGTCAAGCCGGTCCTCGAAATCCTGGCAGGCATCCCTACCGTCGTCTTTGGCTTCTTCGCTGTGCTCACCGTTGCCCCGGCAGTGCGCTCCGCCGGTGGTCTGATGGGCATAGCCACCTCGCCCAATAGCGCCCTTGCCGCAGGCCTGGTCATGGGCATCATGATCATCCCATTCATTTCCTCCCTGGCCGACGATGCGCTTCTGGCCGTTCCCCGCACCATGCGCGATGGCTCGCTGGCCCTCGGCGCCACCCGCGCCGAAACCATGACCAAGGTGCTGCTCCCCGCCGCGCTGCCCGGCATCATGGGCGGCATCCTGCTCGCCCTCAGCCGCGCCATCGGCGAAACCATGATCGTGGTGATGGCCGCCGGCCTGATCGCCACGCTCAACATCAATCCGCTGGACTCGGTGACCACCGTGACCGTCCAGATCGTATCGCTGCTGATCGGCGACACCGCCTTTGACAACCCCAAGACGCTCGCTGCCTTTGCGCTGGGACTGGTCCTGTTCATGGTCACCCTTGGCCTGAACGTGATCGCCCTGACCATCGTGCGCCGCTTCCGCGAACAATACGAATAAGGGCTCGAACGACCATGACCGACGCGCTCCTGAACCCTTCCGCCAGTTCGCCTATCAAGGCGGGTGCCGGCCTTCGCCGCCGCCGCAACGCCGCCGACTTCCGCCTGCGCATGTATGGCCTCGCCGCGATCTCGACGGCCATCCTCCTGCTCGGCATCCTGCTCACCACGCTGGTGCTTGGCGGCTATCAGGCCTTCGTGCAGACCCACATCCGCGTCACCTTCCCGATCAGCGCAGAAAACGTCGACGCCGCGAACCCGGCGGAGGGCAATTTCCGCGCCGTTGTCAGCCAGGCGATGACCTCGCTCCTGCCGGCCGTCGATACCCCCGCCGAGGCGCGCGAGATCGCCAAGATCCTGACCAACAACACGCAGTTCTTCGTCCGCGATGCCGTCGTCCGCGACCCCGGCGTCATCGGCGGCACCGTCACGCTCAACATTCCGGCCGCCGACATCTTCGACCAGCTCAACAAGGGCGAAGTGGACCGCAACTCGCCTGAGCAGAACCGCCGCGTCGATGACCAGCAGATCGCCTGGTTCGACGACCTCGTGTCTCAGGGTCTGGTGAGCACGCCCTTCAACTGGGCACTCATTTTCAACGCCGATAGCCGCTTCCCCGAAATCGCCGGTCTCTCCGGCGCCATCGTCGGCACGTTCTACGCCATCCTCGTCTGCTTCGCGATCAGCTTCCCCACCGGCATCGCGGCGGCGGTCTATCTTGAGGAATTCGCCCCCAAGAACCGCTGGACCGACCTCGTCGAGGTCAACATCAACAACCTCGCGGCCGTGCCCTCGATCATCTTCGGCCTGCTTGGCCTCGCCATCTTCATCCAGACCTTCGGCCTGCCCCGATCGGCCCCGCTGGTGGGCGGCCTGGTGCTGGCGCTGATGGCGCTTCCCACCATCATCATCGTCACCCGCAACGCCCTCAAGGCGGTGCCGCCTTCGATCCGCGAAGCCGGCTATGGCATGGGCGCTTCCAAGCAGCAGGTCATTATGCACCACGTGCTGCCCCAGGCCCTGCCCGGCATCATGACCGGCACCATCCTGGCGCTGGCCCATGCCCTGGGCGAGACCGCGCCCTTGCTGCTTATCGGCATGAACGCCTTCATCACCAGCCCTCCCGGTGGCATCCTCGAGGCCTCGACCGCCCTGCCAACCCAGATCTACATCTGGGCCGACAGTCCGGAGCGCGGTTTTGTTGCCCGCACCTCGGCCGGCATTCTCGTTCTCCTCGCCTTCCTGTTCGTCATGAATGGCATGGCCATCTACCTTCGCTCGCGCCTGCAAAAGCGCGCCTGAGACATCGGAGTTCAAAAATGGATATGCTTGCCGGCAAGGTTAAGACGACTCAGCAATCAGTGAACACAACAATGAACCCCACCGAGATGCTCGAACGCCCAATCCGCCTCACGGCCCGCGATGTCACCGTGCATTACGGTACCAAACAGGCCCTGCATGGCATCTCGATCGACATCCCCGATCGCGCCGTGACCTCCTTCATCGGCCCCTCGGGCTGCGGCAAATCCACGTTCCTGCGCTGCATCAACCGCATGAACGACACCATCGATGGCGCCCGCGTCGGCGGCACCATCAAGCTCGATGGCGAGGACATTTACGATCCGAACCTCGACGTGGTGGAACTGCGCGCCCGCATCGGCATGGTGTTCCAGCGCCCGAACCCCTTCCCCAAGTCGATCTACGAAAACGTCGCCTACGGTCCCAAGATCCACGGCATCGCCCGGTCCAAGACCGACATCGACGAGATCGTTGTCTCCTCGCTGCGCAAGGCTGGCCTCTTTGAAGAGGTCAAGGATCGCCTGCAGGAGCCCGGCACCGGCCTTTCCGGCGGCCAGCAGCAGCGCCTCTGCATCGCCCGCGCCATCGCCGTCGGCCCCGAAGTCATCCTGATGGACGAGCCCTGCTCGGCCCTGGACCCCATCGCCACCGCCACCATCGAAGAGCTGATCGACGAGCTGCGCGAAAACTACACCATCGTCATCGTCACCCATTCCATGCAGCAGGCCGCCCGCGTGTCGCAGAAGACGGCCTTCTTCCACCTGGGCAACCTGATCGAGGAAGGTGTCACCGAAGACATCTTCACCAATCCGGTCAACAAGCAGACCCAGGACTACATCATGGGCCGTATCGGCTAAGCCGGAACCACGGCGCTCAGAGGATCATCCAATGCCCATCACCGGCACCGACCACATCGTCCAGTCCTATTCCGACGAACTTACCGCCCTGGCCCAGCTGATCGCCGAGATGGGCGGCCAGGTCGAAGTCGCCATCGAGAACGGCACCAAGAGCCTTCTCAAGCTTGATCGTGAACTGGCCGACCTGACCATCATCGCCGACCAGCGCATCGACGACATGCAGCGCCGCATCGATGACATGGCGGTGTCCATGATCGCCCGCCGCCAGCCCATGGCGTCCGATCTGCGCGCCATCATCACCGCCATCCACGTCGCCTCGGATCTGGAGCGCGTCGGCGACATGGCCAAGCAGCTGGCCCGTCGCTCGCTCAAGCTCGAAGGCATGAGCCTGCAGCCCACTTTCTACAACGGCGTCAAGAACATGACAGCTCTGGTGCTACGCCAGATCAAGGACGCGCTGGACGCCTATTCCAGCCGCGACGCCGCCGCTGCCATCGAGGTCTGCAACCGCGACGACGAGGTCGATGCCATGCACACCTCCCTGTTCCGGGAATTGCTCACCTACATGATGGAAGATCCGCGCAACATCACCACCTGCACCCATCTGCTGTTCTGCGCCAAGAGCCTGGAACGCATTGGCGACCATGCCACCAACATCGCCGAGCGCGCCTACTACCTGCAGACCGGCAAGACGCTCACCACCGACGTGCAGGAACTGCACCGGACCCAGATCAAGGCTTAGCCGCATAAAGGCGCATGGTCTTGCGCCTCCCTCCCCCTTGAGGGGAGGGGTCGAGGGAGGGGTCCCTCAGTAGACCACCGAACCACCCCCTCCCCGGCCCTCCCCTCAAGGGGGAGGGAGGCCCAGTTGAAGCATCGGGCTCTTAGCCCGAATGACGGAGCACATCTCATGCCCGCCACCATTCTCGTCGTCGAAGACGAAGGCGATATCGCTATCCTGCTGCGCTACAATCTCGAAGCCGAGGGTTTCCGCGTCGTCACCGCGGAAACCGGCGACGAGGCCCAGAGCGCCATCCAGGAAAAGCTGCCCGATCTCATCCTGCTCGATTGGATGCTGCCCGAAATCTCCGGCATCGAGCTGTGCCGGCGCCTGCGCGCCCGCGAGGAAACCGCCCGCGTGCCGATCATCATGCTCACCGCCCGCGGTGAGGAAGAAGAGCGCGTCCGGGGCCTGGCCACCGGCGCCGACGATTATGTCGTCAAGCCCTTCTCGGTCCCCGAGCTGGTCGCCCGCATCCACGCTTTGCTGCGCAGGGCGAACCCGAACCTCGTTACCGCCGCCCTCAAGGTCGGCGATCTCGAGCTCGACCGCACCACCCACCGCGTCCGCCGCGCCAATCGCGACGTCCATCTCGGCCCCACCGAATACCGCCTGCTGGAATATCTGATGCGTCATCCCGGCCGCGTCTATTCGCGCGAACAATTGCTCGATGGCGTCTGGGGCAATGACGTCTATGTCGATGAGCGCACCGTCGACGTCCATATCGGCCGCCTCCGCCGCGCCATCAACCGCGGCCGCGAATCCGACCCCATCCGCACCGTCCGCGGCGCCGGCTACGCCTTCGACGAAAGATTTGCGCAGGT
>NZ_JAKFDJ010000171.1:0-7976 GCF_036676215.1 Devosia sp. | reverse complement strand
CATGGCCTCGAGCTTGCTGGCGGCATCGAGCACCAGCCTGGAGCCACCCTTGACCTCGCCCGCCGACTGCTCGATCAGCACCTTGACTTCCGATGACGCATTGGCCGCCGATTGTGCCAGCCGCCGCACTTCCACCGCCACCACGGCAAAGCCCTTGCCGGCATCGCCCGCCCGCGCCGCTTCGACTGAAGCATTGAGCGCCAGGAGGTTGGTCTGGAAGGCGATGTCGTCAATCAGCCCGATAATGTTGGAAATCTTGCCCGAGCTCTGGGTGATCCGTTCCATGGCTTCGGTCGCCTGATGCATCACCTGCCCGCCTTCTTCGGCGGTCCGGGTCACCGTCGAGGCCACGCTGCTGGCTTCCTTGGCGCGTTCGGCATTCTGCAACACGGTCGAGGCCAGCTGTTCCATCGTTGCCGAGGTCTCCTCGATCGTCGCCGCCTGCTTGGTGGTACGTTCGGAGAGATCATTGGCGCCACTCAGGATCTCGCTCGTCGCCGTTTTGAGGGTCCCGGAGGTGTCCTTGAGCTGGCCGACAATGTCCGTCAGCTTGTCCGCTACCGCATTGGTATCGGCCTGCAGCTTGGCGAAGGCACCGTGATACTGACCCTCCATGCGCTTGGTCAGGTCGGTATCGGCCAGCGACGCCAGCACCGTGCCGGTCTCGCTGACGCCGCGATCGACGGTCTCCACCAGATTGTTGACCGAGCGGGCCAGCGTGTTGAGCTCATCGTCGGGAAATTCCGCATCCACCCGCCGGGTGAAATCGCCCGCAATCGCGGCATCCACCACGGCGCCAAAGGCGCGTTGCAGATCCTGCATCATGGCAGCACGCTCGGCCTGGCTACGAATGATCTGGGCGGCCTCCGCCTCGGTCATCTGCGCGATTCTGAGGCCATTTTCCCGGAACACTTCGACGGCCCGCGCCATGGCGCCGATCTCGTCCTTGCGATCGCCACCGCGCACCTCGATGTCGAGATCGCCATCGGCCAGGGCTTGCATGGTGCCGGTGAGCTGGGTGATCGGGCGGCTGACGGAGCGGGCGAAGAAATAGCCGATCACGGCTGCAATGGCGAGCAGCACGCCCCCCACCAGCAGCGTCATGTTGCGCATGTTGATAACCGGCGCGAGGGCCTCTTCTTCCGGCTGCACGGCCGCGACCGCCCAGGTGATCCCGCCCACGCTGACCGGCCCGGCCCGCACCACCATGGTCGCATCGCGATAGTCGGTGCTGGTGCCTTCTCCGGTTTCCCCGGCAATGGCGCGCGTCACGACATCCGCGTTCAGCGTGGCTTGCAGCACATCGGGCGCCTCGGTCCGCGGCGACTCGGTGCGCAGCAGGCCGTCGGAGCCAACCAGCACCACTTCCCCGCTTGGCCCAAGGCCCGACAGGGCCGAGATCTTGGCGCTGAGGACGTCGGTGGACAAAGCCAGCACCATTACGCCGGTCCGCTCATCCTTGTCATAGACCGGCATGGCCATGAAACCTTCGGCCACGCCCGTGGGAGCATATACCGAGTAGTCGACCAATGCCGCCTGCCCTTCGGCAAGCTCCTTGGCGGCGTTGAAGGCCTGGCCCAGCCCGCTGGTGGTGTCGGTGAGCACATTGGTGGCAAAATCGGTGTTCTTGGCCACCGAATAGACCACATCGCCCGCAGCGCTGATCAGCAGAACGTCCGAATAATTTCGTTCCAGCATCAACGTACGGAAGCCGGGATGGAACCGCTTGTGCGGCGCATCATAGGTCGCGCCCTTGCCATTGGCGCTGTCCAGCAGATGGCGCGCCTCGGGCTCCGGGTTTTCCGTTACATAGGCTGTCTGCAGCTGCACTGCTGCGCGCTCGGCCAGCCCCATGCGCAACTCGTCAAGCGAGCGGGTCAGATTCTTCATCGCCGCGACAGTGTCCGAGCGCTGCACGAACAGCCTGAGGTCCACTTCCGCACTGAGGAAATATTCGTCGACCATCGAGACGGCGGTATGCAGGGAGGCTTCCATCGACTGGTTGCGCTGCTCCTGCACCGTGTTCAGCCCGATAAGATAGCTGGCGATACCGACGCCGGCGCTCACCAGAAGCGCCGAACCGACCAGAACCAGCGGCAGCTTCTGGGCAATCTTCAGTCTCGGCAAAAAGCCCATTGAATAATCCAACTCTTCCCTTCGGATCGCCTGCGGCATGCACCAAAAATGTCATGCATCTTCACGCCCCGTGCCCGGCGCGGCTGGCAATCGTCCCCCCAAAGCGGCCGCACGCAAACCGGCCTTCTGCAAACGATACAGCTGGCCGATTAACCACTCCTTACGCACAATTTGCCCGCTTGATTTTTGGCGCATCGGAAAACGCAAGGGCCGCCCTTTCGGACGGCCCTTGCGAAGGTGGCTATGAAAAGGACGGGTTAGCTCAGCGCGCCGATCACCGCTTCGATACGCTTCTTCATGGTCGAGGCGTCGAATGGCTTGATGATGTAATTGTTGACGCCGAAGGAAATGGCTTCCTTGACCTGTTCCTTGTCCGAGCGGCCCGTCGCCATGATGAACGGCATGGCCTGGGTCCGCGGATGCTTGCGGATGACCTTGAGCAGGGTCAGCCCGTCAATGTCTTCCATGTTCCAATCGGAGATGATCAGGTCGACATTGGCCTTTTCCAGCTTGCCGAGCGCATCGCGCCCGCTCTTGGCCTCGATGATGTCCTTGAATCCGAGCTGGGTCAGGATGTATTTGCAGATACCGCGCATGGACTGCTGATCGTCGACGATGAGAACGCTGACAGCGCTGGCTTTTGGCATGATCGTAATTCACCTTCTGGCGACGGGAGCCCGTGGACTCCGATTTCCCCGAAACACTAGGCAACAAGCGTTACAAATCTCTCAACCGGCAGCTTGGCATTGCGCCGGAACCGGCTAGGCCGCCGACTTCAGCCGCACCAAAGCATTGGCCAGCCGCGCCGCGATGGCTTCAACCGGTGCCTGTTCCACCACGGCGCCCTCTTCGAAGGCCACGCGCGGCATGCCATAGACCAGCGCCGAAGCCTGGCTCTGCCCGACTGTGTAGGCGCCGGCGTCGCGCATCATCTTGAGACCCCGCGCGCCGTCCCGGCCCATGCCGGTGAGAATGGCGCCGACCGCCATGGCCCCCACGGTCTTGGCCACCGACTCGAAGAGCACATCGACACTGGGACGATGCCCGCTCTCCAGCTCGTCGTGGGTCAGCCGCGCCTTGAGCTGGCCCGATGACCGCTCGACGCGCAGATGATAGTCGCCCCGCGCTACATAGGCATGCCCGGGCAAGAGCGGCATCCGGTCCTCCGCCTCCAGCACGGTCAGCCCGCACACTTCGTCCAGGCGCGCCGCAAAGCGGCTGGTGAAGCCCGGCGGCATATGCTGGGCGATGACGATGGGCGGGCAGTCGATCGGCATCTGGCTGAGCACGGCGCGGATCGCCTCGACGCCCCCGGTCGAGGCGCCGATGGCGATGAGCGCGCCGGCAGGCGCCGCCGCAGTCTTGACCGGCACCTTGGGCGCCTCGGCCCGGCCGGTTGTCCGGCCACGAACGTCCGACTTTGCCGCAGCGCGGATCTTGTCACGCAGATTGACGCCGAAGGCCTCGATGCCGCCCTCGAATTCCGCGCTGGGCTTGGCCACGAAGTCCACCGCGCCCAGTTCCAGCGCCAGCAAGGTCTCGCTGGCCCCCTTCTTGGTCAGGGTCGACACCATGACCACCGGCGTGGGTCGCAGCCGCATCAGCTTCTCGAGGAACTGCAGCCCGTTCATATTGGGCATTTCGATGTCGAGCGTCACCACATCGGGGTTGAGTGTCTTGATCTTCTCGCGTGCATCGATGGGATCGGTGGCGGTGCCCACCACATCGATATCGCCATCGCGCGTCAGCATGCGCGTCAACACTTCGCGGATCAGCGCCGAATCGTCGACGACCAGGACCTTGATGCTCATGCCGCTTCTCGTTTGTTCAGTTTCTGCTTGGATTGATAGATGGTCTTGCCGACCAGACGGAATCCGTCGCCGCCCGATCCGAGATTTTCCGAATGGCCGATATAGAGGAAGCCCTCGGGCGCCATCAGCTTGCTGAAGCGGCCGAACACTTCGCCCTGGGTGGGTTTGTCGAAATAGATCGCCACATTGCGGCAGAACACCGCGTCGAACGGCCCCTTCATCGGCCAGTTGGGCGCGATGAGGTTGAGCGGCTTGAACGACACCAGTTCGCGCACCGCGGCCGGTATGCGGATCGTGCCATCACCCACCTTTTCGAGGTGCCGCGCCCGTTCGGCGCTGAGCCCGCTCAGTTCGTTTTCCGGATAGGCGCCCGCCGCCGCCTTGGCGATGACCGCCGTATCGATATCGGTGGCCAGTATCTTGAAATCCCAGCGCTTGAGCTCGGGAAACGCCGCCAGTAGGTCCATGCCGATCGTATAGGGTTCCTGCCCGGTCGAGCACCCGGCCGACCAGATGCGCAGCCGGCTGCCGCGCGGCTTTTCGGCAATCAGCGCCCCGACAAAGGACCGCAAATGCTCGAAATGGTGATCCTCGCGATAGAATCGGGTGAGGTTGGTCGTCAATGCGTTGACGAAGTCCTGGCCGTCGCTGGCACTGCCATTGCGCTCCAGGTAATCGACATAGGCATCAAAGCTCGGCAGGCCCAGTGCCCGCACGATCTTGGACAGCCGTGAAATGACCAATGTCCGTTTGGCGTCGCTCAGCGAGATCCCGGCCACCTGATAGACCCGGCTCTTGATCCGCGAAAACTCGCGATCGCTAAGGGAGATTTCCCCCTGTTCCATGCGGCACACCCCAATCAACCCAACCGCTTCGAGGGCTTGGGGTCAGGCGCGCGCTCGTCGCGAAAGGGGGGGCGCATGCCGCTCCACCGTCTCGCCGAACGACGCCATCCGCCCGGTGAGACGCCGTAGCGCCGCTTCACCCTCGTCCAGTGTCGAGACGATCGTATCGGTTTCATTGCTTAGATTGCGTAAATGACCATCGAGGCCCGCAATCATTTTTTGCAGCGCCTGGGTTTCGAGAACCCCGCTCTCCGATTGCGCCCTGCCGCGCTTGACCACGGCGCGGATATCTCTGGCCGACCGATTGGTGATCTGGGCCAGTTGGCGCACTTCGTCCGCGACCACGGCAAAGCCCGCCCCCTTCTCGCCCGCCCGGGCCGCCTCGACGGCGGCGTTGAGCGCCAGCAGGTTGGTGCGGAAGGAAACATCCTCGATAGCCTGCACCATCTTGTCGATCTCGCCGGTCATCTTGTCGATTTCATCCACCAGCGCATGTGTGCGGCGCACGGCCTGATCGAGGTCGCCGGCCAGATCCTGCGCCTCGCGTCCAATGACCTGCGCCTGGCGCAGCCGCCCGCCCCCATCGGCCAGGGCCTTGCCCATGGCGCCGGCATCATCGCGGCTTTCTTGGGTAAGCGCACCAAAGCGGGCGGCCCGCTGCTCGAAATCATCGACCAACCGCCCCACTGCCGCCAGCCGCTCATCCAGCGCCGTCCGCAGCCCTCGTTCCTCGTCAACCTGCTCGACCATCGCACGGGTGAAATCGTCGAGCCGCATGGCCAACGCGCCCAGTGGCCCATCGAGGGCATCGGGCAGGTCGCTGCCGCCAGCGGCCACCCCTTCGAGTTGGCGCAGTCCTTCGTCGATGCCGGCCATGCCCTTGTTGAGCGCCGCTAGCACCGGTCTCGCCGCGGCGGCGCGAGCCTCGAAGCGAAAGCTGGTCTGCCCGCCGGCCAGCGCGCCAGCAAAGGCACCCAGATCATCGTCCTCGATATAGCTGCCGGCAGGCACCAGTTCGAGCACGTACCGCCCGGTGGCGATGGGGTGGCGCCTGACGATGAACCGGCTGCCGCCCAGCATCACCATGGTCTCTTCGGGCGCCCCACCGCCGGCATTGAGGTAACCCGGCCCGAACAGGGCATCGAGCGTTGCGCCCTCGACCGCGCCCTTGGCTACTCTGCCCACACCCAGGCTTGCCGCCAGGATCACCCCATGGTCGTCCACGACGACCGCTGGCTGCTGCAGGGCGGCGATGGCGCCCTTGAAATGGTGGGCCTTTTCCAGCCGCTTGCCCAATCGCCCGACAATGCCGTCGATCGTGAGCATTTCCCCCGAGCGGTCGCAGAGCCCGGCCGCCATGGCCAGTGCTGCCAGCGTGCGATTGTCCTGCCGGTCGTGGCGGATGGCCAGGAGCAACACGCTCGCAAGCGCCAGCAGCATCAGGCCGGCCACGCTGGCTAGCCATATTGGCCCCGTGCCAAGGCTGGGCAGCAATCCTGCCGCCAACGCCACCGCGCCAAGCCACGGACCGGCCGCGATCAGCGCTAGGCGCAGATTGGGCATGGCGAGCCTGATCTGCAAATCAGCAATAGGGGGTTCAACATGCGCGAACCTAGGCGCCCAATGGTTAACCAAGTCTATAGGGCGTCACCAAAGTGTAACACTTTGCTAAGCCAGATTGCCGGACGGTAAATACCAGTCCCGTTTCGGGACAAACTCGGCCTCTGTCTTCCTATGCGCCAGACACTGTTGCGACGGGTTGCTCGCCGCTAGAACAGTTCGATATCGTCCACCGGCGCGGGTACGATGACGCGGCGCTTGGCGATCGCGGCTTCTTCACGCGCCACATTGTCGCCGGCGTCGCTATCGAGGCGCTTGACGAAGGCCCGGCCGGAATGCGGCTTGAACAGCACGCGGCGGGCATAGGTGCCGCCCAGATCCTCGCTGGTGGCGATATAGCCTTCGTCGGCGAGGAACTGGCGGACGAATTCGATATTCTTGCGACCGACATCATCGAGCGCCGAATTGATCTTGCCGCCGCCGAAAACCTTGATCTCGAGATTGGACTTCTTGCCCGTGCCCCGGCTCAGCACCTTGTTGATGAGCTGCTCCATGGCAAAGGCGCCGTAGCGGGCCGAGGCACCATATCGGTCCTTGGCGGAACCGGACTGCTCGGCCAGCAGGAAGTGGTTCATGCCCCCGATATTGGCCACCCGGTCGCGCACGCAGGCCGAAATGCACGACCCCAGAACGGTCGAATAGGTCAGGTCCACGGCATCGGAAACATGACAGTCGCCTTGGTGTACGGTCGTAACCACCCCGCGATCGAATTCGGGTGGCAGGGAATTCGGCAGTGCCATTTATCGTGTTGCAACCTTCAAGCGCCAGTACCGGATCGTAGCGGCAAACTCGTTAGCCAATTGCTAACCACGCTGCACGAGCGCCCGCGCGAGGCCAAACTCGGCAAGAAGAGCTTTAGAAATAGTCGGATAGGGTAATTTGAACGGGGCTAGGATCTGATCTCAAATGTCACTGCAGAAACTCGCGAGAGAACTCGATGAGACAGCGCGCCAGACGGCGTCGATGCTAGAAGGCATCACGGAAGCGCTGCAACTTCTTGCCGACAGGCAGTTGAGCCAGGACCCTTCCGTCCGCGAGGCCGTCCAGATGATTGTCACGGCTCTGCAGGGCCAGGACCGCATTGAGCAGCGCTGCCACAACATGGCTCTGGCGGTTCGCCAGTTCGCGCTGCTCCCGCCCAACGCACCCGACAGCGTCTATGACGAAATCTGGTCGAGCCTGACGCTTGACGAATTGCGTGTGCCGGCCCTTTCCGGCATCGCCGCCCACCAGAGCCACGGCGACGCCGAACTGTTCTAGTCCGCCCGTCCGGCCGCTGGTGCAAGGCGCTTCAGGCGCCTTTTTCATTTTCCGCTGCGTAAAAGCGGCATCCACGCCCCCCCCTCACGTCTGCACCCTCCGCGCCAGGTGCTAGAGGAATTCGACGGTGACGCCGGGCAACACCATGGAGCCGAGTTCCTCCGCATCCCAGTTGGTCAAGCGGACGCAGCCATGCGAGCTTGTCTTGTCGATCTGCGCCGGCTCCGGTGAGCCATGTATGCCGTAGCTCGGCTTGGACAGCGCAATCCACACGCTGCCGACCGGCCCATTCGGACCCGGCGGA
>NZ_JAKFDJ010000170.1:0-14104 GCF_036676215.1 Devosia sp. | reverse complement strand
CGGAAGAAGTCGGCATCGGCAGGCAGGTATTGTTCGCCTTCGACCTCGCGGCCGAGATGGAAAGCCCCGAACTGGGCCAATGTGTCTTCGAGCGTCGCGCGACCGACATCCATCTGATAGAGCGCCTGCACGGCGGCAAGACGAGCGGCACCGCGCTGGTTGGCGGGACGGTCGGCTTTGGGGTCGCGTTTGGGGGCGTCGGCCATAACTGCTTTCATCTTCATTGGGTGGCCGCGGGGCCGCGCTGCCATCTCTGGCGTCGCAACCCCATAATCTTCCACGGGGGGAACTTCAACAGGCGTTGCGGCTCAATCGGGTCGCGATGGGCGTTCGTAGAGCGCCAAAGTGTCGCCGCCGAGGCGTTGGCGACCCATCTCGACAAGGCCGGCGGCGGCCAGCAGATCGGCTATTAGGCCATCGGGGCTGGCGGGCACGCCATTTTCTCCGACGCTCAGCGGCGCCAGGATCAGCGCGAAGCGATCGACCAGATCGGCCTCCAACAGGCCAGCAAGGAGCCGCTGCCCAGGCTCGACCAGCAAATTCTGGATACCCTTTTGGCCAAGCGCAGCCAGCGCCGCGCCCAGGTCCGGGCGACCATCGCTGCCGGTGACACGGATGGTCTCGACGGATACGGGCGCATCGACCGCCGCACCCGTTTCTGCAATCACCGCAGTACGATAGCCGGAAAATCTGCCAATCAGATTCATCCTGCGGTCAACGCCGCTCGAGCCGGCGAGCACGACGCGCAGGGGCGTCCGGGTTGCCAGGCCGGGCAAGGTTACTGTCAGCGCCGGATCGTCGTTACGGGCGGTGGCGGCGCCGACAAGGACGGCGTTGGCACGCGCGCGTTGCACATCTATCCACCGGCCTGCGACGGGTCCGGCGATATGCACCCTGCCCTGCCCGCTGCGACCAATCATGCCGTCGGCGGAAACGGCGAGGACCGCGGTGACGAAAGGGCGACCGGCGGTATGGCGCAGAATATGGCCCGCATGAAGCGCGAAAGACGGGGCATGCTGGGCCACGACGGTCTCGACGCCTGCCGATTCGAGCTGGGCGATACTGCCGGCTATCCGTGGGTCGGGATCGGCGGCGCCAATGACAACGCGCATGATGCCGGCGCGGATGATCGCATCAACACAGGGCGGCGTGCGCCCCCAGTGATGGCACGGCTCCAGGGTAACGTAGAGTGTGCAGCCAGCAGCCTCGAAGCCCGCCGCAGCGATGGCCTGCGCCTCGGCATGGGGGCGCCCACCTTTGGCCGTGACCGCCCGGGATAGCAGCGTCTGTGATCGCGGATCAACGACGAGGGCTGCGACGGTGGGGCCATCCGCCGTGGTGCCGAGAAAGGGCGTCGCATAGCGGACAGCGGCATCAAGCCAGCGCTTATCTTCGGGAACCAGTTCGGTCACTCGTCGTCCCGCAGCGTGCCCTGCCCTTCAGCCAATTCGGCGAGGAAGTCGCGGAAGTCGTCGGCAGCGGAGAAGTTCTTGTAGACCGAGGCAAATCGGACAAAGGCTACGTCGTCGAGGCCCTTGAGGCCGTCCATGACATATTCGCCGATCTGATCAGAGGTGACCTCCACATCGCCCAGGCTTTCGAGCTGGCGGACAATGCCGGAAATCATGCGCTCGATGCGATCGGTCTCGACCGCGCGCTTGCGCAAGGCGGTATAGACCGAGCGGGCGAGCTTCTCGCGGTCGAAGGGCACCTTGCGGCCGCTCTTCTTGACAACGGTCAGGTCGCGCAGTTGCACCCGCTCGAAGGTGGTGAAGCGGCCGCCGCATCCGTTACAGACGCGGCGACGGCGAATGGCACCGGAATCCTCGGTCGGCCGGCTGTCCTTGACCTGCGTATCGTCATTGCCGCAATAGGGACAGCGCATGAGGAGCCCTTACTGGCCGTAGATCGGGAAGCGGTCGGTGAGGGCCTTCACCTTGTCGCGGACCTGAGCTTCGATGGCACCGTTGTTGTCTTCGCCGTTGGCCTTGAGCCCATCCAGCACTTCAATGATGAGCTCGCCGATGAGCTTGAACTCGGCTTCGGCGAAGCCGCGCGACGTACCGGCCGGGGTGCCGAGGCGAATGCCTGAGGTAATTGCCGGCTTTTCTGGATCGAAGGGCACGGCGTTCTTGTTGCAGGTGATGTGGGCGCGTTCGAGCGCCTTCTCGGTCGCCTTGCCGGTGAGGCCCTTGGGGCGCAGATCGACCAGCATCAGGTGATTGTCGGTGCCACCGCTGACAATATCGACGCCGCCCTTGACCAGCGTCTCGGCCAATACCTTGGCATTGGCGACGACCTGACGGGCATAGGACTTGAATTCGGGCTGCAAAGCTTCCTTGAAGGCTACCGCCTTGGCGGCGATGACGTGCATCAGCGGGCCACCCTGGATGCCGGGGAAAATCGCCGAATTGATCTTCTTGGCGATGTCCTCGTCATTGGTGAGGATCAGGCCGCCACGCGGACCGCGCAGGGTTTTGTGCGTGGTGGTGCTGGCAACGTGGGCGTGCGGGAACGGACTCGGGTAGACCCCGCCGGCGACGAGCCCGGCCACATGGGCCATGTCGACGAAGAGGATGGCGCCGACTTCATCGGCAATGGCGCGGAACTCGGCCCAATCCATGACGCGCGAATAGGCCGAGAAGCCCGCGACGATCATCTTGGGCTTATGCTCGTGCGCGAGCTGACGGATCTGATCCATGTCCACCAGGCCATCCTGCTTGCGCAGGCCGTACTGGATGGCGTTGAACCACTTGCCGGACTGGTTGGGCTTGGCGCCATGGGTCAGGTGACCGCCGGCGTCGAGCGACATGCCGAGGATGGTGTCGCCGGGCTGGATCAGTGCCTGGTAGACGCCCTGGTTGGCCTGCGAACCAGAATTGGGCTGTACGTTGGCGTAAGCCACGCCAAAGAGCTGCTTGGCGCGCTCGATGGCCAGCGTTTCGGCGATGTCGACATATTGACAGCCGCCATAGTAGCGGCGGCCGGGGTAGCCTTCGGCATATTTGTTGGTGAGGACTGAGCCCTGCGCTTCCAGCACGGCCTGGGAAACGATGTTCTCGGAGGCGATCAGTTCGATCTCATCCTGCTGGCGACCCAGCTCACTGGTGATGGCAGCTGCCAGCTCCGGATCGGTCTCGGCGACCGAGTTGGAGAAGAAGGTCGGAAATAGCGGAAGTGACGTGGCGGCGGTCATGGGAAAGTTACCTCGCGGGCGACGAAGCGGAACGGCATGGCGGTGGGCTTAGCACGTCGGAACGTGCGATTCCAAGGCCGGGAAAGGTGTGCTGGATACATGGGGCTCCCCCTAGTTGCGGATGGGTGCCCAGGCGAGCGGCATTACAAGGTTCGCGTTCCCCGATGGTGGCCCATCTCTTCTCGCCAGTCGCGCGAACGACGCGATTATGTCGCAGAATGTTCGCGAGGGAAAGGGGCAATGGGTCCGCAAGTCAGGCGAACTTGCCGGGCGTGCCGGGAGGCGTGGCGGGGGCAGCCTCGGCGAGCTTCTTGCGGAGTTTGGCCAGCGCCACCTGTTGCATCTGGTATTTGTTGGCGGTTACCGGGGTGATGACAATCACCTCGACCCCCGTGGCCGCATCGATGGCAGCGACCCGCATCTGCTGGCCGACCTGCACGAATTCGAAATAGACCTCACCATCAGCCATGAGCGCCCCCTGCCCACACTCTAGCAGATTCTCTCGCGCCCAATAGCAAACGCCCCCCACGAGGGAGGGCGTCTGGTTGTCGAAGGATTTCGACGTCAGGCTTCGAAAGAGACCTTGCCCTGCGCGTCGAACTCGTAGACGTCGTCGCGGAAGCTGACCGTGCCCTGGCGATTGGCCCAGGCGGTGATGTAGGTGGTGTGGATCGGCACCTGCGAGGACAGACTGACGTCGAGACGCTCGAGCGAATCGAAGGTCTGGTTGACGCGACCACCATCCCAGTCGCCGTTGTCGCGAAGCAGCCAGGTCACCAGCTCGTTCACGCCTTCCACACGCACACACCCCGACGAATGGAAGCGGGCATTCTCGCCGAACAGCGCCTTGGAGGGTGTGTCGTGCAGATAGACGTCATGCGGGTTGAAGAAGTTGATCTTGCAGTGCCCCATGGAATTGGCGGCACCCGGTTCCTGCCGGTACATGTAGTTGACGGCATTGCCCAGATTGGTCCAGTCAATCGATTGGGGATCGATCACATTGCCGCTGCCGTCGTAAATGAAGATATTCTGCTCGGCCAGGTAGCTGGGATTTTCCTGCATGTACTTTGTCAGGTCGCGCTCGACCAGCGACTTGGGCACATGCCAGTAGGGGTTGAAGTTGATCTGGTGAATCTTGCTCGCCAGAATCGGCGTCGCGCGATCGACGCGTCCCACGACAGCGGTGTGGCGCTGTTCGACCATGCCGCCGGCCACAGCTTCGATGGTGGCCGCAGGGATGTTCACAACCACGTAGCGTTCGCTGAGATTGGCGGCCATGTTTTGAACGCGGGTGTAGTTCAGATAGAGCTGCTGCAGGCGGGTCGCCGCCGGAACGTTCATGGCGTACCAGGTCGGCTCGTCCACCTGACCGTTGACGATCAGGCCGTGCCGGGCCTGGAAACTGCGGACGCCGCGATCGGTCGCTTCGTCGAACAGGTCGTTGACGTTGGGCACCAGCACCATGTCACCCGAGGAAATCAGGCGGCGCTTGAGCCCAATCACTGATGCGCCGGACTTGCCGATCGAGAGGCGGAAGGCCTCTTGGGGTATCTCTTCCCAGCCGCCATTGGCGACGAAGGGCTCATACTGGGAAATCGCGAGCTGCAGATTGTAGACGGTATCGAAGGAGAGGATGGGCTCGTTGGTGGCGATCAGCGCCTGGGCGGCGGCTGTATTGCCATCCTTGTCGACATTGCGCAGCACGTTGCCGCGACTCATCATGTCGAACACGGATTCCTCTCCGCGCACCACCGCTGGCATGGCCAAGGATGCGCCGGCCATGGCCGTGTACCGGAGCAAAGAACGTCTATTCAGCCGCATTGAGTCACCCGAATTTTCAGCCGCAAAGCAGAGCGGTTATTACCATCGCACCCCGCGGCTCACAACGCGGTCAACCGCATGTGAACCTCTTCAGACTTGGTCAATCATGAATACAAGGGAAATGGTTTCAAACCACGTAATGAGCGAAATCGCGCCGGTTTGCGGCACAAATGTGAACGCCGGCCCAGGGGACCGGCGTTTGCATTCGAGTGTGGCGCGGCGGCAACAGTAAGCGGGCCGGTCCTAGAGCTTGTAGAGGATCTGGTCGACCCAGAAGCGCTCCAGACGGGCAAGGGCCTTGTTGAGGCCGTCGAATTCATCGTCGCCGAGACCGCCGACCTTGTCGATGGATTTGAGGTGACGATCGTAGAGCTCGTCGATCACCTCGGCCACTTCCTCACCCTTCGGGGTCAGCTTGATGCGGACCGAGCGGCGATCGGAGCGGGAGCGCTCCTGGAAGATGTAACCGGTTTCGACCAGCTTCTTGAGATTGTAGGAAACGTTGGAGCCGAGATAATAACCGCGGGAGCGCAGCTCGCCGGCGGTCAGCTCAGCGTCGCCGATGTTGAACATCAGCAAAGCCTGGACCGGGTTGATATCGTCCCACCCCATGCGGTCGAACTCATCCTTGATGAGATCGAGCAGGCGCCGATGCAGCCGTTCGACTCGGGAAACAGCTTCCAGATAGAGCGGCTTCAGGCTCTGCGGACGTTCCGGGACCATTGCCTCGGCTGCGTTGGATTTGATTGCCATTTGTGCCTCACTGTTTTCAGTCTGCGCGATTTCTTCGCATCTCATGAGGCCAAACTACGGCGTGCGGACTAAGATCGCCCTAAGCGGCGTGATTAAGACCATCTTACTGGAATGCAATGAGAATTTGGCTTTATACTTCGTTACACCGGTGCATAAATTTGTAACCTTACGAGGGTGTAAAGGGCGGCATGGCCGCCCTTAACCCACCAGCGCGTTGCGCCCGATCAGCTTGAGCGCAAGGATGCCGCCGACGGCGATCCCCTGCCCCACCAGCAGCGCCAACCCGAGGCTGCTGAGACCGGTGGCGTGGATAGCAAGCAGCGCGGCTGTGCCGGCAACCCAGATGACGTCGCCGATGATGTTGACCGCAACAACGACCCTCGACGGGCGGCCGCTGCGGGCGATCCAGAGGTTGAATGCCGCCCACGGCACCAAGAGCAGGCCCAGCACCCAGAGGAAACCGGAGGGCAGTGCCCAGACGGCCAGTTCGGTCAGCGGCGCGGCGGTGAACAGCAGCGCGACCCCGAAGGCGAGAGTGCCCAGGGCATCGAAGCCGTAGATGAAATGCGGGTCGAGACGTGGAAGGGTTTGCACTTGGGTGGTCAAGGTAGATCTCCATGTTCCGTTTGTGATGGCCACAGAGTGGGCGCCCGATGTCATCGTCTCAATTACCTCCGAGGTAATGGAATGCTGCGCATGCCCGGGCCATGATGTGCGAAAATGGAGTCGCAGAATGTTCAGCGCGATGTTGCGGGAATGGCGTGGCCTGCGGGGCATGAGTCAGCTTGATCTGGCGTTGAGCGCCGAGGTCTCGACCCGGCACATCTCGTTCATCGAGTCCGAGCGCTCCAAGCCCAGCGCCGACATGGTGTTGCGGCTGGCAGAAGCGCTGAACCTGCCGCTGCGCGAGCGGAATGGCCTTCTGGTCGCAGCGGGATATGCGCCGCAGTTCGGCGAGAGCGACTGGTGGAGCGACGCTATGGCGGATGTGCGCCGCGCAACCGCGTTGCTTTTGGCCGCCCACGAGCCGCATCCTGCCATCGTGCTCGACGCGGCCTTCAACATCCTGGATGCCAATCCCGGCGCGCGCGGCATGATCGGGATTAGCCCGGACGGGCCCGGGACGCTCAACCTTGTCGATCTGGTCTATAGGCCCGGCCCGGTGCGCGATTCGATCGTAAACTGGGTGGACGTGGCCGAGTACCTCTTGCATCGCATGCGTGAAGGCGTGCGACGGCATGGGCCGCAGTCGGCCATGGGTGCGGTGATGCGACGGGCCATGGTGCAACCAGGCGCAGCGCTGCTTTCCACGGTACGTGGTCCCGGTCGAGGCGCGGTATTGCTGCCACTGGAAATCAAGGTCGACGGGCAGATCACGCGCTGGTTCACCACGGTCACCAGTTTCGGCGCGCCGCAGGATGCACTGGTCGAGGAAATCACCATCGAGCAGTTTCATCCGGCCTAATCGGTGGCGCGGGCCCGCTCGAGGCGAATGGACAGTACGAAGATGATGATAATGGATACCAGCAGCACCAGGCGAACGGCAAAGCCGAAGGCCGACATGCGGATATCGGGATTGCCCAGCAGATAGAGTGCCAGTTCCGCTGCCGTCGAGCCGACCAGCAGCACGGCACCCCAGCTGGCCTTGATCCACAGGCCCACTGCCGCGAACAGGCGGGCCAGCGCGAAAATGGCGAGGTAGACGAAAGCCGTCATGCCCATGGCGGCCATGGGACTGACATCGCCCAAACCGACCCCAAGCAGGCGCGCCGCATCGTTCAGGCCCAGCAGGAGGCTGATGATGGCGACGACGCGGATATAGATGCCGATGGGTTGGGCGTTGAAATCCATGGCCGGTTTCTACCCCCCTGCGGCGGATGCGACAAGCCGGAGCTTGGACGGCACAGCTGGCACTGGTATTGAGGGCCGCAGCACAAGGAGCGAGCCCATGACCGAAGACTGGCAGAAGCACGACATGGAATTTCTCGGCGGACGCCGGCTGCGCCGGACGCGCCGGACGGCGTGGAGCCGGGCCATGGTGCGCGAAAGTGTGCTGACTCCATCGGACTTGATCTGGCCGCTCTTTGTCATCGAGGGGCAAAACGAGAAGACGCAGATCCGCACCATGCCGGGTGTCGAACGGCTGAGCGTCGATCTCTGTGTCGAAGCCGCGAAGGCGGCGCGGGACGCCGGCATTCCGGCGCTGGCGCTGTTCCCCAATACGCCGGACCACCTGCGCAGCGAGACCGGCGCCGAGGCCTATAACCCCGACAACCTGATGTGCCGGGCGCTGAGCGCCATCAAGGATGCGGTACCCGAAGTGGGGCTGATCGCCGATGTGGCGCTCGACGAGTATTCGAGCGATGGCCAGGACGGGCTGGTGCGCGACGGAGAAATTCTCAATGACGAGACGGTAGCGGTGATGATCCGCTCGGCTTTGGTACAGAGCAAGGCGGGGGCGGACATCATCGCCCCCTCGGACATGATGGATGGCCGCGTGGGCGCGATTCGCGAGGCGCTGGACGGGGAAGGCTTCGAGCAGACGCAGATCATGTCCTATGCCGCCAAGTATGCGTCCTACTATTACGGGCCATTCCGCGAGGCGGTGGGTTCGGGCAGCCGGCTCAAGGGCGACAAGCGCACCTATCAAATGGACTATGCCAATTCCGACGAGGCCATGCGCGAGATCGAGCAGGACATTGCCGAAGGCGCCGACAGCGTCATAGTCAAGCCCGGGCTGCCCTATCTCGATATCGTGCGGCGGGCCAAGGACAGCTTCAATATTCCCATCTACGCCTACCAGGTGAGCGGGGAATTCGCGATGATCGAAATGGCGGCGGCGGCGGGTGCCATCGATCGCAAGGGCGCGATCCTGGAAAGCCTCTGGGCGTTCAAGCGGGCGGGCGCCAGCGGCGTGCTGACCTATTTCGCACTGGAAGTGGCGCGTGAACTGGGGCGCTGAGGTCACATTTCTGTGCCCACCCCTCTTGCAGAGGGGGGCCGGCATGACAATGTTTCGGTCATGAGCCAGACCGAGACCATGCGCCCTGCCCTGCCCGACCCCTCGACGGCCCCCGAATTGTTCGAGGGCGTGCTGACGCGACGGGTGATTGCCTTTGTGATCGACCTCGTCGCGATGGGGGCAATGATCCTGGCCTTCGGCCTTATCGGGCTGATTGCCGGCTTCCTGACCTTCGGGCTGGCCTGGCTGGCCCTGGTCTTCGTGGTTCCCGCGACGATCGTGCTCTATTATGGCGCCACCCTCGGTTCGGCCAGGCGCGCCACGCTCGGCATGCAGATGATGGACATCGTGCTGACGCCGACGCGCGGACAGCCGCTCGATGGGTGGATGGCGATCATCCATGCGGGGGTATTCTGGATCACCGCCTGGATTTCGCTGCCGCTGTCGCTGGTCTTCACCCTGTTCACGCCGCGCCGACAGATGATCCACGACCTGATCGTGGGTACGCTGATGGTGCGCCGCTCGCCCATGGTGCGCCATTGGCAGGCCCGTTCGGCCCGGACCACCGGAGCATATTGACCCCGTTGCCGGAGGGGGCACAGGAGCGTACACTCTCCTGAATATACCCAAGGGTCTTAGATGACCGACCAGACGCCGGAAACCACGCAGCTCTTCCTCACCGCGGCAATGCCGTGCCCCTACCTGCCCGGCAAGCAGGAGCGGAAGCTGTTTACCCATCTGTCGGGCCGGCGCGCCTCGAGCCTGCATCACCTGCTGAGCGAGAACGGTTTCCGCCGCAGCCAGAACCTGATTTACCGCCCGGCCTGCGAAGGCTGCAATGCCTGCCAGTCGGTGCGAATCGTGGCCAATGACTTTGTCGCCTCGAGCCGGTTCCGGCGCGTGCTGCGCCACAATGACGATCTTGCCATCGAGGTCCGTCCGACCACGGCGACCAGCGAGCAATATGAGCTGTTCAAGCGCTATCTGGAATCGCGCCATGCCGGCGGCGGCATGAACCAGATGAGTTTCGTCGACTATGAATACATGGTCGAGGACACCCCGGTGCAATCGGTGCTGGTGGAATACCGGCTGCGAGACCATCCGGACCAGACGCTGGTGGCGGTGGCGCTGACCGATGTCATGCCCGACGGGCTTTCCATGGTCTATTCCTTCTATGACCCCGACATGGCGCCACGGAGTCTCGGGACCTATCTGATCCTCGACCATATCGCGCAGGTGCGCTCGGCAGCCCTGGACTATGTTTATCTGGGCTACTGGGTCAAAGAATCCCCCAAAATGGCCTACAAGGCCCTGTATCGCCCGCTGCAAGTGCAGCGGGGCACGCTGGGCTGGTGCACGCTCGACTGACCGGCGCCGTGCCTTTTTCATTGCCGCAGCCATGGTTGCGTCATAAGTGTCGGCGGCATCGCCTGACCTTCCTCTCCCGGACCTCCCATGTCTGTTCTTCTCAAGCTGATCCGGCTTGGCCTCGTGCTCGGCGCGCTGGGCGTGGCCACGTTTGCCATGCTCGCGCTGTTCGGCTTCGCCGCGCCGGAACTCGACCTGCTCAACCATGTGCAGATCCTGCTGCTGCCGGGCACGGCAATTGCGCTGCCGATACTTGCCATGGCCTTGCGAGGATGGGGGCGCGGCGCCGCGATCATCTATGCATTCGTGGGCCTGGCGACATCGGCCAGTGTGCTGTTGCCCGAATTCCTCGGCTCGATGCGGGAGCGGCCGGCAGCGCCCGCCGAGGGGAGCATCACCATGATGACCCACAACCTGTTCGGCATGAATTACGAGATGGAGAAGGTCACGGCGGCCATTTTCGCCGAGGACCCGGACATCATCGTGCTGCAGGAGTATTTCGGCGAGCAGGCCACCGAACTGCATCCGCTGCTGCTGGCCGAATACCCCTTCTTCGTGCGCTGCCGGGGTGGCAAACGGGCCAATCTGGGGCTCTATTCGCGTATTCCCTTCGACCAGCAAGAGGATGGCGCCTGCCCCAGCGACGCTTATGGCACGACGCGCACGGCCCATATCCTGGCCAGTTTTCAGACCGAGGACGGCAAGCCCTTCTCTGTCATCACCACGCATATGGACTGGCCGATCCCGGTGTCACGCCAACAGGAACAGCTTAGCGTGCTTTCCGAGGTGTTGGATAAGATCGAGGGGCCGATGATCCTGGCGGGGGATTTCAACTCGACGCCTTGGTCCTATTCGCTGCGGCAGTTCGTGGCCAATAACGGACTGGTGCGGGAGACGATGAACCTGCTCACCTTCCCGATGAGCTGGCACTATTTCGGGGCCTGGCGGGACACCCTGCCCTTCCTGCCGCTGGACCATGTGATGACCCGCGGCGGGGTCATGGTGCACGGCATCCATACCGGGCAGGCGACGGCGAGCGATCATCTGCCGGTGGTGTTCAGCTTCTCGGTGGACTGATCAGTCCCCGACCTTCAGATCGAACACCATCAATCCTTCCCGGCCGCCTTCGAGGGCGGCAACAAGGCGCGCGCCAGCGGCCTGGTGGGCGGGGTCGACCAGGTAGCGGTCGCGGGCGGCTTCGTCGGCCAGATCCATGATGAAGCCGTCGTGAAAGCCCTTGGCCATGCCCTCGGGCGAAATATTGGGACCGAAATCAGCCGATAGCAGGCCCTCGATCTGACCGACCAAAGCGGCGAGGCCGGCATAGATGTCGGCGCGTTCGTCCCGGCTGACGCCGGAGCGGAATTTCACGAAGACGCAGTGGCGGATCATCCGACGAACCTGTTGTTCCTGGGGAAGCCGTTGGGGGGCTGGCGGCCGGCGGTGGCGCGGTCGCCGAGCCAGTCGCTCAGCTCTTCCATTGGCTTGGTGTAGGTGCGGCCCGAAGAATCCGTCCAGGTGAGGCCATCGGCGGCGTAGAAGGTCTTGAGGTCGGAAATGCCGCCATCCTTGTATTTCTGCAGGCGCACGCCCTTGCCGCGGGCCATTGCGGCGAGCTGGGTCAGCGGGAAAACCAGCAGCTTGCGGTTCTGCCCGATGACAGCGACGCGGTCGCCATTGAGAGGCACCAGCAGGGCCGCCTCGTCGGGCGTGCCGACATTGAGGACCTGCTTGCCCTTCCTGGTATTGGCGATCATCTCGTCTTCGCCGACGATGAAGCCATAGCCGGCGGCCGAGGCGATGATGCGCTTCTGGCCCGGGCGATAGACAAAGATATCGACGATATCCTGGCCTTCCTCGATATCGACCATGATGCGCACCGGCTCGCCCTGGCCGCGGCCGCCCGGCAGCTTGTCGCCGGAAAGGGTATAGACCTTGCCGCCAGTGGTCAGCATCAAGAGCTTGTCGGTGGTCTCGCATTTGAGCGCGAGCTTCAGGCGGTCGCCGGCCTTGAAGCCCTTTTCGTCATTGACCTCGACGGCGTGGCCGCGCGGCGCGCGGATCCAGCCCTTTTCCGAGAGGATGACGGTGATCGGCTCGCGCTCGATGAAGGCCTCGGTGACCTCGGAGAGATCGGCATTTGGCGCGTCCATCAGGATGGTACGGCGGGCGCCGAGCGCATGCGGCGTGCCATCGGGGTTGGTCAGCGGATAGGCCTTCTTGAGCGCCTCGATTTCCTTGCTGATGGCGCCCCATTGCCGCTTGTCGGAGGCGAGCAGGATCTCGAGATGCCCGCGCTCGTCGGTCAGGGCCGCATGTTCCTTGCGCAGCTCGATTTCCTCGAGCTTGCGCAAAGAGCGCAGGCGCATATTGAGGATAGCTTCGGCCTGCACGTCGGTGAGCTCGAAGGTGCTCATCAGCGAGGCCTTGGCGTCATCCTCCTCGCGGATGATGCGGATGACCTCGTCGAGATTGAGATAGGCAATGATATAGCCGCCAAGCACTTCGAGACGGTGATCGATCTGTTCCAGGCGGTGCTGGGAGCGGCGGACCAGCACTTCCTTGCGGTGTTCGAGCCAAGCCTTGAGGGCCTGGGCCAGGCTCATCACCTTGGGCACGGTGCCGCGATCGAGCACGTTGAGGTTGAGCGGGAAGCGGGTCTCGAGATCAGTGGTCTTGAACAGTTGCTCCATCAGGATGACCGCATCGACGGTGCGGGCGCGCGGCTCGAGCACGAGACGGATGTCATCGGAGCTTTCGTCGCGCACGTCCTTGAGCAAAGGCAGCTTCTTGGCCAGCAGCAGCTCGGCGATCTTTTCGACCAGGCGCGACTTCTGGATGCCGTAGGGGATTTCGGTGACGACGATTAGATAGACGCCGCGGCCGGTTTCCTCGACATTCCACTTGGCGCGCAGGCGGAAGGAGCCGCGGCCGGTGGCATAGGAATTGGCGATTGAGGATGCCGATTCCACCATGATGCCGCCGGTGGGGAAGTCGGGACCCTTGACGAATTGGGTGAGGTCCTGCGCGGAAGCGTCTGGATTGACGTTGATAAGGTGCAAGGCCGCGTCGCAGAGCTCGGCGACATTGTGGGGCGGCACCGAGGTCGCCATGCCCACGGCGATGCCGGTGGAGCCATTGGCCAAGAGGTTGGGGAAGTTGGATGGCAGGACCACCGGCTCTTCGTCTTCGCCGTCATAGGTCGGCTTGAAGTCGATGGCATTCTCGGTGATGCCTTCGAGCAGGCGCATGGCCACGTCGGTCATGCGGCTTTCGGTGTAGCGCATGGCGGCGGCGTTATCGCCGTCGATATTGCCGAAATTGCCCTGTCCGTCGACCAGCGGATAGCGCAGCGCGAAATCCTGCGCTAGGCGAACCAGCGCGTCGTAGATGGACTGGTCGCCATGGGGGTGGAACTTACCGATCACGTCGCCGACGATACGGGCGGATTTCTTGTAGCCCTGGCCCGGATCGAGCTTGAGCAGGCGCATGGCATGGATGATGCGGCGATGCACGGGCTTGAGCCCGTCGCGCGCATCGGGCAGCGCGCGCTGGGTGATGGTGGACAGGGCGTAAGAGAGGTACCGCTCTTCGATGGCCTGCTTGAGATCGACGACGCGCTGGTCGTCGGCAGGCGGGAGGGTATCGCTATCAGACATAGGCAGGCATTCCGGGAGAACGAATCAGGAAAGCAGTATAGCCGGTGGTGGGCGCGAACTCACAATTTACGGCGGGAATGCGGGGTTTCTACACGATTTATGGGCGAGCGGAAGCGCCGCCTGGATCGCGGGTTTCGGATGGTTCGGTGCCGCTCAGCCTGTCGGAGAGCGATGATGGCGAGGCCGCAGCCTCGAATTGGGTAGTAGAATGGTGAGGTCGCGGTCTCGCCATCACGCCGGGATTTTTCACACACGCATCGAGCGGCCGCCCTTTCGGGTTGGACGGTCGAGCTGGAGGCGGGGCGCTGTGCCCCTCTCTCCTCCTGCCAGCGTCCGGCCGGTGGT
>NZ_JAKFDJ010000169.1:0-1612 GCF_036676215.1 Devosia sp. | reverse complement strand
AGATCTCATGCAGACCTACAAGGTGTCGCGCATGACCTTGCGCAATGCACTGGGCGAGCTGGAATCCGACCGCTTGATACGGCGGGGGCGCGGAAAAGGCACGTTTGTCGAAAGCCGCCCTGCCAGCGTGACGGAGCTTCAATTGCCCACGACCTGGGACGAGGCAGTCGCCTTGAGCGATTTGCTGGGTACTCAGGCAATTGTCGAGTCGGAACACGCCATCGCCGCGCTGCCTGATATGGGCATGCATTGCCAGGGGCAGCCGGCGGCATCGTATCAATACCTTTGCCGGCTGCACAGTAAAGACAATGTGCCTTATTGCTATAGCGAAGTATTCATCGCCAGCGATCTTTTCCAGAAGCACAGGAAAAAATTCAAGAGCTCGGCGGCGGCTTCGGTCATTGCGCGTATTCCGGGCCTGGTGGTGTCGGAATCGCGCCAGAAGCTCACCATCATCAACGCCGGCTTCCAGTCGGCCCATGCCCTGCAGCTGCAGGTGGGCGAAAGCGTTGCAGAGTTGCGCCGTTACGCTTGTGCCGACGGCCGGGTAATCTATTACGCGCGGCTGGAATTTCCCACCAAGTTTGTAAAGCTTGAGCTCGACCTGCTTCCGGAGCGGCGCAGCACCTGACCATCCATCATCCACGAGCCGCAAAGGCCGGGAACTGTAAAACCAAAGAGGAAATATGTTCGACGAGACACTGAAATGGCCTTTTTTTGATGCCAGGCATCGCGAACTCGCGGCACTGGAGCAATTTGCGCAGCAAGATCTCCAGGCCCTCATTCACCAGGAACATGAGGGCGCCGACGTATACGCCATCGCCCCGCAAATGGTGAAAGCGCTGGGGGCGGGCGGCTGGCTCGAACATGCGGCGTCATTGGATGGGCAACTCGACTCGCGCAGCCTGTGTCTGATTCGCGATATGCTGGCGCGCCGCTCCGGCCTGGCTGAGTTCGCCTTCGCGATGCAGGGCCTGGGTACGGCGGCCATCACGCTGTTCGGCAGCGAAGCGCAGCGCCGGCAATGGCTTCCCGCCGTCATCGCCGGCGATCGCATTGCCGCATTTGCCTTGTCCGAAGAAGAAGCGGGCTCCAACCCCGCCGACATGGCGACCGCGGCACACAAGGAAGGCGGCGACTGGATCATCAACGGCGCCAAGACCTGGATATCGAACGCGGGCCTCGCCCATCAGTATGTTGTTTTCGCCAGGACGCGGGAAGGTGGGGGCGCACAGGGCTTGTCCTGCTTTATCGTCCCGGCCGATACTCCCGGCTTTTCCGTCAGTGCAAGCATCGAGGTGATTGCGCCGCACCCATTGGGCTCTTTGGAGTTTACCGACTGCCGTGTGCCTGCCGATGCACTTATCGGGCAGGAAGGCGACGGTTTCAAGATTGCCATGAGTGTGCTGGACGTATTTCGTTCCAGCGTGGGCGCCTCGGCCGTCGGCATGGCGCGTCGCGCCCTCGATCATGCCTTGCTAAGGGTCACGCAACGGCAGATCTCCGGATCGAGCCTGAGCACCTTCCAGCTTACCCAGGACAAGCTTGCCGACATGGCCACGGCAATAGATGCCGCCGCTCTGCTCGTTTACCGCGCTGCATGGGTCAAGGA
>NZ_JAKFDJ010000168.1:0-2171 GCF_036676215.1 Devosia sp. | reverse complement strand
GTGACGTGCACCGACGGATAGTTGTGCTGAGGCGAGCCCAGGACATCCATGAGCGCCTCGATACGAGTCAGTGACGGCTCGATCTTGGTCTCGGGCCAACGCTTGTCGAGTTCTGCTTCCACCAGCGCCAGTTCGGCGATGTCGACCGGAGTCGGAACCGAACTCTGAGCGTCGAATTGGGACGGCTCGTACGAACTCACTTGTCGGCCAACTCCTTCAGACGTCCCGTGATGCGCTCGATCTCTTCGACGGCGATCTGGCGACGTGTCTTGATCTTGTCCACGACGGCGTCGGGCGCCTTCGCCAGGAAGGCCTCGTTCGCCAGCTTGTTGTCAGCGGTGACGAGCTCCTTCTGCGCTGCCGCGAGGTCCTTTTCGAGCCGCTTCTTCTCCGCGCCGAGGTCGATGGTGCCCGAGGTGTCGATGTCGACAGTGACGGTGCCCTGGCTCAGGCGCACCTCGACGGAGATCGACGCGGTGAATCCCTCTTCGGGTTCGGTCAGCTTGGCCAGCGCCGCCACGTAGGCGAACTGGCCGTCCATGCCGGCCTCCGAAAGCCCGGACGCACGAGCCGGGACCTTCTGGGAAGGCTTGAGTCCCTGATCGTTTCGGAATCGTCGCACCTCGGTGATCAGCTTCTGCGTGTCTTCGATCCTGGTTGCGGCCTGGGCGTCGACTGCCTCACCGGACAACACGGGCCATTCGGCGACGACGACGGACTCGCCGCCGGTGAGCACCTTCCACAGGGTTTCGGCCTTGGTCGCCCCCAGGGCCAGAGAGCCCTCGCGCACCGCCCGCGGAATCCGCGCCAGGCCTTCCTCGGTGGCGACTATCACCACCGGCACAGCGAGGATCGCCAGGGTCAGCGAGGCCCACAGCAGCCCCGGGGTGCCGAAGGTCGGCGCCGGCAGGGCCTCGGGGAAGAACAGCCGGTCGAGCGAGCCGCCCAGCACATAGACGAAGAAGCCCAGGCCGAACACGCCGTAGACGATCGCCGGGACGCCGGCCAGGTTGTTCACCGCGATGCGGATGGTGCGGGTCAGCGGGCCCTGCTTGGCGTATTCGCGCAGGTAGACCGCGGCCAGCACGCCGAACGGGGTGACCATCACCGCCATGATCAGGGTCATCATCACGGTGCCGAAAATCGCCGGGAAGATGCCGCCCTCGGTGTTGGCCTCGCGCGGGTCATCGCTGAGGAATTCCCAGAGCTTGCCGAAGTAGAAACCGATCTTGCTGAACAGGCCCATGGCGTTCGGCTGGTAGGCGTGCACCACCTTGCCCAGGCTGATTTCCAGCTCCTGGCCGTTGGCCTCGCGGACCATCAGGCTGTCGCGGTTGAACTCCTCGTGCAGGCTGACCAGGCGGCCTTCCAGCTCCTTGTAGCGCGCATCCAGCTGGGCGCGCTCGGCGGCCAGATCGGCCTGGGCCTGCGCATCCAGCTGGCCTTGCAGCTCCAGCTTGCGGGTGTCCAGGCGCAGGCGCTCGAGGCCATGGTTGATCGCGCCTATGTCCTTCTTCTCCAGCCGGGCCAGTTCATCGGCCAGCTGGCTAACGCGTGCCAGGCGCTCCTGCAGGGCCGGCCAGGCGGCTTCGCCCTCGGCCACCACCTGGCCCTTCTCCTTGACGCTGAGCAGGTAGCCGTAGAAGTTGCCCCATTCGCGGCGCTCCAGGGTCATCAGCTCGGCGGGCTTGCTCTGCTCGGTCAGCCAGTCGCCGACCACCCAGGTGAAGTCGCTGCCGTAGACTTCGCGGTTGCCCACCTTGAGCAACTCGCGGGTCATAAATTCCGGACCCGCGTCCGGCACCGGCAGGCCGGCGCCCTTGAGGCGGGCACGCGGCACTTCCTCGGCCTGCACCACTTCGCCGATCAGCACCTGAGCGCCCTGACCGGGCACCACATAGCGCGTCTGCAGCAGGTCGGCCGGCCAGAAATGGCCGAGGCCACGCACGGCAATCAACAGCAGCAGGCCGAGGGTCATGATCACGGCGATGGACACGGCCCCGCCGCTCAGCCAGACACCGGGCGAGCCACTTTTGAACCAGTTTTTCAGGGAGTCCTGTTTCACGGATTTCTCACCTTGGTTGCAGTTCTCCCCTCTCCCTTCAGGGAGAGGGGCCGGGGGAGAGGGCAGCCGGGCAAGCCGAACCAACCCTCTCCCGGCCCTTAGGGCC
>NZ_JAKFDJ010000167.1:0-7950 GCF_036676215.1 Devosia sp. | reverse complement strand
TTCCTGTCCCTGACCACCGCGCTGCTGCCGCTCCTGGCATTGCCAGCCCGTTCCCAGCAACCCACCCAACCTGACCAAGGAGCCGCCATGCTGCCCGCCCCATCGAAATCGGGTTACGCCCCCGTCAATGGCGTCGAAGTCTATTACGCCGTGTATGGCGAAGGAGAGCCGCTGGTGCTGCTGCATGGCGGCCTGATGAGCATCGAGATGTTCGGTCCGGTCCTTGCCGAGCTGGCCAAGACGCGCCAGGTGATCGGCGTGGACCTGCAGGCGCATGGCCGCACGCTGCCGTTCGACCGGCCGATGAGCTTTAAGGCCATGGCGACCGACATTGCCGAACTCATCAAATGGCTCGGCTTCGAAAAGGCCGACATCATGGGCTATTCGTTCGGCGGCAGCACTGCATTGCGCACCGCGCTCGATCACCCCGAGGTGGTGGGCAGACTGATCGTGGTTTCGGCGCCCTTCGCCTATTCGGGCTGGCACGACTACAATGCCGAAGGCATGCGCCAGATGGGTGCGCATATGGCCGATGCCATGAAGGCTACGCCTATCTATGGGGCCTACGCCGCCATCGCGCCCGACCCGGAGAACTGGCCCAAGCTGCTCGAGCAGATGGGCAGCATGATCGGAAAGGATTACGACTGGTCCGCCGAAATCCCCAATATCGTCGCCCCGACACTGCTGGTGGTGGGCGATTACGACGCTGTCCGCATCAGTCACGCCACCGCCTTCTTCGAACTGCTCGGCGGCGGCAAGACCGATGGCGGCTGGGATGGCTCGGGGATGACGCCCAATCGTTTTGCCGTCATCCCCAGCGTCACCCACTATGCCATCGGCACTGATCCGCGTTTGGCCGAGACCGCCATCGATTTTCTCGATCGGTGACCGGCCTTGCCGGGGCTCAATGCCAACCCTTGAGCCCCAGCAGCTTCTCGCCCAGCGGCGTCAGCTTGGCCGTCGTGGCATTCTTCTTCTCCCACTCGCGCGGATCGCCCGGAAAGGCGTCGCGCTGCGGGTGATCCAGCTCGCGCCACAGCCTGATGCGCTCGGCGCGTTCGGCCACATTGCCCTCATCGGCCGGGAACATCGAAATATACTGCGCCATGCGGACCCGGTCCTTCGAATGGTTCGGCCGCACGCCATGCGCCAGCAGCGTGTTGAAGATCATCAGATCCCCCGGCTCCATCTCGATATTGGTGATCGTCAGGCCCGTCGTATCGGGATGCATCGGGTCGCGGTCGGCCGGCTGGGTCTTCACCCAGTTGTCGAAGTCGTAGAACAGCTCGGGTATGCACTGGAACCCGCCGACATCGCCGTCCTGCTTGACTAGGCTCAGCACGCCCTGCACGCCGATGGGCAGGGGATCGAGCGAAGTATCGCTGTCCCAGTGGATGAAGCCATTGGGATTGCCATGCACCTTCTTGGGCACATTGAGATTGGCCCGGTCGATGCTGGTCCACAGCTCTTCCATGTCCCAGATGTCGACAAAGGCATCGTAAACGCGGCTCTCCATCCGGTTGTCCCAGAGAAACTGGTGGTTGTAGATTTCCATCATGCCCGTGCCGTTGAGCTCCTTCATGATGTGATCGCGGCGCTGCGGCGCATACCAGGTGCTTGGGTCCGCCGGATTCTTTTCATCAAATTCCCAGAGCAAACCCTTGAGCCGCTCGACATTTTCCGGCGGCACCGCAGCGCGAACAATCACATGGCCCTTGGTCACCCAATGCTCCCAGTCCGCCGGGCTCAGCACCCGCAGGGGTAGCGTCTTGACGATATCCTTGAGCTGGGTGGTCACCACCTGCGTGGTGGGATGGCTGTCGCGTTTGGTGGTCTTCTGCATGGTTCACTCCCATTTGCGTCCCCTTCGGGCTTGGCTGATGGGATGACCCTAGCGCTGCCCCTCCAGCGTCGCTTGCACCGGCATGGCCAATATTGATACTATTCTGGCTTGTCGAGGCTCCGCTGCGCCATATGAAGCCCTATCTTGAACATGTGACCACCGACGACGATGCATCCTGGGCCAGCCTCAACCGGCGCCTCGATGACGGCATTCCCTTCCAGTGGCACCACCATCCCGAATTCGAACTGACCCTGACGCTCAATTCACGTGGCCAGCGTTTCATCGGAGATCATATCGGCCGCTACGAGCCCGGGGACCTGGTGCTGATCGGGCCCTACCTGCCCCATACCTGGCACTCGCTCGACCGCCCCGACGACAGCCAGCCCCATATAGCGCTCGTCATGTGGTTCCTGCCTGATTGGGCCGAGCGGCTCACCGCCAATGCCGAACTGCGCGCCGTCGCGGCCATGCTGGCGCGCGCCGCGCACGGCCTACAGTTCTCTCCCGAAGCAGCACAGGCCGTTCGCCCCCTGGTGGAAGATCTCTTCACCCAGCCGCCCGTCGAGCGCTTCCTGCGTCTGGTCACCATCCTGACCCGGCTGGCCGGCGACCGCGCCGCCACGCCGCTCTCGGTCACCGCTCCCGAACTTGCTCCTGCCGCCACCGACCGGGGCCGCATCGACCGGGTGCTCAACCACATCCACACCCACTTTGCCGAGCCGATCACCATTCCCGAGCTGGCCGACCTTGCCGCCCTCAGCCCCTCGGGCCTGCACCGCACCTTCCTGCGCCACACCCGCCAGACGGTGAGCCAGTATCTCATCCGCCTCCGCATCGGCCGCGCCTGCGCCCTGCTCTCCTCCGGCACCATGCCCATCGGCACCATAGCCGGCGAAGTCGGCTACGACTCGCTGGCCAATTTCAACCGCCAGTTCAAGGCGCTGAAGGGAACGACGCCGAGGGCGTATCGGGCGGCGTTTGTTTAGGGTCGCAATTGCGGCGCAAGCTGCCCCACCCCCTCCCAACCTCCCCCATCAAGGGGGAGGTGCCATGCGGTGAGTTGAACTGTATCGTGCCACATGAGTGGAGAGAAACCTCCCCCTTGATGGGGGAGGTAGGAGGGGGTGCTGCCACGCGCCACGCACGCACCGCCCCCTACCGCGCAAATGCCTCGAACGGATTCTCCTCCGTCAGCCGCACGATCATCGCCTCGTCGACCCCCGCCCCGCGCAGCTTGGGCAGCACGCTGTCGACCAGATGCGTATAGGGCCGGGGCTCGCCGCCGCCAGGCTTGGCCGGGTCGAACCAGCCCATATCGTGGCTGAGCAGCAGTTGGCCGCCTAGTCCGGCCTCCAGCGCCTTGAGGATCAGCGGCACGCTTTCTTCGTCCGGCACCCAGCCCAAATTGTCATATTCGATCCACGCACCGCGCGCCGCCACTGCCTTGTGCATCTCGAAATCCGGCTCGGCCTGGGTGTGGATCGAGATGAAGCGATTGGCGGTGTAGCCCTCGGCCTCGATGATATCGAGCTGGTCCATCACCACCCGCCCCTTGATGGTGTGCGAGCCGATCACGGCCCCCGTGGCCTTGCCGGCATGCGCCGCGGCGCGAAGGATGCGCTCTTCGATCGGCGTAATGCCGTCGTCACCAGCGCTGATCTTGATCCAGGCGGCCCTGACGCCGGTGTCGCCGACCCCGACTTCGAGATCGCGCAGCATCACATCTTCTAGCTCGGCCTGGCTGGCCGCGGCGACCCAGGCCGGAATCCATGGCTCGCGGTAGTTGCCGGTCGGCACCACGATCGGGAAATTGGTCGCCAGTGACACAGCGAGGTCCAAGTCTACCCGCAGCCCGACCCCGCCGGTGGAACATTCCACCAGCGCCGTCACGCCCTGCGCCTTGATCGCCTCGATCTGCGGCGTCATCAGCGCCACCACATCGGCCGCCTCCGCCTGCGCATAGCCCGGCTGGTTGGGCGTTCGCAGATCCACGAAGACATGTTCATGCGGCAGGATCAGGCCGAGCTCCACCTTGCTGCGTGGACCAAGCGTGGTGAAAAGCTGCTTCATTGGATTCCTCCGCGCCATTTGGCGTCGCTAGACTGGTTCCACCCCTATATATGATTACGCGTCGATTTTGGCCCTTGCTGCCCGGACCAACCTGCGATGTGTTGCGGTAGACGGCTGCGCCCCTTATGGAATGGCAATGACCCTGCCACAAATCTTCGCCTTTCTCATCATTGGCGCCATGATGTTGGCCTTCATTTGGGGCCGGTGGCGCTACGACGTCGTTGCGGTCGGCGCGCTGCTGGCCGCCCTCGCCTTGGGCGTCGTTGCCCCCGATCAGGCGTTTAGCGGCTTTTCCGACGATATCGTCATCATCGTCGCCAGCGCGCTCGTCATCAGCGCCGCCGTGTCGCGCTCCGGCATCATGGAAGTGGCGATCCGCCGTTTCGCGCCAAATATCAGCTCGCCACGCGCCCAGCTTATCCTGCTCGTGGTCGTGGTCACCGTCCTCAGCGCCTTCGTCAAGAATATCGGCGCGCTAGCGATCATGATGCCGATCGCCTTCCAGATGGCCCGCAAATCCAGCGTCTCGCCGTCTTTATTCCTCATGCCCATGTCATTCGGCTCGCTGCTGGGCGGCTTGATGACCCAGATCGGCACCTCCCCCAACATCATCGTCTCCCGCGTCCGCCAGGACATGACCGGGGAGGCTTTCACCATGTTCGACTACACCCCGACGGGCCTAGCCCTCTCGGTGGTTGGCGTGATCTTCCTGGCCCTGTGCTACCGCCTGCTGCCCGAGCGTCGGCGCGAGGACACAGGGCTCGATAGCGCCATCGAGATCAAGAATTACACCACCGAGGCGCGCGTCACCGAGGACTCCTCCGCTATTGGCAAGACCGTAGCCGAGGTCCAGCGCAACGCCGATGGTCAGGCGATGATCATTCGCATCCTCGGTGCGTCGGGCCAGCGCCGGACCCCGCTGCCGGACGTCAAGTTGCGGCTGGGCGATATCCTGCTGATCGAAGGCGCGGCCGACGCCCTCGACAAAATGGTCTCCCAGTCCGGTCTCGTCTTCTCCGAGCGGCGCGGCGCGGCCACCAAGGATGCCGCCGATATCGGCATCATCGAGGCGGTGATCGGGGAAAGCTCCGCCCTTATCGGCGCCACCGCCCAGGAACTGACCCTGTTTGATCGCACCGGCCTCAATCTGCTCGCCATCAGCCGGCGCGACCAGCGCTTTACCGACCGGCTGGGCCAGATCCGCTTTCAGAATGGCGACGTCATTCTCCTGCAGGGGCATCTCAAGCGCCTGCCCGAACTGCTGCGTGAATGGGACTGCCTGCCCCTGGTCGAGCGCGGCCTGCGCCTTGGCAGCGTCCGCAACGGCCTCATTCCGCTGGCCATCCTCCTGGTTGCCATAACCGCCACCGCCATCGGACTTGTCCCCGTTGCCCCTGCCTTCTTTGCCGCGGCGGTAGCGGCCGTGGTGACCCGGTCTCTCCCCCTGCGCGAGGTCTATTCCCATCTTGATGCGCCCATTCTGATCATGCTCGCCTGCCTGATTCCGATCTCGGATTCGCTGCGCACCACAGGGGGCACCGAACTCATTGCCAGTTGGCTTTCCATGACCGCAAACACGCTTCCCGGCTGGGGCGCCCTGGCGCTCATCATGGTGGCCGCCATGGCGGTCACGCCCTTCCTCAACAACGCCGCCACGGTGCTGGTGATGGCCCCCATCGCCGCCACCTTCGCCACCGACCTCGGCTACGCCCCCGAAGCCTTCCTGCTCGCCGTCGCCATCGGTGCAGGCTGCGATTTCCTCACACCCATCGGCCACCAGTGCAACACGCTGGTCATGGGTCCGGGCGGCTACAAGTTCAGCGACTATGCACGCCTCGGCGCGCCGCTGTCCCTGCTGGTCGTTCTGGTCGCCGTACCCATGCTGATGTTGGTCTGGCCGTTCTGACACCGAGCCACGGCCTCGTGGTTCGACAAGCTCAGGATGAGGCCTACTATTGCAGCCGCTGTTAAAGTAGACCTCATCCTGAGCTTGTCGAAGGACGAGGTCGTGCCACCACGAGCGCCGCCATGCACACCAGTCACACCATCCCCCTGCCTAACCGTCCCCCGCTGCTCCTCGGCCAGACGCCCCTGGTCATGGGCATCCTCAATGTCACGCCGGACAGTTTCTCCGATGGCGGGCAGCACAATCTCGTCGACAGCGCCGTCGCCCATGCCCGCCAGATGATCGCCGAGGGCGCCGACATCATCGATATCGGTGGCGAAAGCACCCGCCCCGGGGCCGAACCGGTCGGCACGCAGGAGGAGCTGGACCGCGTCATGCCGGTGATCGATGCGCTGGTGGCGGCCGGCATCACCACGCCGCTCTCCATCGACACCTACAAGCCGCTCGTCGCCGACCAGGCCATCCAGGCCGGCGCCAGCATCATCAACGACGTGCACGGCCTGCAGGGAGCGCCCGAAATGGCCGAGATCGCTGCCCTGCACAGCGTCCCCGTCATCGTCATGCACTGGCAAAAGGACCGCGACAGCGCGGTCCCGCTGCTCGATGACATGCGCCGCTACTTCGCCCACAGCATAGAGCGGGCGCAGCGCGCGGAGATAAGTCTCGACCAGATCATCCTCGACCCGGGCTTCGGTTTCGGCAAATCGCTGGCCGAGAATTACGAGCTGCTGCGAAAGCTCGGCAGTCTGCGTTCATCACCCGTTCAGCAAGGTGGCGATTTTGCGATCCTGGTGGGCACTTCGCGCAAATCCATGATCGGCAAGCTGCTCGGCAACCAGCCCGAGGACCGCCTTGCCGGCACCATCGCCACCACAGTTCTGGGCTATCTCAATGGCGGGCATATCTTTCGCGTCCACGACATACGCGCCAACCGGGATGCCCTTCGCGTAGCGCAGGCGACGCTGTATGGTCCGCCTGCGCAACAGGGTTAGCACATGGCCGAAACATTCACGGGCGACCGTATCATCCTGAAGGACCTGGGTTTTTACGGCTACCACGGCGTCTTCGCCGAGGAAGCCACACTCGGCCAGCGATTCTTTATCGACATCGAACTCGGGATCGACCTCTCCGTGCCCGCCGCGACGGACCGGCTCAGCACGGGGATATCCTACGCGGACATCTATGATGTGGTGAAAGCCTGCTTCGAGGGCAGGCGCATGAAACTGCTCGAAGCCGTGGCGCAGAACATCGTCGACGGAATCTTCGAGACTTTTCAAAGCGTTGACTGGATCGTCATCCGTCTCCGCAAGCCCGAGGCGCCGATCGCCATGGTGCGGGGCGAGGCCGCGATCGAACTGCATCGCCACCGGAAAAGCAAATGATGTCAAAGGCTTGGCTGAGTCTTGGCGCTAATCTGGGCGACCCATCGGCCCAACTGGCCGAAGCCGTCCGCCGCATCGATGCGCATAAAGATATCACCGTCACTGCCCAGTCCTCGGTATTGGCAACCAAGCCCTGGGGCAAGACCGATCAACCGGACTTCGCCAACATGGCCATCGCCGTCGAAACGAGTCTGCAACCCATTGAATTGCTTGACGTTATTCTCGGCATTGAACGCGACATGGGCCGCGTCCGCGACGAGGTCTGGGGTCCACGGCTGATCGATATCGACATCATCGCCTATGACCGCATCGAGATGATATCCCCGCGCCTGACCCTGCCTCACCCCTATGCGCACGAGCGTAGCTTCGTCCTCGATCCGCTGCGACAGATCGACGAAGATGTGGCCAATTGGGTAATGGAAACGGCCGCTAAATCGCTCTAGCTGCGAAACGCGTCGAGCACCGCCACGGCGGTATCGAATTCAACCCGGCGCATCGCCCGCCGCTCGGCTGCCTCTTCGTCCTGGCCCCACTGGCTAATCTGAAAATCCTCGTCGACATGCGCGGCGCTCCACACCTGGTCGGGCGAAAAAAGCTTGTTCCAGAGCCCGATGGCCAGAAGTCCAGATCCGGTAAGTCCGGTAATCGACACAAGTGCCGTCAAGGTCAGCAGATTTTCTCCCTGCAGCGAATCGGCCAGTCGATCCAGCGTCGCCCTGGGCTGGTCCTGGTGGATGACACCGACGGTC
>NZ_JAKFDJ010000166.1:0-2949 GCF_036676215.1 Devosia sp. | reverse complement strand
GATCGTCTCGGGCGTGGGGGTCTTCGTCTCGGGGGTGCTGCTGACCTTCGTGGCCTTCCCGCAGGGGGCCAAGCCGAACGAAGTCGATCCAGAGCTGCTGCGCAACCTGGCGCTCATCTACCTGCCGACCATCGGCGGCTTCTACGCCGTCGCGATCAGCTGCCTGTTCCTCTACAAGATCGACAAGTCGGTCCACGAGGACAACCTGCGCAAGCTGGCGCAGGGCGCGCTCGACGCCCGCACCACCGACGCCCAGATCGAGACCGGAGCGCCAGCCGCGACCGGCCCCGCGGGCGATCTGAGCCCGGTGGTCCCACGCCCCTGAACCGCGCCGGAGGCCAGAGCGTGACAGCCTGCAGTGGTTACCGGTTCAGGCGGCCGTCACGCTCTAGACTTTTGAAGATCGACCCTTTTCGTCCATCCAGGTGATCGCGCCAGAACGGAAAGGGGCTGGCGCGCGGTTTCGCCGCGTTCACAATTTTTCCCTTTTCGAACCGGCGTTTTACCGCGAATGTCGTACCGAAAATTCGAAGGGCATGCGGCTTGAACCGTAGCCACAGGGAAGAAGAAACGCCCATGTCCGATATCGCCGCAGGCGCCACGAATCTCGTCCCGGCCCCGGCCAAGCTGGGCGTCCCCACCAAGGTGCTCTACGGCTTCGGCTCTGTGGCCTTCGGGGTCGCGAGCCTCGGGCTCTCGTCCTCCCTGCTGCAGCCCTATCTGAACCGGGTCATCGGCCTGCCCGCCCTATGGGTGGGGACGGCGATCATGCTGTCGCTGATGCTGGACGCGGTGATCGATCCCGGCATCGGCCGCTGGTCGGACAAGTTGCGCACCCGCTGGGGTCGGCGCCACCCGTTGATGTACGCCGCGGTCCCCCTGGTGGCCATGGCCTGCCTCGGCTTCTGGAACTCGCCGGCCGACTGGCCGCTGGAAGCGACCGGGCTTTACCTGATCGGCATGCTGGTGCTGCTGCGACTCTGCGTCAGTCTGTACGAGGTGCCCAGCGCGGCTCTCGCCCCCGAGCTGACCACCGACTACCACCAGCGCACCAGCCTGTTCGGCTACCGCTACTTCTTCGGTGTGGTCGGCGGCCTGGGCATGAACGTGGTGCTCTACCAGGTCTTCCTGAGCCCCGCGGCGGGCGGGGTGCTGAACCGCGGCGCCTATGCCCAGTACGGCCTGCTGGCGGCCGCGGTGATGGCGACTTCGATCCTGGTTTCGGCCCTCGGCACGCACAGTCAGATCCCGCGCCTCAGCAGGCCGGCGGTGCGCCAGATCAGTTTCCGTGCGGCGGTGAAGGAGGTCGTCAGCACCCTCAGCAACCGTTCCCTGGTGGTGGTCATGCTGTCGGGCCTGTGCTCGGGCATCGGCACCGGGATGAGCTACGCGCTCAGCCAGTATTTCTATCTGGAGCTCTGGGGCCTCTCGGCCGCGCAGATTTCCTACCTGTCCGTGGCCGGCGCCCTGGCCTCGATCAGCGCCATCCTGATCGCCGGGCCGGCCTCCAAGGCGCTGGGCAAGAAGAACGCGATGCTGGTGCTGTTCTCCGCCTACTGGGCGACCTCGCTCCTGCCGCTGACCCTCAAGCTGGCGGGCCTGATGCCGCCCAACAATTCGCCGGCCGTGTTCCTGTTCCTGCTGGCGGACGGCTTCATCTACACGACCCTGGTGGTGGCCGGCCTGATCATCGTCTCCTCGATGATCGCCGACGTGGTGGAGGATGCGGCGGTGAAGACCGGGGTGCGTTCCGAGGGCCTGCTGTTCGCCGCCAACGGCCTGCTGCCCAAGTTCACCGCCGGCATCGGGGTGTTCGTGGCCGGCCTGCTGCTGACCCTCGTGCAGTTCCCGACCAATGCGGGCCAGGGGTCGGTGGACCCGGCGATCATGCTGCGGCTGGTCTCGATCTACCTGCCTGTCATCGCCGTCATGAATGGGCTGTCGGTCCTGGTGCTGGTCTTCTATCGCATCGACCAGAACACCCATGAGCAGAACCTCGCCACCCTGAAGGAAGCCGCCGCGGATCTCGAGAAGGCTTCCGAAGTCGCGCCGGACCTGATCCCGCCCCGCGCCTAGCGGCTCCTTGTTACGATTTACATCGTATAACATAATTGCGTCGACGGCGGCCGAGCGCTGAGGAGCCGTCCGACGAGCCTCGGAGGAAACTGCCTTGCCCCCACCCGCCCCGACCGCGTCCGGCAAGCTCAGCATCCCCACCAAGCTGTTCTACGGCTTCGGCTCGGTGGCCTTCGGGGTGAAGGACCAGGGGTTCTCCTACCTGCTGCTGATCTTCTACAATCAGGTGGTCGGGCTGCCGTCGGCGACGGTGGGCCTGGCGATCATGGTCGCCCTGCTGTTCGACTCGCTGCTCGACCCGATCATGGGCCAGGTGTCGGACAACTGGCGCTCCAAATGGGGCCGCCGCCATCCCTTCATGTACGCCGCCGCCATCCCGGTGGCGGTCTCCTACCTGCTGCTCTGGAACCCGCCCAACTGGTCGCACGAGGCGCTGTTCTTCTACCTCATCGTGGTCGCCATCGTGATCCGCAGCTTCATCACCATGTACGAGATCCCCTCCTCGGCCCTCGCACCTGAGCTGACCACCGACTACGACGAGCGCACCAAGGTTCTCTCCTACCGCTATTTCTTCGGTTGGTTCGGCGGGCTGACCATGACGGTCCTGGCCCTGCAGGTCTTCCTCAAGCCGGACGCCACCCACCCGGTCGGCCAGCTCAATCCGGCGGGCTATCAGGTCTACTCCCTGGTCGCCTCGGCGATCATGTTCGGCGCGATCATGATCTCGGCCATGGGCACCCACAAACACATCGCCAGGTTCAAGACGCCTCCGGTCCGGAAGATCTCGATCGGTCAGCTGGCCAAGGAGATGTTCAGCACCCTGACCCACCGGTCGTTCCTGGTGCTCATGGGCGCGGGGCTGTTCAACGCCAT
>NZ_JAKFDJ010000165.1:0-22172 GCF_036676215.1 Devosia sp. | reverse complement strand
GTGGTGGTCGCCACGCAATCGTCCCAGCTCGAAGCGGGGTGAATGTTGACCTCGATGACGCCCGGATCGGGGGCGACCCGGATCACGTTGAGGCGGGGATCGTGCGGCGGGGCATAGCCTTCGAGATGGACCGGCTGGCCGATCGCTTTGGCGGCGGCTTCGGTCGCGGCGATGAGTTCGAGATAGTCTTCGAGCTTTTCAACCGGCGGCAGGAAGACGCAGAGGCGATGGTCGCGGATTTCGGCAGTGACGGCGGTGCGGACCTCGCCCTCGATCTCGCTGATTTCCTGCTCGACGCGATCCTGCTGTTCGGTGGCGGCCGTGAAATCGGTGGTGGCCTGGGCGCGTGGATCGGCTTCCAGCCCGGTCTTCTGGCGCGCCAGCAGCTCGACCGGATCGGGCAGCATGCCGCGCGGGGCGCCGGGGTCCTGGGCGACGACGTGGGGGTATTCGGTGGCCTTGAGATGCTTGAGCGAGCTTAGCGGCAGGCGATAGCCGGCCGGGCTGTCGCCGGGGGCGAGGAAGAGCTTGCCGCGGCGCGTCTTCCATTTTTCGGTGAGCCAGGGGCTCGATGCGGCAGCGTTCCAGCGCTGCACCGGCAACACGTAGCCAGTGGGATGGGTGAGGCCGCGCTCGAACACCTTGGCGATGCGGGAGCGGGCTTCGGGGTCGGCCAGTTCGGAATTGGCGGGATCGACATTGGCGGGGAGGTTGGCCTCCTTGAGCAGCCACTCGCCCGGGTCTTCATAGGCCTCGTCAATGGTTTCGCCGGTGAGGCCAAGATTGTGCGAGAAAACCTCAAGAAATCTGCGCGCATCCTCGTGGGTTGCCGTGGTCTTGACGCCTTCGCGGGCGATGAGGCTCTCGTCGGTCCAGACTGGCTTGCCGTCGAGGCGCCAGTAGAGCGAAAAGGTCCAGCGCGGCAGGGTTTCGCCGGGATACCACTTGCCCTGGCCGTAATGCAGCATGCCATTGGGCGCGAAGCGCTCGCGCAGGCGGCGGATCAGGTCGTCAGCCAGGGTGCGCTTGGTTGGGCCAACGGCGCCGGTATTCCACTCGTCGGCCTCGAAATCATCGATGGAAACAAAGGTCGGCTCGCCGCCCATGGTGAGGCGGACATCGTTTTCGACCAGCACCTTGTCGACCTGCTTGCCCAGCGCGTCGAGTTCGTCCCAGCTGTCGTCGGAGAAGGGCTTGGTGATGCGCGGGTGCTCGGCGACGCGGGTGACGCGCATGTCGAAGGCGAAGTCGACCTCGGCATAGCTGGCAAAGCCGGAAATCGGCGCAGCATTGCGATAATGCGGCGTGGCTGCCAGCGGGACGTGGCTTTCGCCAGTCAGCAGACCCGAGGTGGGGTCGAGGCCGACCCAGCCGGCGCCGGGCAGATAAACCTCGCACCAGGCATGCAGGTCGGTGAAATCATGATCGGTGCCGGCCGGACCATCGAGCGAGACAAGGTCGGGCTTGAGCTGGATCAGGTAGCCGGACACAAAGCGGGCGGCAAAGCCCAGATTACGCAGGGTTTGCACGAGGAGCCAGCTGGAGTCGCGGCAGCTTCCCTTGGCATTGCCCAGGGTTTCCTCGGGCGTCCACACGCCGGTTTCCATGCGCACGATATAGGCGATGTGCTGCTGGATGGAGGCATTGATGGCGCTGACGAAGTTCACCGTGTTCATCGGCGTCTTGTCGATGCCATCGAGAAAGCGCTGCAGCAGGGGGCCCACCGGCTCGGGCTGCATATAGATGGAGAGATCGGCGCGGATACCTTCGGGATATTCGAACGGCCAGATCTCGGCGCTCTCTTCGACGAAGAAGTCGAAGGGGTTGTAGACCGTCATGTCGGCGACGAGATCGACTTCGATCTTGAATTCGGTGACCGGCTCGGGAAAGACGAAGCGCGTCAGGAAATTGCCATAGGGGTCCTGCTGCACATTAACGAAGTGCAGCGAGGGCGAAACCTTGAGCGAATAGCTCAGCACCTTGGTCTTGGAATGTGGCGCCGGTTGCAGCCGGATGATCTGGGGCTGCAGATAGACCGGGCGGTCATATTTGTAATGCGTCAGATGATAGACAGCGGCTTTGATCGACATGCGTTCCAGTCGCTCGCTTCAGGCCACGAAATATGACTTCCCGGTTAAGAGCTTAGCGGTGTTTGGGGGCGGGGGCTAGGCGAATGGTGGAGGGGTGGGTTGCATTCGGCCACATACCCGATGGCCATACTCGGCGTCGCTTGGCGGTCGTCCTTCCTCCCCCTTGAGGGGAGGGATCGAGGGAAGGGGTGGTGCAGTGCGACAGGCCGATGGCCCCCCCACCCTCGATCCCTCCCCTCAAGGGGGAGGGAGGCGCAGACTATTGGCCTCGCCCCCTCATACCATCGCGTCGATGATTTGGCGCTGCCGGAGCATTTCGAGGAAAATCCGGTAGTCCTTGTCGAACTGGGGGCGGGCGGCGGCGTCGGGCGCGCGTTCGCGGCCGCCTTGCTGCATGGCGACGCAGGCGGCATCGAGACTGGGATAGAGGCCGGCAGCGGTGGCGGCGACCATGGCCATGCCGAGCAGGGTGGCATCCTTGGCCGAGGATTCGACCACGGTGCAGCCGGTGGCGTCGGCATAGAGTTCCATCAGCACGGCATTCTTGGTGTGACCGCCGGTGACATGCAGGGTGTCGATGGCATAGCCGCGGGTGTTGAGCGTTTCGAGGATGTGGCGGACGCCGAGGGCAATGGAGACCGCAGCACGCCAGTAGAGGCGGCAGAGGGAGTCGAAGTCGCTGTCGAGCGTCAGGCCGGAAATGACCCCCAGCGCGAAAGGATTGCCCAAGGGCGAGCGGTTGCCGTGGAAATCGGGCAGGACATGCAGCCGGTCGGCCAGGGCCCGCCCCTCGCGCAGGCGCAGCTCCATGATGCGTTGGGCGATGTCGTAGTGCATCTGCGGGCCGGGCTCGCCTCCGGCGCTGTGCCAGCGGATGATGTGATCAAGCAGGGCTCCGGTGGCGGATTGGCCGCCCTCGTTGAGCCAGACGCCCGGCAGCACCGCGCCGAAATAGGGTCCCCAGACGCCACTCGTCGGGCGGTCCTCGGCCGACAGCGCCATGACGCAGCTCGAGGTGCCGGCGGCCAGCGCCAGGTGGTGGTCGATGGTCTTTATGTCGTGCGCGAAGGCCCCGAGGACGCCCAGCGCGCCGGCATGGGCGTCGATCAGGCCGGCGCCGACGCGGCAGGTGGTGGTGAGGCCAAGCTCTTCCGCAGCCGTCGCGGTGAGCGGGCCGAGATCGGTGCCGACGGGGCTGGCCTTTTGGGGCAGGGCGGCTTTGTCGATCAGGTCCTCAAGCCCGATGGTGGCGAGGAAATCGTGCTGCCAACCGTTCTCGGCGTGGGCAAGATAGGTCCATTTGCAGGTGAGGGTCGATTGCGAGCGGGCCAGGGACCCGGTGGCCTTCCAGGACAGGAAGTCGGCCAGATCGAACATCCTGCCGGCGCGGGACCAGGATTTTGGCATATGGCGCTTGAGCCACATGAGCTTGGGTGCTTCCATTTCCGGCGACATGACGCCCCCGGCATAGGCCAGCACCGGGTGGCCGGTCGACGTGCACTCATCGGCCTCGGCCAGGGCGCGGTGATCGAGCCAGACGATGGTGTCCCAGCAGTCCTCGCCATTGGTCGAGACGGTGACCGGCTGGCCATCGGCGTCACGCACCACGAGCGAGCAGGTGGCATCGAAACTGAGGCCAACGACATTGGCGGGATCGGCGCCGGCACCAGCCACGGCCTCGCGCACCGCCGTGCAAACAGCCAGCCAAATCTGCTCGCTGTCATGCTCGGCATGATTGGCGTCGGTACGGTTCATGACGATGGGGCGCTCGGCCCGGCTGATCAGCGATCCCTGGGCTGTCAGCACGCCTGCCCGGGCACTCCCCGTACCCACATCCACTGCTACCAGGAGGCTTTGCGTCAAGGATCGAGCGCCTTCTTCTCGGTTCGGGCGCGAAGGTAGCTGAAGGCAAGCAGGTTGGCTACATGGCTAGAGCTGGTCTGCCAGATAGCGCTGCAGGGTCGCCCTTGTGCCGATGGACCAGAGGGTGGTCAGCGCGTGACTGAAGGCGGTGATGAAGGTCGGGTGCCGGGCGAGGTCGCCATAGATGTCGGTCATGGCGAGCCAGGCTTTGGGGTTGTCCTTGGCCAGCTTGGCCTGGGCTGTCAGGCGGTCCCAGCCAGGATCGTTGGGTTCGATGACGGCGCCAGAGTCCGTCGTGCCGTAGCAGTAGCGGCACCAGAGGGCGGAGACGAGGGCCAGACCGGTCACGGACTGGCCGGCGGTGACCCGGTCGAGGGCGGAGGGGATGATGAATTTGGGTTGGCGGTTGGAGCCATCCAGCGCCAGGCGCCTCGTGGTGTCGCCGATCTTGGGATTGGCGAAACGACGCTGGCAGAGAGCGAAATAGTCGTCGAGGTTGGTGTCAGGGACGGGGGGGACGACGGGGATGATTTCGTCGTTTTCCACCTTGGCGAGGAAGTCCCATACCAGCCGGTTATTCATGGCATCATGCACGAAATGGATATCGAGCAGCGCCGCAGGATAGGCAATGGTGGCATGACCGCCATTGAGGATGCGGATCTTCATGTGCTCGTAGGGGGCGACGTCCCTGACGAACTGCACGCCGACCTTTTCCAATGCCGGGCGGCCGGCGGGGAAATTGTCCTCGAGCACCCATTGCTTGAAGCTCTCGCAGAAGACCGGCCAATTGTCCTCGATGCTGAAATTGTCGGCGAGGAGGGTCTTCTCGCGGTCCGAAGTGGCGGGGGTGATGCGGTCGACCATGCCATTGGGGAAGGCGACATTGGCCCTGACCCAATCGGCGAGCGCCGGATCGACCAGGTGGGCGAGGCCGACGACGGCGTTTTCGGTGACGTGGCCATTGCCTGGGATGTTGTCGCAGCTCATGACGGTGAAGGGGCGGATGTTGAAATGGCGGCGGCGGAGGAGGCCGGCGAGAATCAGGCCGAAGGCGGTTTTGGGTGCATCCATTTGGGCGGCGTCGTAGGCGATGTCGGGATGGGTGGGATCGAACGTCTGGCTGGCCGGGTCGATGTAATAGCCGCCCTCGGTGATGGTCAGCGAGACGATGCGGATGGCCGGATCGGCGAGGCGATCGATGACGGCCGCGGAGTCGCCGGGCCTGAGATAGTCGATCATGGCGCCGGTGACGCGGGCAGAGCTGGCATCGGCCTCCTGCTCGACGATGGTGGTCAGCCAATCCTGCTCCATCAGCTTTTGCCGCATGGCTTCGTCGGCTTCGCGCACGCCGGCGCCGACCAGGGCCCAATCGTGGTCCGAGCCGGTGGCAAAGAGGTCGTCGAGATAGACGGCCTGGTGGGCGCGATGGAAGTTGCCGACGCCGAAATGCACGATGCCGGCCGTGAGGTCACTCCGGCGATACCCCGGCACAGACGCGGTTGCGGAAATGGCGTCGAGGGTCTGCGCCGAGAGTTTGGTGGTCATAGTGGTCGTCCTAGAGAGCCACGCCCGCGGCATCGAAAAGGTAGATGCGGGTCGGGTCGGGCGTGAGGTAGACGTCGTCGCCGTGGCTGAAGGTCTGGTCGCCGTCGGTGCGGATGGTCATGAGGCCAAGGCCTTCGACATGGACGTGGAGGAAAGTGTCGGAGCCGAGCTGCTCGGCGACGCCGACCTTACCCTTCCAGGCGCCGGCGACAGGATCGCGGCTGAGCTTGAAGTGCTCGGGGCGGACGCCAATGGAATGGGCGTTGTGTTTGGCGGCCTCCGGGCCATCGACGAAGTTCATCTTGGGGCTGCCGATGAAGCCGGCGACGAAACGGTTGGCGGGCTTCTTGTAGAGGTCGAGCGGCGAGCCGAACTGCTCCACGTTGCCGGCATTGAGCACCACGATGCGGTCGGCCATGGTCATGGCTTCGACCTGGTCATGGGTCACGTAGACCATGGTGGTCTTGAGCTGCTGGTGCAGTTCGGTGATTTCCAGCCGCATGTTGACGCGCAGGGCCGCGTCGAGGTTGGACAAGGGCTCGTCGAAGAGGAAGGCCTTGGGCTCGCGCACGATGGCGCGGCCGATGGCGACGCGCTGGCGCTGGCCGCCGGAAAGGGCGCGGGGGCGGCGGTCGAGATAAGAGGAGAGGTTCAGGGTGCGCGCGGCGTATTCGACCTTCTGGTCGATGACTTCCTTGGGGGCCCTGGCCATCTTCAATGGGAAGGCGATGTTGTCGCGCACCGTCATGTGCGGATAGAGCGCGTAGGACTGGAACACCATGGCGAGACCGCGCCGGGCCGGCGGGGCCTTGGTCATGTCCTCGCCGTCGAGCAGGATCTGGCCGCCGGATGTGTCCTCAAGTCCGGCAATCAGGCGCAGCAGGGTGGACTTGCCGCAGCCCGAGGGGCCGACGAAGACGACGAATTCGCCGTCTTTGATGTCGAGGCTGATGTCCGGGATGATCTGGACTTCGCCGAAGGACTTCTTGACGTGGTGCAGGGAGATAGAGCCCATTTTGTAGTCCTTACTTAACAGCGCCGAAGGTGAGGCCGCGGACGAGTTGTTTCTGGCTGAACCAGCCCATGAGCAGGATCGGCGCGATGGCGAGGAGCGATGCCGCCGAGAGCTTGGCGAGGAAGAGGCCCTGCGGGCTCGAGAATGACGAGATGAAAGCAGTGAGCGTGCCAGCGCGACCCGAGGTCAGCGTGATGGACCAGAAGGCCTCGTTCCAGGCGAGAATGACGTTGAGCAGCAGCGTCGAGGCGATGCCGGGGACGGCCATGGGGACGAGGACATGGACGATCTCGTTATAGAGTTCGGCCCCGTCCATACGGGCGGCCTCGAGGATGTCGACCGGGATTTCCTTGAAGTAGGTGTAGAGCATCCAGATGATGATCGGCAGGTTGATCAGCGTCATGATCAGCGTCAGGCCATGCACGGTGTCGAGCAGGCGCAGGTCGCGGAAGATCAGGTAGATCGGGATCAGCACACCGACGGCCGGCATCATCTTGGTGGAGAGCATCCACATCAAGACATCCTTGGTGCGCTTGGTGGGTGCGAAGGCCATGGCCCAGGCGGCCGGGATGCCGATGGCGAGGCCGAGCAGGGTCGAACCGACCGAGACCAGGATCGAATTGATGGCGTGCTTGAAATAGTCCGAGCGGTCCTGCACCGCAGAGAAGTTCTCGAGCGTGAAGTTTTCCGGGAAGAAGGTGGGGGTGTTGGCGATGGCCTCGGCCTCGGTCTTGAAGGCGGTCAGCAGCACCCAGAGGATGGGCGAGAACAGGATGAGGGCGACGGCCCAGGCGGCGATGGTGAAGCCGACTTTTGTGCTGGTGGAGACGTTGCGTGCCACTTGTCCGCTCCCTACGCGTCTAGGTTCTTGCCGACAGCGCGCATCAGGAAGAATGCGACGATGTTGGCGATGACGACGGCGACCACGCCACCGGCGGAACCGGCGCCGATGTCATTGGAGAGGATGCCCGTGCGGAAGACGAGGAAGGCGATGTTGGTGGAGGCATAGCCGGGGCCGCCGCCGGTGGTGACGCGGATCTCGGCGAAGATGCCGAGCAGGAAAATGGTCTGAATCAGGATCACGATGGTGATCGAGCGGGCCATATGCGGCAGGATGATATAGTAGAAGCGATTGATGGCGTTGGCGCCATCCATCTCGGCCGCCTCGCGCTGCTCCTCGGAGAGCGACTGCAGGGCGGTGAGCAGGATCAGCGTGGCGAAGGGCAGCCACTGCCAGGCCACGATGATGATGACCGAGAACAGCGGATACTGGTTGAACCAGTCCACCGGTTCGAGGCCGAAGAATTCGAACAGATGCGCCAGCACGCCGTAGCCGGGATGCATGAAGCCGTTTTTCCAGATCAGCGCCGCAACGGGCGGCATGACGAAGAAGGGCGAGATGACGATGATGCGCAGTATTCCCTGACCCCAGATGGGCTGGTCGAGCAGCAGCGCCAGGAAGGTGCCGCCGATAACCGTGATCAGCAGCACGCCGCCGACGAGGATCAACGTATTGACCAGCGACTGGGTGAAGCTGGGATCGCCCAGGACATAGATGTAGTTGGCCCAACCGGCAAAGCCGGTCATCATCGGGTTGATGAGGCTGTAGTTCTGGAACGAGAACCAGAGCGTCATGACCAACGGCACGATCATCCAGATCAGCAACACGATGACGGCGGGCGCCATCATGACGCGAGAGAGCGTACGGGTCTGTGCGGTGGCCATTTTTTCCTCAACCGAGCGGGACGGCGATCTATCAGCGGGCTCACCATGAGGTCTCATGGCTTGTCGTTGGAAACCGCCCGGTCTCCAGAGGGGACCTTTGACCGGGCGGTCAGTCTCGGGAGGAGACCTACTTGATGTAACCGGCGCGGGTCATGTCGCGGGTGGTGGCGTCCTGAGCCTGGGCCAGGGCGTCGTCAGCCGACATCTGGCCGGCCAGGGCCGCCGAGAAGAGCTGGCCCACATTGGTGGCGATGCCGGCAAACTCGGGGATGGCGACGAACTGCACGCCGACATAGGGCACCGGCTTGACCGACGGCTGGGTTGGGTCGGCGGCATAGATGGAGCCCATGGTCATATCGGCGAAGGGCGCAGCGGCCTTGTATTCCTCATTCTCATAGAGCGAGATGCGGGTGCCGGGGGGAACGTTTGCCCAGCCTTTGGCTGCGGCCACGGTCGCCAGGTATTCCTTGTTGGTCGCCCAGTTGATGAACTGCTCGGCAGCTTCCTTGTTCTGCGAGGAGTTCGGGATTGCCAGTGACCAGGCCCAGAGCCAGTTGCCGCGCTTGCCAAGGCCATTATCGGGAGCCAGGGCGAACCCGACCTGATCGGCAACGGTGGAGTCGGCGCCGGTCACGAAGGACGCAGCGACGGTGGCGTCAATCCACATGCCGCACTTGCCCTGCTGGAACAGGGTGAGGTTTTCGTTGAAGCCGTTGGAGGACGCACCGGCCGGGCCGGCATCGGCCATCAGCGAGAGATAGGTATCGAGGGTGTTCTTCCACTCAGGCGTGTTGAACTGGGGCGTCCAGGTCTCGTCGAACCAGCGGGCACCGAAGGAGTTGGACATGGCGGTGAGGAAGGCCATGTTCTCGCCCCAGCCGGCCTTGCCGCGCAGGCAGATGCCGTTGATGTCATTGTCGCGGTCGGTCATGGCACGGGCGGCTTCGCCGATAAATTCCCAGGTCGGCGCTTCCGGCATGGTGAGGCCGGCCTTTTCCATGAGGTCCTTGCGGTACATCACGAAGGAACTTTCCCCGTAGAAGGGTGCCGCATAGAGCTTGCCATCGACCGACAGGCCATCACGGATCGGCGGGAGCAGGTCGTCGATGTCGTATTCGGCGTCTGCGGCAAGACCATCGAGCGGTACCAGCCAGCCCTGCTTGGCCCAGATCGGGGCTTCGTAGGTGCCGATGGTCATCACGTCATACTGGCCGCCATTGGTGGCGATGTCGGTGGTGACGTTCTGGCGCAGCGTGTTTTCCTCGAGCACGACCCAGTTGAGGGCAATGCCGGTTTCTTCGGTGAATGCAGCGGACAGCTCCTGCATGAGGATCATGTCGCCGTTGTTCACGGTGGCAATGGTAAGCGTCTGCGCCGAAGCGGAAGCCGCCAGCGCAAGGGTGAACGCGCCCACGAGAATGGGTGTCAATTTCATCGATATACCTCCCAGAAACCGAAACGGGCATTTGTTCCGGCAATGGGCAAATACTCACAACTTATGCGGCAGAGTCAAGCGTGCCATGCGCATGCCGACTGACGTGCGTACATCAGCGGAAGGCTGAAAACGTCGAATAATATTTTAGAATCAGATGGTTGCTAGAGGGCAAGCAGGCCTTCGGCCGTGCGCTCGTCGGTGATCAATCCGTTGACCAGCCGGCGGTTGAGCGTGGCCTTGATGCCGGGCAATTTGCGCTTGCCCATGGCGATTGCCACGACAAGCGAGTGTTCGCGCGATGGCAGTGGCGCGGATGCGACGCGATCATTGATGATGCCATCGACCAGCTTGCCCTCGGCATCAAAGCTCCAGCCGCAAATTTCGCCGATGGCGCCAGCCTTCTGCAGGGCCTTGAGTTCAGCATCGGTGATGAAGCCGTCGAGATAGAGCGGTGCATCGGGGCCGATATCGCCGATACCGACAAAGGTCACGTCGGCCTTGGCGGCCAAAGCAAGGGTCTCGCGAATCATGGGCTGGGCATGCAGCAGCTCGCGCTCGCGGGCCGAGGAGGCGATGACGGGCAGGGGCATGGGGAAGCTGCGGGCCTTGACGGTATCAGCCATATTGAAAATGACGTTGTAATAGGCCGCGGATCCGTCAGGGGCGATATTGCCGGTGAGCGAGACCACCTTGTGGTGCGGGCACTCCATCGGCATGAGCTGTTCCACCGCCGCCTTGAGCGTGCGTCCGGTGCCGATGGCCATGACGATGGGGTCGGGGCGCTTGAGCCAGCGCTCGATTTCGGCGGCCCCGGCCTCGGCGACGCCGACGGTGGTGGATTCGCTGGACGGATCGGAGGGCACGACTTCGACAAGGTCGAGCGCGAAGCGCGACTTGAGGCGGCTGGCCAGGTCCATGCAGTGACCGATCGGATGATCGAGCCGTACCTTGATCAACCCCTCGCTCACCGAGAGCGAGACGAGGCGCTGGGCAGACTGGCGGGAAATGCCCAGCTTGGCGGCGATCTCTTCCTGAGTGTTGCCGGCCACGTAATAGAGCCAGCCGGCGCGGGCGGCATCGTCCAGTCGGTTGATCGAAGTGTCTATTCGCTGCGCCATGGCCCGCCCTGCACGTTTGCGCGGATTATTCGGTCATGGCGCGCGCTGCCGCAAGGCGTTTGTGCGTCAGCCCCCCGAGCCTTGCCGGGCAAGCTGGCTGAGGGCAACGCGGATGTCACGCTCGGTATCCTTGAGATGGATGCGCATGGCCTCGGCGGCGGTGCGGCCATTGCCGGCCTTGATGCAGTCGAGAATGCGCTGATGGGCCTCAATTGTGTCGTGCAGGGAATGGCCACGCTGTTCGTGGCCGCGCCGGCTGATGAAAAAGCCCTCGCGCAGCGGCCTTGCCATGGCCTCGAACAGGAAGCCCAGCACGCGATTGCCGCTCGCCAGGGCCACGGCCTCGTGGAAGCCGACGTCATGGGTATGAAAGCCGACTTCCTGCTCATGCGTCATGGCTTCGCCGGGAATGCCGACAGTGTCACGCATGCCCTGCAGTTCACTTTCGATGGCGGCGATGCCGGCGCGGGAGGCGCGTTTGGCTGCCAGGGTCGCCGACTGCACTTCAAGGGCCAGCCGCACCTCGACGAGATCGAACAGACCTTTGGAATCATATCGGATGACCGAGGTGAGGAAATCGGCGAAGGCGGCGCCATCGGGTTCGCGCACCACGGCCTTGCGGCCGCGCGCAATGGCCAGCAGGCCACGACCCTCGAGGAGCTTGACCGCCTCGCGGATGGTGAGGCGGCTCACATCGTAGCGCGTGGCCAGTTCTGCTTCGCTCGGCAGGCTGACGCCCGGGCTCATCTCGCTCAAGATCTCACGCGCCAGAGCGTCGGCAATGGTCATTGCAGCAGTGGGTTGGTCGGTGCGCTGGTCACCCTCAGCAGTGGTCACGGCTCCTCCAAGGTATCTGATACCTTTATCAATCCGGGGTCGCTTGGCGATCTTCTCCGGGTACGTACCTCAACAATGTGAACATGATAGCGACTGCGACCCGCAGCCGCAATCGCCCCAAAAACAAGCAGTATCGTTAATATTCGATAGTCGAAAAAATTCACGCTCCTTGGGAAAGCGACTTTACACGGATATCTGATTATCCTAGTTTCCGCGCCGTGGGCTTGGGAGGGCTCCAGGCAGCAGCAGCAGCCATCATGCTGGAGGATTTCATGCAAGACGGACTGGACGTGCGCCTTGCGCGCTCGATCGGTTTGCGTTGTCGGCCAAGGGCAGGTTCGTTCGCGATCCGCCCGGCGCCAGCAGGACCTGTTCGCCGAGGCCTCTCCCCTGAAGACCATCCAAACTTCTGAACTCGAATATAAAAGGGAGTCGAGACGTGAAGATTTTCAAGACGCTTGCCACTGTGCTGGCCGTTGGCGCCATGGCGCTGACTGCTTCCACCGCGGTTTTCGCCCAGGACAAGGGCGCCATCGGCATTGCCATGCCGACGCAGTCCTCGCTGCGCTGGATCTCGGACGGCAATGAGCTCAAGGCCGCGCTCGAAGGCAAGGGCTACACCGTCGACCTGCAGTTCGCGGAAGACGACATTCCGAACCAGCTCGCCCAGATCGAAAACATGGTCACCAAGGGCGTCAAGGCTCTGGTGGTTGCTTCGATCGACGGCACCACGCTGTCTGCTGTTCTGCAGCAGGCCGCCGATGCCGGCATCAAGGTTGTCGCCTATGACCGCCTGATCCGTGAATCGGGCAATGTCGACTACTACACCACCTTCGACAACTTCCAGGTCGGCGTGCTCCAGGCCAACTCGCTCGTGAAGGGCCTTGGCGAACGCTTCCCCACCAAGCCGTGGAACGTTGAACTCTTCGGCGGTTCGCCGGACGACAACAACGCCTTCTTCTTCTACGACGGCGCGATGTCGGTTCTGCAGCCGCTGATCGACTCGGGTGATATCGTGGTGAAGTCCGGCCAGATGGGCATGGAAACCGTCGGTACCCTGCGTTGGGACGGCGCCGTTGCTCAGGCCCGCATGGACAACATCCTGTCGGCCAACTACTCGGACGGTTCCACCGTCCAGGGCGTGCTGGCTCCCTATGATGGTCTGTCGCGCGGCATCATCTCGTCGCTCCGCGGCGTTGGCTATGGCTCGGCCGACCTGCCTTGGCCGGTCATCACCGGCCAGGATGCGGAAGCTCCTTCGGTGAAGGCGATCATTGCCGGCGAGCAGTACTCGACCGTCTACAAGGACACCCGCGAACTGGCCAAGGTCACCGCGGACCTGGTTGACACCGTCGTCTCCGGCGCTACGCCGGAAGGCCTCGACACCACCACCTATGACAATGGTGTCAAGGTTGTGCCGTCGATCCTGCTGACCCCGCATGACGTCGACCTGACCAACTACCAGGCTCTGGTCGTTGACTCGGGCTACATCAAGCCGGAAGACCTGCAGTAAGCTTCGGCTTCAGCAATCGGGGCCCCGCGGAGACGCGGGGCCCTTTCCCGTCACCGGGTCAGAGCGCTATAATGCGACGCTTGGTGAGTACGAGAAAGCGACGAATGAGCAAGACCATTCTGGAGATGCGCGGCATCACCAAGACCTTCCCCGGCGTCAAGGCGCTGTCGGATGTGAACCTCGATGTCCGGGAAGCGGAAATCCACGCCATCGTGGGTGAGAACGGCGCCGGCAAATCCACCCTGATGAAGGTGCTGAGCGGGGTCTATCCCACGGGCAGCTATGACGGCCAGATCGTCTACAAGGGCGAAGAACAACACTTCAAGTCGATCCGTGACAGCGAGCACAAGGGCATCGTCATCATCCACCAGGAGCTGGCGCTGGTGCCGCTGCTGTCGATTGCCGAGAACATCTTCCTTGGCAACGAGCAGGCCACGGGCGGCGTGATCGACTGGGACGAGACCCGCGACGGCGCGCGCAAGCTCCTCGGCATGGTCGGGCTCAACGAAGACCCCGATACGCTGATCACCAATATCGGCGTGGGCAAGCAGCAGCTGGTGGAAATCGCCAAGGCGCTCAGCAAGGAAGTCAGGCTCCTCATCCTCGACGAGCCGACAGCCAGCCTGTCGGAAAAGGACAGTACGGCGCTGCTCGAGCTGCTGATGGAATTCCGCAAGCAGGGCATCACATCGATCCTGATCAGCCACAAGCTCAACGAGATTTCGAAGGTTGCCGACCGGATCACGGTGATCCGTGACGGGCGCAGCATCGAGACGCTCAACAAGGAAGACATTACCGAGGACCGCATCATCACCCTGATGGTGGGCCGCTCGCTCGATGACCGCTATCCGGCCAGGGTGCCGCAGGTCGGCGAGGTGGTGTTCGAGGTCAAGAACTGGAGCGTCTACCACCAGCAGCACCGCGACCGGCAGGTCATCAAGAATATCGACATCAACATCCGCAAGGGTGAAGTCGTCGGCATTGCCGGGCTGATGGGCTCGGGACGCACCGAATTCGCGATGAGCGTGTTTGGCAAATCCTATGGCCAGAGGATCAGTGGCGAGGTGTATCTGCACGGCAAGCGGGTCGATACATCCACGGTCGAACGGGCCGTGGCGCATGGCCTGGCCTATGCCACCGAGGACCGCAAGACCTATGGCCTCAACCTGATCGACCACATCAAGCACAATACGACGATCGCCAATCTCAGGGGCATTTCCAATGTCGGGGTGATCGACGACCTAGCCGAAATGGACGTCGCCAACGAGTATCGCAAGAAGACCAATATCCGCTCATCGAGCGTCTATCAGGTCACCGGCAATCTCAGCGGCGGCAACCAGCAGAAGGTGGTGCTTTCGAAGTGGCTGTTCGCAAATCCGGACGTGCTGATCCTGGACGAACCGACACGCGGCATCGATGTCGGCGCCAAGTATGAAATCTACACCATCATCAACCAGCTCGCGGCGCAGGGCAAAGCCATCCTCGTCATCTCCTCGGAGATGCCGGAACTGCTTGGCATTACCGACCGCGTCTATGTAATGAACGAAGGCCGCATCGTTGGCGAAATGCCGACCAGCGAAGCCAGCCAGGAAAAGATCATGCGCGCAATCGTCCGCGCTGAAGGGAAGGCATCATGACCACAGAAACCGCCCAGCCGGGCACAATCGCGACCGGCGAACAGGCCAAGACGCAGGAGCTCAGCGTCTGGGGCGCGCTCAAGGCCAATATGCGGGACTATGGCCTGCTGCTGGCATTGATCCTGATCATGCTGTTCTTCCAGTATTTCACCGCCGGCGTGCTGTTCAAGCCGGTGAACCTGACCAATATCATCCTGCAGAACAGCTATATCATCGTGATGGCGCTGGGCATGCTGCTGGTCATCGTGGCCGGCCATATCGACCTGAGCGTCGGCTCGGTTTCCGGCTTTGTCGGCGCGTTGGCGGCGATGCTGATGGTGGGCTGGAGATTCCCGCCCGAGCTGGCCTTCCTCGCCCATCCCTTCGTGGCCGGGGCAATCTGCATCGTGGTCGGCGCAGCCATCGGGGCGGCGCAGGGCTATCTGATCGCCTATCACAAGATCCCGTCATTCATCGTGACGCTGGCCGGCATGCTGATCTTCAAGGGCCTGTCGCTGGCAATCCTGGCCGGCAAGTCGGTCGGCCCGTTCCCGGCCGAGTTCCAACTGCTGTCGGCCGGCTTCATCCCCGATATCATCGGACCGACCACGCTGGTCGCGGCCAGCGAGGGCGTGCAGCCGATGGTGCTGCACACGACAACGCTGGTCATTGCCATCGTGGGCATTGTCGCCATGGTGTTCATGGCGATCCGTGGCCGCTCCCGCCGCAAGGCGCGCGGCTATGAGAGCGAGCCATTCGGCCTGTTCGTCGCCAAGAATCTGGTGATCGCCGCGCTGGTGCTGTTCTTCTGCTACATGCTGGCATCCTATCGCGGTCTGCCAAACGTGCTGGTGGTGATGGCGCTGCTGATTGCGCTCTTCGTGTTCGTCACCAAGCGCATGACTTTTGGTCGTCGCATCTACGCGCTGGGCGGCAACCTCAAGGCGGCGGCGCTTTCCGGCATCAAGACCGAGCGGATGACATTCTACGTCTTTGCCATCATGGGTGCGCTGGCGGCTCTGGCCGGCATGATCTATGCGGCGCGGCTGAATTCGGCGACGCCGAAAGCCGGGCAGGGCCTGGAACTCGACGTGATCGCGGCCGTGTTCATCGGCGGCGCCTCGGCGCTGGGTGGCGTGGGCGCGGTGGCCGGCGCAGTGATCGGCGCCTTCATCATGGGCGTGATGAATAACGGCATGTCGATCATGGGCGTCAACATCGACTGGCAGCAGATGATCAAGGGCGTGGTGCTACTCGCAGCCGTGTTCTTCGATCTCTACAACAAGAACCGCTCGGCCTAAGAGCGCGTGATTGAATGACGAGGCCGCCGGGGTGACCCGGCGGCCTTTTGTTTTGGATCCGACGGTCTAGTTCGGGAGCAACCACTGTTGGAGCGGTTCCCCCAGGCTCTTATTGGACGATGCGCCAACTGCTGGTGTCGTGCATTTCCAGGTAATAGGCAGTTCTGAAATTCAGACGCGCGACCGTCCCGGCACTGAGGCTGTCGAGCACGATCATCCCGGCATCGGTCTGCACGCCCAGAGTCGAATGCCAGCGGCCGTTGCTCAGCTGGCCAATCAGGATCACCATGGCGGAGACCGGGTATCCCTGCTGGTAAAGGGCCACTATTTTGGCGAGCACGTAGTCCTCGCAGTCGGCAGTGTTGCCCGTGGGCACGCTCCAGCGATCCCCCACGCCATAGGCGCTTCTGTCGGATTGAAACCGGTACGTGGCATTGATGTTGAGACTGATGCTGGACAGCACAGCTTCCAGGTCGCGCGAATAGGGAATCTGCCTGGGGCCGCTAAAGGAACTGCAGAAGTTGATCGGCTGATCATCGCGCAGGCACATCGCTTCCCAGCCGCGCTGGCGTATCCGGCTGATGTCTGCGGCGTCGGCGGTAACGGGAAACCCAAGGCCAAGAGCGAAAATAGAGAAAATACAGACGCGACGTGACGAAGCGAATCCATTCACAATGTTCACCGGGAGGGTGGCGGTCAGAACCGGTATTTTTTGGGTCGACCGTCCGAGGTTCTCTAAGAAATAGTCTCGTTATTAAAAATATTTCTAGGGGCGCTGAAACTCAAAGCCATAAACGATACAATGATATTTAAGTTGCATTGCTGTTTATACTTTATTTTTCTACAGGAACTGGACACAAGCGAGGAGCAGAGTGCGGGGTTTCGCCCCGCGTACCGTCTCTGGACCAGGTCGGCGGGCTCTTGGCGGCGGATCTTGCCGCGCAGGGCATCGCCTCGCTGCGCATCGCTTTCCGCGGCCATGGCGAGAGTTCTGGCGACATGGCCGATATCACACTCGAAGGGCTGGTTGCCGATGCGCGGTTGCCCGCAGCTTCCTCGCCGGGTCGAGGGTGCGGATGCGGCCGGTATTGGGGTGATCGGCTATAGCTTCGGAGCAACCGTGGCGCGCCTGATGCTCGGCCCATCTTTGCTTGCGGATTGCACAAATCCATAATCGTGTCAGAGTTGCCGCAGCGAAATCGGGCTGACGGCATGCATCGCGTCGTGAAACTGGAAGGGTGGACGTCTCCGGTGGTGGAGTCGGTGACGCACACCACGTTCGGGGAAGATGGCAGCACACTGATGCAGCCCGATGGCTGCTGGGACTTCGTGATGATGAAGACCGCGGCGGGCGTCATGGTGCTGCGTACCGGACTCACCACCACTGCCGTCACCCACGAGTTCTCCGCCGGTGACGAGATCCTCGCCATCGCCTTCAAGCCCTCCAGCTATATGTCCCTGATGCCGGGCGAGAGGATGCGGGACGAAGGCGTGGTTCTCCCCAATGTCGGGCAGGACCGCTTCTGGCTTGGGACGGATGTGGTGGAGATCCCGACCTTCGAGACCGTGGATCGGTTCGTCGACAAGCTGCTGCGCAACGGCATTGTCGAGGACAATAGTGTGGTCGCATCCGTCGTATCGGGACATCCGATGGCGATGTCGGAACGGACGATGCAGCGGCATTTTTTAAAGACCACCGGGCTCACCTACAAGGCCTTCACCCAGATCGAACGCGCCCAGAAGGCGGTGGCTCTGCTGCAGCAAGGGCGTCCTGCCGCAGACGTCGCCTTTGCCCTGGGCTATGCCGACCAGCCGCACATGATCCGGTCACTCAAGGCGATCATGGGCCAGACCCCAAGGCAGGTCGCCGCCCGCTAAACTGTCGGAAATCTTCAATCCCGCCGTCCGCCCGCTGGCTAGAAAGAATGTACTTTCAACCCAGCAAGGACGCAGCAAATGACAACCGTTTCTCCCTTCAAGATCGCCATTCCCGAAGCCAAGCTGGCCGACCTGCGCCAGCGTCTGACCAATACGATACTCGCCAACGAAGTGCCCGGCGCCGGCTGGAGCTACGGCCCCACCAGCGCGTTCGTCAGCCGCATGGTCGACCGCCTGCAGAACGGCTTCGACTGGCGCGCCCAGGAAGCGGCGATCAACCGGCATCCGCAATTCGTGACCGAGATCGACGGCCAGACCATCCACTTTCTCCACGTCAAATCGGATCGGCCCGGTGCCATGCCGCTGCTGCTGTTGCATGGCTGGCCGGGGTCGTTCGTGGAATTCCTCGATGCCATCGCGCCGCTCACGGCGGCCGGCTTCGATCTCGTCATACCCTCGCTGCCCGGCTTTGGCTTTTCGGGGCCAACGCGCGAGGCCGGCTGGAATGACGGCCGCATCACCAATGCCCTGCTCGAGCTGATGCGCAGGCTCGGCTACGAGCGGTTCGGCGTGCAGGGCGGGGACGCCGGCGCGGTGATCGCGCCGACGATTGCCCGAGCGGCGCCCGGCCGGGTCACCGGGGTTCATGTCAATGCCGCGACCATGGGCTTTATTCCCATGGGTCCGATCGAGCCAAGCGAGATCGCCACCTTCAGCGATGCCGAGAAGACGCGGCTGCAGCGCCTGCAGCAGTTCATGGCGGAACGCTTTGGCTTCAACGCCCTGCAATCGAGCCGGCCGCAGACCGTGGCCTATGGGATCACCGATTCACCGGCGGGCCTCATCGCCTGGCTGGGCGACATGTTCGCCGGCTTCGGCGACAGCCCGGATGCGGTGGAGCAGGACAAGTTCCTGACCAACGTGCTGGTCTACTGGTTCACCGGCACGGCCGCCTCGTCCATCCGGCTGTATTACGAGAACGCGCACGACCCGGAAGCCTGGTCGCCCAAGCCGAATTCTGGCGTGCCGACGGGTGTAGCCGTTTTCGGCCGTGACGAAGTTGCCATCCGTCGCTACGGCGAGACCGGCAACACCATCGTCCGCTGGACCGAACTCGACAGCGGCGGCCACTTCGCGGCGATGGAGGTGCCTGAGGTCTGGGCCGCGGACGTTGTCGCCTTCTTCGCCGGCCTCAAGCCTTAAGCCTTAAGCGCAAGTGGGGCGGCCATGCGCCGCCACACAGCTGTCCGAGGGTCGGTGTCAGCCGACCCTCGGTTGCGCCGTTCGTGCGTGCTAGTCCTCGGAGCGACTCGTGGAGTCCCGGTCGCGGTTGTATCGGTGTTTGAGCGGGAAGGGTGGCAGCCAGGACTCGCGGCGGATGGTCCAGAGTTCGTAGGTTGGCATCAACTGATCGGGTTCGTCCAGGGAGCCCAGGTTCACCTCGATTTCGTCGGCGCTGCGCGAGAACACGGACGAGCCGCAGCGGGGGCAGAAGAAGCGTCCCTTATAGTCCTGGACTTCGCCCTGGATGGTCACCGCTTCCTGGGGGAAGATGGCGGATGCGTGAAAGAGGGCGCCGTGATGTTTGCGGCAATCGAGGCAGTGGCAGAGGCCGACCCGGTAGGGGCGTCCTGAGGCTACAAGACGAACGCTGCCGCAGAGGCATCCGCCGGTGAATCGGTCCATGCTGGTCTCCTCCAAAATCGTGTCCGCGACGTCGGGCTTTCGGGTCTATTCCGCCGGACCCGCGACCCCATTGGCCACGTCCAGTTCGCGTTCCAACCGGGCTTCTTCCTCGGCTTTGGGTTTGCTGAAGCGGGCGAGCAAGAGATAGGCCACCGGGGTCAGGTAGAGGGTCGAGATGGCGGCAAAGCTCAGGCCGCCGACCATGACCCAGCCGAGGGCCGACCGCGCCTCGGCGCCGGCGCCGCTTGCGAGGACCAGCGGCAGGCCGCCGAGAATGGTAGCGATCATGGTCATCATCACCGGGCGCAGGCGGATATTGGAGGCTTCCTCGATGGCCTGGGCCACCGGCAGGCCGCGGTCGCGGAGCTGGTTGGCGAATTCGACGATCAGGATCCCGTTCTTGGCCATGATGCCGACCACCAGAACGAGGCCGATCTGGCTGAAGATGTTGAGACTCCCTCCCGTGACCAGAAGGGCATAGAGCGCCGCGGCCACCCCGAAGGGCACCGTGGTCATGACGATGATGGCGCTCCAGAAACTCTCGAACTGCGCGGCCAGGACGAGCAGGATGATGACCAAAGCAAAGCCGAAGGTGATGAAGAGGCCGTTGCTGGCTTCGCCGATGGTCCGGGCTTCCGCCAGGGGGATGATCGAGACGCCTTCGGGCAGGACCGGGCGGGCGATGTCGAGCATGCGGTAATAGGCGTCGCCCAGAGCCTGCGCGCCATCGAGGCTGGCCGAAACCGGTACGGCCCGGCGCTGCCCCTCGCGCCGCAGCGAGGGCGGCACGGCGGACTCGGCGATGCTGGCAATGGTCGACATGGGCACATAGCGGCCGTCGCCGGTGCGCAGGAAGATCGATTCGAGGTCGCGCGGGTCGTTGACCGGATTGCTGGTCGAGACCATGCGCACGGTATAGCTGGTGTCGTTGATGAAGATGGTGCCGACATCGCTGCCATCGATCATGGCCTGCATGGTGGCGGCGAGGCCATTGATGTCGACGCCAAGCGCATCGGCCCGCGCCCGGTCCACGGTGAGCGTAAGCTGGGGCTGGGTGGTGTCGAAGTTGACACTGACATTGCCGAAGCGGCCATCGGCATCGAGCAGGTCGGCAATAGAGCGCGCGGTTTCGGCCAGGACGGCATAGTCGGAGCCGACCACGGCGAATTGCAGACCCGAGCCGCCGCCGCGAATGCCCAGGCTGTTGCCCTGGCCGACATTGGCGCGCACGCCCGGCACCTGTGCCATGAGGGCGGTGATATCGGCGGCGATCTCCTGCTGGCCGCGCTCGCGCTCGCCCCAGGGTGCCAGCGTCAGGGTCAGCGCGCCGCCGGTACCCCAGCCGGAGAGCACGAAGATGGACCGCACCTCGCCGCTGTCGACGAAGGGCTGCAGCATGGCTTCGATCTGGGTCATGCGGGTGCGCACGAAATCGAGGCTCACCGTATTGGGTGCGGAGACGCGCAGGGAAATCTGCGAGCGGTCTTCCGGCGGGGTGATCTCCTGCTGGAGGTTGCCATAGACGAACCAGGAGGAGGCGGCAAAGAGCAGGGCGATCAGCACCACGACGAAGGGATTGCGCAGCGCGACGTGCAGGGTGACGCGATAGAGGGCGGCAAGGCGGCGGCCAAGGGTGGCGATCGGGCCGCCATGGCTCCCGGGCTCGTGGGCCTTGAGAAAGCGCGAGGCGATCATCGGCCCCATGGTCAGGGCGACGACCGATGACAGCAGGACGGCTATGGCCAGAGTAAAGCCGAACTCGCGGAACAGCCGGCCGGTCTGGCCTTCAAGGAAGGAGAGCGGGATGAAGACGGCGGCGAGGGTCAGCGTTGTTGCCACGACGGCGAAGAACACTTCCTGGGTGCCGAGCACGGCGGCGGCGCGCGGACCAGCCCCCATGGATTTGCGGCGGACGATATTTTCCAGCACCACGATGGCATCGTCGACCACAAGGCCGGTGGCGAGGACCAGCGCCAGCAGGGTGATGATGTTGAGAGAAAAGCCAGCCAGATAGATGCCGGCAACCGCGCCAAGCAGGGCAATCGGCATGGCTATGGCGGGAACGATGGTGGCGCGCCAATCCAGCAGGAACAGGAAGATGATGGCCACGACAACGACCAGCGAGACCAGCAGGGCAATCTGCACCTCATGCAGGGCGCCCTCGATGAAGATGGCATCGTCGCTCGACACCCTTAAGTCGACGCCCTCGGGCAGGGTCTGGTTGAGCGCCTCGACGGCGGCGTGGATGCCGTGGGAAATCTCGATAGTGTTGGACTGGGCCTGCCGCACGATGCCCAGGCCAATGCCGGGCTTGCCGTCAGAGCGCAGCGATGAGGTGCTAGCGGCAGCGTCGAAGACGACAGTGGCCACATCGCCCAGCAGGGTACGGCCATTGATGATGATGCTTTCGAAATCCTCGGGCGTGGTGATCTCAGAAATGGCGCGGACGGAAATGTTCTGATTGGGGCCGTTGATCGAGCCAGCCGGCGTGTCAAAGGCGATGGTGGAGAGCGCGTTGCGCACATCGGCCACGGTGAGGCCAAGGCTGGC
>NZ_JAKFDJ010000164.1:0-36196 GCF_036676215.1 Devosia sp. | reverse complement strand
GTCGGCGGTGCCCCGGGCGACGCGACCGACAAGCAGATGGACGACATTGCCGACATTGCCGAGCGCTATGGGTTCGATGAGCTGCGTGTCACCCACGAGCAGAATCTGGTTCTACCGCACGTCGCCGTGGCCGATCTCCGCGCCGTCTATGACGCGCTGGTCGCCACCGGCTTTGCCGAGGGCAATACGGGGCTGATCACCGACATGATCTGCTGCCCTGGTCTCGATTTCTGCGCCTTGGCCAATGCCCGCTCGATCCCGCTGGCGCAGGAAATTTCCCGCAAGTTCGCCGAGCCCGAGCGGCAGGCGGAAATCGGCGATCTCAAGATCAAGATTTCCGGCTGCATCAATGCCTGCGGGCACCACCATGTGGGCCATATCGGCATTCTCGGCGTCGAGAAGAAGGGTGGCGAACTCTATCAGATAACTCTGGGCGGCGACGCTACGGAAAACGCATCGGTCGGCAAGATCATCGGGCCCGGCTTTGAAGCCGAGGCCGTGCCCGGCGCCATCGAAACGCTGGTCGATACCTATATCTCCAAGCGCGAGAGCGCCGACGAGACCTTTATTCAAGCCTATCGGCGTCTCGGGGAAGCGCCATTCAAGGAGGCCCTTTATGGCGCTGCCTAAACTCGCACATACACCCGCCGCGCATGACAAATTGCGCGCGCTGGGTATCCTGGCCCTCAACGGCATGTTCGACGAGATGGACGCCGTCGGCGTGCTGCGCCAGGCGGCTACCGATGTGCTGCCCGGTGACCTTGCGATCGTTTCGTCCTTCGGTGCGGATTCTGCCGTGCTGCTGCACCTGGTGGCGCAGGTCGACCCAAGCCTGCCGGTCTATTTCCTCGAAACCGGCAAGCACTTCACTGAGACGCTGGACTATGTCGAGACGCTGAAGAAGCATCTCGGCCTGATCAACGTCCACGCTATCCATCCCAATTCGGATGATGTGAAGCGCTTCGATCCCAAGGGCGACCTGTGGGAAACCGATCCCGATAGCTGCTGCCATATCCGCAAGACCGAGCCGCTCGAGCCGATCACCGAGCAGTATGGCGGCTGGGTGACCGGGCGGAAGCGCTTCCAGACCAAGGAACGCGGCGTGCTGCCGCATTTCGAGTTGACCAGTGATGATCGCATCAAGGTCAACCCGCTGGCCTACTTCAATGATGCCGACGTCAACCAATACAAGATCGACCACGGCTTGCCCGAGCACCCGCTGTTCGCTAAGGGCTACAAGTCGATTGGCTGCGCGCCCTGCACCTCGGTGGTCGCCGAGGGCGAGGATCCGCGCGCCGGACGGTGGCGCGGCCTCAACAAGAAAGAGTGCGGCATCCATTTCGATTTCAACGGAGCGATTGCCTCGCCAATGACCGCCGCGACCCGACATCATCTGTGGAAGGACGGCGCCTTCATCGCCGACCCGTTCCACGACTGGGCCGAAGATAGCGACCCGGCGACCGCGAGCTACAAGCACGTGCCGCTGCCGGTGTTCCTGGCCAATCGCGAGGCGTTTCTGGCCAATCCGCACCCGCTTGGGCTGCTGGTGGTGCCGGGCGACCGCATTGAGGATGTCGAGACCGATCTGGGCCGCTTTGCCTCGATCGCCATCAAGTTCCCGGCGTTTTCGGATGGGCGCGGCTATTCCACAGCCCGCCTGCTGAGCGAGCGCTTCAAGTATTCCGGCGAAATCCGGGCCGTTGGCGACGTGCTGCAGGACCAGATTCCGCTGATGCGCCGGTGCGGCATCACTGCCCTGGTGGTGACGCATGAGCCGACCCGCGCGGCGCTGACCGAGAATCGCCTGCCGGAAGTGGCGATCTTCTACCAGCCAGTGGGCATCACCGAGGTACCGGTCGGCACGCGTCCCTTCCTTCGCCGCGTCTCCTGAGGTAAGTGGAGCGCGTTTGTCCTATTAACCCACAGGGTCATTCCCGCGAAAGCGGGAACCCCCGTTTGCTGAAACAGAGGTTCCCGCTTTCGCGGGAATGACACCCGAGGCAGCCGGACCTCGGTCAGAACGGACTTGAGAAAAGTATGAGCACTGAAATCACCACCGATGTCGTCGTGATCGGCGCGGGCCCCTGCGGGCTGTTCGCAGCCTTCGAACTCGGGCTGCTCGATCTCAAATGCCATTTCATCGACATCCTCGACCGTCCGGGCGGCCAGTGCGCTGAACTCTATCCGGAGAAGCCGATCTACGACATTCCCGGATTCCCCGTGGTCACCGGCCAGCAGCTCACTGAGAACCTGATGGCGCAAATTGCGCCCTTCGCCCCTGAATTCCACTTCAATCGCATGGTCAATTCCATCGAGAAGCAGGAAGACGGCAGCTTCAAGCTGGCCACCGATGCGGATGAGATATTCCACGCCAAGGTGGTGGTGATTGCGGCTGGCGGGGGCTCGTTCCAGCCCAAGCGTCCGCCGGTTGATGGCATCGAGCAGTTCGAGAACCAGTCAGTGTTCTATTCCGTCCGCAAGATGGACGACTTCCGCGGCCAGGACGTGGTGATCGTTGGCGGCGGGGACTCGGCGCTCGACTGGACGCTGAATCTGCAGCCCATCGTGCGCTCGCTGACCTTGGTGCACCGCCGCGCCGTGTTCAAGGCGGCGCCGGCCTCGGTCAACAAAATGCAGGAGCTGGTGGGCGAAGGGAAGATCAACTTCCTCACCGGCCAGATTGCCAAGCTCGACGGCGAAAACGGCCAGATCAACCATGTTCACCTGACAACCGATGCGGGCGATCTGTCAGTTCCAGCAACGCGTTTACTGCCTTTCTTCGGGTTGACCATGAAGTTGGGCCCGGTAGCCGACTGGGGCCTGGAGCTCAACGACAACACCATCGTCGTCGATACCGAGAAGTTCGAAACCTCGGTGCCGGGCATCTTTGCCATTGGTGATATCAATTCCTACCCGGGCAAGCTCAAGTTGATCCTTAGCGGCTTCCACGAGGCTGCGCTGATGGCGCAGGCCGCCAAGGCGATCGTCTCGCCGGGCGAGCGGGTGGTGTTCCAGTACACCACCAGTTCCACCAAACTGCAGAAGAAGCTCGGCGTCGCCTAGTGCCGCGGATGCAAGGTGTTTCCCTTGCGGGGACGATCTTTGCGGGGTAATGGACGCCCCGTTGTTGAGGACATGCGCATGATTATCCACGTCACCGACCAGGCCGGGGAAAACCACGAGCTCGAAGGGCTCGATGGCTGGCGCGTGATGGAGGTCATCCGGGACTGGGGCCTCAATATCAAGGCCGAGTGCGGAGGGGCCCTGAGTTGCGCCACCTGCCATGTCTATGTCGACAAGGACTGGCTCGATGTGGTCGGTGCCCCCAACGACGAGGAAGAGGACATGCTCGACAGCGTCGGCGATGTCCGCTCCAATTCGCGGCTGAGCTGCCAGATTTTATGCAGCGATGCGATCGACGGGCTCAAGCTGACCCTGGCGGCGAGTGCCGCCAAGGACTGATCAGCCCACGACAGGTGCATCGCGCTCGGCGTCGAGCAGTCTGCGCACCTTTTCCAGCACCGGCAGCACTGCCTTCAGCTCATCGATGCCGATATTGTCCGCCAGATACTGAAAAGCTGGGGACATGCTGTCGATGGCCTCATCGCGGAAGGTCCGGCCCGCCGGCGTGAGGCGTACAATTTTCGACCGTCGATCGGTGGGGTGGGGCTCCATGGTGATGAAGCCGTGCCCGCTCAGCACGGCGAGCGTGTGCGTCATCGTGGCCTTGGTCACCTGTAGCGCATTGGCGATCTGGACCGGCGTGCGGCCGTCGCCAATGCGCGTCAGGTGATTAAGGACGATGAAGTGCGAGAGATGGACGCTCTGAGGGACCAAGCGGCCGAACAATGCGCCGCTGAGCTGCGAAACGATGCCGACCTCGTTGAAGAAGCCGAAGATCATGCCCTGGGCCTGTTTGTCGTCCATGCTTGGTCCTAGATGAGCTTGGCCGTGAGGGGCCAGCGGGGACTGGGCGCGACCGGCGCCGCATAACCCAGACGCGCCAACATTTGGACGGTGCCGCCATCCGGCGCAAGCTTTTGATGGGCCTCGGCGTGACAGCCGGCCATCTCGGGGAATTCCTGCAATGCCTGGCTGAGGGGCTGGAGGCCAACCCCGGCAGCGGTTGCCGCCAGGTTGATGCGCAGCCAGTCGCGACCCGCCGCAATCTGATCGGCGCGATTGTTGCCGCTGCTGACCAGCCAGACATGGGCCATGGCAGTGTCCACGTTTGCCATCACCACATCTCTCCCCTGCGCGTAAACGATCGAGCCGGTGTCGAGCGCCGTTTCTCGGGTAAACTGTCCAAGCAGGGCCAGGGTGTCGAACAGGGGACCGCCGAAGTCGATTCCGTCCGGGTCGGCCTCAATTTCGGCCTTGCCAATGCGGAACAGATCGACGCTTTCCTTGTACGTATGCGGCGTGCTGATTTCGATATCGAGCGCCCGATGGGTCAGGTCGCGCAGGGCCGCGACAGGATCGGGCTCGCCAGCAACGTTGATCGTGTTCCCATACTGGCCCGCGCCCTTCAGCGATGCCAGGACCGCGTCGGGTACCGGTCGGGCCAGGTCGTAAGGCTCCTTGAGTGAGCGGCGTTCCAGGGCATGCGCGAACAGCGGGTCGGGCTCTATGGCGGCATCGGCGATGAAACGAATCCGCGCCACCGGCCTGGTATCGAGGCGGCCGCTGTCTTCGCCTTCGGGGAACAGTTCTGTTTGCACGCGGTAGCCATCGCTGGCGGCTGCCATGCTCATCAGTTCGAGAAAACAGCCCAGCCCGATGGTAATCTGGCGGTTGAATGGGTCGGTGTGCGGCAGTACCCGCTTGGTATCGACATAGAGCACCACCTGATCGTCGCCGGCCAGATCGACCAGCCAGGGCTGCCGATTGTGCGGGTTGGGCGCCAGAATGGCATAGGACAGGGCGCGCCGGCGAGGCTCTTCATAAAGCGAACCGGCATCACGCCATGGCTGCAGGGCAGCTTGCGGCGTTCGCGTGGTCACAAAGGCCGTGGCAGCGCCGGTCGCTGCAAGCAGCACACCGCCGCTCGCCATCATCACGAATTGACGTCTCTTCATCGAAAGCTCCCATATAGTTCGATGTCATACTAGATAGTATGATATCGAACCATATACAAGCCATGCAGCCATGTGCGGCCCTGGAGATAGGCGGCGCCGTAGCAGGCACCTTGGGTCACGATGTCGATCATGGCCACCGTCCTGGTTGCGGCAGCGTTGGCATTCGGCGCCTGTCGTCGCCTGACAAAGCATAAGAGCCGGACCACGGGTCCGGCTCTGTCATCATATTATTCTGCCGCTTCAGCCTGCGTCACCGGCTCGCCGTACCGGTCGATCCAGCCGACAAAGCTGTCGACGAACCCACCCAGGAACGCCCGGCTCTGGTCGTCGGTGACTTCGAAATGCTCGTCGATCAGGCCCGGCTGGAACTGGAAATACACTTCCGGCTGACCCATCACCACGAAACCGAGCACCGGCAGGACAGCGCGCAGCTGGCTCTGGCCGGCAGCGGTGCCAATGCCGCCGGGGCTGGCGCCGGCTATAGCCAGGGGCTTGCCGGCCCAGGAATTGTGCCCATAGGGGCGCGACGCCCAATCCAGCGCGTTCTTGATCACGGCGGGGAAGGAGCGGTTGAACTCCGGCATGACGATCAGAACCGCATCGGCTGCTTCGACGCGATGCTTGAGATCGGTCACGGCAGCGGGCGGATTGTCCCAGAGGTCGTTGTTGTAGAAGGGCAGGCCCGCGATATCGAGATAGTCGAAGCGCAGACGGCCTTCGCCGAGCTTTTCGAAGGTCTTGGCCAACGTCTTGTTGATCGAATTCTCGCTCAGGCTGCCGAGCAGGACGGCGACGTTTTTCATGTCAGAACCCATGGTATCTGTTGGTAACTGACGCTATATGAGTGACTGTCTAAGACGTCGCAAGACGGCACTTTTTCGATACGCGAGGCACAAAAATGAAACCCGTCAATCCCGAGATTCACCATGATTGCCGCCCGGTTGGGGAGATTCTGAACCAGATCGGCGGCAAATGGACGGTGCTGATTATCAACCTGCTCAGCGACGGCCCAATGCGATTTTCCGAGATCAGGCGCATGATCGGCGGAATCAGCCAGAAGGTTCTGACCGCGACCTTGCGCGACCTCGAGATGGATGGTTTCGTGACACGTACAGTGACGCCGTCAATTCCGCCGCGGGTCGACTACGAGCTCACCGAGCTGGGCCACGACCTGCAACGTCCGCTCAAGCTGCTGGGCAAGTGGGCGGTCGACAATCGTCCCAAGGTGCTCGAGGCGCGTGAGCGGTACTTCGCCGAGCACCCCGATGCGATGCCGCAGCGCAAGGGCCGCGTTGCGCCACGGCAGTTGCTGGTTGCTGCCGAATAGCTATTTGGTGGCGTCGCCGGTGAGTTTGGTGAGTTCGGGGATAAAGTCCCGGACCACCGGCTGCTTCTGCGTCTCGAAGGGTAGGGGCCGGACCACGCGCATGGCGGCGATGCCCACGCGCACCGTCATCAGGCCGTTGACGACGCCCTCGCCTAACCGTGCCGACAGCTTGGCGGCGATGCCCTGACCCACCAGTTGCTCGACAATGCCATCGGTCAGCACCAGGCCGCCGGTGACGGCAAGATGGGCCAGCACGGCCCCAGTGAGACGCCAGAAGCCAAAGAAGCCCGGGCGGGCCCCGTAAAGCGCCGCAATGGCGCCTGCAAGGCGGATGCTCTCGTAGATGACGAAGGCGATGTCGACGAGGGCCCGGGGCGATACGGCGGTCACCAGCGCCACGCGGCGGGCCGAAGCCGCCGTCAGGGCCTTGGCGCGAGCGTCGAGCGGGCTCATCAGGCTGCGCTCGGCCAGGGCGATGATTTCGTGACCGTCGAACAGATGGGGCAGGTGGTCGGCGACTGATTGTCGGACGCGCGCCAGGTCGGGGCGGTCGGCATAGACGCTGGCGAGGCTATCGACCACACGCCTGGCGCGATGAGAATCGTTCTCCGCACTTGCAATGGCGGCATCGCGGCGCAGCGCATCGAGCACGAGCAGGCGGCGCAGAGCGAAGAGTTCGCGCGTCGCCAGGGCCAGGACCGCGACGACGAAGGCACCCAGCACGCCAAGGCCAAGCCAGCCCAGCCATTCATTGGTGGCAAAGAGGTCGCGGATCAGTCGGTCGGCCGCGAGGCCAAGTCCGGCGGAAACCAGGATGCCGCCGGTCGTCCAGGCCAGCCGTCCCAGCCAGCCCGTGCGGCGCGGCGGTGGAGCCGCCAGGGTCTCGTCAGCAACCGGATCGAAGGCGGGTTCGGCGATTTCCACCTTGGCGGGCGCAAAGGCCCGGGGCGCGCGGAAGGGTTCAGCGAGTTCGGTCGGCGCCGCGGTCGGGCGGGCAATCGGGCGTTTCATGCGAGCCAATCTCCCACCAGATAGTCGAGCGCCCGGTCAAAGCGAATATGGGGCAGCACTACATCGCCATTGGCGTTGCGATCGAGCTTCAGGGGCGGGGTGAAGCGCAGGAAGTTGAGCGCGACGGGCGTGCCGTTTTCGAACAATGAATCCGGGCGTTCCGGCAAGTCCCCGGGAAACAACGCGATTTCGGTCTTGCCGTCATAGCTGGTGCCATCAAGCGCCTCTCCCGCCATCGGCGTTCCGATGATCGTGGGCAGGGTCTCGCCGCCTTCGCTGATCGTGCCCTCGCGCGTGGCGCGGATGCCGGCCAGCGCCAGCGAACGGGTTTCGGCGCCGGCGAAGCGAGCGCGTTTACTGGCATTGGCGACGAGGCGATTGAGAATGGCCTCCAGCTGATCGTGGCTGGTGTGGTGGACGTGGTCCGCCTTGGTAGCGGCAAAGAGAATGCGGTCGATACGGCGCACGAAGGGGCGGAGCAGGGGATTGGTCTCGCCCTGGCGGAAGCAGCCAAGCACTGCGGTCAGCGCCGTCTCGAGATCGGCCACGGCCGTGGGGCCGGCATTGAGCGCCCGCAAGGTATCGACGAGCACGACTTGCCGATCCAGCCGGGCGAAGTGATCGCGGAAGAAGGGGCGCACCACGCGGTCCTTATAGGCCTCGTAGCGATGTTCCAGCATGGCGTAGAGACTGCTGCCGCGTACGCCCTGCGCCTGCGGCAGCGGCGCGAAGGTCAGTGCCGGGGACCCTTCAAGATCGCCGGGGAGCAGAAAGCGACCGGGCGGCAGGGTCGATAGCGCGCCGTGCTCGCGGCTGCGGCGCAGATAGTCGGTGAAGGCGGCGGCCAGCTTCTCGGCGTCGGGGTCGTTGGCGTCCTTGTGCGGATCGATGCTGGCCAGCAGGTCGAGGAAGGGCTTGGCCTCCCTGCCGGAATCGGGCCGGTGAGCGCGCTCCAGCGCCTCGGCGCTCCATTCAGCAAAGCTCAGGCCCAGCAGCGGCAGGTCGAGCAACCACTCGCCGGGATAATCGACAATATCGAGATTAAGTGTCGAGGGCCCGGCGAGGCCCGAATACCAGTTCTTGGACTGGAATTTCAGCACCACGCGAAGCTGGGAAATACGCCGCGTGCTCTCGGGCCAGAGCGGCTGCTTGCCGGTCAGGGCCTCAAGATGCTGCTCGTAGGCGAAGCGCGGAATGGTCGCGTCCGGATATTCCGCGAGCCTAGCGCCAATGAAGCGGCCCTCAGCCAGCGGCGTGAAGCCGGGCATGCGGCCGCCGGTCAGCAGGTTGTGCACCAGCGTGGTGATGAAGATGGTCTTGCCGGCCCGGCTGAGGCCAGTGACGCCGAGCCGCAGCGTCGGGGTAAAGGCCCCGGTGGCGGCATCCGCAAGGTTGGAGAGGGCTATGCCCAGTTCGTCGACGATGGTCGTGGGTGGCTGGGGCACGCGTGGGTCTCTCGATCAATCCGCAAGATAGGGATTTGTGTCGGGGGTTCAAGCGGCCAGGAGGCCGGCCCTGGCGGGCCGGCCTCCCATCAGCGTTTGGTCGTGCCAATCTCCGCCATGTCGTAGGGCGTGGTCTGATAGATCTCGTTGATCCAGTTCTGGAACAGCAGGTGGGCGTGGCTGCGCCAGCGGTTTTCCGGGGTAGCTGTCGTGTCGCCGTTCGGAAACAGGTTCGCTGGCGGTGGCGTGTCGAGGCCGGCCTTGGCGTCGCGTTCATATTCGTCGGCCAGCGAGCGGTTGTCGTATTCCAGGTGATTGAGAAAATGCACTGCGCGGTGCTTCTCGTCGCCCAGCATGCAGACGCCGATCTCCTGGTTATCGATCAGGATTTCGAGATCGGCACCCAGCGACCCCCGGTCGATGTCGTTGTAGCGCGACACCGGGATCATCGGGCTGTCCGAGAGGCCGCGCAGATAGGGGGAGCGCGGGCTGACAACCTGGTGGCGGAACACGCCAAACGCCTTGGACGGCATGCGGTAGCGCTGCGCCCCATGGAAATGGTGCAGCGCTGCCTGCGCACCCCAGCAGATGAACATGGTGTGATGAACGTTGGTCTGCGTCCAGTCCATGATTTCCACCATCTCCTTCCAGTACCGCACCTCTTCAAACGGCATATTGGCGATGGGTGCACCGGTGACGATGAAGCCGTCGAACTTCTTGGTCCGAACCTCATCCCAGGTCTTGTAGAAAGTCTTGAGGTAATCCTCGGACGTGTTCTTGGATTGGTGGTCCGTGACGCGCACCAGTGTCAGCTCCACCTGCAGCGGAGTTGCACCAATAAGGCGGGTAAACTGTGTCTCAGTCCGTTCCTTGTTTGGCATCAGGTTGAGCAGGCCGATGGAGAGTGGGCGGATGTCCTGGCGCGCAGCGCGCGTGGAATCCATCACATAGACGCCCTCGTCTTCGAGGGTCTTGCGGGCGGGCAGATCGTCAGGAATTCGAATAGGCATATCAGCCTCTTAGCTGAGAATGATCGGAAAGCGATTCAGGCGGTGCGCGTCTCCCAATGGGAACGCGCTAACGCATTCGCTTTTCGATCGCGGCGGCCATGAGATCGATGAACTCGTCGCCGTCGCGCACCGTGGCGAGATCGGAGGCTTCCACCACATAGCCGAAATTGTCCGCAAGAGTCTGGTAGCGCGGCAGCCGGTCATGCAGCAGCGCTTCGAAGCCCCAGGCGCCGAAGCCAAGCGGGTCGACATCGCAATCCTCGACGATGCCGTGGATGAGCTTGTACTCGGCCCATTTCTCCAGCAGGAACTGGGGCCGATAATACATCGGCTTGGGGCTCTGCTTGAAGCGCCGCACGAGCTCGGCAGCGTCCTTGCCGGTGCCGCGGATGTAGAGCAGGGCGGTCGAGCCTGCCAGCGTCTTGACCACCGGGTCTTCCGGGTCGCTCGGGTCGATGACCTCGATCAGCGAACCGCCAGTGTCGGCGATGAAATTGTCGTAGCCATAGAGTGCCTTGGCCCGATCGATGAAGTGCGGGACGTCCTGCAGGGCGGCGACTTCGGCGATGCGGTGCTGTTCCTGCCGGCGCTGATACTCGGCCAGCGGCAGTCCGTGTTTGTCCGGATTGCCTGGCGTGCCGAGATAGCTCGAGAGCGGATCGAGGTTGTCGAAGGTCAGGTTCGAGGAGATGTAGATCGAGTCCGAGCGCAGCAGTTCGGCCAGGAACGGCACCTTCATGGCTTCGCGCTTGAAGTTGTCGACGATAAACTCGCCCATATAGCGCGTGCCGATGCGGTAGTCGGCGGAATAGTGAAACCAGTTGCTGGCGCGAAGCATGGCGGAGAGGCGCGTCTTGCCGACGCCGGCCATGCCGAACACGGTCACGGCGCGGCGCGGCGCTTTGACGAACTCATCGGCACTGGAGAACAGCATGGCATGCCCCGGAATTACGGTTCCTGCATTACTGCAACCGCCCCGTGTTCACAAGCGGGCGGCAATTTCTGCCGGTGGGTCGGACTCAATTGCCGGGATGTTGCCACATTTCGTGGTTCAGGCAGCGAAAACATAAGCAAAATCAAGGTGAAGGGTAGTTGGCACCGCGCTTGCATTGATAGTGGCGAACGCGTCGGACGACGCAAACGGGTTTTACGGAGTTTCACATGGGCATTTATGGCGCTCTTTCCAGTGCGGTGACCGGCCTGCGGGCCCAGGCGCACGCACTGGAAAACATTTCGGGCAATATCGCGAATTCCCAGACCACTGGCTACAAGCGTATCGAGACCGATTTTCTCGATCTGATCCCTGATGCTCCGATTTCGCGCCAGGTGCCCGGCGCCGTGCTTGCGCAGTCGCGCGGCACCAACAATGTGCAGGGCGATATCAAGACGGTTTCGGACGAAACCTTCATTGCGCTCAATTCCAACGGCTTCTTCGTCGTTGAACCCAAGATCGGCCAGTCGGACGGCAATGCCGTGTTTGCCGGCACCAATTTCTACACCCGCCGCGGCGATTTCGAGATCGACAAGGACGGTATGCTGGTCAATGGCGCGGGCTATTACCTCAAGGGTCTGCCGATCGACACGCTGACGGGCAACATTTCGGGTTCGGTGCCCGAAGTGATCAAGCTCTCCAACAACTTCCTGCCGGCCCAGGCGACGACACGCGTCAATTACCAGGCCAACCTGCCGCAACTGCCCAAGAATACTGGCTACAATCCCACCATCTACAACAGCGAATTGATGGAGGCGGCTGACTACCTGCCGGGTTCTACCACCGCCTCTGTGGCTGGCGGCGCTTTGACCGGGACCGATGAAGCCGACACGGTCATGACGGCGGGTGAGTCCATCACGATCACAGTGAATGGCACGGTGGTAAAGTTCGACTTCTATGACAGCGACCTCGGCCCGTATGCGGGAACCGATACGGGTATCGACATCAAGGACTCGGCGCCCGCTGTAACCATCGACGATGCGTTGGCTGCGATGCAGGCGGGGCTCCGCTCTGCTGGCGGCTCAGCAGCCGCCTCGGCCACAATTGGCATTGTCGGCCCCAACCTGGCGATCACTCTGGGATCCGACTATCACGCGACTTTTTCGGTGGCGGGCTCTGCCGGCACCATGGCGGCACTCGGGCTTCCTACTGGCGCGTCAACGGCGCCGACGCGCCCGGCAGTGGCGACGATTGCCGCCGACATGGACGCCGAATTCAAGGCCAACTCGATCGCGGGCGGCGCCATCACCGTCTATGCGGAGAACGGCGCCCCTGCCAATGTGCAACTGCGCTGGGCCAAGATAGACAGTGCGGCAGCGGGCGGCGTGGATACCTGGAACCTGTTCTACATGTCCAATAGCGAAGCTACCGGCACGTCGCCGATGTGGACCAATGTGGGGCAGACCTATGCGTTTTCCGGTGACGGATCGCTGGTTCCCCCGGGTGTTCCCACAGCGATGATCACCGGCCTCACGGTCAATGGCGTGAATCTGGGTGACGTCGAACTCAAACACGACACCAACGGCGTGTCGCAGTTTGCCGACGTCAACGGCACGGCGAACGTCTCGACGCTGAACCAGAACGGCTATGGCGCCGGCGAGTTTGTCTCGGTGGCCATCAATGATAGCGGCCGTGTGGTCGCGACTTATTCCAATGGCGAGCGCATCGACATGGCGCAGGTGGTGACGGCCGAGTTCAACGCGATCAACAAGCTTAAGCGGCTTGATGGCGGTGTGTTTTCGGCCACGTCGGAATCCGGGGAGGCCATTCTCGACCTTTCCGGTTCGGGCGTTATCGGCGGGGCTCTCGAAGCCTCCAACACCGACATCTCCGATGAATTCACCAAGCTGATCGTAACGCAGCAGGCCTATGCGGCCGGCACGCGCATCGTCAGCACGGCCGACGAAATGCTCCAGGAAGCGCTCAATATGATCCGCTGAGGCGGAGGTAGCCAGTAGACGGCCCGGAGCCAGGTTCCGGGCCGGGTTGCCCAGTGTGGAGTCCCGTGGATGGGTCTGACGTCATCACTCACCAATGCTGTGTCCGGTCTGCGGGTCAATCAGGATTCCCTCGATATCCTGAGCCGCAACATCGCCAATTCGGGCACGCCGGGGTACCACCGGCAATCGCTGAACATCGTCGACTACAATTCCCAGGACAGCAGCTACGCGCGCTCCATTGGCACTCGGCGCGCCTTCAATTCCAGCCTGCAGGCTTACTACACGCGCCAGGTGGCCGACACCGCCAATTCCGGAATCCAGGCCGCCTATCTTGACCGACTTCAGGGATTCATGGGCAAGCCTGGCACGGCGGGATCGATCGATACCATGTTCGGCAACCTGCAAAACGCGATGCAGGGTATCGCCACCAGCCCCGACGACTACAATTCTCGCGCGCAGGCTGTTGCCGCCGCGCAAAGCATGGTGGAAACGCTCAATCGGCTTTCCACCACGATCCAGGGTATGCGCCAGGAGACCGAGGGGCAGATCGCCTCGAATGTCCACAACCTCAACGGCATGCTGAACTCGCTGTCCGAGGTCAACAACCGGATGCTTGATCTGGGGATGACGGATACTTCCCGCGCCGCCCTGCTCGATCAGCGGGACCGCCTGGTCTCCTCGGTCGCCGAGATGATCGACGTGCGGGCGGACTATCGCGCTGATGGCACGGTTGCGCTGATGACGCGATCGGGTGTTGGCCTGATCGACAATGGTGTATCGACCTTCAAGTTCGAAAGCGCCGGCAACCTGTCACCGAACTCGGTCTTCGATCCTGATCCTGCCGAGACCAAGGTCGGCAAGATGACGCTGACCACGCCATCCGGCCTCACCATCGATCTGGTGACACAGGGTGTGTTGCAGGGCGGCGAACTCGGCGGCCTCGTCACTTTGCGCGACAAGACGCTGGTCGAGGCCCAGGAACAGCTCGATGAGATCGCTGCCAGCCTGGCGATGGCATTCTCGACCAACAAGACGGCCGGCGTTGCCGCTACCGATGGCGTGGCCGATGGGCTGGATGTCGATATTTCCAACCTGGCGCCAGGCAATGACGTGCTGCTCACCTATGCCGAGAATGGCGTCGAAAAGCGGGTGCGCGTCGTCAATACCAGCCAGGCGCAGGACTATGTCGACGCGTCCGGCCAGCGCGTTATCGGCGTGGATTTCTCCGCTGGCGCGACCGCCGTTGCCGCGGCACTCGACGCCAAGCTGCCGAACCTCGATGTCAGCAGCACCGGGGCAAACAACCTGCGCATTCTCGACGACGGTGCCCTCGGCAAGACCGACGTGCGCACCGCCGTCGCCCGTTCAAGCTCCACTGGCCTTCAAGGCGCGGGACTGGGCCTCAACCTGTTCGTGGATCAGGGCAATTCGGCCTTCACCGACAATCTCGACACCGACCCACCACAGAAGCAGGGCTTCGCAGCGCGTATCTCGATCAACCCGGCTATTGTCGCCGACAACCGGCTGCTGGTGCAGTACGAAGTCGGGGGTACGCTGGGCGACGCCGATCGGGCCGACTATGTGATCGACCAGCTCAACAAGATGCAGTTTGTGTCCGGTGGCAATCCCGCCGCAAATACCGGGCGCTTCCAGTTAAGCGGCAATCTCAGCGAGCTGATCTCGCAGGTGGTCGGCTTCCAGGGTTCGACCATCAATGCCGCCATTACCAAGAGTGACGACCGCCAACTGACCCTCGACACCATCGTTGACCAGATGGAGTCGGACTACGGCGTCAATGTCGATGAGGAAATGGCGCGCCTCATGGAATTGCAGAATGCCTATGCCGCCAATGCGCGTGTGGTTTCCGTCGTCAAGGAGCTGCTCGACGCACTGCTTGCGGCGATGTGACGTTGGCCGAGTTTTCGGGTCGCCTCCCGAGGATCGACCGTGAAGGAGTAGAGTAAGATGATCGTCAACAAGTCGATGTTTCCGCTGCAGACCGGATTCGGCGTCATCTCGAAAATGCAGGGTCGCTTTGCCTCGCTCCAGATGCAGTTAGGCACGGGTGAACGGGCATCCAAGCTTTCCGAAATGGGGCGTGACCTGCCCATGTCGCTGTCCGTGCGCGCGCGTCTCGGCAAGATCGAAGGGTTTTCGGCCAATATCGATACCGTCAATCTCCGCCTGAGCTTTCTCGACAAGACCATGAGCCGGTTGGACGAGATCGAGGCGGAGTCGCGCAATTCGGCGGTGCAGGGACAATACGGCACCAACAACATCAATATGGCGACCCTGCCGGGGCTGTCCAAGGCGCGGTTCGACGAACTGGTCACCCTGCTCAACGCCGATGTCGCGGGCCGCTATCTGTTCGGTGGGGCCAACACCGACAGCGCCCCGCTGCCCGACACGACCAGCCTGCTCGAAGGTATTGGCGGCAAGGACGGCTTCAAGACCGTGGTGGGCGAGCGCAAGGCCGCCGATGCCGGCACCGATGGCCTGGGTCGCCTGGACATCGACCAGCCGACGACCAATTCGGTGCGCCTCACGGAGGATGGCATTCATCCGTTCGGCTTCAAGCTGCTGCGTGTGACCAGCACTGCGCCGCTGGCGGCGGTTGATGTTGGCAGCGTGGCGGCGTCGCCGGTGGCCATTCCGCAGCTTGGCAATACCAATACCATCACCTTCGAAGCGCCGCCCGCCACGCAGATGCTGCCCGGCCAGACCATCACGCTGGGTCTGCAGCTGCCCGATGGCCAGGACACCCAGATTACTCTAACGGCGATCGCACCTGAGGATGCGCCTGCCGGGCCCGGCCAGTTCGTGGTCGATCCCGGCGTTGTTGGCCCCCCCGCCGTTCCCGCCGATCCAGCCATTACCGCGACCAACTTCATGGCGGCTTTGCAGACCAGCCTGAAGGCGGTCGCCGGTTCGGAACTCGAAGCGGCGTCTAGCTTTGCTGCTGCGGAAATGTTCTTCAACGGTCCAGGGGAGCCGGCGCTGCGCGTCGATGGCGATCCGACGACCGCTACTTCGCTCAAAGTGGCGACCGACGCCGACACAGTGCTTTGGTACCGCGGCCAATCACCGGCCGTCGCGGCGGAGGGGCTGGGTCGCTTGGGCATCGAAACGACGGGCGGCATCGTAACCCTGCAGGAAAAATCGCCGGTCTCGGCCGCACACGGCTTCCAGATCACCGGTGTCTCGGCAGATACGGCCAATATCGACACTACCTATGCCGGCCCCGATCCCAGCAGCGTCAATGTCGCCTTTTCGGCCACGTTGACAGCCGGCGAGGAGGTCAGTGTCACCCTCCAGGAGCCCAATGGCACGACGCGCACCGTTCAACTGACCGCCGTGGTTGGCAAGGCTGTCGCGGGACAGTTCAGCATTGGCGGTACCGCCGACGAAAACGCGGAAAACTTCGCCAAGGGCCTGGAACTGGCGCTCACCGAGACCGCCATGGCTGCCGAAGGCAATCCGCGTCAGGGCGTAACGGCCCAGGTCGATGACTCCACGCGGGTCGCCTATGGCCTCGAGGCAAATGAGTCCGGCCTGTTGCGCATGATCCGCACCATTGGGGCCTTGTCGGTCGAGACCTACCCGGACGCCGACACAAATGCCAAGGCTCGTTTTGATGCCATGGCGCAGCGACAGCAGTCCGAGTTGTCGGAAGCGCACAATTCGGAACGCGGCTCCATCGAGATTCTGACGATGGAACTGGCCGTGGCGCAGATCAGCCTCAACAATTCGGCCGATCGTCACACCAACTACAAGGCCCAGCTCGACAATCTTCTGAGCGACATCGAGACGGTGAGCAAGGAAGATGTTGCGATGGAAATCCTGGCACTGCAGACCCGCCTTCAGGCGAGCTACCAGGCCACCTCCATGGTGAGCAAGCTCAGCCTGGTGAACTTCATCTAGCGGCCCGCGTCGGCCGGATGGGTGGCTTTTCCATGGCCTCGAAGAAGCAAAGCCCCGCATCGCTGCGGGGTTTTTTCTGTCATCTCGGTCCGGTATCAGACGCCGCGAAGACCAGCGGCGAGTTGGCGATTGAGCCGCACCAGGACGTCCAGCTTTTGCGGCTGCGGTTCGAGCAGGATTTCGCGGGTCTGGTTCATGATGAAAATGCCCAGATTGGCGATATTCTCGCGCACATCATGGGGCAGCGGGCTGTCATCCTTGGTGACCGACGCCATGAAGATTGTCCACAGCTTGCGATTGAACGTCAGTGCGGGCTTGAGATCATCGTAGCTGTCGGGCCACTCATCCTTGATCTTCTGCAGGCCGGCGGCCGCCTTCATCAGTAATGCGGACTCTCGTTCACGCGAGGAAGCTACGACATTAGCGGTCTGCTGGTAGGCGAGGGCGCCCTGCTGATGCATTGGAAATCAGATCCTGTTCGTACTCGATGAGCCTTTGGGAGGCCTTGAGAGCTTTGTACAGTTGCCCGGTTAATATCTCGTTGTTGATTTGGTTAACTATTTCTGCCGAGGAGGGCACGGCGGCGATGAACTCGTTGACCAGGCTGAAATAGGCATCGCGGGTCGTGGCGATGTCGTCCTCGATATACATCAGTTGCACGGCCAGGTAGATGCGCCGGGCCGGCGTTTTGGCGGTTTCGGCGGTGAGAATGTCCTTCTCCCGCAGGATGGGGGCCCGCCCATCGATGAACAGGCGCGTGCGCTGGTCGGAATTGGTAATGATGCAATTGCCCACCAGGAGCTTTTCGCCCGGTTTGAGTTCGACCTTGAGTGCCATTCGGTAAGCCTCCGCGACTCGGCGATGTGTGCTTCTGGTCTAGCTCGCCAGAGTGGCGAAAACAATGAAGGCGGGCCGAAGCCCGCCTTGCAAAACTCACCTCGTCAGTGGCCGGATTATTGCAGCAGCTGCAGCACGCTCTGGTCGGCCTGGGAAGCCAGCGACAGGGAGGAGGAGGACAGCGACTGCCGGGTCTGCAGAGCCAGCAGGTTGGCGGCCTCCTCGTTCATGTCGGCCAGCGTCAGGTTGGCGGCGCCGGTCTGGAGCGTATTGATCATCTCCTTGGTGAAATCCTGGCGGTTTTGCACGATGGAGAGATTGGAGCCGAAGGTCGATGACTGGGTGCGCACGTGGGCCAGCGCGGACTTCACATCGTTGAGCAGGGTGTCGATGTCGGCATCGGCGTCGAGCTGCTCGGCGGTGAGGTTGAACAGGGACAGATTGGCCGAGTTGAGCGCCTGGCCATCCTTGGTCTGGACGGTGATGGTCGACGTGCCGGTCTCGTTGAAGGTGATCTTCAGGTTATCGCCGCGCAGCAGGTTGATGCCGTTGAACGAAGCGTCGTCGCTGAGCTTGTCGAGCTGGTCGCGCAACTCGTTGAACTGGTCGGCCAGGTCGGCGCGTACCGAGTTGCCGGTGATCGAGGCGGCGCCGAACGAAGTGCCGTCGATGATGCCCGATGATGTGACGCCGGCGATTTCGAGGTTCTGCGTGGACAGGTTCTCCATGCGCAGCTTGCCATTGTCGTTGCTGGCGCGAATCTTGGCCTTGAGATCAGCGTCCCCGTTGATCTCGCGCACCAGGGCGTCGACGGTCTTGACGGCGTTGGCCTGGACTGGCGCTACGGCGGTGCCCGACGCGGGAATACCGTCGGTCGAAGCGCCGGCAGCGATATTGATGTTGGCTAGGCCCGCCCCATCCACGGTGAAATTCTGCCCACTGGCGTTCGTCAATGTGATGACGCCTGCAGCGTTCGATGCTTGCACGCCTGCGGCCTGGGCGGCGGCGGAATTATTGATGGCGGTGACGATGTCGTTGCCATTGTCCGTTGCTGCGGCGTTGTTGACGGCACCCACATTGACGGTCAAGCCGTTGATCGTGAACGAGAAAGCACCAATCGCACCGGCAGCGACAGCGCCACCACCGACCAGCGTTGCGTCCGTGGCCGCTTCGGTCGCGCCACCGAGGCCGATATATTCAAGTTCGGTGCCGCCCAGGGTGATCGACTCGGCCTCGGCGCTGGCGATTTCGAGCTGGCCGTTAACGACGCGGGCCGAGACTCCACCTTTTTCATCAAGGGTCGAGATATTCGCATTGATCTTGGCGGCGAAGGTGTCGACCGTATCGGCAGCGGTGAACGCGACGTTGATTGCCGTGCCGCCATTGAGGCTGGCGGTTTGGATGGTGAGCGTCCCAGCCTTGCCGGCGGTTCCGCCATTGACGAAGCCGTTCTGCCCGGTCATGACCGAATTGTGCAGTGTGATGCTGTCGGGCGTGTCGAAGGCGCCACCGGTGAAGTCGAGCGTCTTGACCAGACCCACGCCGATCGTTTCGGGGTCCAGCGAATAGGAAGCGGTCTGGAAGCTCTTGTCCTGGCGCGCCTGGCGCAGCGTGGACTGCATCGATTCCAGCGTCTTGGTGATCGAGGTCAGGCCATTGTCGGCCGCTTCGAGCGTCTGGATGCCGTTGGCCATGGAGTCCATGAGGGCATTCAGGTCGCCGGAGCGCGCATTGAGGGACGAGGCCGTAAAGAAGTTGGTTGGATTGTCCAGCGCGGAGTTCACCTTGTTGCCGGTGGACAGGCGTTCCTGGGTGCGTCCCATCATCCGCGCGGTGTCCTGGAGCGAAAGCAGGTTCGACCGAACGGCTTTCGAGAGGGAGATATCGGACATCATTCTTCCTTCAACTACGGTGCCGACCGGCGGCTCATGCCTCTCCTTGAGGTTGATTAATGTTTAGCTCACAGATTCCTAACGCCGCGTTAACCATGATTATTGACCGGTCATAAACCATAATGGCCAGAGGCCCGGTTTCCGGGCGTTTTTTGGGGTGCGAATGTAAGAAGGAGCAGGGGGGCCCGTGACGCTAGGGTGAAGGTCGGAGCGACTCACGGCGCGCAGTGTCCCAAAACGAAAAAGGCGGGCCGAAGCCCGCCTTTCCGATTCTTTGGTCGCCTGAGCCGATTAACGGATCAGCTGGAGGACCGACTGGTCGGCCTGCGAAGCCAGCGACAGCGAGGAGGACGACAGCGACTGGCGGGTCTGGAGGGCCAGCAGGTTGGCGGCTTCTTCGTTCATGTCGGCCAGCGTCAGGTTGGCGGCGCCGGTCTGCAGCGTGTTGATCATGGACTTGGTGAAGTCCTGACGGTTCTGCACGATCGACAGGTTCGAACCGAAAGCAGACGACTGCGAACGAACTTCGTTCAGAGCGGTCTTGAGCTTGCCCAGTTCGACGTCGATGTTGCTGTCGGCGTCGAGATCGGCTGCAGTCAGCGTGGTCGACACGCCCAGGTTGGTCGAGTTAACCGAGTTCTCGTCCTTGGTCTGGATGTCGATCGAGGACGAGCCAGTTTCGTTGAACGTGATGGTCAGCTTGTCGCCGCGCAGCAGGTTGATACCGTTGAAGGAGGCATCGTCGCTGAGCTTGTCGAGCTGATCGCGCAGTTCGTTGAACTGGTCGGCCAGATCGGCGCGGACGGAGTTGCCGAGAATGTCGGCAGCGCCCGTCGACGTGCCATCGACAACGCCCGTGGCAGAAACGCCATCGATATTGAGTTCCTGCGTCGACTGGTTCTCGATGCGGAGCTTGCCATTGTCGTTCGAAGCGCGAACCTTGCCTTCAAGGCTGGTGTTCGAGTTGATCTCGGAAACCAGCGTATCGACAGTCTTGGCGGCGGCGGCGACAGCGGCCACACCATCGGTGGTGGTCGTCAGGGTTGTGGCGACGCCAACTGCGGTAGCGGTGGCGGCGTTGCTGGACTGGATCGAGAAGTTGGTGCCGTCAGCACGAGAGATCGCAATGCCACCCGCGCTCATCGTTGCCGCACCACCGGTCGCCGTTTCGAGGGCGGTTTCGAGTGCTGCAACCTGGCCGGTAGCCGAGCCGGTGAAGGTGTAAGCAACGGCACCGTTCACCGAGATGGTCTGGCCTACGAGGGCAGACAGGTCGGCGTCGGTCGACAAGTCTTCCGCAGAAGCGCCGCTCGTGTAGGTGGCCGCGGTTGCCGCCACAGCAGCGGTGCCCAGGGCGATATCGACATCGGTGGTACCAACGGCGCCGCCGGAGAACGAGATGTCCTGGGCCGAAGTCAGGCCAGCGCCGAGAGTGTAGGAGGCAGTCTGGAACGACTTGTCCTGGCGAGCCTGGCGCAGAGTGGACTGCATCGATTCCAGGGTCTTGGTGATCGAGGAGAGACCGTTGTCAGCAGCTTCCAGGGTCTGGATGCCGTTGGCCATCGAGTCCATCAGGCTGTTCATGTCGCTTGCGCGGCTGTTCAGCGACTGGGCGGTGAAGAAGTTGGTCGGGTTGTCGAGAGCCGAGTTCACCTTGTTACCAGTGGAGAGACGCTCCTGCGTCTTGCCCATCATGGTGGCGGTGCTCTGGAGGGAAAGCAGGTTCGAGCGAACGGCTTTCGAGAGGGAGATATCACCCATTTACTATGGTCCTTTTCTAGGATTACGCAAACATAAGCGCCTCGTCCTGAGGCAAGGCGATCCTTGACCGGCAGGGAATAATGAAGGGTTAAATGGATGCCGAATATTTGGGCAAATTTGCCCTGAGAATACGCCGACCTAGAAAAAAGCCCCGGAGACCGGGGCTTGGGGCGCGTTCCAGATGCTGCGGATGCTCATCTCGCGTGAGCTAGGCAAGCAGGTCCTTGAGCCGGGCCTGGGATTCCTCTGGAATGGAGCTGGTGCCGATGCGCCGCATCAGCTCCTCCAGGGTTTGCGGTTTCGGCGGCAGGGCGCCGGCGATCACCGCCGCGGCAAACATCGAGGATGAATCGCGGCGCGGCGCTTCCGGCTGCGGGGGTGTTTCGCGCTCGTCGGGGGTGAATTCCCGATTGTTGTTCGCTGAGGCGTTTTCCGGCGCGGGGGGCGTGCTGTCAGCCAGCATGGCCCGCTCGCCCTTTTGGGGGCGATGACGGTAATCGGCCATGTGGGCGCCGCTGGCGATGGGCTGATCGGCTGCAATAGCAGAAATCATGACGCTGTCCCTGCATCGGAAATCCAGCCCTCACGCCTAGCCTATCCCTGTTATTCGGCCGTTACCCAAATCTGTCCCAATCGATTCAAATTGAGTTCAAGTCAAAGCGCCCTGTTCACCGCAATGCCACGTGCCGAACTGGCGGGGTCTGCTGTAATGGTGCCGGCCCGCCCATAGGTCTTTGCCTTGCCCTGCTGTCCGACAACCTTGGCCACATCTGTCAGGATGTCCTCGGTGACCATGCGGGCCGTTGCCAGAACGCGCAAATTCTCTGCCATCTGGGTCGCCAGCCGCTCGTGGCCGAGGCGCAGGCGCTCGACGGCATCGGGTGCCTGCTGCTTGAGCCGCGCACCCTGGCGCTGCACCGAACGGGCGAAGCCCACATAGTCCTGTGCCAGCCGGGTCTTTTCCGGCGTCAGGGTGCCGGCCTGTCGCATATGGCCGGCGCGCAGCAGTGTGGTTTCCTGGTTCATCACGTTGACCAGGGCGGCGAGCGCGATCTCGGCCATATTGCAGAGTTCTTCGGCCGGCAGGCTGTCAAGGGCGGCGAGGCGTGCGGCTGCGGTCATTTGCGGGCTCCCGGCAAGGCGTTCTGGTTATTGGTTGCTTCCTGCAGGGCGAGCAGGTCGGGCAAGAGTTGTTCGGCAATTCCCAGTCCACCATTCTGGGCCATGGTCGCGGCCAGCTGTTCGGACTGCATGGAGCGCCAGGTTTCTTCGCCGAAACCGCCGCCCATGACGCTTTCGTCGGTCTTGAGGCTGGAGAAGAGTTCCTTGGTCAGGGTGGTCAGAAACACGCCCTCGAATTCTTCGGCCTGCTGGCGCACCCGGGCGATCTGGCCGGGCGTGAGGCTGGACCCGGGCTGCTTGACGGTGTCGATCATCACAGCACCTCGATCTCGGCCTGCAGCGCACCCGTGGCCTTGATGGCCTGAAGGATGGCGATCAGATCGCGCGGCGAGATGCCGAGCGCGTTGAGCCCATCGACCAGTTCCTGCAGCGTCACGGACTCGTTGACCACTGCCAGTGCCGTCTCGGACAAGTTGGCGTTGAGGTTGGTATTGGGCTCGATCTCGGTCACGCCCAGGCTGAGTGGATTGGGCTGCACAACGGTCGGATTTTCGGCGATGGTCACGGTCAGGTTCGACTGTGCCACTGCGACACTCGAAACCCGTACATCCTTGCCCATGACGATAATGCCTGAGTTCTCGTCGATGACGATCTTGGCGGTCTGGTCGGTCTGGACCATCAGCTGTTCGATATCGGTCAGCAGGTCGACAATATTGCCGTTGAAGCCACGGGGCAGGGTGACCCGCACGGTCGCCGGATCCTCGGGCGTCGCCGTCGGGGCGCCGATGAAATCGTTGACGGCCATGGCGATTCGCCGTGCGGTGGTCAGGTCCGGATTGCGCAGCGCCAGCCGGAGGGAGGTCTGCGAGCCGAGATGGAAGTCGATCTCGCGTTCGACCAGTGCGCCCGAGGAGATGCGGCCGGTGGTCGGTACGCCCGAGATAATGGTCGCGGCATCGCCCTCTGCCTTGAAGCCATTGATGGAGACGGAGCCCTGGGCGATGGCGTAAACCTCGCCATCGGCGCCAACCAGTGGCGTCACCAGCAAAGTGCCGCCCTGCAGGCTGTCGCTGTCGCCCAGCGCGGCGACCGACACGTCAATGCGCGAGCCCTGGGTAGCAAAGGGCCGCAGGTTGGCCGTCACCATCACCGCGGCGACATTGGCGGTGCGGACGTTCTCGCCGGCGGTGTTGACGCCAAGCCGTTCCAGCATCGATTGAAGCGACTGCTTGGTGAAGGGGGAGTTGTTGAGGCTATCGCCGGTGCCATTGAGGCCAACCACCAGACCGTAGCCGACCAGCTGGTTCTCGCGAACGCCTTCAAAGTCGACAATGTCCTTGATACGCGCCGCCGCGGCGCTGGCCTCGAGGGCGGGCATCAGCACCATGGTTATGGTGAGCGCTCCGACGAGCAGCTTGCGCAACAGTGATTTGGTCATCCGGCATCCCCGTCGTCTGGCCGAGCCATCCCCATGGCGCAGCATTCGCAGACCGTATTGCGAAAACCGTGCCAGTTTGGAATGCGGGCGGCAGAGGCCCGGATTGCAAGGAGATTTGCGCGGTCATGGATGTGGCGGTATGGGGCGGGGCGGGTCACCGAGCAATTCTTGCCGGGCTTGTTAAGGCCTTGTTAACGGCTGGCGGCAGATTTTGCCGGTGAAGGCCGCGAACCGATTTGAGTCCCAGCTTGCGCATCGACACCACCAATCGAACTTCTGGCGTTGGCCGCGGCAATGCCGCAGGCCGCTCCGGCTCGGGCGTGGACTTCGTGCCAGCCGGGGGCACGGCGCCGACGCGGGTGGCCGCCAATGCGCCGATGCAGGCGATGGCCGGCATCGATTCCATCCTGGCGCTGCAATCGGTCGATGGGCCGCTGACTGCCAGGAAGAAGGCGGTGCGCCGCGGTGCCTCGTTGCTTGATCTGCTTGATGAGATCAAGACCGACCTGCTGATCGGCCGCGTCAGCGCGGCCAGTCTCGATGGCATGGTGGCCATGCTGACGGAGATGCGCGAACGCTCGCTTCCCGGCCTCGACGGCCTGCTCGACGACATAGAATTGCGGGTCCGCGTCGAGCTTGCCAAGTTCGGGCGCTTCCCGCCAGCCTGAGCGCTGGTCATCAAAATGTTGTCAGTTTCAGGCTATGCGCCTGACGCGTTGGGGCTTTCCCAAGTTAAGCACCCGCACGCTGGACGCTTGCCGGGGGGAGTCTAGACGCATATATAGGCCGCCTTAGGGGTGCATTGGAGTTGAGTCTGCTGATGTCTTCGGTTGCAGAAGTGGTTGAATACCGGCCCAGTGACGACGAGCCGTTCATGAACCCGCGCCAGCGGGAGTATTTTCGGGCCAAGCTCAATGCGTGGAAAGAGGATATCCTCCGCGAGAGCCGCGGAACCCTTGATAACCTCCAGGAAGAAAGCCAGAACCACCCGGACATGGCGGACCGCGCCAGCTCGGAAAGTGATCGCTCTCTCGAATTGCGCACGCGGGACCGGCAGCGCAAGCTGATCTCCAAGATCGACGCTGCGCTCAAGCGCCTTGATGACGGTACCTACGGCTATTGCGAGGAAACCGGCGATCCGATCGGCATTGCCCGGCTTGATGCCCGCCCCATCGCCACACTGAGCCTGGAAGCCCAGGAAATGCACGAGCGCCGCGAAAAAGTGTACCGGGACGAGTAACCCTTCGGGAATTTGCAAGCAGGTCCGCAGCGATGCGGGCCTTTTTCTTGCTCGCTGGCAGCGCAGTGCCCGCAAAGACAATCTTCGCGCAATTCGATAGTTTTGCGGCCTTGCTTCAGCTCCGTCTTCACGGCCATATGGGGGCGTTGAACTTGGGAGGGCAACATGCTGCAGATCTTCTCGAAAGCGGCCTGGCTGGGTCTGGCAATCGTTCTGGCGCTGGGTTCTCCGGGGGCGGCCGCCGATCAGAAGATCACGCTGCTCGAAAATACCGATCTGCCGGGTTTCGACTACGCCATTGTCAGGGATACTGATCTCGACGCCTGCAGCGCTGCTTGCGCCGATGACGATATCTGCCGCGCCTTCACCTTCAACACGCAATCGAAATGGTGCTTCCTCAAGGGCACGGTTGGCGAGCAGACGCAGTTTGACGGCGCCATGTCGGGCCGCGTCAGCCGCGCCCCGTCCCCCGCGGTCACCGAAGCCGTCCGTCAAGCCGAGCTGCCATTCCCGGCGCAGAGCATCATCGATGCGGCCCGCCGCTTTGCCAGTGAGCTGCCCCAGACTGATGCGCCACCGCCCAAGGCCACCTATGCCGGACTGGTCGCGTCGGGCGACGAGGCCATGGCCGAGGACAATCAGGCCGGTGCAATTGTTGCCTACCGCCAGGCACTGGCGATCAATGCCAATGACCGCGCCGTCTGGCAGTCCCTGGCGCAGGCTGCGCTGGCCCGGGCTGAAACGGTTGCCGGACAGTCCGAGGGCGACAACAGCCGCGACCTTGCAGTCACCGCTACCTCGGCGGCCATGAATGCCTTTCTGCGGTCCACCGAGACGCAGGACCGGGCCGATGCGCTGGCGGCTCTCGCCAATGGCATGGAATATCGCGAAATGTGGCGCGAGGTCATCGCCACCTACCGCATGAGCCTGAGCCTGGCGGGTAACACTGCCGTTGCCGCCCATCTGGACGAGGTCGTGGCGCAGAACGGCTTCCGCGTGGTCAATCACGTGGTCGATGCCGAAGCCGCTTCGCCGCGTGTGTGTGCGGTGTTCTCCGACCCGCTGCCAATAGGATCGAGCGACCTTTCGGCCTATGTCGTGATCGCCGATACGCCGCAGGCCTCCGTGGAGACCGAGCAGGACCAGATCTGTGTTGAAGGCCTGCTGCATGGCGGGCGCTATGATATCCGCCTGCGCGCCGGCCTGCCGTCTGCCGATGGCGAGACGCTGCTCAACGATGTCACGCTCGATGTCTATGTGCCGGATCGTTCGCCCTTTATCGGTTTTGCCAACAATGCCTATGTCATGCCCGCTGGTCTCGGCGGCGGTCTGCCGATCACCTCGGTCAATGCCGATATTGCCGAGGTCATGATCTATCGGATCGGCGATCGTTCCATTGCGACCGCCGTGCGCGACGGCATCTTCCAGGGCAATCTCAGCGAATATGGCGCCGAGGATATTGCCGGCCGTGTCGGCGAGCAGGTGTGGACCGGCGAGGTCGATCTGGCGCGGGGCGAGCCCAATGCGCTGACCACCACGGCCATTCCCGTCGCCGAGGCGCTCGGAGACATGCCCGCCGGCGCCTATGTGATCACCGCCAAAATCAAGGAAGAGTATTCCGAATACTGGTCCGACCTGGCCACGCAATGGTTCATCGTCACCGATCTTGGCCTCACCACGATTGCCGGCGATGACGGGGTGCATGCCTTTGTGCGCGGGCTGACCGATGCGCAACCCATTGCCGACGCCACGGTGCGGCTGGTCGCGGTCAACAATGAAATCCTGGGCGAGACCACTACCGATGCCGAAGGCCGCGCGGTGTTTGCGCCGGGCCTGGCGCGCGGTGAAGGGGGCAGGGCGCCGCAGCTGCTCGTCGCTGAGACGGCGGAAGGCGACTATGCTTTCCTCGACCTTTCCCGCCCCGCCTTTGACCTGACCGATCGTGGCGTCGAGGGCCGCCCCTCGCCGGGTCCGCTCGATGTGTTTGCCACCACCGAGCGTGGCGTCTACCGTCCGGGCGAGACGGTCTATCTCACCGCACTGCTGCGCGACGATCGCGCCATGGCCGTCACCGGCCTGCCGCTGACGCTGGAAGTCGAACGTCCCGATGGTGTGGTTGCCACGCGCGAAGTGCTCAATGATGCGGGCGCTGGCGGCTACTTCGCCGCCCTGCCCATGGTGGCCGAAGCCATGCGCGGCTCCTGGACCGCACGGCTTTACGCCGACCCCGATGCCGAGGCCCTGTCGAGCACCAGCTTCCTCGTCGAAGATTTCGAGCCGGAGCGTCTGGCCTTCGAGATCAGCGCCGCCGATGCACCGCTGGAGACCGGCGTCGTCACCGAAATCGACGTCGCCGCCAAATATCTCTATGGCGCCACCGCGCCGGGTCTTGCGATCGAGGCCGATGCCATCATCCGGCCGGCGACGACCCTGGCCGATTTCCCCGGCTACACCTTCGGCCGGCTCGACGACACTATCGAAACCAGCCGCGAACCGCTGGGCGTGGTCGGCACCACCGACGATTCCGGCAATGCCGTCGCCGAGGTGATCCTGCCTGAACCGCAAGTCACCACGCGCCCGCTCGAGGCGCAGCTGCTGCTCCGCCTGGTCGACAGCAATGGCCGTACCATTGAACGCAGCCTCAGCCGCCCGGTCCTGGCAAATGGCGACCGCATCGGCATCAAGCCGGCGTTCAGCGATGCGGCCGGAATCGAAGAGGGCAGCGAGGCTCAGTTCGATATTGTCGCCGTGTCGCCCGAAGGTGAGGCCGTGGCCAAGGCCGGCCTCACCTGGTCCATCTCGCGCGTCGAGACCAATTACCAGTGGTACCGCAATGGCAGCGCCTGGCAGTGGGAAGCCATCACCACCACCCGCGAAATCGCCACTGGCACTGTGGATACGCCCGATGGCGGCCCGGCCACCATCGGCGCCAATGTCGATTGGGGCCTCTATCGCGTCGAGGTCGAAAGCACCGGCGCGGATGCCACTTCGTCCAGCTACGAATTCTATGCCGGCTATTATTACGCCGATGCCGGCAGCGACACGCCGGATACGCTGCAGGTTGCGCTCGACAAGCCGGCCTATCGCGTCGGCGAGACGGCCAATCTCAAGCTCGATCCGCAGTTTGCCGGCACTGCCCTGGTGATGGTGGTCGACAATCGCGTCATCGCCATGCAGGCCGTTGAGGTCCCCGAAGGCGGCACCACCGTGCCGCTTGAAGTCACCGACGCCTGGGGTCCTGGCGCCTATGTAACCGCGATCCTCTATCGCCCTGCCGACGCCACCGAGAAGCGCATGCCCTCGCGTGCGCTTGGCCTCGCCTTTGCCGATGTCGAACCCGGCGACCGCAAGCTCGACGTGGCCCTCGATACGCCATCCGAAACGCTGCCGCGGCAGAGCTTCACCACGACGGTGGAACTGGGCAACCTGGCCGCCGGCCAGACCGCCTATGTTGCGGTTGCGGCGGTCGATCTCGGCATTCTCAATCTCACCAACTTCAAGGTGCCCGACCCGGACGGCTGGTATTTCGGCCAGCGCCAGCTCGGCATGGACATTCGCGACCTCTATGGTTCGCTGATCGATCCGACCCAGGGTCTGGCCGGTGCCATGCGATCGGGTGGTGATGGTGGATCGTCGCGTACCGGCACGCCGCCGGCCACCTCGGTGCTGGTTGCGCTGCATTCCGGCATCGTGCAAGTCGATGCCGACGGCAAGGCCACGATTACCTTCGACATGCCGGACTTCTCCGGCACGGTGCGGGTCATGGCCATGGCCTGGACCGATACGGCCGTTGGCCATGCCTCGGCCGATGTGATTGTCCGCGATCCGGTGGTTGTCACCCTCAGCCCGCCACGCTTCCTGCGGGTAGGCGACGAGTCGCGGCTGCTGGTCGAAATCAACAATATCGGTGGCGCCGCCGGCTCCTATGGCGTTGCGCTGTCGACCGGCGAGGGCATCGCCACGCAGGGCGAGTCCACCGATGTCGAGCTTGCCGAGGGCGAGCGGACATCGCTCGATCTGTCGCTCAATGGCATGCAGATCGGCGACTGGCCGGTGGTGCTGACCATCACGGCGCCCGATGGCTCGACACAGACCAAGGAACTGCTGTTGGGCGTCCGGCCGATCAGCGCGCCGGTCACCACCAGCCGCCTGCTGCCCATCCCGGCAGGCGAGAGCGTCACCATTGGCGAGGATTTCTTTGACAGCTACATGGCCGATACCGGGGCATTGACCCTGGCGGTCGGCCCCATTGCCCGTCTCGACGTGCCGGGCCTGCTGCTGTCGCTCGATCGCTATCCCTATGGCTGCGCTGAACAGGTCTCCAGCCGTGCGTTGCCGTTGCTCTACCTCAACGACGTCGCCAAGTTGATTGGCCTGGGTGGAGACGAAGAGCTCAACGACACGGTGACCGACGCCATCGCCAACCTGCTGTCCAAGCAGACCTCCGGCGGCGGCTTCGGCCTCTGGGGGCCGTTTGACGGCGGCGATCTGTGGCTCGACGGCTTTGTCACCGACTTCCTGCTGCGCGCCAAGGCGGCCGGCTATGCGGTGCCCGAGCAGGCCATGACAACGGCGCTCGACAACCTCTCCAACCAGTTGTCCTACGCTTCGGACTTCGACAATGGCGGGGAAGACATCGCCTATGCGCTCTATGACCTGGCCCGGGCCGGTCGTGCCGCAATGGGCGACCTGCGTTACTATCACGAGGCGCGCCTTAATGCCTTCGGCTCGCCGCTGGCACAGGCCCAGCTGGGTGCGGCGCTGTCGCTTTATGGCGATCCGACCCGCGCCAACTCCGCCTTCGCGGCGGCCGTTGCGGGGCTGGCCGAGCCTGACAATGCCAGGCGCTACCGTGCCGATTATGGTACCCGCCTGCGCGACATGGCCGGCGTGCTGGCCCTGGCCGCCGAGTTCAAGCCGGCCAGCGTGGACCTCTCCGCCCTGGCTACCCAGCTGGCCAAGCTGCGCGACCGCAAGGACTATACCTCGACGCAGGAAGACAGCTGGACCCTGCTTGCGGCTGCGGCACTGGGCGAGGCCAGCACCGATGGCTCGATCACGCTCGATGGCGAGGCCCTGACGGGCCAGGCCTATCGTCGCTTCGAGCAGGCCGGATTCGCGGCGGTGGAGATCGCCAATACCGGCGATGCCGATACCGAGGCCAAGGTGACCGTAACCGGCTATCCGGCTGAGGCGCCTGAGGCGTCCAGCAGCGGCTTCACCTTGAGCCGCGAATACTTCCTGCCCGATGGCACGCCGATCGATCCGCAGGCTGACCCACTCGGGCAGAACGAGCGGCTGGTGGTGGTGCTGACCGTGTGGCCGCAGCAACTCGGCTCGGGGCAGTATGTGTTGGCAGACCCGCTGCCAGCGGGCTTCGAAATCGAGAACCCGGACCTTTCGGCCGGGGGCGGGGTTTCGGATTTCAGCTGGCTCAGCCTCGATACCGCTACCCATGTGGAATCGCGGACGGACCAGTATGTCGCCGCTTTCCGCTACTTCTCCGAGACCGGCAGCTTCACCACCGCTTATCTGGTGCGGGCGGTTTCTCCTGGCAGCTTCGTGCTGCCGGGCGCGACGGTGGAGGACATGTATCGCCCCGAGTTCCGGGCGAATATGGGCGCGGGCGCCATCGAGGTCACCCCGGCCGGGCCATGAGAGCAGCGGCCGCATCAGTGACCGAACGCCGGCTGGGCCCATGGGCCCGGCGCCTGACACTGGCCGGCTTTGCGCTGTTCGTGCTGACCACGGCCGGCGCGATCCAGCTCAATTCGACGCTTGTCGGCATCGCCGCCACGCTGCCGCCGACGCCGAACGTCACGATGCTTCCGGTTTCGGTCGCCGTTACCGACCGCGATGGACTGCTGCTGCGTCCGTTCACCACCGAGGACGGACGCTGGCGCCTGCCGGTCGATCGCGCTGGGGTGGACCCGCGCTTTATCGAGATGCTCATCGCCTACGAAGACAGGAACTTTGCCGAGCATGACGGCATCGCCTGGTCGTCCATGCTGCGGGCGGCCGGCCAGTTCGTTGCCGCGGGCGGACATGTCGTTTCTGGCGGCTCGACGTTGACCATGCAGGTGGCACGGCTGATCGAGGGACAGCCGACGCGCAATATCTGGGGCAAGCTGCGCCAGATGGTACATGCCACCCGGCTGGAGCGCGATCTGGGCAAGGACGAGATCATCGATCTCTACCTGACGCTGGCACCCTATGGCGGTAATATCGAAGGCGTGCGCGCGGCGAGTCTTGCCTATTTCGGCAAGGAGCCGGCGCGGCTGACCACGGCTGAAGCCGCATTGCTGGTGGCCCTGCCGCAATCGCCGGAGGCACGCCGCCCGGACCGCGATCCCCTGGCCGCCCAGCGCAGCCGCGACATGGTGCTGGATCGCCTCGTGGCCATGGGCGCCTTGCCCGCCGAGGAGGCCATCGCCGCCAAGCGCGAGCCGGTGCCGGTCGCGCGCCGTGACTTCCCCATGCTTGCAGCCCATATGGCCGAACAGGCGGTCAAGGCCCAGCCTGACGCCCGGATGGTGGCGCTGACCATCGACAAGCGGCTGCAGGATGCGCTCGAACGCCTTGCCGCGGGGCGGGCCCGCATCCTCGATCCCAAAGTGTCGGTGGCTATTGTCGCAGCCGATATCGACAGTGGCGAAATCCTCGCCTCGATTGGTTCGGCCGGGCTCTTCGCCACCCAGAGCGCGGGCTTTGTCGACATGACCACGGCGGTGCGCTCGCCGGGGTCCACGCTGAAGCCGCTGATCTATGGCCTCGCGTTCGAACTGGGCCTTGCCCATCCCGAAAGCCTGATCGAGGACCGCCCGACGGCCTTCGGGGCCTATGTGCCAGTCAATTTCGACGGCTTCAACCGGGGCACGGTGACCATTCACGATGCGCTGACCGAGTCGCTCAACATACCCGCCGTGGTTGTGCTCGACGCAGTCGGTCCGGCGCGGCTGGTGTCGCGGCTGCGGCGGGCGCATGCCGATCCGCGCCTGCCGGTCGATACGGCGCCCAGCCTGGCGGTCGGCCTGGGCGGCGTCGGCATCACCCTGCGGGATCTGGTTTCGGTCTATGCCGCGATCGGCAATGGCGGGGTGCCAGTTAACCTGCATGACGGCATCAAAGTGCAAGAAAAGCGCCAGCATGCTGCACCCGTGCTGGACCCTGTCGCGGCCTGGTATGTCGCCGATATCCTGGCCGATGTGCCGCCGCCGCTGAATGGCTCGCCCGGCCGCATCGCCTATAAGACCGGCACCTCCTATGGCTATCGCGATGGCTGGGCCATCGGCTTTGACGGCAAGACGGTGATCGGCGTCTGGGTGGGCCGGCCCGATGGTGCGCCGGTTCCGGGCCTCTCGGGCATTGTCGGCGCCGCGCCGATCCTGTTCGAGGCCTTCGATCGGCTGGGCAACCGCAAGGCGCCGCTGCCACGGGCGCCGGCGGGAGCGATCCTGGCCTCCAATACCGAGCTACCGACCCCGCTGCGCCGCTTCCGCCATCCTGACGAGGACGTGGTGGCCCGCGATGCGGCGCCGGAGATCGCCTTTCCCGGCGATGGGGTGGATGTCGATCTGGGGCTGGTCTCGGGGGATATCTCGCCGCTGATGGTGAAGGTCCGCAATGGCGTGCCGCCCTTTACCTATTTCGCCAATGGTGCCCCCTTCGGGCGTCCCGACTTTGCGCGACAAAACCTGTGGGAACCCGACGGGCCGGGATATGTGACCCTTTCGGTGGTGGATGCAGCGGGGCGGGGCGACAGTGTTACGGTGTTCCTGAACTAGCGGCGTCTGCACAAGAATACGGGCCCCGCAGGGCCCGTGGATAACTTATCTGGCAGGTCTGCTCAGAAGCCGAACACGGTGGTGAGGCTGGACTGGCCATCGCCGTTCTGTACGCATTGACCGTTGGTGTTCTCGCCGAACTGGAACAGGCCGCAATTGTTGTTGTTGCCGTTCTGCTCGATGGTGCCTTCGTGGCCATCGCCTTCCTGCACGATCAGGCCGTGATTGCCCGAGCCGTTCTGGTTGAAGCCGGCGGCGTTGAAATTGCCGTTCTGGCTGGCATTGGCGCCGGTGGAGGAGAGGCCCTTCATCAGCGAGAAGATCTGCAGGCCTGCGCCCAGGGCCTGCTGCTGGTCGGGGTCGGTGGGGGTGTAGCTGATCGAAACCTGGCCGGCGGCCATGGCGGGGGCGGTGAGGCTGGCAACGCCAATGACGGCGGCAGCAAGGGCGGCAACGAAGGTCCTGGTGAACTTGGTGGTCATGGCGTCTCTCCCTGAGGGTCTGGTTGGCGATTGCTGGGGTGTTCCAGCCGATGACCTGAGATTATGGGCGGCCGGCTGAACCGATCCGGAGCGGCATATTCAGAATGCGTTCAGTTGCGAGAACAGCTGAGGCACCACCTCTCTCCTGGAGGGAGAGGTAAGAAAGCAACAGGGCCCCAGTTGCCTGGAGCCCTGTGGGACTGTGATCGGAGTTTGTTTCAACGCAGGCTCGCCATGTCCTGGTCGCATTCGAGGGTCTTGCCGTCGGCGGTGACGTCGAAGACGACGTCGTAGCTGGAGCCGGCATTGATCAGCACCTTGCCGAGCGGGGTCGCCTCGTTGGCATTGGCGGTGAAGTAGCCGCCCTGGCTGACATTGGACGAGCCGCCGCTGCTGGAGCTGCGGATGGCGAAGCGATATTCGCCGCTCATGGCGACGGGGCTGAGCACGGTGCCTTCAAGCGCCAGCATGCCGCGTTCGGAGCTGGCGGCGATGCCGCACTGGACGGCGCTGGCGGCCGAGTTGGCCATGCCGCTTGTGGCGGCGATGGCGGCCAGAGCCAGGCCAAGAACGATGGCGCTGCTGCGCCGGGTCGGGGTGATCATCTGTTCCTCCTGAAGTGGATTTGGGGAAGACGAGCCGGAAGGGAAGGGCCCTTCCGGCTATCTGCAACTCACGTCAGGGCCGGATCAGGGGCAGGCCTGGACGAAGGCGGTGACGTTGCCCGAACCAGCCTGGTTCACATTGGCGTTGCAGTTGTTGCCGACCTGTACGCCAGCGGCGACGTTGCCGTTGCCGTCCTGGGTCAGGACTGCGTTGTGGTTGTCGCCGAACTGGCCGACACCGGCGGCGTTGTTGTTGCCCTGCTGCCAGACATCGGCGCCGTTGTTGAAGCCCTGCTGGCCGACTGCGCCGGTATTGCCGTTGCCGAACTGCTGGACGATCGCGTCGTTCCAGACGCCGTTCTGATCGACGCCGATGGTGTTGCCGGCCCCGACCTGCTGGCCGCCGACCTGGTTGCCGAAGCCGAACTGGTTCACATAGATGCCAGCGGCGAAAGCAGGTGCTGCGGAGATGGCGAGGATGGCAGCGATTGCGGTGGTGGTGACGATGCGCTTCATTTGGTCTCTCCTGTTTGGCTGCGCTCCCTCCGAGCGCTTCTTGCCGATGACACGAGAATTAGCGGGGTGATTTGGAACGGCTCCTGAAGCGCGAATTCAGGCTTCGTTCATCGCGGTGGGAACAATGCATCCATCCACCGAGCCGCGCCTCCCCCTTGACGGGGAGGCTGGGAGGGGGTGGCGGTTGGCCCCCATATCCGGGCTAAACACCCCCCACCCTTGATCCCTCCCCGCAAGGGGGAGGGTGTCGACTGAAATATCCAGAGTTACGCCAGATAGCGCTTCTTCAGGTGCGCCTTGAAGAAATCGGCGTTGAGCGGTTCGCCGGTTGCCCGGGTGATCAGGTCGGGGGTCGACCAGCGCGAGGCCTGGCTCCAGATGTTGTCGGCGCGCCACTGGTTGACGCCGGTGAAGTCGCCCTTGCGAATGTCTTCGCGCACCTTGGGCTGGGCTTTTTCCAGTGCGGCCCATTGCTGGGCGGCGATCATGGCGCCCAGGGTGTAGCTGGGGAAATAGCCGAAGGCGCCGCCGGGCCAGTGGACGTCCTGCATCGGGCCGTCCTTGGGGTCGTTGATGGTGGAAATGCCGAGATATTCGGTCATCCCGGCGTCCCAGGCTTCGGGGATCTGGCTGGCTTCGAGCTTGCCATTGACCAGGTCCTGCTCCAGTTCGTAGCGCAGGATGACGTGCAGCGGGTAGGTGACCTCGTCGGCATCGACGCGGATATAGCCGCGCTCGACGAAGTTCACCTCGCTGAGGATATCGGGGATGTCCCAGCCGGGAATGGCGTCGTCGCCCAGATATTGATGCACCTGCGGCAGCATGAATTCCCAGAATTCCGGGCTGCGGGCGAGCTGCATTTCGACGAAGAGGCTCTGGCTCTCGTGGATGCCCATGCCGCGCGCCTTGCCGAGCGGCCAGTGCGACCACTGCTTGGGCAGGCCCTGTTCGTAGAGGGCATGGCCGGTTTCGTGCAGCACGCCCATGAGCGAGGAGAGGAACTCGTCGGTGCGGTAGCGCGTGGTCATGCGCACATCGGTCGGCACGCCGCCGCAGAAGGGATGGTGCGAGACGGCCAGCGAGCCATGGGTGAAGTCGAAGCCGACTGCGCGCATGGCGGCGAGGCCCAGTTCGCGCTGCTTTTCGATAGGGTAGGGGCCATTGAGCACCTTGCGCGGGCGCTTGGCGAGGCGCGCCTCCTGCGCATCCAGCGCCTCGGGGACGAAGCCCTTGAGGAAGCTCTTGAGGTCGTCAAAGACCAGATCGAGATCGGCCGTACGATTGCCGGGATCATACTGGTCCATCAGCGCGTCATAGGGGGCGAGCTTCAGCGCGTCGGCGCGCAGCTGGGCTTCCTCGCGAACCAGAGCCACCACGCCTTCCAGCGCCGGCAGGAAGCTATCCCAATCGCCCTTGGCGCGCAGGTCGCGCCAGAGCTGTTCGGAGCGCATGGTGGCCGCGGTGCGGCGCTCGACGAATTCGGTCGGCAGACAGGTGGCGTTGATGTACTGGCGCTTGAACTCGGCCAGGGCGAGGCGCTGGTCTTCGCTTTCGGGCTTTGCCGCTTCGATCCAGTCGCCGATTTCGGGCGCCGTGGCCTGGGCGTGATACATGCCGGCGAGATTGGACATGGCCTCGGCGCGCTTTTCGCCGCCGCCTACCGCCATATGGGTGGCCTCGTCGGCGCCCAGGATGGACAAAGCATGCTCCAGCGCTTCGAGCTTGCGGCCGAGATCATCGAGTTTCTGGAAGGACAATTGCAGACTCCGAAATTGGTCAGCGAGGTGTTCCACAGC